>JBMOKQ010000038.1:17193-73853 GCA_049324295.1 Bacteroidota bacterium
TCGGGAAGGCTATACAGGTTCGAAAATAAATAGGGGAATTAGCTCAGTTGGCTTGAGAGCGTCCCGATGGTAATCGGGAAGGCTATACAGGTTCGAAAATAAATTAGGGGAATTAGCTCAGTTGGCTTGAGAGCGTCTCGATGGTAATCGGGAAGGCTATACAGGTTCGAAAATAAATTAGGGGAATTAGCTCAGTTGGCTTGAGAGCGTCCCGATGGTAATCGGGAAGGCTATACAGGTTCGAAAATAAATAGGGGAATTAGCTCAGTTGGCTTGAGAGCGTCCCGATGGTAATCGGGAAGGCTACGGTTCGAAAATAAATAGGGGAATTAGCTCAGTTGGCTTGAGAGCGTCCCGATGGTAATCGGGAAGGCTATACAGGTTCGAAAATAAATTAGGGGAATTAGCTCAGTTGGCTAGAGCGCTTGCATGGCATGCAAGAGGCCACCGGTTCGAATCCGGTATTCTCCACAGAAAGAGTCTTTATTTCAAGGCTCTTTTTTATTTCTGATGCCAGAAACAGTAATCAAACGCTAAAATTGGGTCAGAAAGATCAAAAGTGAACGATTGGTATCTCTAAGGAAAAGTAATAATCAGATTAAAATGGAGGTTTAAAGGAACTAAACAACATTAGTAAAAATTTACTTTTCTAAGTCAAGCTTTCTGAATGTAGAGGTATTTAAAAGACCTCCCCTTTACTACCTCACCAGTTTTATTATATGTTTTATTCACGATCATCTATCTTTTCAACTACATTATTATAGACTTTTATGTCAATCTCCTTCTCCCATTTTGCAATCACTATGGTAGCAATGGCATTACCAATGAAATTAGTTAACGCTCTACCCTCACTCATAAACCGGTCTATCCCCAGAATTAAAGTAATTGCAGCTACAGGCACATGACCAACAACAGGTAATGTTGCAGCCAATGTAATAAAGCCGCTGCCGGTAACTCCTGCTGCACCTTTTGAAGTAAGTAACAGTACCAGTAATAGAGTGATTTGTTGACCAATATCTAATGGTGTATTGGTGGCCTGAGCCAGAAAAATAGCAGCCATCGTAAGATAAATAGATGTACCATCGAGGTTGAACGAATAACCAGTGGGCACTACCAATCCAACAACCGGTTCTGAACATCCTGCTTTTTCCAATTTTTTTATTAAGCTGGGTAATGCTGCTTCTGATGATGAGGTGCCTAATACAATCAACAATTCTTCTTTCAAATAACTTAATAACCGGAAAATATTATAGCCTGTATATTTTAAAATTGAACCAAGTACAACAATTATAAAAATAAGACATGTGATATAAAACGCAATCATAAGCTGGCCAAGTGAAGCCAGAGAACTAATACCATACTTTCCAATTGTAAAACTCATAGCGCCCATTGCCCCTAATGGGGCCACTTTCATCACAAAGTTGATGACTGTGAATAAAGCTGTTTCAAAAGACTGAATAGTTTGCAAAAAAGGCTTTGCTTTTTCACCTATTTTAGATAATGCAAAGCCAAGCAATATAGAAAAAAATAAAACCTGCAACAGATCATTATTAGAAAGAGCATTGACAATATTATCCGGAATAATATGAAGAAGAAAATCAGTAATACTTCTACTCTTACTATCTGTTACATAACCTTCTATTGATTTTGCATCTAAACTTGCCGGGTCAATATTCATGCCTGATCCTGGCTTTAAAATATTAACTACAAAAAGTCCGATAATTAAAGCAAAAGTAGTAACTACCTCAAAATAGAGTATTGCTTTTATTCCTACCCTTCCAACCTTTTTGGTATCCTGCATACCGGCAATTCCGGTTACAATTGTGCAAAAAATAACAGGGCCAATGATCATTTTAATAAGCTTAATAAAAGCATCCCCAAGTGGTTTTAGCTCTGAGGCAAATGAAGGATAAAAATGACCCAACAAAATACCAATTACTATAGCAATTAAAACCTGCACATATAGGTTATGTAAATATTTCAATTTTGTATAATTTTAATTTATTGCATTAATTTGCTAAAATAAGTGGATCAAATTATCTTACCACTATTATTACTTTGATATTTACTTTCCAGCCTATAAGAAAAGTTAGTTGCTTAAATGAGGTTCCATAGTCATTACCGGATAACCTATTCCCAGCTGATTTTTATTTAGAGAATTTTCAGAAAAAATGATAAAATTAATCATTAAGACTAGGTTTTGGGTCAAAAATATTAAGTGTGAATGTTGTAATAAGTTTATTTTCAAAACTCTTTCCTGGGCCGGAGCTTGCATAACATGCAAGAGGCCGCCGATTCGAATCAGTTGTTCTCCATAGAAAAACCGCCGAGAAGTGGTTTTTATTTACATCCACCCCCTCTCTTTATACATATCATATCCAATTTTCAACGATTCTTTAATCTGTGCCATAATTACCGGGTCATTCTTTTTAATATGAAAACAACTCTTCCCTTTAAGACATTTTAATAATTCGGGTTTAAATACTTTTTTCATATCCGGATTAGCATAAACAGGCATATAGTAAAAACCAACATACCCTTTCTGAATGAGGATACCTGCAAACCACATTTCATCCTTTTTTCTTCCTTCTATCACTAACGATTTCCGGCTCACCAGGCATAACATACCTCCAAATCCTCCCACCAGTTCCAGACTACCTTTCACATAAGGTAACAGCATCTTTTTTATACACTCAAAAATGGGAACCAGTTCAGGTTGTCCTGCAGATTTATCGGAATACTTTATGTTAATTTCTTTCTTCTTTTTTTCCGGCGCCGCCTTCTTAGCAGGTGCTTTTGAAACCTCTTTTTTTACAGCCATTTTAGTAGCTTTTTTTTTCACCTTGTTTTTAGCTGCTGGTTTAGATACTGTTGCTTTTGCCATGTGTATTCATTTCAGTTCATCCAAAATAAAAAATCAATCCGGTATAGAAAAGAGAAAGTCCATAGATGAACTATGGACTTTCTCTTTTACGTATTACTATTCCTTATTCCCAAATTTCACCTTTACCATCAAGCCACTGTTTTACAGCGTCTGTGGTTACAGATTTGGGGCGCTCTATGGGCAGACCCAGGGCCCTGTCCCAGCAAAGACTGGCCAACACACCAAGTGCGCGGCTTACTGCAAATAATACGGTGTAAAATTCATATTCTACCAATCCATAGTGTACCAGTAATGCACCGCTGTGTGCATCTACATTGGGCCATGGATTTTTTACTTTCCCTAAAGATTCCAGAATGGGCGGCACTGTTTCATATACTTTCCAAACAGTATTTACCAGTTTATCATCGGCCATATGCTTTTTACCAAACTCCATTTGGGCAGTAAAACGTGGATCTGTTTTACGCAATACGGCATGGCCATAACCCGGTACCACTTTTCCTGAAGCAAGTGTTTTCTGAACATAATCAGCAATCTGTTCCCTGGTTGGATCATCAGTACCTAACTGTTCCTGCATTTCAAAAATCCATTTGATTACTTCCTGGTTGGCCAGACCGTGTAAAGGACCAGCCAGACCGTTCATACCGGCTGCATAACTCAGGTAAGGATCGCTCAAAGCAGAACCTACCAGGTGAGTGGTATGAGCCGATACATTACCACCTTCATGATCGGCATGTATGGTCATATACAAACGCATCAGTTCCTTAAAACTCTCGTCATCATAACCCATCATATGCGCCAGGTTACCGGCCCAGTCTAACAATCCGTTGGGATGAATATGTTCGTTGTTTTTATACTTACGACGATAGATATAAGCTGCAATACGGGGTAATCGTGCAATCAGGTCCATTGCATCGTCATATACCGGGTTCCAGTAATCTTTTTTATTGATGCCTTTTGCATATTCTTTTGCAAAATTGCTTTCTGTCTGTAAAGCCATTACACCCGTTACAAACATGGTCATTGGGTGTGTGCTGATGGGCAATGCATCAATGGTTTGGAATACATGTGTGGGTACATGACTACGGCGCTGCCATACACTGGTAATATGGTTTGCATCTTCATCTGTAGGCATTTCACCAACCAGCATCAGATAAAACAAACCCTCTGGTAATGGCTCTCCGCCACCCGGTGCTTTGGGTAAATGCTGTTGTAGCTCAGGAATAGAATGACCTCTGAAGCGTATACCTTCCTGGGCATCGAGTAAACTGGTTTCGGTTACCAGTCCGGTAATACCCCTCATTCCCTGGTAGGCCTGTGCAAGGGTAACTTCTCCAATCTTTTTATTTCCGTGTGTTTTCAGGATGTCTTTGATCTCGGCATTGGCTGCGTCTGCTTTTTCCTTGAATCGATCTTTAATGATTCCCATTTCGTAAAATTTTAGCTATGGCGTCGTTATAAAAATGATTAAAAGTCTTGCTCAGGGTGCTTTTCAGGCCGTTAAAGGTAACACTTGTCAGCCTGCTCAGCAAAACTAATAGCATGAAGCTTGTGTAAACTCCGTTAAAATCATTTAGGTGCCTTTCGATAAAGGAAAATCACTACAAAAATGAAGATCAGATTGGGTATCCAGGCCGCCAGCAGGGGTGGTAAATCGCCTTTCGTAGAGAAGATCGTGGAAAAACGATCGGTAAGAATAAACAGGGCCGCCGTTACAAAACCTACCGCAAGATGTACCCCACTACCACCTCGCACTTTTCTGCCTGCAACGATGGCGCCGATCAGTGTCAATAAAATTACGGTTATACAGGTTGCATCTCTTCTGTACCGTTCAACTTTTAAACCATTTAATCCTTCCGAACCTCTTAATTCTTCCAGTTCAATAAAACGATCCAGCTCAGGACTGGTTAATTTATCTTTTGTGTATTTATCGCGACTCAGGTCGAGTGGATTGAAATTAAAAGACATTATCTTCTCGGGTGTTAAAGAAACCTCTTCTCCCTTATCTGTAATTTTTCTTTGAATCAGCGACTCCAGCTTCCATTTACGCGTAGCTGTATCCCACACTATCTGGTCTGCTCTGAGGTTTTCGACCACTTTATTTTTTTTCACCGTGAAAGAGAAATACGGCCCTCCTCTTTTGGAAAGGGTATCATAAGCATATATCCCTGCATAAGTAAATGAATCAACACGCAAATAAATATAACTGCTGGTACTGATCAGCGCATTATAACTATTGTTTTTGTCAATATAATTGGCCTCAAAACTTCCCCGTATCTTGTTGGCTCTTGGTACTATATATTGATTGGCGAACCATAATATTGCAGCAAGAATCACCCCACCTATCCAGTAAGGCCTTAACCATCTGCTATAACTCGTTCCACTGGCCAGTATGGCAATAATTTCGCTTCTGCCCGCCATTTTGGAAGTGAAAAAAATTACTGCAATAAAAACAAAGAGGGGTAATAGTAAAGCGATAATATGAGGAACAAAACCGTAATAATATTGTGTAATGATGTTTTGTACCGATAAACCCGACCGAACAAAATCATCCGTTTTTTCGCTTACATCTACCACAATAGCTATTACCGCAAAAAGAAAGATGGCAAAAAAGAAAGTGGTTAAAAATTTCTTTAGTATGTACCAGTCTAATTTCTTCATAGCGGCTTATCGCATCAAAGATACAGGGTTGAAGGGTTGGATGAAGAAAAAGGATGTTAAAGAAGAGCATAGTTAATAGTCAATAGACCATGGTCTATTGACTATTATTAATGGGAGCATAAAATGGTAAGGATATTGTATATTTGGTAATGCAAAAAAGAGATGGAAGGAACCGAACAGCCTCTGCCCAATCTACTATACGTGAACAGTTAGTGTCGTATTTAAAAAAGGGGAAAGGGACACAAAAACAGGCTGCTGAGATTTTTGGACTAAGCCGTAGTGGTGTTGAGAGAATCTGGCGGCAGTATAAGAAAGTAGGCAAGAGAGTTGTGTTGAATAAAAAGCGAGGGGTAAAGGGAGGGAAAAAGATTACAGGAGTTCAGTCAGCCGAGGTAAGAAGACTGATCAGGGAAAAATTGCCAGACCAGTTAAAGCTGGCGTATGGTTTATGGACAAGAGAGGCTGTACAACAAATGATTTTTGAGAAGTATGGTATTGAGTTATCCCGTTGGCAGGTTGGCCGTTACTTAAAGTCATGGGGCTATACCCCTCAAAGGGCAATCAGTAAAGCGTTTGAGCAAAAGGCTGAACAGGTAAAGAATTGGTTAGAACAAGAATACCCGTGTATTAAGAGAAATGCGGTAAAAGAGAATGCGGTAATTTATTTTGGAGATGAAACGGGTATGCGAAGCGATCATCAGGCAGGTAGATCGTATGCACCCAAAGGGGAAACCCCGGTTATAAAAAGAACTGGTCAACGTTTTTCACTAAATATGATTTCTGCCATAAGCAACAAAGGTCATTTACAATTTATGATAATAGACGGCAGGTTTAACAGCGAAGTATTTCAGGTTTTTTTACAACAAATGATAAAGTACAGCAGGCAGAAAATATACTTTGTTACCGATAGTCACCCGGCACATAAAACAAAGAAACTAAATGAATGGCTGTCTGTAAATAAAGAAAAGATTGAATTGTTTTTCCTGCCTCCATATAGCCCTGAACTAAATCCACAGGAATATGTGAATCAGGATATGAAAACAAATATAATAGGTAAGAAACGCCCCATCAATAAAGCTCAGATGAGAAATAATGTAGAAGATTTTATGACAAAAAGAAAAAATGATAAAACGCAGGTAAAAAAGTACTTTCATGAAAAGCACGTCAGATATGCTGCATAGCGATTTTATCCTTACTATTTTACTAAACGATTAATAACTCAGCCACAACGGGTTTAATTGGCAATGAGATGAGAAAATCGTAGTCAAGGTTTAAATCAAAAAAATATGAAAAAGAAAATAGTTACCATTATGGCGTTATCCTTATTCATTGCAGTTTATGGTATTTTCTTGCCTGGTAATAACACTTTTCACCATGAATTTGCTGAAAAAAAATTACTGAATGGCTTTGGAATGAGTGCTGCATATGCGTACCCGCCAGGTGTAGGTATTCTGTCTACTTCTACAAATTGCCTTTCCTGTCATAACAGTAATGGCCCGTGGAAAGACGATGAAGACAGTTTTATTGATATACTTGATAAAACCACTTTGAAATCTTTACGTCAACCCGATGGTAGTTTCCTGATTGAGGCAGGCCGCTACGAAATAAAAACAGTTCTTACGGTGATTGGCAGAAAGAAAAATAAAAATAAGGCTGCTCCTATCCGGAATGCTTGGCTATACATTGATTCTACTACAATTGGTAATCATTCGCTTTCCAAATTTGCACCCGGATGGGATGTTAATCTTCCCATGTCGTGCCGTGTGGTAGGTGATCAGTTACAGGGTTACGAAAATTTTGATATTACCAGCCTGCCTATGTCTGTTCAGCCGCTTAACCATGCTGGTAATGCGACCTTGCAATTACAGGTAATGATGACAGCTGGGGAAAGTATAAAAGGAAACGCAAAACTGGGTATGATGGGAAATTATTTCCAGAGAAAAGTACTACTTAAAGTGAAGTAACTACAAAATGGAACAGCCACAACTATCTTTACATTGGGAAAATATTTACCAGACAAAAGCACTTACCGAAGTTAGCTGGTACCAGGAAGTACCTGACACCTCACTACAACTGATTCAACAGCTACAGCTTCCTTTCTCAGCGAAAATCATTGATATATGCGGGGGCGACAGCCTACTGGTTGATCACCTGCTTATGCTCGGGTATACAGATATTACGGTACTTGATATTTCGGCCACGGCTATAGAAAAGGCAAAACAGCGACTCGGCGAAAAATGGAAGTCAGTTAAATGGATTATTACAGATATTACTAAGTTCGACCCAACTGAAAAATATGACGTATGGCATGACCGTGCCGCTTTTCATTTTCTTTCACATGACTTACTCGTGGAAAAATATGTAGCAATCGCTAACCAATTTATACAACCTGGAGGGTTCCTGGTTCTCGGTACTTTTGCAGAAAACGGCCCCAAAAAATGCAGTGGATTAGATATACGGCAATATTCAGAAGAAAATATGTCGCTTTTGTTTCAAGATGGGTTTCAAAAAATTGACTGCTTTGAAATCGGGCATCATACACCATCTAACAGTGTACAACAATTTCAATTCTGCACTTTCAAAAAACGATGACTTATTTTCAATACAGGTGCACGTATATACAACGATAAAAAACATCATTACTGATAAAGTCCGGATTCCATTGCCTGATATTGACGAGGCGTTAATGATGACCAGAGCAGTTGTACACAAAAAAGGAGATTATATCCTACGGGAAGGCAGCCATTGTCATTTTATTGCTTTCCTGCATAAGGGGCTTATTGCTGCTACGATTATATATGATGGAAAAGAAGTTGCCTGCGATTTTATTCATGAAGGTTGTTTTTTCACTTATACGGAAGGGCTGGCCGTACAAATGGTTTCTCATAAAAACTTTCTGGCACTGGAAGATTGTGAGATGTTGATGATCAATAAAAATCAATTACCCGCTATTTTTTCCATTAACCCGAAGTTTGAATCTTTTTTTCTTCATCTCCTAACGGAGGAGTTAAGAAACAGAATGTTGCAGGAGCAGCAAAACCGCACCCGTACAATGGAAGAACGCTACACTTCTTTTTTTAACCGGTTCCCTGATGCTTTTAACCGTGTGCCTCAGAAATGGATAGCCGGTTATTTGGGTATTGAACCACAAAGCCTAAGCCGGCTCAGAAAGAAAATGGCCGGAAAATAAAAGTTAACCCGGGTTAACTTTTTAGCAAAGGCACATGTATAGTTTCGTTTTTGAAACGATACAAAATGAACTGGAAAATTTTCACATGGCTGTTGTTAGACAATGCAAATAAATATTTTCTTATTGCGGGGCCTTTTTTTATTCTCTTTTATGTTATCCTGAAAAAGAAGATACGGTATCGGAAAATACAAACTTCCTTCCCTGCCATCAGTGATTATACACGTGAAATATTTTTTTCCGTTCTGTCTGTTATCATTTTTTCTTTCCCGCCATTGTTTATGTTGTACACAGACACTATCAGAGTTCATACCAGCTTTTATACAAATATTGCTGCTCATGGATGGGTATATTTTATCGTTGCCTTTATTCTCATGCTTTTTTTGCATGATACTTATTTTTACTGGATGCATCGATTGATGCACCACCCAAAATTATTCCGGGTGTTTCACCTTGTACATCACAGATCGCATAACCCCTCGCCATGGGCCGCTTATTCTTTTCATCCACTGGAAGCTGTTTTCGAGTCAATGATCTTTATATTTTTCCTGTTACTGATTCCCGTTCACCCGATTCATTTGTCTTTCTTTTTTGTTTTCAGTCTTGCATATAATACTTATGGCCATCTTGGATTCGAATTGTATCCAAAAGGATTTCAAACACATTGGATAGGCAGATGGATCAACACTTCTGTAGCACACAATATGCATCACAGGCATTTTAAAGGAAATTATGGTTTGTATTTCCTTTTCTGGGATCGCTGGATGGGGACGCTCCGCAAAGACTATGATTATTCTTTTAATGAAGCTGTTTCCCGTAAACATCATTAGAAATCGTATTAATTTATCGGGTCTTGCTTAAAAGCATTTGCAGTATCTGTTGTATATGTTACAAATAAGTATGAATTTAAATAGCGGTAGATGCTTTAGACGATTGTCATTGTATATCCATCATTACAACCCAAGTATCCTACAAAATTACCTTGCATTATACCAGTTAAATATCCGGGAGGTTATTTTTTAGAATAATAAATAGGTACAAAAGAAAATGCCGGAACAAAATCCGGCATCTTACTATAATCATTCAAATCAGACATCTGCCATCAGACATCCTACATTGTTTAAATATCTATCGCTTCTCCATATGCCGCTGCTGTGGCTTCTTTCAGCGCCTCACTCATGGTTGGGTGTGGGTGAACAGCGTTCAGGATTTCATGCGCGGTAGTTTCCAGTTTTCGGGCCACTACGGCTTCTGCAATCATTTCCGTTACATTATAACCAATCATATGACAGCCAAGGAACTCACCATATTTAGCATCAAAAATTACTTTTACAAAACCTTCGGTGGCCCCAACTGCTGTAGCTTTACCACTGGCTACAAATGGCAGTTTACCTACTTTAATTTCATAACCAGCTTCCTTTGCAGCTTTCTCTGTATATCCTACACTTGAAATTTCAGGTGTGCAATAAGTACAACCCGGGATATTATTGTAGTCAATACCTTCCGGTAAATGACGGTGTTTTTTCTCCAGATAAGCCATATGCTCTGCTGCATTGATGCCTTCTTTAGAAGCTACGTGTGCAAGCGCCTGACCAGGTGAACAGTCTCCGATTGCATAAATACCCGGAACAGAAGTCTGCTGGAATTTATCTACAACAATTTTTCCTTTCTCTGTTTTGATACCATTTTCTTCCAGGCCAATATTTTCAATATTTGCCACCACTCCTACTGCACTTAATACTACTTCAGCTTCAAGGGTTATGATTGATCCATCCTGTTTTTTTACCTGCGCCTTTACACCGGTGCCACTTGTATCGAGTGATTCAACAGAGGCATTGGTCATGATTTCGATGCCCTGTTTTTTATAGTTCTTTTCCAGTTCTTTTGAAATGTCTTCATCTTCCACCGGAACAATGCGTGGCATAAATTCCACGATGGTTACTTTGGTACCCATGCTGTTGTACACATAAGCAAACTCTACACCGATGGCACCACTACCTACAATGATCATGCTTTTTGGCTGCTCGGGTAATACCATTGCTTCACGGTAACCAATTACTTTTTTACCATCTTGTTTCAGGTTGGGTAATTCGCGGCTACGGCCACCGGTGGCAATTACAATATATTTCGCTTCGAGTACCTGCTTGCTTCCATCAGCAGCGGTTACTTCTACTTTTCCTTTTGACTGTACTTTTCCATACCCCATGATCACATCAATCTTATTTTTTTTCATGAGGAACTGTACACCTTTATTCATCTTGTCAGCGGCTCCACGGCTAAATTTAATAACGCCTCCAAAATCATGTGTACCACTGGCATTGATACCATATTTGGCACTATGCTTTACATATTCGTACACCTGGGCACTTTTTAACAATGCCTTGGTGGGAATACAACCCCAGTTCAGGCAAACACCACCCAGACTTTCTTTTTCAATGATTGCCACTTTAAAACCAAGCTGTGAAGCACGAATAGCTGCGGGATAACCTCCCGGACCACTGCCAATAACGATTAAGTCGTATGCCATAAAAAATATTGATGATTAGATGATTACCGGCCTCTGCCGTTGCGGATGCGAAAATACTGAAAAATGTGAATGGTGAATGGTCAATTGTGAATGGGGAGTGAGTGGTGAGTAGCCAGTAGTGAGTTCTACCTATCACCTAATTGATAGCTAAGGGCTGGAAGAAAGCTGTTAGCTTTTTTCCATTAAAGTGAAAATTTACTGGTAGACGCAAACTGGCTAAGTGCTAACAGCTACCAGCCATATCCTCATCCTTCAAAAAATACCCTCACCGTCTGATAAAACCAGCTGGTATCAACAGAGGGTACTTTCTGAAGCTCTTCATTAAAACCCTGCAAACCAAAAAGACCTGCTATATTACCGTTCCGGAGTGCAATTTCGAGGTATCCTGCCGAATTGAACCAGGCCAGTTTTTCTGTTTCAGGAACAGATGCATAGCTGTTACTAAGGGTTTCTATGACTTCATTGCGTTTGAACACAATTTTAAACCCTCTACCCCTCCGGTGTTCATTAAATTCTGTTTCCGTTATATTAATCACCACATTTTCAAACTGATCGATGAACAATATCTGTCCCTCAATCCAGTTCGGACCAACAGTAGGTCTCAGCGGGTATTTTTCTTCGATCGCGGTAATAGGTTGTCCAACACTATTTAACTGACCCGTTTTTGATACCGTATTTACGGCCACCGCAGCAGCAGATGTGATTTGCAGCAGGTTATGGGCATTACTTAAACTAATTGTTACCATTTCCTTTGGTTTCTCGCCGGTAATCATGGTGAGCAAACCGTTATCGGCACAAACAATGAATTGCTGTTGATACCTTGCCATCAGCAGGTATTTTATGGGCGATTCGTAGAGATTGGCAATAACCAGATGAAAAGTACCGGATGGATAATGTTTAAAGGCATTTGCACAGATATAAGATGCCTGCGGAAAATTGGTTTGTGGCAGGTAATGTGTGATATCACAAATATTGATGGTGGGGTCCAGTTGCAGGAACTGTCCCTTGATCGCGCCAACCAAAAAATCGCGCTGGCCTATATCGGTTGTCAACGTTACAATGGGCATGCCGCCTAAATAACGTAAGGATGGCATTCTTATTTCACCAGTTCACCGTTTTTGAAGAAAAACCTGCGCACCAGTTTATCAGCAAGAAAGGGGAAAAAACGATTCAGTAATACAGTTTCTTTACCGGTGAATGTGAGAACAATGCTGCGTTTTCTTTTTATGATGGCTTTCATGATATGTTGTGCACATTCCGCTGAGCTCATCATTTTTCCTTCGTCCATCGGCGACTCACCCTGCGATTGTCCCGTTTTGTTTAATGCTGCGTTCCTGATATTGGAGCTGGTAAAGCCCGGGCATACCCACATTACATTTACACCCGATTCCAATAATTCCGTACGCAAAGCCTCGAGCCAGCCGTGTACAGCAAATTTGGAAGCCGAGTAACCGCTCCTGCCCGGTAAGCCGCGATAACCGGCAATGGATGACACACCTACAACAGTTCCTTTATTTTTGATGATATGTGGAAGTGCAAATTTGGTACAGCATACCGTTCCCCAAAAATTAATATCCATTACTTTCCGGATCGTATCAAGCTCTACATCCTCTACCAATGCACGCATAGATACACCTGCATTGTTGATAAGAATATCGATGGTACCAAACGACTTTATAACCTGGTCTATAAACTGTTTACAATCCTGCTCCTTGCTCACATCGGCTGTATGAATCAGCAATGGTTGTCCACTATGTGTTGATTGTAACTGGTATAGTTTATCGTAGTTTCTTCCGCAAGTGGCCACTTTGGCCCCTTCCTGTAAAAAGGCTTCTACCAGTGCCTTACCGATACCATCTGAGCCGCCCGTTACCACTACCACCTTGTTGAGGAATTGAGACATAGCATGTTGATTAAGAAACAAAAATACAAGAATAAGGGTGGCAATAAAAAAAGGTTACTATTGTTATGTAGTAACCTTTCTGACTGAGATCCCGCTGGGAGAACCCTATTTTTTATAAATACATTGGTAATCAATATATTTAATTCCATAATTTATTGTGCCTGCTCTAAAAGCGAACTGCAAATATTCCTTTCAACGAACTATTACATAGACATATTAAAGATAAGTACCCCGTCAGAATTAAATTTAAACAATTGCACAACAGGTACGGATAGCTCGTACTATATTTTTAGAAAAAGAAAGTATAATTTAATTCTTACGGGGTACTCATATTCTTTAAATGAAGTTCTATAGACGTTCTAAAAAGTAGTCAGGATGGAATTAGGAGCCAGTTATATGATGGTATACCCCTTATTTATCCATTTTAAACAAATCCTTAAGCTCTTTATTACTAAAATTGCCGATCCAGTTTTCGCCCGTGGCCACTGTCATATGAGCTAGTGCTTTTTTTGATTGAATCATGTCGTTGATGCGCTCTTCAAAGGTGTTTTTGGTGATAAAACGGTGTACCATCACATTGCTCTTTTGCCCGATTCGGTAGGCACGGTCAGTGGCCTGCGACTCTACGGCAGGGTTCCACCATAAGTCATAGTGGATCACATGGCTGGCAGCGGTAAGATTAAGCCCTGTGCCTGCAGCTTTAAGTGAGAGGATGAAGATTTTATCAGCATGGTTTGTCTGGAATGCGTCCACCATTTCTTTGCGTTGTTTAATGGTGCAGCCACCGTGATAAAATAATGGCGTTTCTTTATAGCGCTCGGTTATGAAATGTTGCAACATTTTACCCATTTCGGTAAATTGAGTGAAGATGAGCACTTTTTCGTTGCTTTCGATAATGCTGTCGAGCTTGTCAAACAGTAATGCCAGCTTACCGCTCATGGAGGCATCCAGCATATTATTTTTTAAAAATTGCGCAGGGTGGTTGCATATTTGTTTTAACGCCAGTATCATCTGCAACACCAATCCCTGCCGTACAAACAGTCCTTTTTTATCAGAGGGATTTATGGCCTCAATTTCTTTCAGGGCTTCTTCGAGCGTTTTTTCGTACAGGCTCGCCTGCTCCTTTATCAAAGTGGAAAAACAATCCATTTCCAGCTTGTTTGGCAGGTCGTTGATGATAGACTTATCGGTTTTCAGGCGGCGCATAATAAAGGGCGCCGTTACTTTTTTGAGTTTTTCGGCAACGGCGGCATCATTATAAGTTTCTATGGGAATACTGTAGGTCTCATGAAATTCTTTGTTATTGCCGAGGAATCCCCGGTTACTGTAATCCAGGATACTCCATAACTCGCTCAGCCGGTTTTCTACGGGCGTACCGCTCATGGCTATAAAATTATCGGCGCCAATACTCTTAATGGCTTTTGCCTGCACTGTATCCTGATTTTTAATGTGCTGTGCCTCATCAATCACCAACGAATGCCAGTGCATTTTTTTCAGCCTGGGCGCTTCTGTTCTTACAATACCATAAGAAGTAAGCAATACATCAAACCCTTTCTCTATTTTCCGGTGTGTGCCGTGAAAAATATTGGTTTTAAGCGATGGCGCGAATTTCTCAATTTCCGCCTGCCAGTTGGAAAGCAATCCGGTGGGCACCACTATCAATGCTTTTTTATTCGTCAGTTGTCCTTCTTCCTTGTATTTCAATAAAGTAGCGATAACCTGCAATGTTTTACCAAGGCCCATATCATCGGCTAATACTGAGCCAAAACCGATTTGCGCATTGCGGTACAGCCACGAGTAGCCTCGCTGCTGGTAGGGGCGTAGCGCTGCATTAATGTTCTTGGGTAAAGGAATTTCCGTAAACTCAGACAATTCCTTTATTAGATTCCTGACTTCATCAGTTAGGGATATTTTTGCGCCGAAATAGTCGCCACTCAATGCTGAGCGAAGCAACTGAAATGCTGATAATTCCTTATTGGCGTTGAAATGCCGGTGCAGTTTTTCCAGTTCTTCTCTGCTTACATAGATATACCGGCTCTTGTATTTGATCAATCCCTCTGATTTTTTCAGCAGTTTTCTAAATTCTTCCTCATTCATCACGGTATCGCCAACGGCTACCTGCCAATCAAAATCAAGCAGTTGATCGAGGCGCAGAAACGATTTACCGGTTTTCTTTTTCAACTTTATACTTGCCTTAGGTTTCAGTATTTCTTTTAATGCCTTGGGAAGCAGGACTTCAATATCCAATAATTGTATTGCCGGTATCATCTGCAAAAGAAAAGGTGTGAAAGTGCCATTATCCATAAGCATCAGTTCTTTGCCCTTGCTATTGATATAGGCATCGAGGCCGGTAATAAAGCCGCTTAACTGCGTAAGTGACTTTAGTATTTCGAATCGCTGGTGGTCAAATTTTTTTAGTGTTAATATTTCCCATAGCGCTGCCGGACTTTCCATCGGTTTTACTTTTTCACAAACGTTGATGTTCACAAGGAAACGGTTATTGACAGTTTCCTCCACCACTATTTGCGGTTTGAAATTGCCTTGTGCGAAATAATATTTTTGCAACCAGGTTTGCACACTGCCGCACAAGGCTTCTTCGCCCGGCGTATTAAAAGGATGGCTTATGCCTCTAAAAAACAGGTTCAGAAATAATTCATCTGCATTCTTCTCTTTGAGTATGACCATCAGTTCAGTGAGAAAAACGGAGAGGAGGTTAATGGGCATATCTTTATTAATCTCCCTAAGCATATCTTTTTCCTGCCAAAGAAAAATATCCGGTGGCAGTATCTCCTGCAACTGATTCATCAATGCCCTTACTTCCTTACTAAGCATGGCCGGCAACCAACGGAAGGAGTACATTTTGTTGGGCCGTTGTATTATCTGGGGCACAACGGCGCCATTGGCCAACAGGTGCAATGCGAAATAAAGCACCGTATGTAGTGACGCAGTGGAGGGTTGATAATCGGAGACTTTTGTGGCAGGTATCTGTACTATCTGCGCCAGGAAATGAGGAAATGAGAATACCGTATTGTTAATAAATACTTTTGAACAGTAATTTTCGTTAATGGTTATCTTGTTCAGGCTATGTGTATTGATCTTTTGCTCATCTTGCAAGGTGTGGTTCAATAATGATTGCAGGCTAATTTTTCCCTGTAGTATTTTCTGTGCATTTTTTACATTACGACTCAACTCGGCAATATATTTTTCTTTGAAATTGCCGCTTCCCGGGTAAAATGCCGGGAAGTCTGCAAGCAAGGCTGCCAATGGTTCATGTATGGAGGGCAAGCTGGCATAAGACAACTTTGTGTATGCATTTTCCGGGTTGTAAACCTGTGTTTTGGATTTCCTTGTTGGTTGGTCAAAATACAGATCGGCAAGGCCCGGTATTTTGGCATTTTCCCTATTTATAAAAATGCCGCGTTTATTCATTTCACCAATCAGATCCACTTTGTGCAAACTAAACACCAGGAAGGGATCATTGTCAATCTCGGAGCTTACTTTATAGATAACGGCGGCCAGGTGCTTACAGGGAACAGCCCAGTCCGGACAACTACATTGCATCTTAAAATCTGTCCATTGTTTTGGAAAAACCTTCAGCCCCATTTCTTCTGCTATGTCTAATACGCCCGGATCCAATTCCCGGTTCAGCATTTTTGATATAATTACAGGCCGCTCCGCCAATGCCTCTACAAAAGCCCCCAATTCGGGATCAAAAAACGGTGGCAGAATAATGTCTACATCATACGGTTTAGTCCGGCTGCCAGCCACTTTGGCGTTGATGTGATTCTCCTTGATCCTGACCTTATTTACAGCACCTTTGCGGGCATAGCTACTACCCCTCGGCAGGCGGTTGCTGTAATCAATGTTATTCAAAGAATTGAGCCATTGCCTCCCCCACCATGTTTTTCCAAACGTTTGAGTCATTTAATAATTTATTAATATATGAATGTTTAAAACTGCTTCCAATTAATTGTTTTGGATTTACTCTAATGGGAATTCTTTATCGAACGTTTGCATAAATGATCTCAATGCAGCAAATGCAACGTACACTTCATCTGACGTTGGTATAGATGACCATACAAGCTGCCCCATTTCTTTTTCATAAACAGGTGCAATGCTTTTCCAGGTATCTTCCAGTGTTGTAAACAACGGCGCATGACTGATAGAATGATTCATCCATTCTCCCTGCATTGTACGATTGTTTGCATCATCGTTTCGTATTGCCCGGATGATTTCATACGATGCATGCGAATGAATCTTTGATAACCCGGGTATTTGCTGCAGGCAGCTGATGTCGAAGAAATGCCGCACTTTTTCTTTCAGTGTATCTATTCCCTCGTATGAAAGACGGCTTAAAGATAGTGCTTTCTCAAAATAGGTTCGTTCAGCAGATAATACATTGAGCGTAAAAGATTCAAGTCCGCTCTCTGCTACCAAATCTTCTTCTCCATATTGCCTCAGGAAGTTACCAACATAACTCTGTACAGGTAGCCTATTATGAGGTACCGGATTGGTAGAGCAATTAATTTCAAGCAGGACATAATCTTTCATTACTCTAAAATTTTGTTCACCCAATGATTTAAGATATTCATATGCTGTTGTACGGTTCCTGCCAAACTTTATTTCTTTTTTGTGACCATCAATGAGTGTGAGATCCTTTGTGATGTGTGCAGAAACATTTTTTAACAATGCTTTCATTTTTCCATCCGAATAATTGGCAGGAGAGAGTACGGCCAGGTCTATATCTTCTGAAAAACGGTCAATGAAACCGTAAGCCTTAGAAAGTGATGTACCACCTTTAAAAACAATCTGTGTATTGTATGGTGAATCTGATAGTTGTTTTAATATATAGGTCACCCAATAGTCTTTTTCAATAAACACAGGGCGCAGGTTCATTTTCTGTGCGGTGGCTTCAATAATATCTTTGAATTCTTTTGATTTGTGCAATATCATTCTATGTGCCATCTATCTTTATTAGGTAATATTTTTTTGCTTACCCCGATTGGATATTTTGTCAGTGGGTTTAGCGATTTCATCAGCAGAGATGTATCTGCCACCGGAAAATTTATTTCTGTAATTGCACCCAGCAAAGCGCGTGTTGCAGGACTATAATCAAGCGCCAGTTTTATTAGTTGCCTCCATTGTTCTATAGATAGTTTTTTCAAATGCCCCACTATTACGGGGATGGCTGTATCAACTGATGAGTCGGGGATTTCTTTGATACTCCGTAATACATCCAGCAGCTGCAGCAACGGGATGTATTTTTTAGTAATCGGAAAGGGCCTGGCCGCAAATTTAATTTTATATCCATGTATATTTTTTACCGGCAGGCGTCCATTCCTGGCGATCAATAGCTGGTTGCTGATCTGCGTGGTCAGCCCGAGCTTATTATAGAGCAATGAGCCTGTGAGATAACCTGTAACTTTGCCGTTTTTTTCAGTAAGGGAGCGAATCAATTCGTCCTCCCCCGGTCTTAACATGCCAAAGCGCGTTTGCCGGGGCTTGTAATATTTCCCCTTTCCCATCCGTATGATCTCTCCCTTATTCACCGCCCGGCTAAGTGCTTGTAAAATGGCCTGTTCAGAACGCCCCCCCGCTAGGATGGTGTAATCGAATACCCGTCCTTCACCAAGGTCAGCAATGGCCTTTTTTAACTGTTTTGCTATAGTAGCCGGTTGTTTCATCTGGCAAAGCTACGAAAATAGTGCAAAATGTCAAGTTTTTAACGTTAAAAACTTGACATTTTGCACTATTTTCGTAGCTAATTCAATCATTTTACCTCCAAAAAAACTTTCCTGGCTACTGTTTAAAATTTTTTCGGGAATGGACAAGGCTGTACCCTCCCGATAAAATCGGGATGCGCTACCTTGATGCAGCATGTTCATAGTTTCAGAAATAAAAAAAGGTTACCACGTTATGTAGTAACCTTTCTGACTGTGATCCCGCTGGGACTCGAACCCAGGACCCATACATTAAAAGTGTATTGCTCTACCAACTGAGCTACGGAATCTTCCCTATAATTCAACAAGTTATATTACTATTCCTTGTTTTGGGAGTGCAAAAATAGGTGAAATAAAAAAACAGCCAAATTTTTATGCTTCTTTTTTATACGATTTACTCACATTCAACTCATTATATCTGTTGCAAACCCTTTATTTTCCGTTCAAAACAAGCAATCTGAAGGGTTTTGCACAAAATGGGTGGTTAGCATTTTTTGTATCAACTGCACTGCTTTTCTTTTCACAAAGAGTAAATCTTCAGACAGATGTTAGGAGAATACATCAAATTGTTCACTGTACAAAAGCATATAACTGATGTATCATTAAACATCTTGTGTTTTGTTGCATCATTTTTTTGCTCTTCGTAAATATGCACAGTCACATCAAAATGCCTGCTGTCGTTTTCGTTTTTCTTTGTTTTTTTATCAACAACGACTTTACTATTTTCAGTTTTTCTTATTGTTCAATGGCTTTTCTTTATCTTCTTGTTGCCTGCTCAATGCTTTCTCTTTTCCTTCTCCATGCAGGTTTTCGCAATGTACAGTTTTGCATCCATTTATATTTTGCTTTGTATACAGCGTGGGCTTTAAAGTGAGAAGAGGGGTTGGGTATGAGGGGTTAGGGTGAGAGCAACAGGATTGAAGGCCCTTATTGCTGTTTGGTGGAAGTACTGTCTGCTTATTTCCGCACAATTCCATCCTAACATCACCTAACAGCTAATAGCCACACCCACAACATGATAAAATCGTATTTTTGCATTCAAATTAAGTGAAGATGAGCGAGCGAATTTCAGACCCGTTTGTATTGGTTGCCACACAGTCAGATACACAGTTAAAAAATATCGGCGAAAAAATTCTACACAAAGAACGCATCTCTTTTGATGATGGTGTTACCCTCTTCGAAAAAGGTTCTCTCTCCTGGCTTGGCACCCTTGCCAATTGGCTTCGTGAAGAAAAGCATGGTCATAAAACCTATTTCAACCGCAATTTTCATATTGAACCCACCAATGTATGTGTGTTCTCCTGCAAGTTCTGCTCTTACTCCCGTCTTTATGCCCATCGTGAAGAAGGCTGGGAACTGAGTATCGATCAGATGATGCATATCGTTAAAAGCTACGACGGCAAACCCGTTACCGAAGTACATATTGTTGGTGGTGTTCACCCCAAAATGAACCTCGATTTCTTTCTTGAACTCCTGCGCACCATTAAAGCACATCGTGCAGACTTACATGTTAAAGCATTTACACCTGTTGAACTGGATTATATGTTCCGCAAGGCCAAAGTAAGTGTGGAAGAAGGTATGCGTCTGGCGCATGAAGCAGGCCTTGATTCTTTACCAGGTGGTGGTGCCGAAATATTCCATCCCGATATCCGCAAACAGATCTGTGAAGATAAAGTGGATGCCAACGGATGGTTACACATTCATGAAACCGCACACAAATTAGGCATGCACAGTAATGCCACTTTACTCTACGGACATATTGAAGAATTCTGGCACCGCATAGATCATATGGATAAACTGCGCCAGTTGCAGGATAGAACAGGAGGTTTCAATACTTTTATTCCACTCAAGTTTCGGAATAAGGATAATGATATGAGTCATATTGCCGAATCTTCTGTGGTGGAAGATATGCGTATGTATGCCGTATCACGTTTGTATATGGATAATTTTCCGCACATCAAAGCTTACTGGCCCATGTTGGGCAGACAGAATGCACAACTTACTTTATCTTTTGGTGTAAACGATATTGATGGCACCATTGACGACTCTACTAAAATTTATGCGATGGCCGGCAGCGAGGAGCAAAAACCCAGCATGAGTACCGAAGAACTGGTTCAACTCATTAAACAGGTGAACCGACAACCGGTAGAGAGAGGCACGTTGTACAATGAGATAAGGGATTATTCAGAGGAATCATCTTTGATTTTTTGATCTTTTGATCTTTGATTTTTTGATTTCAGATATCATACCGAAAAATCAAAGATCAAAAAATCAAAAAATCTCCTTCCGCTTCGCGGGCAACAAAATCAAACGCAAGGTTGTGTCATTCGTAAAATAACTGATGGCCCAGTTGATGAAAATGATGAGTTTGTTTTTTACACTCAGTATCAGCATGAGGTGAAGGAACATCCATACAAACCATGCAAAACGTCCCTGGAAACTCATAAAGGGTAAATCAACCACTGCTTTTCTTTTACCAACAGTGGCCATGGTGCCTGGACTTTTGTATTGAAATGGCAGGAGGCTTTGTTCTTTTTGTAATCGCTTAAAATTTGTTACCAGGTTTTTTGCCTGTGCAATGGCCACATTCGCCAGTTGAGGATGTCCCTTCGGAAAGTTTGCTGTTTCCATGTAAGCTATATCACCCAGTACAAAAATAGTCTCCGTTCCTTCCATCCGGTTGAATACATCTGTTTTGATGCGATTACCCCTCACCAGTAAAGACGCATCTACTCCTTTCGGCACATTACCTGTAACACCTGCAGCCCAGATCAATGTATTGGTTGAAATGGCACTTCCATCAGCCAGTAACACTTGCTTTCCATCATAATCTTTTACCTGCGTATTTACTTTTACCTGTACACCCATCGATTCAAGATATGCCTGCGATTTCTGTTGTGCTATTTTACTCATGGGGCCTAATGTAGCCGGACCCGCTTCAAGTAAATACACATTGAGCCTGGAGAAATCCATATCAGGATAATCGCGTGGCAGTATATTCTTTTTCAGTTCTGCCAATGAACCCGACAACTCTACTCCCGTAGGGCCACCTCCTACCACCACAATATTCATTATTCCCTCCAGCTCTTCAGGTGAAGCATGCAATGCATGTTCAAAATTGAGCAGGATACGGTTCCGCAACGCAATGGCTTCCGTTGTTGACTTCATCGGAAAAGCATGTCGTTCAATATTTTTATTCCCAAAATAATTAGTGGTACATCCTGTGGCTATTACCAGATAATCATATGCAAAAACACCGGCGTCTGTGTGCACGTTTTTTTCTGCGTGGTCAATCCGTTCAATACCTGCTATGCGAACATGTACATTAGCTTTATTCTGAAATACTTTTCTCAGTGGGAATGAAACGGAACTGGGTTCTAATCGCCCTGTGGCCACCTGGTAAAACAGGGGTTGAAACTGGTGAAAATTATACTGGTCGATCAGTGTGATATCAAAGCTGGAGCCCTTTAATCTGCGTGCCAGTTGCAAGCCGGCAAAACCCGCACCCAGAATAACAATTCGGTTTAACATGGTGCATTTCTTGCAAAATTACAGCATATATTGATCTTTGATTTTTTGATCTTTGATTTTTTGAATTTTAACTTTTAAATTACTCCCAAAATCGAAAAATCAAAGATCAAAAATCAAACTTAACACTCCGGTAAGCTAATCGGAATATGTATTGCCAGTCCTCCGTCTGCGGTTTCTTTGTATTTACTGCTCATATCGAGGGCAGTGTCCCACATGGTTTTAATGACTTTATCGAGGCTCACTTTGGCATAATCCGGAGAGCTCTGTAACGCCAGTTGCGATGCTGTAATGGCTTTAATGGCGCCCATGGTATTTCTTTCAATACAAGGCACTTGTACCAATCCGCCAATGGGATCACAGGTAAGTCCGAGATGATGCTCCATGGCAATTTCTGCCGCCATCAGTGTTTGTCTTTGTGTACCTCCCAACAATTCTGTTAATGCAGCAGCGGCCATGGCCGATGATACGCCTATCTCTGCCTGGCACCCACCCATAGCTGCGGAAATAGTGGCCCCTTTTTTAAAGATGCTCCCTACTTCCGATGCGGTGAGTAGAAAACGAATAATTTTTTCATCATCGTACCCATTACAGAAGACTATAAAATATTGCAATACCGCAGGTATCACACCGGCAGCCCCGTTAGTAGGTGCAGTTACCACACGACCAAATGAGGCATTCTCTTCATTTACAGCTAGGGCAAAACAACTTACCCAATCGAGGATATATTTAAAATCATTGCCCCCCGAACGAATGGCTTCGATCCATGAAGTATGATCTGTATAAGTATGGTTGTTGATGAGTTTTTTATTCAGGTCGAATGCCCTGCGGCGAACCTGTAACCCACCGGGCAATTCCCCTTTGGTATGACATCCCCTGTAAATACAATCGCGCATGATATGCCAGATGTTCAATACTCCTTCTTTGGTGGCCGCTTCAGAACGCCAGGCCGTTTCATTTTCCATCACCACTTCGTTTACACTCATACCTGTTTTCATACACCAGTGTAAAAGATCATCAGCGGTGTTGATAGGAAAAGGAAGATCAACGGCCTGTTGCGCACCTTTATCTTCTCCTTCTTTCACCACAAATCCACCACCAATAGAATAATAGGTTTCACTGAAATGTTCCCCATTTTTCAGTGCCACCAAAAACGACAAGCCGTTAGGATGAAAGGGTAATGATTCATTAAACAAAAACTGCAGGTTATCAGGAAAATGAAATGAGATAGATGTGGTACCGTCAAGGGGTAATGCCTTCGTGGTTTCAATTTCTTTAATCTTTGGCGGAATACTGTTTACATCAATCGTAACGGGATCTTCACCACATAAACCCAACAGAACAGCAATATCTGTTCCATGTCCTTTTCCTGTTTTGGCAAGTGAACCATAGAGCAGTACGGTGATGGATGCCACTTCTTCAAGACTGTGTTTTGTTTTGATGGTTTCCACACAACGCAAAGCCGCACGCCAAGGGCCCAATGTATGCGAACTGGAGGGGCCTACTCCTATTTTAAACATATCGAATACTGAAATCGCTTCGTGAGGCATGGTTTTCGTTTAGAGGGTAAAGGTAAGCAGTATGGAAGAAAGATAGCTGATGTCTGATGTATGATGTCGGATGTGACTAATAATAGTACAACCTCCGTGTAACTCCGTGCACCACTCTGTGAAACTCTGTGGTAAAAATATTTCAAAACCACAGAGTGACACGGAGTAAGGCACGGTCCAAAGGACTCCTACGGAGAGTTGCACGGAGGTTTGCGTATTTGTTTTGATCATCTGTAGAGAATAGAACTCCTTCTTCCGGACTTCCGGTCTTTCCGACTTTCGGACTTCACCACTTTCTCTTATTTTTAACCATGCGATTATTTTTAATTTTCTGTTTTATCACTGTCACAAAACTTCATGCTCAGGATACTGTTCTGCTCAGGCAACTGATGCAGGCAAAACCGAAACTTTTTGGTACGATTCTCCAAAACAGAGATAGTTTCCGCGTTCAAATTATGTACACGCAGATTGACAGAGATAAAAAAAACAGACCTGTTTTTACTGACTATGGTTTTCACCTGAACCCGAATGAATATTTCTATCCTGCCAGTACAGTTAAAATGCCCGCTGCTTTTCTGGCGCTGGAGAAACTGAGTAAGGCAAAAAGAGCAGGTACACCCATCAGCCTGCAAAGTACCATCATTACCGACAGTATTGATATGATACGGCATATCAATCAACTGCAGGACAGTCTTGCCAATCGCTCAACCATTGAACGTTTTATCAAACAAATATTTCTTGTAAGTGATAACGATGCATTTAACAGGTTATACGAATATTTGGGTCAGGAATATATTCAGCAAACGCTTTCTGCAAAAGGATATCCGGATGCCATCATTCGTCACCGGCTTAGTGTAAGCAGAACAGAGGAACAAAACAGAAGAACACATTCCGTAACTTTTCTTACTAAAAACGGCGGGTACCTGCTATCGCAACCTCCTGCTTTCAGCAAAGCTATTTTCCCTTCTTTTCAAACCCGTTTAGGTAAAGGATATTATGCCGGAAATCAATTGGTAAATGAGCCTTTTGTATTTGATGATAAGAACAGGTTTTACCTGCACGATTTGCATCGGATGATACAAACAGTGATAATGCCCGATGCCTTCCCCAGGAAGCAACGGTTTGATTTTACCAAAGAAGATTACCGGTTTTTATACCAATGGATGAGTGCTTTCCCTTCTGAAAGTGAATCCCCGAAATATGATAGTAGTAAAGTGGGCGATGCTTCAGCCAAGTTTTTGTATTATGGTGCAGCAAATGGAAGATCACCAAAACATATCCGCATCTTCAATAAAATTGGCGGCGCTTATGGTTTTCTTACAGACGTATCGTATTTCATTGATTTTGAAAAGAAGATTGAATTCTTTTTAAGCGCCACTATTTTGTGTAATAGTGATGGCATTTTTAATGATGATAAATATGATTATGATACCGTAGGTTATCCGTTTCTTAAAAACCTTGGCCAACTCATTTATGAGCATGAAGTTCAGCGAAAGAAAAAAAGGTTGCCGGATTTAAGCAGGTATAAAATTGAATATTAACCCCTCTGTGTAACTCCGTGTTCGACTCTGTGCAACTCTGTGGTAAAAATATTTCAAACCACAGAGTTGCACGGAGTATGGTACGGTCCAAAGGACTCCTACGGAGAGTTGCACAGAGTTTTGCGGATGCATTTTGACTATCTCTTAGAAAATAGAGCCCTTCTTCAGGACTTCCGGTCTTTCCGACTTTCGGACTTTTCTGACTTCAAACTCCCTTACTTCTCCAAAACTTACACCTGTTTGCTTGTTTTTTACGAACTTTCCGCTCGCAAAATTCAAGTAACCAATTTATTTAATGTAAGTAAGCAATGCAACTATCCTCGCTTCTCAACCGTTTCAATGAGCCTGAAACACTGAAAATGGCCAAATTAGGCCGTGAATTAAGAGCCAAAGGTGTCGACGTAATCGACCTTAGCTTAGGTGAACCCGATTTCGATACACCACAGCATATTAAAGATGCTGCCATTAAAGCCATCAATGATAACTGGAGCCATTATACCCCTGTTCCCGGTTTTCTTGACCTGAGAGAAGCAGTTTGCACCAAACTGAAGCGTGATAATAATCTTGATTACGCTCCTGAAAATATTATTACTTCCACCGGCGCCAAACAAAGTCTGGCCAACGCTATTCTTGCACTGGTTGATGAAGGTGATGAAGTAGTAATTCCTACCCCCTACTGGGTAACTTATTCAGAACTGGTTAAGATTGCACGTGGTAAAGTAGTAGAAATAAGAACCAGTGTTGAAAATGGTTTTAAAACAACGGCTGCCGAACTCGAAGCTGCTATTACAGCTAAAACAAAAGTGTTTATGTTCTCTTCACCCTGTAATCCTTCTGGTGCAGTGTATAGTAAAACAGAACTGGAATTGCTTGCAGCAGTTTTCAGAAAATATCCCAACATCACAATCCTGTCTGATGAAATTTACGAATACATCAATTTTGTAGGACAACATGAAAGCATTGCTCAGTTTGCAGATTTGAAGGATCGTGTGGTACTGATCAATGGATTGAGTAAAGGCTTTGCCATGACCGGCTGGCGCCTTGGTTATATTGCAGCCAATGCCACCATTGTCAAAGCCTGTGAAAAATTACAGGGTCAGTTTACCAGCGGTACCTGCTCTATTACACAGAAAGCAGCCGTAGCAGCTTTAACAGGCGATTTACGCCCTTCAGAAGACATGACGGAAGAATTTACCCGGAGAAGAACAAGAACGCTTGAGCTGGTAAAAGCAATACCCGGCTTCAAATGTTTTGAACCTGAAGGTGCTTTTTATGTTTTCCCCGATGTGAGTGTCTATTATGGCAAGTCTGATGGCACCAATACCATTACCAATGCTGCCGATTTCAGCATGTACCTGTTAAACACGGCGCATGTATCTTCTGTAATGGGTGATGCTTTTGGTGAGCCCAATTGTGTGCGTTTTTCTTTTGCCAACAGTATGGGCAATATCGAGAAAGCCTGGGGAAGAATTAAAGATGCGCTGGTGCAACTAAAATAAAAATCTGCGAATCTGCGGCTGATTTTTTGCCGCAGATTCGCAGATTGAAGAAAGATTATTTAGAGGCGGACACTGTTCCGCCTTTTTTACTGTCTACACTTACCGTGTATTTAGCTCCACCTTGCACAATCCACTTAACAGTAACCGACCCTAAACCGGGAATATTAGCCACTTCAATGGTGCCGGGATGCTGTTCCTGCTCTTTACTTAGGTTCAGGTCACGGTTTTCTACCTGTATACCGGATAGTATTTTACCGGAAGTAGTGAGTGTAATATAATCGGGGCGTTCAATTTTATTCTTGGTATCCTGGCTGCTATGCGTAGGCATCAGGCGGCTGTTCGCTATAACGGCTGTTACTTCTTTCAGCCCATCACCCAAATCTTTTTCAGTGATCTCCTGCACTTCCAGTTTTGGGGTATGATAACTGTGATAGATACTGAATGCCATATTTCTATGTGCATCAGATTCAAGTAAAAAACCAGGGTGTGCACGACCAAAATTCTTCTTCATACCACCCACTTCAATTTTACCATACTGTGGATGATCGTATTCTGTCCAGGGAACAAATGCATCCTGAAACAGGAGATACCGATCAAAACTATAACTCGTATTATCAAATGGGTCACGGGTTGCATCACGCATATACATCAGGTACGGCGTCCATAATTCATTTGAATAAGTATAGATGCCACGACCGGCATAGAACCAGTCGAGTTCACCGCCATAAGCCGAATACAAATCTTTGTACACCACCAGGTATTTATAACCCGGAATCAGTTCCTCTCCTTTTTTGGCAATGGCATTGTATACGGCGATATCCTGTGCATTGTAAGTTCCAACATCTTCCTGTCCGCCCGGACCACGCAGAATCATACCGCCGGCGTTATGGAATGATTGTGCCGCAGCAATGTTTGGATGTTTCATAACAAACTCCATCACGGCCCTGTTCTCTGGTAAGGAGAATGGATATTTATAGGCACCATTCTGAATATAGTTTGGTTGCCATCCCCATCCCCAGTCGCGGTTAGGATCGTATTCAAAAGTATAACCATCTTCATTCACACGTCCATCACCATCATTGTCGATGCCTTCAATACCTAGTAATTCATAATCGCCTTTCTCATCAGTACCTACCTGAATCATATTACGTGGATCTTTAGGATCGAGTTTCCAGCGTCCGTTCTGACTTTTACGACGCATTATGGTAATATGTCCGTCTTTATTGATATCGTCATAACTATCTTCATTCATCAATCCATCCCCGTCGTTATCAACCGGTATTACACCAGAGCGCGGAGAATTGGCAGTATTGGGTTTGTGCATGTAGCTGTCGCGCGCATCGGGGTTGATAGTTGGAACGATATAGAATACTTTATCTTCCAGTAACTCCTGTATGAATCTGGTATCACCAAATGATTCAGTAAGATACCATGCAGTGTACAATGCAAATTCTGCTCCCTGAATTTCATTGGAGTGGATGTTTCCATCAATGTACATACCGGGTTTGGTATCGGCATTACCTTTTTTGAAATCGGTAACGGTTAAACACCATAGATCGCGGCCTTCATATGATTTGCCGATTGATTGCAGTTTGGCCAGTTCAGGATAAGCCGTAGCAATTTTCTTACAGATTTCACTGATACCTGCATGATCATAATAACGGTTCCATGTAACAGTTACTTTAGGATTAGCAGGTGAGCCAGCGGCTTTAAACACCTGGTTGGGCAACTGTGCCTGCACATACATACCCGAACTGAGTACGAGTATGGTGGTGAATATTTTTGAAATAAACTTTTCCATGTTGAAATGATTTGTAATGATCAAAGATTAATCTCAATGGTTTTGGTACCTGCGGTAGGACAACCTGCTTCTACTGTAAGTTTACCCATACCTTTTACCACCCAACTGAATGAGTTGGAACCATTGGCTTCAATACTGTTGAGCAGGTGTATTTTTTTACCACCAATTACATCTTGTTTGCCTGCAGTTTGCAAAGCCACTTTTACTTTTTTCAGGAAATAGTTTCTTTCACCCAGTTTACTGTGTGTAGATAGATTCCCTTTATTCACCACATCAAGACTGATACGGGTTAACCCATTGGCCAGTTTCTCTGTCTTTAGGTTGATAATATCAATCTCTGCCTGGTATGATGCAAGCTTCACCAGAAAGGCTGTATTCTTTTTCACTACATCATCTGCCATTTTATAAGGCGGGTTATTCATTACATACGGATCAATACCACCTGCTTCTACTTTTTGTCCGGGAAAATCAGGATGCTGAATGGCTTTCCATTCTGTGAATGTGTTGGTAATACCCTGTTGCGTGGCCCAACGCAGGTAATTGGCAGTTGGGTCTTCTACCGTAAATGCTTTTTCTTTTTTAGCCGTATCGGGTTTTGTTTTAGGAACCCACCAGCCTGGTGTGCTAAAGCTATAGCGACCAAAATGGAAATAACCCCATGAAAGTACATCGCCACCGGCTACATTGGTGCGGGATGCATCTTTGCTGCCTGTTACTTTATTATACATTTCGCTAACCATGCCATTTACTTTGGCATCCGGCTCCAGCAAACCTGCTACAATACGCTGTACTACTGCCTGTGGGTTGTATGCAATAGGTGTTGAAAGGTTATTATTGGTACCAAAACTTACCACTGCGTATACATTGAATGCATCGTAAAGAAAATCGAGCATGGCCCTTGTTTCTTTTTCACTGGCTGGAAATTCACCGGCTCCTGCTGCAAATGTTTTGTGGTTATAGGTAAGGTTTTTATTAAAAGCAATACCGCCTTCTCCATCTTCATTGAACGAGCCGTCTTTGTCATTATCAATACCTTCTGTGAGTAATTTGTATTTGCCTTTCTCTCCTTTGCTCATATCTGCTTTAATGAGCACGCGCGCATCATCGGGGTGCAGTTTATAATCGCCAGTTACTGATTCTACCCGGAGGAAAGTAATTTTTCCGTTTGCATCCAGATCATCCCATCCGTCTTCATCCTGTTTACCGTCGCGGTCATCATCTGTTGCTGTTGCATTGCCTGTTCTTTCAGAACGGATTTTATTGAAATATTGTTCCATTGCATCCGGACTCATATTCGGGAACACATAATAAGTGGTGCGGTTGAGTAATGTGCGGATACTGTCTGTGGTCGATCCTTTTACTAATTGTTCTGCAAATCCGATTGCCATTTCAGTACCCAGCAAATGATTGCCTTCAACACCTCCTATTACTGCAATAGCAGGTTTGGTTTCTGTTTTACCTGTGCCGATGGTCAGCAGCCAGATATCTTTACCGCTGTTGGTTTTAGCCAATGATTTGAGTGTGGTGAGTTGCGGATAGGCTTTGGCTATTGCATTGAGCCTGTTGGCCTGTTCCGCTGCATTACTGTAGTCCTGGGCGCTAATAGTACCTGCCACCCAACACAGTAGCATTGTGATCATGAGTTTTCGCATGCAGTTTGATTTTTGGGTCTTAAATATAAAAGAAACTCAGCGGTTTAACTGCTAATTTCCGTGAATGGCTGAATAACTGCTCATAAGGCCTCCCCCATTATCTTTGCGTTATGTCTGAAAGTCCCAAACTGGAAATGTTCCGCAACCGCTTATCGAAAGTGTATAAACACCGGCATAAGCAGGCCAGAAGAATGGGCATTACCTGTTACCGGGTGTATGATCACGATCTCCCTGAGTTTCCTTTTGCGATTGAATTTTATGAGGATAAGATTTACCTGGCGGAATACCTTCGCAGACATGGTATGACTGATGAAGAACATGAAGCATGGCTCGATGAGTGTATTGCTGTAATCACCGAAATAACAGAGATTAAACCCGCTTCCATTTTTGTTCGCCAGCGGAAGAGAATGTCGCACAGAGATGAGCAGTATGAAAAAATAGACAGTAAAAAAGAATTCTTTACCGTTGAGGAAAATGGATTGAAATTTCTGGTGAACCTGGCCGATTATCTTGATACCGGCTTGTTTCTCGATCATCGTATTACAAGACAGATGACCAGAGAAATAGCTGCTGGTAAAAGAGTATTGAATTTATTTTGTTATACAGGTTCTTTTTCCGTGTACACAGCTGCGGGTGGTGCCGCATCTGTTACGTCTGTGGATCTTTCAAAGACTTACCTCAACTGGGCAGAGGATCATATGGTGATCAACCGGTTTAAGGATAAAGACAAATACTTTTTTGTACATGCCGATGTAAAGCAATACCTGAAGACATTAAAGCCCGATAGTTTTGATCTGGTAATTATGGATCCGCCAACTTTCAGCAACAGTAAACGCATGAAAGATTTCCTCGACATCCAGCGTGACCATGTGGAACTGGTTAATGATGTATTGGCTGCCATAACAAACGGTAGCACGCTTTTTTTCAGCACCAACTACAGCAAATTTATGCTCGATACTGAGCAGATAAAAGCTGCAGACATTAAAGATATCACCAAAGCAACCACCCCATTTGATTTTGAGGGGAAATTAAAACGCTGGTGTTACCGCATTACCAAATAAGGTATCGCAAATTGCGATACCTTAAAACAGGTAGTTATCGCAATAAAAATCAGGTATAAATACGGTAAAAAAAGTCAATGGATCATGATAGATTAGTTGAAACTTTTTTTATGCCTTCCAAACGGAATGAAAAATTTACAGACGAAACCATTACACAGCATATTCACCTGGTAAGAGGCCAAAAAATTATGCTGGATCGCGATCTTGCAAAACTGTATGATGTAATACCCACAAGGCTGAGAGAGCAGGTAAAAAGAAACCTGAAAAGATTTCCCAAACACTTTATGTTTCCACTCAATCAGAAAGAAATCAAATTCATGGTATCGCAAAATGCGATACCTTCTGTACAACATTTAGGTGGCGCCATACCATTGACCTTTACCGAACACTGCATATTGATGCTTGCCAATGTTTTAAAAACAGAGAAGGCTTTAAAAGTAAGTATCCGGATTATTGAAATTTTTGTACAGATGCGGGCTTTATTATCCAACAGCCAAGAAGTATTACTTACACTGGAGCGAATAGGCAAACGTGTAGATAAACATGATGAAGATTTCGAAACAGTATTTGGGCTTTTTCAAAAATTATTGATGCAGGAATCAAATACGCGAAGGATTGGTTTTAGAAGAGCTGATGAAAAAGAAGAATAAGGTATCGCAAATTGCGATACCTTATAATATAACTTGAGACGAAGTAAACTTCGCTTCAAAAAGAGTATTAGGTAATTATACGGAGCATTACTACTCTTTTTTCATGAAAGCCTTTTTCTTTCGTTTGCAATAAATAATTTTGAGAAAAATAAATGCCATGCATACAACTGCTCGTTATAAACCCTATCGCGAAGCCCGAGTTTTTTCTGACAGCGAATTGTTATTCATGGAAATCCAGGCCTGTATTTTATTCACCGCTTCATCACGTCCCTGGTGGAAACGGTTAAGTGCAGGTGAAAAGTACAGGGTTTTATATGCAGAAAAAAAGAACAGTTCTTTTGTAAAAGATTTCACCAGCAATTCTACACTCATACAGGAAGTATAATTTTTAAGAACATCAAGTCCAAAACTTGAGTAATATATCCTGTTCCGGAATAAATCTTTGGTAAAATAGTTTTCTCATTTACAGGTATATAAAAAGGCCCCGGTTTTTTAATCGGGGCCTTGACAATTTATAAGGTCTATCTTGAGTGCATTTTATCAATTACCAATATCGCCTAGATTGAATTTGTCTACCCGTAAAGATAATTTTAGATATTCGTGACGTATCCACCTTACCTGCACTTATTACACCAATTAATTTTATTTTTTCATTTAGAATTGTAAAAACAGGCCCCCCAGACATACCCGGCTCGACTGACATACTCGACGAAAATAGATTATCGCTATTTCTACCGACATCTGTTATAATACCAGATTGAAATGAAGGAATCGCATAATCTGCATTTATTCTCTTAATTGTAGTTGGGTAACCCACTGAATATATTTGCCATTTTTTATCAGGAACTTCTGTCATTAAAAAATCATCATATTGTATACTATTTATGTTATGTCTTTGAAGAATAGTCTTATCTATTTTTTTAATAAAAACATCATAAAGTGCCATACCGGGTGGGAGATCGATGTTTAAAATTTCATTACGTACCCCTTTGACATCAATTAAAATATCATTTTTATTATTCTTTATTACCAAAAAATCAAATAACGTTCTTGCCTTTTTTGAAACCGTATTCACCCCACTAGCCACATGTAACGCAGTTATAAAAAACGCATCCTCTCCTTTTGATACGAAAAAACAAGTTCCCATATCAACATTATCACCAGCTTTTAATTCGGGATATAAAGCATGGCACTTATAACTGTATTTGCTAATTTCCTTGCTCAAACTATCGTTATGCTCTGAATGGTTTTTCATAGTATACGCATTAGAAGTAATGCTAAATTGCCCAATTATAAAAGCTAATAATAATAATTGCATGTTCTTACCCTTATAAAAAAGCCTCCATGTGGAGGCTTTGCTGACTTTATGTTTATTTCACTTCTTCAAACTGGGCATCTTCAACGGTATCATTTTTTGCTGATCCGTTTGCCTGCTCGGTACCGGGCTGTGCCTCGGCTCCGGGTTGTGCCCCGGCTTCCTGCTGCGCCTTGTAAATTTCTTCACTGGCTGCTGTCCAGGCAGTATTCATTTCAGTCATTGCAGCATCTACAGCAGCAATATCCTGATTTTTGTGAGCCTCTTTCAGTTTGGTTAACGCTGCTTCAATCGGTGCTTTTTTATCGGCAGGAATTTTATCTCCAAACTCTTTGAATTGCTTTTCAGTCTGGAAGATTAAACTATCGGCCTGGTTCAGCTTCTCTACTTTTTCACGTGCTTCTTTATCTGTTACTTCATTGGCTTTGGCTTCCGCTTTCATCTTTTCAATTTCTTCTTTGCTTAAACCACTACCCGCTTCAATACGAATTTTCTGTTCTTTACCGGTTCCCTTATCTTTTGCACTTACATGCAAGAGTCCATTGGCATCAATATCAAAAGTTACTTCAATCTGGGGTACACCTCTTGGGGCCGGTGGAATTCCATCCAGGTTAAAAATACCCAGGCTCTTATTCTGATTGGCCATTGGGCGCTCTCCCTGTAATACATGAATCTGTACACCCGGCTGGTTATCGCTGGCTGTTGAGAATACTTCTGTTTTCTTGGTAGGAATAGTAGTATTGGAAGGAATCATGGTGGTCATTACGCTGCCCATAGTTTCAATACCCAATCCTAACGGTGTTACATCGAGTAACAACACATCTTTTACTTCTCCGGTTAATACTGCACCCTGTATAGCGGCACCTACGGCTACTACTTCATCGGGGTTTACACCGCGGTTGGGTTTCTTATCGAAAAACTTCTCTACAATCTCCTGTACTTTAGGAATACGGGTTGAACCACCTACCAGGATCACTTCATCAATTTGTGAAGTACTGTAACCCGCATCTTTTAATGCAGCCTCACAGGGTTTTAAACAACGTGCAAATAAATTATCGGCCAGTGCCTCAAATTTCGCACGTGTTAATTTCAGTACAAGGTGTTTAGGCACACCATCTACTGCCGTGATATAAGGAAGGTTAATTTCAGTTTCCGCAGATGAACTCAGTTCAATTTTTGCTTTTTCAGCAGCTTCTTTTAAACGCTGTAAAGCCATAGGGTCTTTACGCAGATCAATTGCTTCCTGGCTCTTAAACTCATCCGCCAGCCAGTCCATGATCACTTTATCAAAATCATCACCTCCAAGGTGCGTATCACCATTCGTTGATTTTACTTCAAATACGCCATCACCCAGTTCGAGGATGGAGATATCGAATGTACCACCACCAAGGTCGAATACAGCGATCTTCTGATCGGAATGTTTTTTATCCAGGCCATAAGCCAGTGCCGCAGCAGTAGGTTCGTTTACAATACGACGAACATTCAGACCGGCAATTTCTCCGGCTTCTTTAGTGGCCTGACGTTGTGCATCATTAAAATATGCGGGTACGGTAATAACCGCTTCGGTTACTTCCTGACCCAGGTAATCTTCAGCCGTTTTCTTCATTTTCTGAAGAATCATAGCAGAAATTTCCTGCGGGGTATATAAACGATCATCTATGGCTACGCGTACCGTATTGTTATCGCCTTTGGCTACTTTATAGCTCCAGTGGCTTATTTCTTCGGTTACTTCATCGTGGCGACGGCCCATAAAACGCTTAACACTTGTAATAGTGTTCTGCGGATTGGTAATGGCCTGGCGTTTAGCAGGATCTCCTACTTTACGTTCCCCGTTTTTCAGGAATGCCACTACGGAAGGAGTTGTTCTGCGTCCCTCATCATTTGCAATCACTACCGGCTCGCTACCTTCCATAACGGCCACACAGCTATTTGTTGTTCCAAGGTCAATGCCTATTATCTTGCCCATAACTATTGATTTCAGGTTAATAATCGGCATTTATATGTCAATCATTATGCCATCTGGCAGTGAAATGAAAAATTGTCAGACCCATCCCTCCCATCCAGAAATAGCTACCGAAACAGCTCCAAATCAATGCGTTTCTGACAGATGTTCTATGCAAAATCTGCCATTTGGCATCCCATATAACAGAAAATCTTAGTTTTAAGCATGTATTTCAAATATCTGTTTACCTGGGTATTGTCAGGTCTTCTTTTAGTTGTTTCGGCTCAGGATATGTCCATAGCTAAGCCTGTGCAGGGCATGAAAATCATCTCATCCACCCGTTTCCAACCGGGTTTATATACCCTCAATACCATTTCCGAGTCGCCCCTGATTGAAATTAAAGGAGAGAATATTACGGTAGATATGAAAGAGGTGATCCTTCAGGGATCGAATGACAAAACCCGACCCGATGAGTTTTATGGAGTAGCCATTCACATATTACCAGGCTCAAAAAATATAAGTATCAGGAATGCCAATATCCATGGTTATAAAATAGCCATACTGGCAGACAGTGTAGACAAATTAAGTATTGAGAACTGTGACCTTAGCTATAATTACAGACAGGAGCAAAAAAGTAACCGGGAAAGAGAGGACATCAGCGACTGGATGAGTTACCATAAAAATGAAAACCAGGAATGGAAAAGATATGGTGCGGGTATTTATCTTAATCAATGCAAAAATACCCTGATTGTAAATAATACTATTACGAGCGGACAATGCGGACTCATGATGACACGCTCGGAAAAAGCAGTTGTATACAACAATAATTTCTCTTTCAATTCAGGAATTGGTATTGGTTTATACCGAAGCAGTTTTAATACTTTTTATCACAACCGTCTCGACTGGAACGTGCGGGGTTATAGTCATGGCAAATATAAACGTGGGCAGGACAGTGCAGGATTCCTTGTGTTTGAACAGTGTACCGAAAATATTTTTGCCTACAACAGTGCCACGCATAGTGGTGATGGATTTTTCCTCTGGGCAGGACAACATACCATGGACACAGGTGAAGGTGGTTGTAATGATAATTTTATTTATGCTAATGATTTCTCCTATGCTCCTACCAATGGCATAGAAGTTACTTTTAGCCGGAACCTGATCATGAAGAATGTGATCCGTGATTGCGATCATGGAATATGGGGTGGTTATAGTTTTGACAGTGATTTTACCGATAACGATTTTGCTTTTAACAGGATCGGTATTGCCATTGAACATGGGCAGAACAATAATATTGCTATCAACCGTTTTCTCTACGACAAAACAGCTATTAAATTATGGGCGCGTGCCACACAGCCTGCCAACTGGAAATATGCGCAGGTAAGAGATACAAGAAGCATGAACTATTGGATCGCCGCCAACCAGTTTACGGCTACTGAAACCATTTATGATATTATGGGAACAGATACGGTAGCATTTAGTGGTAACCAGAAAATGGCATATACCATAAACCTGAAACTGGGTGAGAGAACCAGTGATATTGATACTTCCCGTGAAGATGATCCACTTGATATGGATTATGTTCCCGATGAAAGATTAAAGAAAGTGCCAGTTACCAAAAGACCCGACCCCCTGTTTCCGAAGGGAAAAGAAAATATTCGTATCACACAATGGGGGCCATACAATTTTCAATATCCTTTATTATGGCTGAAAAATGTTGATAGCACAGGCTTGTACCAATTTGACATATTGGGGAAAACAGGTGCATGGAAAATAAAAGACTTGAATGGTTTTGAGATAATTGAAAAAGGGAAAGACAGTTTCCCTTCCGTACTGGTTGCCAAACCTGTTGGTAATGCTCCGGCAAAATATATTCGTTTACAGTATGATGGCCCCTCCTATCGCAATGTATTTGGCAAAGAAGAAAATAGGGGTTCTTTATTTGAGTATGAGCAATTTTCATTACCACAAAAATGGACCACCCGCTGGTTTAAATGGGATGTTATATCAGACCCTTTAACCTCAACTGATGCTTTCATGACCCTGTTCAAAACAACACCTATTTATATTGATACGCTCTCAAAGCTTGATTTCACCTGGTGGGGAAGCATTGGCAAAAATTTACCTGCAGATTCTTTTGCCACAGAAGCAGTTACTGATATTGCAACAGAAAAAGGTTTCTATGATATAGCAGTTACAGCCGATGATTTTGTAAAAGTATACGTAGATGGTAAGCTGGTGCTTGATGGCTGGGATCCCAAATTCACCACATATGATGAATACACTCATCACAGGGCAAGTATTGAGCTTTCAAAAGGTTTGCATAAAATAAGAATCATACATGCAGAAAAATCGGGTATTGCCACGCTCATGTTTTACATCAAACCCGTAAAAGACAAAACCCTGCAACCGGTCTACCAAAGGCAAATCAACAATCATTAATTCATCAATTAGCCGGTGCTTTAAACGTAAAATTCTTTTGGGTAAAATAACTGAAGGCTACTACAAAAAAAGTTGTAATGATTTTAGAGAATGTGGGATACCATCCGAACACTTCAACAAAGAGTTTCAGGAATCCATAATTCAAAATGAAACATCCCGATACCACCAGGAAATACTTACTGAGCTGTTTTCTTTTTGCCACTGAAGTTTCCTGGAAAACCACATACCGGCTCAAATAAAATCCTGTTGGGAAAGTAACCACAAAAGCTGCAAGAAAGGCCGCAATATGGGCGCTAATGGCAATAAATGGAAGATGGAGGGTTTCTTTCTGAAAAATATAATTATAGGACAGGAAAAACAGGAAGATATCCAGACTGGTATTAAATCCACCACAAGCCGCGTACCGATAGGTTTGCAGGGGCATGATCTTTTTGAAAACCGGATAAAAAAAATCCACAACGCTCAATATAAAGCCCCTGATATGTTCGTGTAAGTTTCGCATGAACCCGGCGAAGGTAGGGCTTAATTAATTACTTTTGCCGCCGTAACCATTATGAATATGAGTGTTGTAGACCAGATAAAATCGGCGGCATCGGCAGCAATTAAAACATTATACCAGGTTGATATGCAGCCCAATGAGGTATTGGTAAATGCCACCAAACCTGAATTTGAAGGCGATTATACGGTTGTATTGTTTGCATTGGTAAAACAATTAAAAGAATCGCCCGATGTTTTGGGTGAGGAAATGGGCAAGGCATTGCTGGAAGCCAATCCTTCATTATTCAGTGGCTATAATATCATTAAAGGTTTTCTGAATTTATCGGTGGCCGATAATTACTGGTTACAGTTCCTCGACCGATCTTTTGCTGATTTAAAATTCGGGTTCGGCAAGCCCCGTGAAGAGAAAGTAATGGTGGAATACTCTTCTCCCAACACCAATAAACCCCTGCACTTAGGTCACCTTCGAAATAATTTTCTCGGCTGGAGTATTGCTGAAATATTGAAAGCTACAGGTAACGATGTTGTAAAAACCTGTATTGTTAACGATCGTGGTGTGCACATATGTAAAAGTATGATCGCATGGCAACGCTTTGCAAATGGTGCAACACCTGCTTCAACGGGTATCAAAGGCGATCACTTTGTAGGAGACTATTACGTTAAATTCAACGATGCCTATAAGTTAGAAATGCAGGAACTGGTAGCTGGTGGTATGAGCGAGGAACAGGCAGAAAAAGAAGCCCCTATCATGAAAGCCACCCAGCAAATGCTGATCGACTGGGAAGCCGGCAAGTCCGAAGTAATGGAACTATGGCGCAACATGAATGGCTGGGTCTATGAAGGATTTAACGCCACTTATGAGCGTATCGGCAGCAATTTTGATAAAACCTACTACGAAAGCAATACTTATCTGTTAGGAAAAGACCTGGTAGAAACAGGTTTACAGAAAGGGGTTTTCTACCAGAAAGAAGATGGCAGTGTTTGGATCGACCTTTCAGTAGACGGACTCGATGAAAAACTGGTGAGAAGAAAAGATGGCACATCCGTTTATATTACACAGGACATTGGTTTGGCTGAACAGAAACAAAAAGAATTTAATGCCAACCAGAGTATTTATGTAGTAGGTGATGAACAGAATTATCATTTCAAGGTATTAAAATTGATTTGTCAGAAACTTCAGTTACCTTCTGCCAATGGTATTTATCATCTGAGCTACGGCATGGTGGAACTGCCTTCCGGAAAAATGAAAAGCAGAGAAGGTACTGTTGTAGATGCAGATGACCTGGTGGATGAAATGGTAAATATTGCCCGTCTGAAAACGGAGGAACTGGGCAAGGTAAAAGATTTTACTGCTGATGAACTCACCGAACTATACGATACAATCGGTCTGGGTGCACTTAAATTCTTTCTGTTAAGGGTTGACCCAAAAAAGAAAATGATTTTCAACCCCGAAGAAAGCATCGATTTCCACGGGTTTACCGGTCCGTTTATACAGTACACACATGCCAGGATCAGGAGTATACTGAGAAAAGCTGCGGGCAATGGTGAATGGTCAATGGTGAATGATAAAGCCGATTCTCCATTGACCATTGACCTCACTCAGGAGTGCTTTGGACATTCACCACTCCTCGCTCTCGAAAAATCACTGCTCTTAACGCTCGAGCAGTTTCCATCTGTTTTGAAGGAAGCAGCTTCAGAACATGATCCTTCGAAAGTGGCGATTTTTGTGTTTAACCTGGCAAAAACATTCAATTCATTTTATACCGAACACTCTATTGCCAATGCGGAGACAGTGGAAAAGAAACAGTTGCGTTTGCAGTTATCGCAATTAACTGCGCAGGCTTTAAAGAATGGAATGTCGGTACTGGGTATCAGGGTTCCGGAGCGGATGTAAATAAAATCTTCGCCCAGTAACCTTTTCATTTCCTGATTCACTGTATATTTGCCGTTCCAAAGAATGCGGCAGGTGGCGAACCTGCCTGCCGGCAGGCAGGATTGGTAGACGCACTACTTTGAGGTAAAATTGCATGTTTAATGTTTATGCCATAAAAAGCACTGTCAGAAACTATATTTATGTAGGCCTGACCAATAACATAAACAGAAGAATTGAGGAACATAATAACGGTAAAAACAGGTCTACAAAAGCCTACAGACCATTTACCCTTATTTATTCTGAAGAATGTAACACAAGAGAGCACGCAAGAGAGCGTGAAAAATACTTGAAATCAGGCGTCGGTAAAGAGTTTTTAAAACGGCAGATTCAATAGCGGAGGTGGCGAAATTGGTAGACGCACTACTTTGAGGTGGTAGCGCCTTTTACCGGGCGTGGGAGTTCGAATCTCCTCTTCCGCACTATCCCATCTTTTTCACCAATATGGTTGAAAAGATGGGATTTTTATTTTGTAGCTTTCCTTTTTATCAGCTAAAAATAGATTATGCAATCTGATATAAAATGTCCGAAATGTGGTCATGAATTTGATATTGAAAATGTTTTATCCGCGGAACTAGAGCAGAAATATCAAAAAGAGTTTCAGGAAAAATTGAACACTTCTCTTCAAAGTGTAGAAGAAGAAAAAAAACGATTGGCTGAGGAGCAGAAACAGTTTGAGGAAAAAAGAAAAAGAGAGAATGAAATTTTTGCTCAAAAATTAGCCCAGGAAAAACAAAGAATCACTTCTGAAGTACAAGAGACCGTATCAAAAAATATGGCCGATGAGTATGAAAATCGGCTAAGGCTTCTTCAAGAATCTGATAAAGAAAAAGAAGAAAAACTAAAAGAAGCCCGCAAAAAAGAACTGGAATTTCTTCAGAAAGAACAAGCCCTCAAAACCAGAGAAGAAGAAATGGAACTTTTACTTCAACGGCAATTACTGGAAGAGAGAGAAAGACTTAAAGAACAATTAATGAAGGAAGAATCAGAAAAATCTATTCTCAAGGAACAGGAATTCTTACTCAAACTAAAAGAAAAAGACAAACAGATAGAGGATCAGAAAAAACTGGTGGAAGAAATGCGCCGTAAATCTGAACAGGGCAGCATGCAGTTGCAGGGTGAGGTTCAGGAGCTCATGCTCGAATCATTATTACAAACTACTTTCCCTTTTGATAAGATTGAAGAAGTAGGCAAAGGTGTGCGCGGGGCCGATTGTATTCAGACTGTACGTAACCAGTTTGGTAATGAAGCAGGTAAAATTATTTATGAGAGTAAGCGGACCAAAGATTTTCAGAATGACTGGATTGAGAAACTCAAAAACGACATGCGTAACCTCGGTGCAGAGGTGGCTATTATTGTTACACAGGCACTTCCCAAAGATATGGATCGTTTTGGAGAGAAGGACGGTGTTTACATCTGTACCTTTAATGAAGTGAGAAGTGTAGCGTTATTATTACGCAATGCTCTGCTGAAAATTGCCGACGCCAAGAAAAGCCAGGAAAACAAAGGCGATAAAATGGTTATGCTATACGACTACCTGATTGGCTCAGAATTCAGTGAGCAATGGAAAGCCATTCGTGAAGGTTTTATGACCATGAAAATAAGTATACAGAAAGAACGTGATGCCATGGAAAAACTCTGGAAAGCAAGGGAGAAACAACTTGAAAAAGTATTGTTGAATGCGGTCCACATAAAAGGATCTATTGAAGGTATTGCCGGTGCAGATGCAGTAAACCTGAATTTATTAGAAGATAGCGAACCACTGACACTTGAGTAATGTATTCGGACATATCATTTCATCCGGTGAAGCTGAAAAGCCCTCAAAGAAAAAGCCCATATTTCCTGTTAACGATGCATTGCGAAAGTATCTTCTGCGTTATAGCCGCGAAGTAAAACTCCCAGTCAGCTATCGCAACCTGCAACGATACACTTATTCTGTTCCACTCAAAGACCGGCAGGGAAAAGATACTTCCTGGGAAAAAGTATCGTACGATATGCGCGAATGGGAATACCTGCGCGAAAACCTTGTTCGTATTTATGCCATCCTTAAAACAGAAGGCGATATGAGTTTTATCAAACACCTCGATGTGGCCCGTATTGATTTTTGCTATTTTGGTAATAGTCAACCTTTCCGCATACGGATTGTAAATAAGTTCAACGATAACTACGATCATTACTATATTAAACAGGCAGATGCAAGTCGTGTGTATGGCTTAGAGCTGGAACACCTCCTCTCCCCTAATCGCATGACTTATTTTACCGACAGGGATACATTAATAGAAGAACATATTCCCGGAATACCGGGTGATATTTTTATTGCCGAACACCTCAACAGCGCGAACACCAACCTGATCCGCCTGGCAAAAGAATTTGTAAAATTTAATGAACGCTGTTTTGTTCAGTTACTGGGCGATATGCGTTCTTACAATTTCGTGGTCAACATCATTCCCGATATTGAAGATTTCCAATACCGCATCAGGGCCATCGATTTCGATCAGCAGTCGTACGAAGGCAGGAAAAATCTGTACCTGCCGCAATTCTTTAAAGAAAATAAAACGCTGGTTGATATTGCCTTACAATACCTCGACAAATCATCCATTGCACAATACCAGGCAGAAGAAAGAACGATGATGACATACAGACTTGTTTCTTCACGTTACCGTATCAAGGAGCTATTAGACATCATGAGTACCGATACCATTTCTACTAAAGAAAAACTGGAGCAGTTAAAAGAAGAGCTTGCGCTGCATTTTAATGCCGCCACCTCTTTCGGCAAAGCCCGCACCATGGGGCAACTGGTAAAAAGACAACTCAAACAAACCCTCCAAAACAACCTGCTGCTTATACCGAAATCTAAAAGCAGGTTTGATGACTGAAGAAACAGAATGGAACAGAGAAATAAGGAATAAGGAATATGAAATAAGGAAGTAGAAAAATTCCCAACTTTCTTATTTCATATTCCTTATTGCTTATTCTCCCCCGTCCACACCAACGTCAGGTTATCAAAAAGATGATAGTGTAAGGTTAAGGGAAAAGTTTCCTGTTTAATAAAGCAGGTGCTGATGGCTCCGCTTTCCTGTTCGGGTAGTTCATAGATTCGAAGGGCTTCGCTAAAGTCTACCTCGCCGTTTCCCCACCATTTAAACATGGCTTCTTTGGCGCTCCATAGTAAAGTGAGCACTGTAATTGGATCTACAGTTGCATTTTCCAGCATTTTCAATTCATCCGGATGAAGGAATTTATGTTTTATTTTTTCTACCCTTGGTGTCAATAACTCAACATCTATCCCTACCCTTTCGTTATGGCTTACAATTGCTGCGGCATAATCACCACAATGAGAAATGGAAAAATGATATTGTTCATCAGGTAAAAATGGCTTTCGGGTATCTGCGATGGCAATAGATTCTGCAGGAAAATCGGGAAACAAATAACGCAGGAGATAACGGCCTGCAAGATGTTGTAACCGTTTATGCGGATGCGTGATCTCTTTCTTTAATGTTACAGTTTCCAGGAAAAAAGATTCCGGTTCAGCTATCTTCCAGACAGCCAAACGGGTATGTTCGTTGATATCTTGTTGATAAAACAGCGGCACCCTGAACGTTGAGCGTTTTAGATTGCAGATTTAAGATTTATTTGCATCCCAACCCAAAACAAATTCAGGAATGATTCTCACCGACAAACGCATTTTAGAGGAAATAGATAAAGGCACTATTAAAATTGAACCTTATAACCGTGCCGATCTGGGTAGTAATAGTTATGATGTTCATCTTGGTAAAACACTGGCCGTATATGTAGATGAAGTACTGGATGCCAAAAAACACAATAAAATTGAATACTTCGACATTCCAGAAGAGGGTTATGTACTCGAACCACATAAGTTCTATCTCGGCGTAACACTCGAATACACGGAAACCCATGCACATGTTCCTTTCCTGGAAGGAAAATCATCAACAGGCAGATTGGGTATCGATATCCATGCCACTGCCGGAAAAGGCGATGTTGGTTTTTGTGGTAACTGGACACTTGAAATTTCCTGCAAACAACCCGTTCGTGTTTATCACGGTATGCCGATTGGTCAACTCATTTATTTCCCGGTTGAAGGAGAAATCGAAGTAAAATACAACCAGAAATCAAACGCCAAATACAGCGGCCAGCCCAATAAGCCGGTAGAGAGTATGATGTGGAAGAATAAATTTTAAAGTGAGGAGTAGGTAGTGAGGAGTGAGCCGTGAGTTGGCAAGGGCTAAAATATTGAATCGCTCACTCACTACTGACTACTCACTACTCACTCCCCAGCTTTCTCCTGTTTTTTAAGATACGCAATGAACCAGCCTATTACTTCATTGTAACTTTTCAGACCCGCTTCCTGGTTATTGATGCGGAGATATTGATCGTAGAGATTATTTAAGGTTGCAGAATTTTTATGCTGACGTTTCCGGAAAAATTCACGTACTTCTTTACGATCCTTTCTTACCAATGTGTCCATCCTTTCGCGGTTAGAATGTATCGCCAGTTGAAACCCGGTTGAATCTTTATCCATTGCCAGCAAATACAGTTCCTCCCCTTGCGCATAACTGAACATATCATTATAAGCTGAATACCTGAAGAAAGGGTCATCTGAGGCCAATGCCGCTATCAATCCAACCATATTGGCCTCACTTTCACTGGCATACCCCAGCTGATGCGCTATTTCATGACAGGCTACAAAGGGTAATACCAGTTTAGGCACATCTGTCCGTACCTGTGCCTCTCCTGTAAAAGGATTATAATACCCGGTAAAACCCATCCAGTCTGCCAAATCCGTAAATAAACTGGGTTTGATGGAACGATGAGAATAATTCAGAAAGCTGTAGGTGTCCCGGGCACAGGCGTACCCGATACCCGCCATCCGGAAAATACTGTCGAGTGAGGGCTGTGGCAATAAGGTATCCGGTAAGCGTTTGCGACAGGCATTAAGGCTGTCGATAAGCCGGTTGGATAACTGGATCACATCTTCAGTTTGATACCCTTTTTTCGACAGTTTTAATTGATAAGAAATTCCCAGACGATCGTAATTCAATCCCCATAAAAGCCGGAAAACAATATAAATCCATAGTATTTTGCTCAACAGGTTAAGTCCCATCACTACCAAAAGCTGTGATCCCCATCCTTCCCTATTTAATCGGATAATGGAACGGATCAATGCCGCTATTGTACTGATAATGAATAAGATATATAAACAATCTCCAATACTGAAAGGCGCCCATTTGGTTAATACACGTAATGTTGCCGATATGCCTTTATAAACACCAGTACTGTACCAGTTCTCCACCGCCCTGGGGAAATAACCCAGGATATGCAGTATTAAAGCCAGCAACAATAAAAAAGCCGGACGTATAAATAAAACAGGTGATAATTTCGTCTCAGGTTTCATGGTTACAAATATGAGGATTCCGGCTGATTCAGGTCTGTTGATAAGTAGAAGCCGCTAAAATTCAACTTTCTCTTGGCATTTCAGCCATTTTGGACTACCTTTGCAAGCCCTTAAAAATCGGTTATGAGTCATCGGCGGGAATTTGAGATAGCTTTTGTGGGTTTAAAGCCGGGGACTCATGTGTACGAATACCGTATTGAGGACAAGTTCTTTACTTCTTATGGGGAGCAGGATTTTAAAAACTGTATCGCCAATGTAAAACTGAGCCTGGAGAAGAATAACAGCTTCATGCAACTCAGGTTTGATATTGACGGATCAGTAGAAAGTACCTGCGACAGATGTGGCAATCAACTGCCCATGCAGCTTTGGGATGAATTCAACATCATTGTAAAAATGGTGGATGATCCTGAAATCATGAATGAGCAGGAAGAAGACCCGGATGTCTATTATATCAGCCGTGGCGAGAGCCATCTGTACCTGAGCGACTGGATCTATGAATTCATTAACCTCAGCATCCCATTACAGAAAATGTGTAAAGAGAGTGAAATGGGTGGTTCGTTGTGCAACAGAGAAGTGCTGGAAAAATTGAGAAAGATGGAAGAAGAAGCACAGAAAGACAACCATAACACGGTATGGAAAGGGTTAGAGAAATTTAAGGACCTGGAATAAACATTATTGATACTTTAAAATTCGAGATATGCCGAATCCTAAACGCAGACATTCACAGCAGCGCAGTGCAAAAAGAAGAACGCACTATGTGGCACAGGAAGTTACATTGAGCAAAGACAGCACCACCGGTGAAACACATGTACGCCATCGTGCACACGTGAGCGAAGGAAAATTGTTCTATAAAGGTAAACTGGTAGCTGAAAAAGCTCCTCTGAAAGCGTAATCCTTTTTAGTTCGATTGATCCAAGCTAACAGCGCATGAATATTGGCATAGACATGATGGGCGGAGATTTTGCACCGTTAGAAGCGGTGAAAGGACTGAAACTTTATCTGTCTGCCGGTACACCTGCTGCCTCACTATATTTAATAGGTGATGAAACTTTGGTGACTCCTTTATTAGAGGAGCATCAGGTATCATCACCTAATTTGCATTTGGTACATGCTCCCGAAGTCATCGGTTACCACGAACATCCAACCAAAGCATTAAAAGAAAAACAACACTCTTCCATTGCCATCGGTTTTCATCTGCTGGCAACCGGTACAATTGATGCTTTTATCAGCGCCGGTAATACAGGCGCCATGCTGGTGGGTGCCATGTATAGTATTAAACCCATTGCAGGAGTAGCAAGACCCACCATATCTACCATTATCCCAAAACTGAATGGAGGAACAGGCTTACTGGTTGATGTAGGACTGAATGCAGATTGTAAACCCGAACAACTAAACCAGTTTGCACAGCTTGGTAGTTTATATGCACAGCATATCCTCAATATCAGCAATCCATCTGTTGGACTGATGAATGTGGGGGAAGAAGAAGGAAAGGGAAATATTCTGGCACAGGCTACCTACCCCCTTCTAAAAGAAAATACACAGATCAACTTTATCGGAAACATTGAAGGCCGCGACATTTTTGGCGACAAAGCCAATGTAATGGTCTGCGATGGTTTTACCGGAAATATTATCCTCAAAATGGCGGAATCCATCTACGATATCGCCAGCCAGCGTAACCTGGCCTCAGACAGCTATTTCAGCCGTTTTCATTATGAAAATTATGGCGGCACACCGGTTCTGGGTGTAGCCAAACCCGTCATCATTGGTCATGGCATCAGCAACGATAAAGCCTTTATGAACATGGTTGGGCTGGCAGCTAAAATGATCGAAACCGATCTTTGCGGAAAAATGGCAGCCAGTTTCGGCGCATAATACTCTCCAAACAGAATTCAAGACCACTTTTCTTGTCACAGGATACTTTTAACAAATTTTCATACTTCGTTTATAGTATGTATAATAATATGCTATTATATTTATTAGGCCAGCTTGATTTCGGCTACCGGTTCATTCATTTCAAAACAGTATTTATGAGAAGCATACAGATTAAATTCACTTTCATGATCTGCATGCTAACCTGCATGCTTGTTGGCGCCATTTCTATAAAAGCGCAGAATTCTCCCGCATATGAAGATGACAAATTCAGCAGTTGGATTTCGAATCGAAAGACTCCCAACGTTTCAGTAAAGTTCACCAATATACCAGCGTCATATGCCAAGGGACTGGATGTAAAATATACAGTTGTTACTTTTTCGGGACAGGGAAGCACTGCTTTTTTTCTACAAAAGCCGGAAGATTTTCAATTGAAGTTGAATAACCCTTACCCATATCAGCAGATTTTTTTATCGATAGATAGTCTTCTATACACTTGCGTTTATGCATTTTCGGACCTGATAATAGAAATTGATCTAAAGCAGATCATCGAATCTGGTGAGGAACTGGAATTTTATGGCAAGGGGATTGCCTATTTACAATCCGACGGACGGCTGAATAGTTTCATGAATCAGTTTCTGGTAACCGAAAAAGAAAAACGATTAAGTTTAGATGATCAGTTGAGAAAAATTCCCCACTTTACTGAAAAAACTAAAGCTGCATCCAGTTTGCAGATACAGGCCATTTTCGATTCACTAAAACTTGTTCAAACAAACTTTATAAGAAAAACATCCAATGAATTTGCATGGCTTTTAGAAAACGAGCGAATGTCCGACTATTTCGCAGAAATGCTGTCACACTCATTAGCCATACCACCTGATGATGCTTTGCTAAAAGAGATCAAAAACCATAAAACCTATGCCTTAACCAATAATAGCAGTTTACTTTACAGATACCTTTTTATGGGCTTGCAGCGGCTTCCGGCAAATACCATAAAAACTACCTGGAAAGAATTGGACGTTACTCATATGAATGTTGATGAAAAAGGAGTGTATGACTCATTAGCATTGTATGCCGATACTCCTTCATCGGACAGTATTGTTGCATCAAAAAAATTACAGTGGTCTAAAAAACTGCAACCCTATTTTATAGCAATCAATAACAACAAAAGATGGCAGAAAAATATACATATCATCGATAGCTTATTTTCTGATACAAGAGCAGATCTTTTAAAAATGCAGCTGAACGACAATAAAGATGTAGAAGCGCAAACCCAGACATTAAAGAAACTTATTCCGGTAATCAAAACACCATGGCTTAATCATCATATTACCTCATTGTATACGTCAGTAAGTTATAAGGCAACACAAATTGATGCGATCATCAGGCAATCAACACAACAAAAAACTTCAGACAGTTTTTTTACAAAACCAATTTTGCAAACCTATTTCGGTGCCACCTTATATAAGGTATCAAACACTGACGCTACCTCTTTTCTTCGTAAGTTAAAAGATTTTTTTACCGGTAAATCTATTTTTATTGATTTATGGGCCACCTGGTGTACTCCCTGTATTTCGGAAATGCCACACAGTAAAAAACTGGAAGAAGAAAGTAAAAATCTTCCGTTGGTTTTTGTGTATTTGTGTACAGACAATACATCGAGCGAAGAAATATGGAAAAGAAAGATTGTAGAATTAAAGCAACCCGGAGTACATTTTTTTATTGATGATACATTGGCTACCGAGATTATGAATTTATTTTCTCAAACCGGTTACCCGAGTTATATCCTTCTTAATAAGAACGGCACCGTCAAATCAGGATTTAACCTGAGGCCATCAAATATGCGGGGAACAAAGGGTTTATTGTCACTGATTCAATAAACAAAAACAACCTGATTATACGTTGTAATTCGGGAAACCAAAGCTGAACGACTTATATTGATATCCGGCTATGATTATTCGTTCAATCGAACCTGCTATCCCTTTACCCATCGGGTATTAATCTTACAAAGTACTTAAAACAATAAAAGTGCTTTCCATCCACCCCTTTATTTGCGCAAGTTGATCTATACATTTAATCTATTTACCCGAAAACTAAGATTCAGGAAAAGAGAAGACCTTTATTCATCACGCCCGGGAACCACTCATCACAATGTCAAAATAAGACAGATTCACAGAATTAACATTTAATTAATTGATTATCAATAACTAATAAGTTAAATAAGCTATCCTGCAACAGATATTACTATCTTAAAGATGGTACTATATATTGCATAGTACCAAAAGTTGACTTATCTTTGATCTATCAAATTAAAAAACAACAAAAACAAATTGTATGAAAAAGTTACTCAACAACCTCCAGATTTTCGCGATGCTCGCCCTTGTTCCTGCTATGGTAATTGCTTACTTAGGTACCGATAAAACCACATCAGAAGAAAAGGAAAAAACAGAAATTGTACGTAAAGAAAATAACCTGATTGAAGTTGGAAACATGATTCATTTAGTGAAAAGTTTCTAATACCTGGTTATGATTCTATACCGTACATCGCTGCATAACAAGGAGGCAGTGGTGTTCGAAACAATGCACAACTGAGAATACCACTCCCCCTTTTCCTCATCGTTTTAACGAACCGGTTTTAAATAAGAATAAGCTGTTCAACGGCAGCTGCAAAACTTTACCTTTGCCTCAAACAAACGTTAGTTTTAGCATGTGGTTGAATAATATTCTCGAAACGATTGGAAATACCCCCCTTATTAAGCTTAATAAAGTAGCAAAAGACATACCTGCCACCGTGTTGGCTAAGGTTGACTATTTCAATCCGGGTAACTCCATCAAGGACCGCATGGCTTTGAAGATGGTTGAAGTAGCAGAAAAAGAAGGTAAACTGAAACCCGGGGGCACCATTATTGAAGGTACCAGTGGTAATACCGGTATGGGGCTGGCACTCGCTGCCTGCGTGAAAGGCTACAAGTGCATTTTTGTAACCACCGATAAGCAATCAAAAGAAAAAGCAGACATTCTGAAAGCAGTTGGTGCAGAAGTAATTGTTTGTCCAACAAATGTTCTTCCCGAAGATCCCCGCAGTTATTATAGCGTAGCCAAAAGACTGGGACAGGAGATTCCAAACTCCATGTACATGAACCAGTATGATAACCTGGCCAACCGGCAGGCCCATTACGAAACCACCGGCCCTGAAATATGGGAACAGACAGAAGGGAAGATTACCCATTTTGTTTGTACGGCCGGAACAGGCGGTACTATTACCGGTACGGCTATGTACCTGAAAGAAAAAAATCCGAACATCAAAGTATGGGCTGTTGACGTATACGGTTCTTTACTGACCAAATATTTTAAGACAGGTGAAATTGATATGAATGAAGTGCACCCTTATATCTCTGAAGGTTTTGGAGAAGATTTTGTTCCCCAGAACTATGATATGAGCGTAATTGATGAATTTGTACAGGTAACGGATAAAGACGGCGCAGTAATGGCCCGGAAAATTGCAAAAGAAGAAGGACTGTTCTGCGGTTACAGTGCCGGCAGTTGTTTACAAGGACTCATACAACTGAAAGCGAGCCTTACAAAAGATGATGTGGTGGTTTGCATATTTCATGATCATGGAAGCCGTTATGTAGGAAAAGTTTATAACGACCAGTGGATGATGGAACGCGGTTTCCTCGATGTAAAATCATTCAAAGACATTGTCAATGGACGTGGCGGACAAAAACTTATTACGGTTGCACCCGATCATACCGTTGCTGCAGCCGTGGAGCTGATGAAGAAATACGATATTGAACAGATCCCTGTAATGAAAGAGGGCGCACTTGTAGGCTCTCTAAGTGAAAGTGGTTTGTTCCAGAAAATATTCAGTAATCCTGAACTCAAAGATGCTTCGGTTTCAAGTGTACTCGAACATGCGTATCCTGTTGTAGATTTTCTTACGCCTGTTGAAAAAATAGGTACACTCATCAACAAAGAAAATGGTGCGGTACTGGCGAAAGATGAAAAAGGTGATTACCATATCATCACTAAATACGATGTCATTCAAAGCCTGACCAAATAAATTCTCTAAAAGAAAAAGCCCTGTACATAAATCTGCAGGGCTTTTTTATGCGAGACATATTTTAGGAATACCTTTATTGTTACATAAATCATTCCGATGCTCTCCGTAAAGCATGAAGTTTTTATTGAAGTAGCCAGGCAGAAAAGTTTTTCCAAAGCAAGTCAGTTACTTTTTATTTCGCAACCTGCCATCAGCAAACATATCCGTAACCTGGAAGAACAGTATGCTACCCGTTTATTTGAAAGAAAAGGTGTAGGTATCGAATTAACAGAAGCAGGACGGCTCTTATATGAAAAACTTACAGAAGTAAAAGCCATACAGGAGCAGACCGAATTTGAATTGTCGGCCATTAAAGATTTATTACAGGTAAAAGGTACTTTGAAATTGGGCGCCAGCACTACGGTGGCACTGTATATTTTACCAAAAGTATTGTCGGCTTTCCAGTCCAGGTATCCACAGATTGTTATCACACTGCTCAACCGGAATACAGAAATTGTATTGCAGGCATTGCTGAACGGAGAGATCAATCTTGGTATTGTAGAGGGACGTTCTAAACTTACACAAGTAAGTCATCGTCCTTTTATTACAGATAAAGTGGTAGCTGTTTGCAGCAAGAAAAGTGCTATCGCTAAAAAGAAACAATATGAATTGAGTGAACTAATCCATTTACCATTGGCCCTGAGAGAAGTGGGTAGCGGAACACTGGCTGCACTGCGTTCTGCCCTGGAAAAGAAAAAAATAAAGATGAGTTCATTACAAACAAAAGCCAGGTTGGGAGGAACAGAAGCGTTAAAAAATTTCCTGGTAGAATCTGATCTGCTGGGGTTTCTGCCACAACGTTCTGTATTAAAAGAGCTGGAACAGGGAGAATTAACGGAAATTCATTTTAACGGGTTACACATTGAAAGAAATTTCTACTTCATAGAACGTAAAGGAGAAAACAGCGAACTCAACCGCACTTTGATTCGGATAGCCGAAAAGATTTATAACTTTTAGTTATAACCTATAACAATACCTGATAAAACAGGTTATATAACAGTTATTATGTTTGCGGGATGAAACCAACAATAGAAACATCGGTTACCCTCTCTGCACAGGCCGTTGTAAAATTCACTTCCCTGCTCACCTCCTATCTCGTACCGGAATACAATGCCTTGTTTGCAGGCTGGAAAAAACTGACCGAAAAAGCATATAGCCCGTCTGACAGCAGCATTCCGCATGTGGCTGTTGACATTGCAGCTTCTTGATCCGATCCGACGAAGTTCAGTATTTTGCGGTATGGCTTTATTTACCGACCAGACAGGCAATATCCTTTCTCTGACAGCTGTACCAAAACGTATTATTTCATTGGTACCTTCCCAGACAGAATTACTGGCTGATCTTGGCTTAACGGATGAAGTAGTGGGCATCACAAAATTTTGTATACATCCTGCCGAATGGTTTAGAAACAAAACCAGGATAGGCGGAACAAAAGATGTAAAAAAAGAGCGTATCGCAGCATTATCACCCGATCTTATTATTGCCAACAAAGAAGAAAATGTAAAAGAACAGGTTGAAGCCTTACAAAATATTGCACCTGTATGGACTTCCCACATTAATAACTTAGCAGATGCATATGAAATGATCAGACAAATAGGTCTTATCACACAAAAAGAAAAAAAAGCAGCTGCAATTATCCAGGAAACGGAACAGGGTTTTATACAATTACAGCAATATATTAAAACAACTGCCGGAAAAACATGTATTTACCTGATCTGGAAGGATCCTTATATGAGCATTGGGGCAGATACATTTATACATGATATGCTGAGTCGTTGTAAACTCCTGAATCTTTTTGTGCATAAAAATCGATACCCTGCAACAACACCTGAAGAACTACAATCTTTATCACCTGAACTTATCCTCTTATCATCAGAACCCTATCCCTTTGCCGACAAGCACATTGAAGCATTACAAAATATATTACCACGCGCACAGATAGAACTGGTTGACGGAGAAATGTTCAGCTGGTATGGCAGCCGTTTAATGCAGGCTCCTGCCTATTTCTGCGGGTTACTAAACAGAATCAACAGTTCTTCCACAAGCCTAAAAAGCTAACATGTGTTTGCGGTAAGTGAAGTATCTTGCCGCCCAAACCTAAGGCGTAAATGTTGGATCGGCAATGGTGAAGGGTGAAGGGTCAATGTCCAAATGACTCCTTTCGGAGATAAATAAATACTGACTACTCACTATTAATTACTCACCATTGACCATTGACCATTGACCCTTCACGATTACCAATAATTAACAAAACAAGAACAACTATGAAAAAGTACAGGGCCGGCGTTTTATTCGGTGAAGAACTGGAAGCATTGTATAATGATGCAAAAGACAATCAGTTTGCATTACCTGCTGTAAACACCATTGGATCTAACACCATCAACGCCACACTGGAAACTGCTGCTAAAGTAAACTCTCCTGTTATCATTCAGTTCTCAAATGGCGGTGCACAATTTGTTGCAGGTAAAGGAATGCCGAATGACAATTTACAGGGTAATATTGCAGGTGGTATTTCAGGTGCCTTACATATTCATAATGTAGCCAAATATTATGGTGTTCCCGTTGTATTACATACCGACCATGCTGCCAAAAAATGGCTGCCCTGGGTTAGCGGTTTGATTGATGCCGGTGAGCAATTTTATAAAGAAAAAAGTCAGCCCCTCTTCAGCTCACACATGCTAGATCTGTCCGAAGAACCAATTGAAGAGAATATACATACATCTGTTGAGTTCTATAAACGTATGGCTCCACTGGGTATGAGTATTGAAATTGAACTGGGTGTTACCGGTGGTGAAGAAGATGGTGTTGACAACAGTGGCATTGAAAACGATAAACTTTATACACAGCCACAACACGTGGCCTATGCCTATACTGAATTGAGCAAAGTGGGTAAACTGTTCACAGTTGCCGCTGCTTTTGGTAATGTGCATGGTGTGTATAGTCCGGGGAACGTAGAACTGCGTCCCGAAATTCTGAACAATAGCCAGATCTATATTGAGCAGGAACTCAAAACCGGTAAAAAACCTGTATACTTTGTATTCCACGGTGGTAGCGGTTCTCCTCAACACCAGATCAGGGAAGCCATTGGTTATGGTGCCATTAAAATGAATATTGATACAGACCTTCAGTGGGCCTTCTGGGAGGGAATCAAAGATTTCTACAAGAAAAATGAAGCCTACCTGCAGGGGCAACTCGGCAACCCAGAAGGAGCAGATAAACCGAACAAAAAGTTTTACGATCCTCGTGTATGGCTCCGTAAGGGCGAGGAAAGCTTCGCCAAACGCCTGGAAGTAGCTTTCGAGGATCTGAATTGTATTAATAGAAACGCATAGTAGACCGAAAGTCGGAAAGTCAGGAAGATGGGTTATCTAAAACAGTCATCTTTCGGTCTTTCCGACTTATGGTCTTTCGGACTTTCCGACTTATATCCCTATCTTAGCCCCCCAATCATTGCTCGTTATGAAAAAAGAACGTGAAGAGGATTTTGAAGCAAATCTGACAGGAGAAGAAGTGCAGGGCGACGATGCCAAACCACGCTGGTTCAAAAGAATCCGCAAAGGTATCCTCACTTCTACTGCCGATAAAAAAGAAACCCCCGAAGGTCTCTGGAACAAATGTCCGGAATGTAACTATATCTGTACTACCACAGAACTTAGCGAAAACCTGTATGTATGTCCGAAGTGTAACCATCACCACCGGATAGGCAGCCTGGATTATTATGATTTCCTGTTTGACAATAAAGAATATACTGAACTGTTTGATGAGATCAGGAGTAAGGATGCATTAGGTTTTACCGATCTGAAACCATACCAGAAAAGACTCGATGAAATACATGCCAAGACCGATCTGAAAGATTCGATGCGTGTAGCTACCGGAAAAGTAGATGGTGAGGGTTATGTAATTGCCTGTATGGATTTTGAATTCATCGGTGGTTCACTCGGCAGTGTAATGGGTGAAAAATTCAGTCGTGCCGTAGATTATTGTATTAAACATACACTTCCCTATCTCGTTATCAGCAAAAGTGGTGGCGCCCGTATGATGGAGAGCGCATTTAGTTTAATGCAGTTGGCTAAAACCAGCGGCAAGCTCTCTCAATTGAGTGATGCCGGATTACCTTATATTTCCTTACTCACCGATCCTACTTTTGGTGGCATATCTGCCAGCTTTGGTATGCTGGGCGATCTGAATATCGCTGAACCCGGTGCACTGATTGGTTTTGCCGGACCACGTGTAATTAAAGAAACCATTAAGAAAGACCTGCCCGAAGGTTTTCAACGCAGTGAATTCCTGCTTGAACATGGATTTCTTGATTTTATCGTTGACCGGAAAAATCTTAAACAGAAACTGGCACAGTTGTCGATCCATTTCAGGAGTTAAATACTACCCTACTATTGTTACCCACTGCCATGGCAAAAGAAATGAACAACAGGCAGGCTTATTACAATTACTACATAGAAGATAAATATGTAGCAGGCATTGTATTGCTGGGTACCGAAGTGAAATCGATCCGCAACGGCAAAGTAAGTTTCAATGATGCTTTCTGTTTGTTTGATGACGGAGAGCTTTGGGCAAGAGGTTTATATATTGCTGAATACTCTCACGGCACTGCCAATAACCATATTGCAGTTCACGACAGAAAACTGTTACTGCAAAAAAGAGAACTCAAAAAAATACAGGCCAAACTAAAAGAGAAAGGATACACTATTGTCCCACTACGTGTTTTTCTCAATGAAAAAAACCTGGTGAAAGTAGAAATTGGCCTTGGCAAGGGTAAAAAACTCCACGACAAACGTGAAACCATTAAAGACCGCGATGTTCAGAAGGAGATTAAGAGATTTCTTAAGTAAGGTTTGATTTTTTGATCTTTGATTTTTTGATCTTTGATTTTTTGATCTTTGATTTTTTGATCTTTGATTTTTTGATCTTTGATTTTTTGATCTTTGATTTTTTGATCTTTGATTTTTTGATCTTTGATTTTTTGATCTTTGATT
>JBMOKQ010000038.1:73953-119225 GCA_049324295.1 Bacteroidota bacterium
TTTTGATTTAGAGTGGATATCAAATCAAAAAATCAAAGATCAAAAAATCAAAGATCAATTCTATTTCGCCAGCTTCACTTTCAGATTCTGGTCTAATGCTTCCAGGAACTCCTCTGTGTACAGATAATGTTCACCGTGGTTCACTTTATTACCATGGATACACACAGCAAGATCTTTGGTCATTTTACCGCTTTCAACCGTTTCAATACAAACCTGCTCTAATGCCTGGCAGAAATTAATCAGTTCCTGGTTACCATCTAATTTACCACGAAACTCCAGACCTCTTGTCCATGCGAAAATAGAGGCAATCGGATTGGTAGATGTTGGTTTACCTTTCTGGTGTTCGCGATAGTGACGTGTTACGGTACCATGTGCAGCTTCTGCTTCCATTACTTTGCCATCGGGCGTTACCAATGTAGAAGTCATGAGACCCAGTGAGCCAAAACCCTGTGCAACTGTATCGCTCTGTACATCGCCATCGTAGTTCTTACAGGCCCATACAAAGTTACCGTTCCATTTCAGTGCGCTGGCAACCATGTCATCAATCAAGCGGTGTTCATAAGTAATACCTGCTTCTGTATAAGCTGCCTTGAATTCGTTCTGATAAATTTCTTCGAAAATATCTTTAAAGCGACCATCATATTTTTTCAGGATGGTGTTTTTGGTAGAAAGATATAAAGGCCATTTTTTGCTCAGTGCCTGGTTAAAGCAAGAGCGGGCAAAGCCTTTAATGCTCTCATCGGTATTGTACATAGCCAATGCAACACCATCACCTTTAAAGTTAAACACTTCAAATTCCTGAACGGTTCCGTCTTCACCTTCAAATTTAATGGTGAGCTTACCTTTTCCTTTGGTTACAAAATCTGTTGCACGATACTGATCACCAAAAGCATGACGACCAATACAGATAGGTGCAGTCCAGTTAGGAACCAGACGAGGTACATTTTTACAAACGATCGGCTCACGAAAAACGGTACCATCAAGAATATTACGGATGGTACCGTTCGGACTCTTCCACATTTGTTTCAGACTGAATTCTTTTACACGCTCTTCATCAGGAGTAATAGTGGCACATTTAATCCCTACACCATATTGCTTAATGGCATTAGCGGCATCAATGGTAACCTGGTCATTGGTTTCATCACGATATTCCATCCCCAGGTCATAATATTTAATATCCACTTCCAGGTAAGGAAGGATCAGTTTCTCTTTGATAAATTTCCAGATGATTCTTGTCATCTCATCACCATCCAGCTCCACCACCGGATTTGCTACTTTAATTTTTTGCGCCATTGCGATAGTTTTAAATGATAAACGGGAACAAATGTAATGATTTCATGCGTTTATTTTTATTGATTTTGTTCATAACTTGTCCCATATCACGGGATGGAATTCGCCCATGAACATTCCAGTTTTATTAAATTTTGTTAAGGCTCATTTTATAGTTTCTGTACCCTCACCGGGCAGCAGTTTATCCATACTTTTTACTCAAACGTTTACGATGAGTACCGGTATTTGCAGGGCATGCCTTACATCTTCAATGGTTTCGCCAAACAGGTAATCTTTCCAGCCACTATGTCTGTGTGCCCCCATTACCAGCATATCTGCCTCTGTTTCTTTCACCATTCTGATAATTTCAGACACCCTGCTTTTATACCCCAGCATGCCCTCTGCTTTATAACCTTGATTTTGAAGCTGCAAACAATAATGATCCAGCCTTTGCTGATCAAGCCTTGTTTCCTCATCATCACTGGCTGCACCCAGGTATTTTGCCGATACACTTTCAACCACATGTATCAATACGAGTGATACATTTTTATGACCCTGTGCCAATGCATGGGCTATCAGTTTTTCATCTGCTTTGGTAAAATCAAGTGCCACTGCAATTTTCCTGATATGACTCACAGAAAGATCCTTCAATTGTACCCACTCGCCATGCATAGCAGCCTGCTGTTTTTGTTTTCTTTTTTTGAAGAAGGGAAGAAAAGTCATGATAAGAAATAACCACAGAAAAACAAGGATCAATACGGTTACTACAATTTTTAACCCCCACTCTCCTTCCGATATATATACCTGCAGTGCTTCTTCTGCCACCAGTTTTACATTCAGGAAAACCAATACAGTTGCCACTACCCATGCTGCTGTCTTGACCCATGGTTTTATGACAAAGCTTCCCATGGTTTCCTTATCACTTACAAAATGAATCAATGGTATTACTGCAAAACCCAATTGCAGGCTTAGTATCACCTGGCTAAATACCAGCAGATCATCTACTTTATTGTCGCCATAAATACTGATGACGATTACTGCCGGTACTATAGCAATGAGTCGTGTTAGCAAACGTCTGAGCCAGGGGTTCAAGCGCAAACGCAGGTAACCTTCCATTACAATTTGTCCGGCCAGCGTTCCTGTGATAGTGGAGCTTTGTCCGGCAGCAATCAGTGCCACTGCAAATAAAATAGGGGCCAGTTCTGTTCCCAGTAAAGGTTGTAATAATTTATGGGCATCTTCAATCCTTGCCACATCCGTATTTCCGGTTTTAAAAAAAACAGTTGCAGCCAGCACAAGGATCGCCGCATTCACAAAAAAAGCGGCATTCAGTGCCACCAGGCTATCGATAAAATTATATTTCAACGCACGTTTAATACTGCCATTGTCAGCGCCAATTTTTCTGGTCTGCACCAATGCAGAATGCAGGTATAAATTATGCGGCATAACGGTTGCACCGATGATACCAACAGCAATATAAAGCGATTCATTACTTAATATAGACGGTACAAATCCTGTTACCACTTCTTTCATATCGGGTTTGGCAATCAGTACTTCAATCAGGAACGATACACCGATTGTGGCTACCAGTGCCAGAATAAACGCCTCCATTTTCCGTATACCATACCGTTGCAATAAAAGAAAAAGAAAAGTATCCAATACTGTAATAGCTGTACCCCATATGAGTGGCAGCCCCGTGAGCAAATGAATACCAATGGCCATACCTACTACTTCTGCCAAATCAGTTGCTGCAATGGCAAGTTCTGCAAGAATATATAAACAGAAGTTTACAAAAGGCGGATAGGTTTCACGGTTTGCCTGTGCGAGGTCTCTTCGTCTTATAATACCTAAACGTGCACTCAAACTTTGCAGCAGCAATGCCATCAGGTTACTCATTAACAATACCCATATTAGCTGGTATCCGAATTTGGCACCACCCTGTAAATCGGTTGCCCAGTTACCCGGGTCCATATAACCTACACTAACAAGATAGGCTGGACCGAGATAAGCCAGTATCCTGCGCCATCCTCTTCTTGGAACAGTAGTATCAACAGTTGCATGTACCTCACTTAAGGAAAGATGCTCTTCCGGTTGCTGTTTCATCTTATACTGGTTTTACAAATAATACAGATGCCAGGTCGCGGCTGATTGTAACTATCTGTTGATTTTTAATTTTTAATTCAAGTGAACCATCAAAATCAAATATTTTTTTTATTTCCAGTCTTGTTCCCATTTGTAGTCCCTTGTGTTTTAATAACTCCAGTAATTCAGAAGACTGACTGCCAACGGCAGTAATTTCTACAGTTTTGTTAATGGTCATCCCCGATAATTGTTCCTGTTGTTGCGATGTCAGCCTACCCTTACTATCCGGTATCGGGTCGCCATGCGGATCGAATTTGGGATAACCCAGAAATGCATCCAGTTTATCTACCAGTTTCATACTGCTGATATGTTCCAGTTCTTCCGCTACTTCATGCACTTCATCCCATCCAAACTGTAATTTGTCTACAAGAAAATATTCCCATAAACGATGTTTCCTGATAATACCCAGTGCCACTTTTTTTCCTTCATTACTCAATTTTACTCCGTGATAAGGTTCATAGCTGATAATACGCTTGGTTTTCAATTTCTTCAGCATATCGGTAACAGAAGCAGGACGCGTCTGTAATTCGGCAGACAAGGCATTGGTAGAAACCATTTCCTGTTCCTGTTGCAGGTGATAAACAGCTTTGATATAATTTTCTTCGGCTATTGTAAACATTGTCAGTCTAAATTTATTTTTAGACAAACCTAAAAAATAAAAAGATAATATCCAAGATATCTGTCCTACTTCACCTGAAAACCCTATTTTTATTACAAATTCTGTTCATGAAAACCATTCTCTATACATTCATTTTCATTCTTTTTATTGCCTGCAAGGATGAAAAAATTGATTTTTCAGGGGATGTGCCATTGAAAGCAGAAGAATTTATGACGGCCTTTCCCAAGATTACAGGATCATACCTGATAGCCGATTCAAATATTGTCCGCAAATCTGATACAACCAGGATCGGACTTAAAGCATTAAAACAATTTATTCCGGATAGCGTGATTGCCACATATATTGGTAGAGATAAAAAAACAGTGATTAAGCCTGTAGGAATTATTGAAAAAGAAAAAGAGAATTACCTGCTCATCAATTTTACCCGACAGAAAAAAACCACCTGTGTTGTTTTTGTAACCGATAAAAAACTGAACTATCTCGCATCAAAAGAGTTGCTGACCAACCAGAAAACAGATGGTTATTATCGTTTCGTATCCATTAACAAGGAGCCTACGTTCATGATCAACCGTGAAAAAAAATCCGCAGAAAACACTTTAAAATTTACGCGTTCAGGTTGGGTGTATAATGATACCGGTATTTTCATGCTGGTGGTTACAGATAGTAACGAAGACCCTGAAAAAACTGCGGTTATTAACCCCATTGATACTTTACCAAAACTTAATAAGCTGAGTGGTGAATATGTAAAGAATGAAAAGAATTATATTTCTGTCAGAGATGGAAAAAATGCCAATCATTATTTATTTTTTATTCATTTTGAAAAAGACAGGGGCTCATGTATAGGCGAATTAAAAGGCGAATTCAAGTTGAAGTCATCCGGCAACGCACAATACCTCCAGAATGGCGACCCTTGTATTATAGACTTTAAATTTTCGGGCAACTATGTAACTGTAAAAGAGCAGGGAAGCTGTGGCAATCATCGTGGCATCAAATGTTTTTTTGATGACAGTTACCGCAAAAAAAGAGAACCAAAAACAAAGAAAAAAAGAACATCTTCCCACTGAAATTGAAAAATAATTCTATCGCTGGCACCTTCCGAAAACGTTTGCAAACGCCTTTCTGTATTGAATCCTAACGATTGTTTGTTGAATTTTACTTTTCTTCCCACTGATTACCCACATCAGTATTGTGTATGAAATACATTTTCTCAAATACCCCTATATTGCAATCGCTATTTGATCACCAAACAAGCATTTATGAATTTTAGAAACTATCATGTCCCCTACCAGATCAATGAGCAGTACGGTAAAAAAGCTGCTTATTTTTCTATGGAATTTGCTATTCACCAACCTCTTAAAATATACAGTGGCGGCTTAGGATACCTGGCTGGCTCTCACTTACGCAGTGCATATGAGTTAAGACAAAATATGATCGGTATCGGTATACTTTGGAAACATGGTTATTACGATCAGGCCAGAAATCAGGATCAGACTTTACAGGTTACTTTCATGGAAAAAATTTATAGCTTCCTGGAAGATACAGGTATTAAATTTCAGATACTCATTCACGAACATCCGGTTTGGGTAAAAGCATATTACCTGAATCCGGAAACATTTAATAGTGCCCCACTGTTCTTATTGAGTACTGACTTACCGGAGAACGATTACGTTTCTCAAACTATTACCCATCGTTTATACGATGCAAATGTTGCTACCAAAGTAGCACAGTTTATTTTATTAGGTGTTGCCGGTGCCAAGTTGATTGATGAATTGGGCTTTAATCCTGATGTTTACCATCTCAATGAAGCACATGGCATTTCTTCTGCATTTTATTTGTTGAACAAATTCAAGAGTGTGGAAAAAGTAAGAGAGCATCTTGTTTTTACTACACACACACCGGAAGAAGCAGGAAATGAAAAGCATGATATTTACCTCTGTCATAAGATGAGTTATTTCTGTGGACTATCGCTTGATGAAGTACGCAAATTAACTGGTATGAAAGATGACCAGTTCAACCACTCATTGGCGGCATTACGCTTTGCCCGCAAAGCGAATGGTGTTTCTGCATTGCATGGTCATGTAAGCCGTGAGATGTGGAAGAATTATGAAGGTATTTGTCCGATCACATCTATCACCAATGCACAAAACTGGCGCTATTGGGCCGATAAACAGATGTATCGTGCTATGGAAGAGGGCAACGATTACAGTTTCGATGATCGTAAAAAATACCTGAAGAAAAGAGCTTTTGAAATTGTAGCCGATCAGACAGGTAAAGTATTTAATCCAAATGTATTAACCATTGTATGGGCCAGAAGGTTTGCTGGTTATAAGCGTGCCGATATGCTTACCTATGATATGGAACGATTTGAAAAGATGTTGAACAATACCAAACATCCTGTTCAGATCATTTGGGCCGGCAAGCCTTATCCGGTTGACTACCCTGCCATTTCACAATTTAATAACCTTGTTCACCTGAGTAAGAATTATAAAAATGTGGCAGTATTAATCGGCTATGAACTGGGTTTGAGTAAACGCCTGAAACAGGCAGCAGATGTATGGCTAAACAATCCCCGTGTACCCCGTGAAGCATCGGGAACCAGTGGTATGACAGCAGCCATGAATGGCGCAGTGAATTTTTCTACCGATGATGGATGGATCCCGGAATTTGTAAACCATGGCAATAATGGTTTTGTAGTACCTAAAGCTGATTATGAAAACATGACTGTTCATGACCAGGATGAATATGACCTGAACAAAACATATGAAATCCTGGAACAACAGATCATCCCTATGTACTACGATAATTTTGATACCTGGAGACAAATCACTAAAAATGGCATGAGAGATGTGCGTTTCCAGTTCGATAGCAACAGGATGGCACATGAGTATTATGAGATCATGTACAAATAGGTAATAAATTAAAAAATCAAAAGTCAAAATTCAAAAAAAAGTTAAACCGCCTTTTTTTGAATTTTGACTTTTGATTTTTGATGTATGCATTTGCCAACTTTTTCCTTTTACCTTTGTTAAATTAACAAAGCGTAATATGAGTAACAAGATAGCCATAGCCATTACTGGTGCCAGCGGATCCATATACGCCAAATTGCTGCTCGATAAACTTACTTCGCTTAACGATCAGTATGAGGAAGTGGGTATTGTAATGAGTAAGAATGCCAAAGAAGTCTGGAGAACGGAATTGGGTAACGATCACTTTACTGATTATCCCTTTCACTATTTTGATAAGTATGATTTCAACGCCCCCTTTGCATCAGGATCAGCCAAATACAATATCATGATTGTTGCCCCTTGCAGTATGGGAACATTAGGCCGCATTGCATCTGGTGTAAGTGACGATCTCGTAACACGTGCTGCAGACGTTGTATTGAAAGAAAGAAGAAAACTGATTTTAATGATACGTGAAACACCCTACAACCTCATCCATATTAAAAACATGGAAACCATAACACTGGCGGGTGGTATTATCTGTCCGGCCACACCTTCTTTCTACAGTCGCCCTCAAACTATTGAAGAAGCCGCTGCCACCGTAGTAGACAGGGTATTGGATCTTGCGGGCCTGGAGCAACCATCGTATCGTTGGGGAAAAGGGAATAAAGAATAAGGAACAGAGAAACAGAGGAATGTTGAATGTAAATTATTTTTTTGACTCACTACTCGCTATTCACCTCCGAAGGAGTCCTTCGGACATTCATGATTGACAATTAACAACTCCCCCATTCCCATTCACGAAAAAGGCCCAGCCTTTCAGCAGAGCCTTTGTATTTGAGTACTTACCTTCTATTAAACATTAGCGCTTTCACCTTCTTCTACCCTTTTCTGGAAATCGAATTTCAGTTTACCTGATTCCTTATCCAGATCGGCAATCAATACATCACCTTGTTTGATATTCATATTCAGGATTTCTTCTGCCAAAGGATCTTCCAGGTATTTCTGGATGGCCCTGTGCAAGGGTCTTGCCCCAAACAGTGAATCATACCCCTTTTCAGAAATAAATTCTTTGGCAGCTGCCGTCAATTCGAGAGAAAAGCCTAGGTTCTGCAGGCGTTTCGATACACCTTTCATCAGTATATCAATGATATTGAAAATGTTTTCCTGGTTCAGCGAATTAAATACCACTACATCATCAATACGGTTTAGGAATTCGGGAGAGAATGTACGCTTCAATGCTTTTTCAATGACTGCTTTGTTATTCTCTTCTGCATTCTGAATACGTGTTGCCGTTGCAAAACCTACACCATCGCCAAACTCTTTCAACTGGCGTACTCCAATATTGGAGGTCATGATGATCATGGTATTTTTAAAATCTACTTTTCTACCCAGGCCGTCTGTTAACTGACCATCATCTAATACCTGCAACAAAATATTATAAATATCAGGATGTGCTTTTTCAATTTCGTCGAGCAGGATTACACAATAGGGTTTTCTTCTTACTTTTTCGGTAAGCTGTCCGCCTTCTTCATAACCTACATAACCCGGAGGGGCGCCTATTAAACGGCTTACGGTAAATTTTTCCATGTATTCACTCATATCTATCCGTATCAGCGAGTCTTCCGAATCGAACATGTACCTGGCTAATGAACGGGCCAGCTCTGTTTTACCCACGCCTGTTGGTCCGAGGAAGATAAATGTACCAATAGGCTTTTTAGGATCTTTCAAACCCACCCTGTTACGCTGAATGGCTTTCACTACTTTCTGTATTGCTTCATCCTGGCCAATCACCATTCCTTTCATGTCTTCACTCATCCTGCGGAGCTTCTCTGTTTCTGCCTGTACCATGCGTTTTACAGGAATACCCGTCATCATACTCACTACTTCAGCGATATGCTCTTCCGTAATAGGATAGCGTTTGTGTTTGCTCTCTTCTTCCCACTGGGTCTTTGCTTTTTCAAGCTCTTCTCCCAGTCTTTTTTCTGTATCACGCAAAGCAGCAGCTTCTTCAAAACGCTGACTCTTAACTACCTTATTTTTCTCATTCTTAATATCTTCTATCTTCTTCTCCAGCTCTACAATTTCTACCGGAACATTGATGTTTTTTAAATGTACCCTTGCTCCTACTTCATCCAATACATCAATTGCTTTATCGGGCAATAACCTGTCGGTCATATAACGATCACTCAGCTTCACACAGGCATCTATAGCATCATCAGCATAGCTCACGTTATGGAAATCTTCGTATTTCGATTTGATGTTATTGAGTATGGTGATGGTATCTTCCACACTGGGTGGTTCTACAATTACTTTCTGGAAACGTCTGTCTAAGGCACCGTCTTTCTCAATATACATACGGTATTCATCGAGCGTTGAGGCACCTATGCATTGCAATTCTCCCCTTGCCAGCGCAGGTTTGAAGATATTAGATGCATCGAGTGAGCCACTGGCGCCACCGGCTCCAACAATAGTATGTATTTCATCAATGAAGAGAATCACATCCCTGTTTTTCTCCAGCTCATTCATGATGGCTTTCATTCTTTCTTCAAACTGTCCACGGTATTTGGTACCTGCTACCAATGCAGCGAGATCGAGCGATATCACTCTTTTATCAAATAATACCCGGCTTACTTTTCGTTGAACAATACGAAGTGCCAGACCTTCTACAATGGCCGTTTTACCTACACCGGGCTCACCAATAAGTATGGGATTATTCTTTTTACGACGACTGAGTATCTGGCTCACCCTTTCAATTTCTTCTTCTCTGCCCACAATCGGATCGAGCGATCCTGATTCTGCCAATTTGGTAATATCTCTGCCAAAATTGTCGAGTACCGGCGTTTTACTTTTGGTATTGGTTCCGGTTTTTGCACCCCCTTTTTGTTGCTGGTAGCCCGATGAACGTTTTTCTTCATCGAATTCCTCTTCACCTTCGTCACTGAATTCGGCTCGTGGATTGGGTGGATTGGCCGATCCTACCATACCTAATTCATTACGGAACAGGTCGTAGTCAATATCAAATTGGTTCAATATCTGCGTAGCAATATTCTCCTTGTTCTTAAGAATACTAAGCATCAGGTGTTCTGTTTCTACTAAGGGGCTTTTCAGTGCCTTGGCTTCGAGTACCGTTACCCTGATTACTTTTTCAGCCTGTTTGGTAAGGGGTAAACTATTAATGTTGGCAATATTTTTACCCGTTTTGTCCTTTACCGCCAGTTCCACTTCTTTCCTTAATTCGTAAAGGTCTACATTCAGTTGTTTTAATACTTTGATGGCCGTATTGTCTCCATCCCTGATCAAACCCAATAACAGGTGTTCTGTGCCAATGAAGTCGTTTCCGAGCCGCAAAGCCTCTTCCCTGCTGAAAGAGATGATCTCTTTAACCTGTGCTGAAAAATTATTATCCATAACCTAAATTGGATTTATACAATTATAACGAATATTTTTGAGCGAAGTTGTGCATCAGTTATACACAGTTGTTAACCTAACTTCGTAGTAAATGGAAGTCAAAATTGATACCAAAGAGAAATTCACCGTTGTAACACCGGTCGTTGCCCTCATTTCTGCCAATATAGCAGCAAAACTTTCTGAAACCTGTTCTGCTTTTCTTGATCAGCCGGTTAAAAATATCGTGCTTAATCTTGAACCTGCAACAGAAATGGAGCCAGGGGCCGCTTCTGCCATTGCCACACTACAGCAGCATTTCTACGAAAACAGTGCCTCTTTTGTGCTGTGTAATCTGAAAGAGCCTGTTGAAGCCGTTTTTGAAAAAGAAGAACTGCTCAACTTTATGAATATAACCCCTACCGAAAGTGAGGCCTGGGATATTGTTCAGATGGAAGAAATTGAAAGAGAGTTGATGGATAGCAGTGATGTGGAGTTTGAGGACGTGTAAAAATGTAGGATGGAAGATGGCTGATGTCGGATTTTTAAAATCAGAGATCAGATATCTGAGATCAACAAATGCTCGCGAATGTTTAACAAAGACTATTACCGGATTTTACAGGTTCAACCATCTGCTTCTGCTACCGAAATCAGAAAAGCTTACCGGAAACTGGCACTGAAATTTCATCCGGATAAAAACCCTAGCATTCGATCGGTTGAGCAGTTCATGTTGATCAAAGAAGCATATGACATTCTCAGTAATCCGACTGAGAGAAAAAAGTATGATATAGTCCGTTTTTCAGAAAACCACGGCACTGTTCGTATTGCTACGACTCCTGAAGAAGTGAGAGACATGAGCAAAGAATTGGCTATAAGAATTAAGATAATGAATCCGGATAGGATCAATCGAGATAAGTTGGTTTTAGATATGGAGGCTGTTCTTTCGGTATATCATATTCAGTTATTGGAGAAATGGAAAGACAAAGAGCAAAACTTATTATTTTTGCAGGACTTATTGTATTGCTTGCAGTATGTTAACAAATCAGATTGTTTACGATTGACGAAAATTATGCATGCAATAGATGGATTAGATACTGGAGCCCACAAACAAATCAATCAGTTTCTGCGTTCGTATCAACGCAATCATTATTGGGAGAAATACAAAATTATTTTGGCATTAATGATGGCTATCTTGGTATGTTATCTAATCTATCGTTTATAAAAAAAGTGCACCTTAGAAGGATGCACTTTTTTATAAGATGTTCTTCCAAAAATCATTGATCCAAATAAGTTACCAATGTTCTTCCCTTTGTTCCGGTAGTTATTGTGCCACCAAAACCACGATAAATCATGGTATAAGAACGTTGGTTACCGAATAAAGCACTGTTGAGGACAGCTAGATTAAATGTACTACCCGGTCTGCGCACATACAAGGTGTCACTTAATTGGCTGTTGTAAGGCAGAGTCTGAAAATCAACAACCTGTCCAGGTGCAATGTTATTAAAGATATTTCCGTTTCTTCTTGTAGAAAAAATACTTACAGTAGTTCCGGTGGTATCTGCTGTAATTGCATTCACAAAACGAAGACGATAGTTTCCGATATTAGGCTGTATGATATTGTCAGGTAAAATCATCTTAGAAGAATCTCTTGCGGATTTTACGTTATCAGTTAAAATAATAGAATAACGTTGTCCTTTCAAAGCCAGATTGGTAAACAATGCCAGTTGAATAGAATCGGGATTGATCCTACCGGCCACGGTTACCTTTAATGTTTGAAGTCCGGCAGGTACCGCAAAATAGCCAAAGCCTGTTGTAGCAGCAGCCGGAAATAAGCCACCATAAGTAATCAATGGCCCATTGATTTTTGTGTTGTTCACATATAAATTGATGGAATCAGGCGCATTAAACACCTGTCTGAAAGAAGGCGAAGCGTGTATAACACGAATAAATGCCTTGTCTTCTACAGTAGAGAATTCAGCTGTACGATCTGCCTGTTTTTCGCAGGAAGCAAACACCATCATACCCGCTGCGAACAAAGCTCTATAAGATAATAATTTTTTCATCGGTTAAGTTTTGAGGGTGTAATTATTTCTGTGAAAACCAGGTTTCTTTGGTATGATAATCTAATTTATCTGCACCGATTCTAATCAGCTCATTAAAATTCCATACATATTCAGAATTGAATCTGGGTCTTACACGGTAAACAAATTTGCCCGCATTATTTACAAATAAATTGATACCACTAGGAGGTGTAAATCCTGTATATACTTGTAAATTAGTATTAGGGTCTACATCTGTATAATGATAACGGCGCATATCTACCCAACTTTCAAGTGTATTGTATCCCCATAGAGCAATATATTTCTGCAACATAATATGGCTTAATGTCAAAGTAAGCACATCTGCGGGAACAGCAGTACTAGCCATATAAGCAGCTTTCATAGCAGGTGTAATTTGATTAGCCGCAGGAACATTGGTATTGTATTTATCTGTCAGCATATCAAAGTGCAAGCTTACACCCTGACGAAATGCAGCAAGTGCTGTTACTTTATCATTCTTTTTAAAAGCAGCTTCCGCCTTCATAAACTGAATTTCACTTGCAGTCATGACTGGGAACTCTACCCCATTTCTAAAAATAAAACGATTGGTATTTTCATTGGCCGCCGTACCGGTAGTGATAGCGCTTGAACCACCCCAGAAATTTTCAGGGCGATCATTTACATTGGTAATACCGGCATTGCCACGGTTGGGTTCAAGTCCAACAAATGTGCCATTCGGATTGGTTCTAAATAAATACCACCTACGAGGATCAACTACACCTGCAAATGAGGGATGCGGATTAGTACCATTCAGCAGGTTAACAGAAAACGCACTTTGACGTAAGATGCCCACATTACCTCTTAACGGACCAAAGAAATTTGCATTAGCAGATATCCCTGTATTGGCATATTTCAGGGTAGCATTATCAGTATTACTGGCAAGAGATAAATTAGCATATGCGATCACTGAATCAGCATTATATGAGGCTTTGTTACTTAAGTGATTGAAGCTGCGTGCTAGAACACCGTAAACAAACTTCTTCCATTTACTTACATCACCACCATAAAAATATTGATCACCCTTAGCCAGATTGGCTTGGTTCACACCATCGCCTGTTCTGTTTAGATTAGCAAGGGATGTATGACAAAGTTGTCTTACATAAGTGTAGACTTCTTGTGGCTCATCATATTTGAAAGTGATTAAACTGGTATTGAATGCTTCCTTCAAGATTACTTCGCCATGATAATCTACAAGGGTTAACCAACTCCAAGCGAAGATAGCTTGCCCAACGCCTACATAATCCCACTTCTTCTCTTCCGCAGCCCAATCGATCATTCTGTTTAAATTTTGACCTAAGTCATAATAATGAGCTCTCCAGATTGCCCCAGTTAAATCTGTGCCACCAGTTGGGCCTCCCATCATATCATATGGGTCAGTCGGTGAACCGGCACTAATTGAATGCCAATTTTGTATATATCTCCCAATATAACGACCATCATTAGCAGATCCTACTCCAGCTCCATTGCCAATTAAACTGGCTAAAATAGGTGGAAGAAGTCTTTCAGGTTCAACCCTTACATCAGCATTAGGGTTTTTATACGCATCGTCAATTTTCTTACTACAAGAAACGATTATTACACTGGAAAGTATAAAACTTATTAGCAGTTTTTCAATAAATATATGTTTCATAAAATTGTCTTTGTGGTTATACGATTTTATCGGTTCTTTAGAAAGCGGCTCTTATGCCGAAGTTTACACTAACGGGAGTAGCAATATTTCCATAATCAAATCCAAAACCACCTACTCCTCTTGTAGCAGAAGTATTTGCACTAGTTGCAGGATCGGCCCCTGTGTAATTAGTGATGAGAATTAAATCGTTTCCGGTTGCAAACAAACTCAACCCTTTCAGAAACTGCATTTTGCGTATAGCTCTTGCCGGGAACATGTAACTGATCGTTATATCTCTCAAACGAACCCAGTTAACATCTTTCTCAATAAACTCCTCTTCCGGCATTCTTACTGTATAGTAAGTCTGCAGGTTGTAAGGAGTGATAACGATTGTATTTTTTGTTGGATTGGGAGTATTTTGTAATCCATCATTCAATACGCCTTCCACAACTCTTGGTGTTTTTCTATCTTCTGTTCTTAAACTTTTACCTCTTCCAGTCAGGAACATTTCATTGGCATTGAAAATATCTCCACCCACTTTTATATCCCAAAGAAAGCTCAAAGAGAAGTTCTTATATCGAAAATTATTATTGAAACCGATGCTAAAATCAGGGTTTCTATCTCCACGAACCAAAAATCTTTGATCAACCAGAGGAAGGCCTGTAGTTGGTTCGATAAGTATTTGTCCTGCATTGTTACGCTGATACCCATATCCTGTAATAGAAGTACTAGGTCCTCCTGTGGTCAAACCACCTCTGGCATTTCCAAATACCCAAGTATCAGAAATATAAAATTCCGGAACGTTTGCGGGCAAACTCAATACCTTGTTACGCATCTTGTTGAAGTTCAGACGGGTACTCCAGCTAAAGTCTTTGGTTTGAATCGGAGTTGCATCCAATGCAATTTCAATACCTGTATTACGAGTAGAACCTACATTCAAAGTATTCAATACAAAACCTGTTCCGTAACTGGCTCTGAAGTTTTCCGCGATCTGCTTTTCATTCAAAGTATTATAATAAGTAACATCTAAGTTGATTCTATTATTGAAGAACTTGAGTTCAGCACCCAATTCATAGGTCTTTTGAATTTCAGGCTCCAGAAAGAAGTTGTTATTAGAAAAACCATACGCATACCCACCACCACTAGACTGTACAAAATTAAATACAGACTGGTTAGCATAAGGTGCACTGGATCTGGCTGTTTGCGCTAATGAACCTCTTAGTTTGAAGTAGTTCAATACATTACCCCTTTTGATAAATGGAAGGATATCAGACATGATAAAACTAAGGCTACCTGCTGGGTAATTATAACTTCTGTATTGTTTAGGGAAAATAGAAGACTCTTCAAAGCGATGAGAATAAGTCAGGAATGCCAGATTCTTATAGTTAATGGCAAATTCACCAAAGAACGCTACCTGACGACTCATTACATAGTTTGGTCCGCCATTACGTATTGCATTGTTCAAACGAATACGAGTAGTGGGATTGGTATTATTACTATCCATTCCATTCAGGTAGTTCCCTTTTAACTGTGAACCGGAAACCGCATACATTTCTGTACGATAATCCTGCCACATAGTACCCACCATCAAACGACCATTGAACTTACCCAAACTCTTACGTGCTGTTGCAGTAATGGTGTGGTTATATCCCTTGTATTTACGATAGAAATTATCCTGAAATCCTCTTGAGGTTCTTACGATACCACCACCGAAAGTAGTTGGGAGTCTAGCAGATGATGCCGAGTCTTTTACTGAAAATCCATCATTACTATAAGTATCATATCCAAAACGACCAGCAACACTTAACCATGGGAATGGATTCAGATTTACACCTAATGTCATCAGAAAACGATCATTCACATCGTAGCCTCTATTGAAATTAGCATTGAAATAAGGGTTATCAAATTCATCATTACCTAATCGTAATTTTCTAGAATCGTCTGTCAAGTATTGACTTGCGTCATTGTTAGATGGCCAGGTCAATAAATTCAGTAAGTAAGATCCCGCACCACGCTCCGGTTTAAAGTTAGTAGTTCTAATATAACTAATAGATGGGGAAATATCAAGCCACTTATTGATCTTGGTACTGTTCGATAAGCGAAGATTAAATCTCGAAAATTTATTGTTTGGAACAACCCCGTTTTGGTCAAAAGCGGATCCAGAAAAACGCCATGACGCATTTTTTGTACCATAATCTGCACTGATATTATGTGTTTGCGCAAAACCGGTTTTAAAAAAGTTTTTCATGTTATCATATAATTGAACATCGGTTCCATAAGCCGGTCCGAAATAAGAATACACATTATTATCAGAGATACCGTTGTTACCTTGACTGTATTTGTTAGAAATATCCGGGGTACGAGTTAGTTTCTGTATGCGGAAACTGTTATCATAGTTCACACTGACTTTTCCAATAGCCTTCGCTTTCTTTGTTGTAATCACGATAGCTCCGGAACTTGCCTGACTCCCATAAAGAGCGGTAGCTTCTGGTCCTTTCAGAATTGTTACTGATTCAATATCATTCGGATTGATATCAGAAATACGATTTGTGTAATCTTGCCCACGATTGGGCTGATCAGAAGACAGACCAATGGTCGCACCACCACCGCTTTCATTCACAGAACCATTATCAACAATCACACCATCCACCACAAAAAGAGGCTGATTACTAAGTGCCATTGAGTTAAATCCTCTCAAAACAATAGAAGAAGAAGACCCTGCTTGTCCACCGGTAGGGGTAATGGATAAACCTGCTACCCTTCCCTGTAAACTGTTCACGAAATTTTCGCGTTGTGCTTCAGCGATTTCCTTACCCGTAACCTTTTGAACGGAATACCCTAATTCACGAGGTTTACGCTTGATGTCCATGGCTACTACCACTTCTTCCAATTCAGAAACCTCGGCAGATAAGGTAATATTCAATTGCGCTCCCGTAATAGGAACACGTTTGCCTACATAGCCAACATAAGAAACCTGAAGAGATTGTCTATTGTTAGCTCGAATGGTGAAAACACCTCGCTCATTAGTTTGCACAGTAGCAGAACTGCCGACAACTTTTACAGTAACGCCGGCTAATGGCAATTTAGAAGCAGCATCGGTAATAGTTCCCGATACCGTCTGACTCTGAGCAATAGCCGGTAATGAAAAAAGCAAAAGCAGCATCAATGCCACTTTCATGATTAAGAAGAAATTTCTCATAACAGTTTTTTTGGTTTCGTTAACAGAGACTAAATGGGGAATCATCATTAGGCAACCCCAATTTTTTATTATGACAATCAATTCCCGCAAAACAATGCACCGAACTTGAATTTTAATGCTGCAAAAAGCTGCAAAAAAAAGAACAGATTATCGAAAAGCGGAATAATAAAGCAATGTTAAAGTTTACCGTGCATATTTACGAATAAATTTATCCATAATTTTTTTCACATTTCACTGCAAATACCTGAATTTCCGCAAAAACCTGCATTTCGGGGGTTGGACTGCGGTTTTTGGACGTTTTTCACCTATGAACAGGTAATTGTGCGGACTTACAATACTGTAATCCCCTTTTGTATATAGGGAACCAGTTTGGAATCGGAGGGTTCGAGTTCGGTAATTAATATATCAATTTCTTCAGGTTTACAAACCTGTAATCGTTGTGTTGTATTCAATTTTTCTGAAATAGCCAGTGAAACGGTCTTCTGTGCGCAATGTATCATGGCCCTTTTTACTTCAATAATCTCCCACTCCAGATCGGTAATCCCATAAACAGCATCCATACTATTGGTTCCCAAAAAACAATAATCTGCCCTGATACCGGACAATCGTTGAATAACTTCGGCACCCACAGATATCTGGGCCGTTTTGGATAATTTATTCCCTAAAAATATTACTTCACTACTCGGGTGTTCCAGTAGTTCCAATGCAATGGGTACACTTACCGTTATAAAAGTAGCATTCAAATCGGGCGGTAAAGCCTTTACCAGTTCCCGGATGGTGGTTCCACCCGACAATACCACGAACATGCCGTCTTTAATGAGTTCTATGGCTTTGTATGCAATACGTTTCTTTTCGGGAAGTGAATAAATACTGCTGGTTTCAAGCGTAAAATGAAACGATTTAGACAATGCACCGCCATGTACTTTTATCAGCTTCCCTTCTTCTGCCAGTTCCTGGAGATCGCGACGAACCGTATCCTCAGAAACATCCAGTTGCACACTGAGATCAGAAGACAATACCTTATTATGAATATTGATCTGCTGAATAATATATGCCTGCCGTTCTTTCTTTAACATGGTTAAAAATAAGAAAATGATACAATTACCCAATTTCTTAAGACCCAAAATTGTATTTTCGCCCTCCGGCAAATATTTTTGGTGAATGGGCAATCGTGAATGTCCAAAGGACTCCTTTGGAGGTGAATAAAGATAATCCTATCATTCACAATTTACCTGCCAGACATCTACCATGATCTCCCCCAACACCATACAACAGATCACCAACCGAATCGATATCATTGATATTGTGGGGGAATTTGTGAAACTTAAAAAGAGAGGTACCAATTATATTGGCAATTGTCCCTTCCATAACGAAAAGACCCCTTCATTTACCGTTTCGCCCACAAAAGAAATTTATAAATGTTTTGGCTGTGGTAAAAGTGGTAACTCCATCACTTTCCTGATGGAGCATGAAAAATACAGCTACGTAGAAGCCTTACGCTGGCTGGCCGCACGCTATAATATTGAAATTGAAGAAACAGAAGTAAGCCCGGAACAGAAACAACAACTGCTCACTTCTGAAAGCCTGTATGCCATTAACAATTTCGCTCAGAAATTTTTCTCACAACAATTACTCGATACAGCAGAGGGAAAAAGTATTGCCCTCTCCTATTTAAAGGAACGAGGCTTCAGGGAAGATATCATTCATAAGTTCCAGATAGGTTATAACCCTGAAGCAAGAGATTCATTAACCAAAGCCCTTCTTGCCAATCAGTTTAACCGCGAATTATTACCCAAAACAGGTTTGGTGGCTTTGCGTAATAATGATGAACTGGTCGATAATTACCGCAACCGCATCATCTTCCCTATTCATGGTACTACCGGCAAAATTATCGGGTTTGGAGCAAGGGTAATTGGCAAAAGCGATCGTGGCCCTAAATATATCAACACACCGGAAAATGAAATCTATGTAAAAAGCAGGATTCTCTATGGCTCATACCAGGCCCGTATGGCCATTGATAAAGCCGATGAATGCTTACTGGTAGAAGGCTATACAGACGTAGTGAGCTTACACCAGGCCGGTATTGAAAATGTGGTGGCCAGCGGAGGAACTTCATTAACCACCGATCAGATCAGGCTCATAAAAAAATACACCAATAACCTCACCATCATTTACGACGGCGACACCGCAGGTGTAAAAGCAGCTTTGCGTGGACTGGATATGGCATTGGAAGAAGGACTCAATGTAAGGCTTGTACTTATTCCAGATAACGAGGACCCCGACAGCTATGTAAACAAAGTAGGCGTTACTGCTTTCAATGAATTTGTTGCTAAATCAAAAAAAGATTTTATCATCTTCCAATTGGAAGTGATGCTGAAAGAAGCGGGTAGCGATGTAACCCGCAAAAGCGCCGTGGTAAACCAAGTTGCCGAAACACTCAGCAAAATCAATAAGGCAGAGGATTTCACCAAACAACAGGATTATATCAGGCAATGCGCCGGACTGCTGAGAATAGATGAAGCAGGACTCACCAATCTTGTCAATAAATACAAGCGCGACAAGATCAGCAAGGAAGAAAAGAAAGCACTGTTGCAGGAAGATGCGAATGCGCAATTACAGGAAGCAGCACAACCCGAAGATGTACTGGACGATACCAGCCGCTTACTGGTGCAGGATGAAGCACATGAAAGAAATATCCTGAGGGTTTTACTTGAATATGGTCTTCGCTCCTGGGATGAAACCAGCAATATGGCCGACTATATCTTTTCAGAATTGGAACATTTTCATTTTGAAACACCGGTCCTGGAAAAATTATACGAAGAATATAAATCCTGGTACACACAAGGATTAGAACCCACTACCAAAACCATGCTGTACCATAACGATGAAGAAATCAGGAACCTGGTCATCAGCATTTCTGTTTTCCCGTTTGAACTGAGTCAGAACTGGGATGAAGTACTGGAAGGCATGAACATAGTAAACAGAGATACCAGCAGACAGGATGTAATGATGAGCATCAATTATTACAAACTTCGGCGGATCAAAAAAATGATTGAAGAAAATCAACGCGATATTGAATATGCACCCATGGAGCAGTTCAAACAACTACTGGAAGTACATAAATATCTCAAAGACGCAGAGCGTACAATTACCAACCAGCTCGGAACAGTGATTATTAAGTGATGAGATGAATGGTCAATCGTGAATCGTGAATATAATTCTCATTATGAATATTCCTTCTTCCCGATTCACGCCCCATTCCCTATCAAAATTACAACGCAAAAGCCATGCTCTTTCCTTCCACCAACTAAACAGTGATATTTACTTTAGGAAGCATCATGATTTATTTGCAGAGACACAGCGCTTTCATAAATGTTAAGACCACCCATGTTTCGCACATCAGTTTTTACTTTATGCATTACTCTTTTTCAGAAGAATAATTTGTCCCATATGGTAACTATCGTGTTGCAAACAACCAATCAGTAATTGATGATTGGTTTGTTCCTGCATGGGTGATGCATTGTCTAATTTACCGGGTGGAAATGCACGAATGGCTTTTATAAGTTCCTGATGTACCTCCTCAAAGTGAAGCAATGTTTCTTTCCAGGATTGTTTATCGGTTTTATCAGGCTGGTAAAAATCGGGTATGGGTGGGTTACCAAGCACCCCCTGCAATCGTATCATTACTGTTTTGCGCCAGTAGATGATATGATTCACTAATTGCCATATAGAATTAAATGCATCGCTTGTTTTCTTTGCGGCTATTGCTTCATCTATACCTTTAATGGCCTGTTTAAAGTTTAAACCAATCCAGCATTCCCCATCATAGAAGGCTTCGAAGAGTAATGCTATTTTTTCTGATTCATTCATAATTATTCAACTCACCCTACCCCCTCTCTGCTTTACAAAGAGGGAATACAGGAGGAATAAATTTATGCATTTTGATTCCCTGATTTCTTGATTCCCTGATTCCTTGATTCCTTGATTCCTTGATTCCTCAATCTCCTCTTCTCACTTCCCACCATTCCCTTTCAAATCTGCCAGGCAATTGGCATCCAATGTAGGCACATTATTATTGAACATATTCAAAAGACCTGTTGTTTCAATACTGTAATACATAAGACAGTTACTATTATTGCAATGTGCCTTATTCGCCGCATCTTCATGTGGAGTGGTCATAGAACTGCCGTTGTTGGTAAGTCCGAGTAAGTGACCTATTTCATGCAGCAACACACCTGTTTCTACTTTTACCCTGCCGGCCTGGTTAATACCCCCGCTATTGGCCTGTATGGTTTTTTCAAATAAACAAAGCGCGGTATTCCGGTAAGCAATACCTACCACCCCACTGGTTGAATAATCTGCGTCGGCAAATAGTATGTATAAGGTAATCTGACTACCATCTGTGTAAACTGTTCTGTATTGATCAGTATAAGCAGTAATATCTGCAATGTTTACAGTGGTCTTACCGAGTGAGGGCACTTGTTTGGTGATGAGGGTAATACCACCGGGTTTATTCAGTCGTTCGGCCAAAAAATTATTCAGGTTACTGATGGTTTGTGTCCGTGGCTGCATTCCAGGAGCATACTGCAACTCTATTTTGAGAGCGTTATACGTACCTGCAGCCAGCAAGTCTGCAGCAGAACTGCCCGCAGATTGTTTGTCAACATTCGTTGTAGGCCCGCTGATGATATTGCTGGTAGTTTCCTTTTTACAGCCTGTAACTACCAGTATGAATAGGCAATAAATGTATACATATTTCATAACCGATGCATTTATAATGGCTTTTGAAAGTGTATAAGAAAAAATGATGCCAAAAAAGATTGAAAGCAGTTACCAGGTTTGGGCTGTCGTACTTTCGGAATACTCAAATGCTAAAATATTAGCTGATTTTTCGGTCATTCAGCAATTGTATAAAAGACAATAGTTTGCTTTATATAGCCAGTAAGTAGTATGAACATCTCTCATAACCCGATGGTTTGAGGGAGCCATAACAGCGTTGTTGTATAAATATATTTCATTTTTTTAATGTTTCAGTACTGCTGCGTTGTTGCTCCGTTATAAGTCCGTTATAAGTCCGTTACCTGTCCGTTTGAACTTGTGGTTTCATTCGGGTCTTATTCGCTGTTCATTCGGGTACCCTTCCGGTATACGGAAGGGTACCCTTGTATATGCAAAAGGGTATAGCTGATATATGTCTTTTGTTATGCAAACAGCATTGAAAAGGAAACCCGAAGATGAATTGAAGCAAATAAGGTGTTAACCCGTAAACTGCTGAATAACTTTTAGAAAGCTCCAAAACTCCGAAGGAGTCCTTTGGACTTTCCAAGAGTTATTTGAAGTGGTGTTCTCCTGCCTCATAATACAGGCTTAGCAAATAACTACTAATTTCATCCAAAAAAAATTATGCAGGCCACCCCATACATCAAACAGGTAGAAGTACGCTGGAGCGATCTGGATCCAAATTTTCATTTGCGTCATTCTGTATATTACGACTGGGGAGCTTTTGTACGTATGTCTTTTATGACCGAAAGAGGCATTACACCCGCTCTTCTGATGCAGTTACATACTGGCCCTATCCTGTTCAAGGAAGAATGTATTTTTAAAAGAGAAATCAGCTTCAGCGATAAGGTTGAGCTGAATCTAACCCTTACCAAAGCTACCCACGATATGGGCCGCTGGAGTATGAAACACGAGATATGGAAAAATGGCAACACTTTAAGCGCCATCCTTCATATTGATGGCGCCTGGCTCGATACCAACATCCGTAAACTCACCATTCCACCCAACTCTTTCAGAGAAGTATTTGAATCGGTACCAAAAGCAGGGGATTTTAGCTGGACAGAATAATAATTTCCTCAACTCCTCCGGACTTAAGTCCGGAGCCAGGGTTAAACTACTACTGAACATTCCTCTGTTCCTCTGTTCCCCTGTTCCTCTGTCCCCCCTTCCTTCACGGCTTCGCTGCAAGGGCCGCATCAATCGATTTTTTTAACCAAGGTATTGTTTACATGCCATAACCTGATATATGAAAGGTTATTTTCCCATCTTTATCCAACACCACATGCGTGAGATAAGATGTAATGCCATATTGCGATGTGATATAACGGCCTCCGTCCACAATACCATCATTAAATGGCGTTTCTTTAAAAAACTGTTTCAGGTTATAAGCCTCATCCAATGCCACCGCAAAAAATACCACATCATCCCTGTGTTTATAGGTTCCTGTTAATGTATTCAGGTGTGGAATTTGCATACGACAGGGTGAACAATTAATAAACCAGAAATTCAGTACCACTACTTTCCCGGTCAGTTCTTAGAGGTTATATTTTTTTCGGTTGAGTGTTACCAGTTTAGTATTACCGAGGTGTTTCCTGTCTGAAAAAATTTGCTTTCCGGCGGTTTGGGAGCGTTATGGAGACGTGCACTGATTTCCGCATCAGACAATCTAACCAGAAGAAATTCGGGAGGATCGGTATTTACATTTAAAGGCCTGATCATATACTCGCCTGTTACCATCAGTTTTGCCATATCGCAAACGGATAAAGCTGACCTGAAGAATCTTTCACTATGGATTTGTCATTGACTGTTACCCTTGTGCCGGGTGTTTGTGCTTTTGAACCCGATACCATTAGTAAGGCAAGAAGTATACATAAATTGTTTCATAGCAGGATTTGTATCTTCAAATTAAAAAGATTGTAACATAAAAAAAGTCCGCAGCGCGTAGGCGCAGGGACTTTATGAAATAACTTGGTAAGAGGTATTAATACTTCCAGTGGAATGATGCACGCGCAGTTCTTACATTTCTGCGGAGTTTCCAGAGGTCAATGGCTCCAAACGGACTGTTCTCTGTTTGTTTTGGGGTGTTGATTACAGCAACAGCTACCGTTTCTTTTACCTCTCTAACCAGTTCTTTCAGTTCTTCTGCTTCTAATTGTACAATAGAAGGCATGACATTACTCTTCATAATATTTCATTTTAATCTTTACACAATATTTGAGTGAGCAGTATCAGGGGGAAATAGAGTCAATCGTTGTTGCAGTATGTTAAGCGAACCCGCGAGATGTATTTACCTGCTCCTTTTCAGGGTGCAAAAGTAGTACATAACAGATTCGTAAAAAAATAAAACTGTAAAATAGTTGTTAATTCGGCGGTTAGTTCGTTTGAGTGGCAAGATCAGGTGTTGACTGGTCGCATAAGGGAACGGCTCCCCTGTTTTTACGAACAATTCGTGAGTAGAGACTGATCTCCTTATCAAACAAAAAACGAAAGAAGAGTTTTGTCCAGGATGTATGATAAGATAATGAGTTATAAAATGTGGGTGCCGTATTTCTTATTTCCGGTAAGCGGTTCCAGGGAATAGAGGGAAAATCGTGGTGTTCATTATGATAACCTACATTAAATGCAACATGATTAAACACACCATAGTAACTATAAGTTTCCTGTTCGCCATGCGTAAGATAATGTTCCTGTATCCAGCGTGCTCCCAATGGATGCAGGCCTACAGAAAAGAAAAAACTAAGTACCATAAATACCAGTGCCTTTGGGCCAATCAATAAAACAATACCCGTTATATAAATAATCTGTACTATCCAGTTTAATGCGATCCATTTGTCGAATGGCTTGATCTCTTTTAGTCTCGATATCCGGAACAGTTGAAAGAAAGGATAAAACAACAACCAGATAACTTTACCGATAAAATAATTATCGATCAGTTTAGCCTCCCAGTGATTGGGTAAATCGCCATCCAGTTCATGCACCCCCTGAAACGAATGGTGCTTGATATGATATCTTTCAAATGAAACCGAGCTGGGAAATATCAGTGGCATATTGGCAAAAATACCTGCCAGCCTGTTAGCCACCGGCAATTTGAAAATGAGCCTGTGCGAACATTCATGTATCATTACAAACAAAGCATGGTCTGCAAATGCGCCTACAATATAAGCTGCAGCAAAAACAACCCACCAGGATTGGCCCTCCACTGCCCATCCGGCCAGTGTTTGAAACAATACCAATGCAAGAATGGCAAAAATGGTGAGCGGGTTTTTACCGATCAGGTTCCTGATTTCGGGATGCGCCTTTAAAATCTTTTTTGTACGATGACGATGGGGTTCTGATTCCTGGGAATAAACAAAGTCTTTTTTCTGCTGCATATTTGTTCAATATATGGCTATTTCCATAGAAAAGATGATTTTGTTTGTTTACAAAGGAATAATTGCCAAAAAAACCTTTACACATTAAATAGACCGGGTTTGCAAAGACCGTATTACCTTTATCAAAAAAAGAGCTTGAAACAACTGTTATTATCATTGTTGGTACTGGGAATGTCTTGTAGTCAGCAAACAAATACCTACCCTGTTGCCGAAAATGCCCTTGATGCCGGGCGTGAATTTATAGATGCCTGTTTAAAAGGCGATTTTGCCAAAGCCAGGTGGTATATGGTTGATGACAGCGCCAACCAGGGTCATTTACAAAGAGCCGAAACCAAATTCAGGAACTATGATAAAGAAGGCCGCCAGCAATTGAGAACAGCATCCATAAATATCAGTGAAGTGAGTGATGTAGATACAACAATATCCATCATTTATTATAGTAATTCATTCGATCAGCAGCCTTTGAAAGTAAAAGTGGTGAAGCAACAGGAAAAATGGCTGGTCGATTTCAAGTATACATTTAACCCGAATCTCTAAACAGGTTATTCGGTTATTGATCAAATAATAAAGTAAAAATCATGCAATCAACCGTTCTTCATCCATGGCATGGTGTTCATTACGGTGAACAGGCACCCCGTGTTGTAAATGCAGTTATTGAAATACCACAAGGCTCCCGATGTAAATATGAAATTGATAAAGCAACCGGTTTACTAAAACTAGACAGGGTTATTTTCTCTTCCTTTTACTACCCTATTAATTATGGGTTCATTCCACAGACTTATGGTGGCGATAAAGACCCATTGGATATACTGGTGATTACTTCCTTATCGGTACAACCGCTTACACTGATGGAGGCTAAAGTTATTGGTGTAATGCAGATGATTGATGGTGGCGATCCTGATGATAAGATTATTGCAGTTGCAGCCACAGATCCGGGTGTAAACCACTATAATAATATAGAGGAATTACCCAAACACTTTTTTGATGAACTCAGGCATTTCTTTGAAGAATATAAAAAACTGGAAAATAAATCAGTTGTAGTAGAAGATTTTGGTGATAAAGCCAAAGCCCTGTCTATTGTACAGGAAGCAATTGAGTTTTATAAAGAAAACTTCGATAATAAATAAATAAACACATGAATACAACTACTGTCATTTTATTGATACTGATTGGTCTGGCCGCAGGCTTTTTAAGCGGACTGGTAGGTATTGGTGGCGGCATCATTATGGTACCGGCACTGGTATTATTGCTTGGCTTTACCCAAAAACAGGCGCAGGGTACTTCCTTAGGTATTATGTTGCTGCCCATCGGTATCCTTGCAGTGATGCAATATTATAAACAGGGATATATTAATGTGAACTATATATTAATTGTTTCACTGGCTTTTGTTGCCGGTAGTTTTCTGGGAAGCAAACTGGCACTTTCATTGAGTGATGAAAGAATGAAGAAAGTATTTGCCGTGATCCTGTTTATTATCGCCATTAAAATGCTCTTTTTTGACCGCCCTGCCGGTGAGAGAGAGCAGGCACATCACAAAGCTTTACAGACAAAGGAAAAAAACCATGAAAAAGGCTGATGCCGATTCAACACAGCACCCTATCTTTGCCAAAATTCAAAAAAATGGAAGCAAAAAAATCCACTGCCAAATACTGGGCTCTTTTCTTTTTCTGGTTTGCCGCAATGATTGTGTTGCTGTTTGTATACCGTGAGTTTTTCTGGCTGGCATTACCTGGTACAGTTACTTATTTTGCCAAAGCCATGGATATTATGTAAAAAGCTACTTCAGTAATAATAATAATAAAGCAACCGCTATGGTTGCTTTTTTATTACACATACCTTTTGATGATTCTTAACCGGTGGGTTCTTTTCCCGGTTTGTGCATGAACAATACCCATATTATCAATAGGGTCAATGCGTACCTGTCCGGATGCATGAATAATGGTATCCGCCGATAACATGATTCCCACATGTGTAATACGTCCTTCCGGATTATCAAAAAAAGCAAGGTCACCGCAGCGTGTTTCCTGCAAAAAACCAACCGTTTCACCTTTTGTGGCCTGTTGGTATGCATCGCGTGGCAAACGGATACCGAAATGCCTGCATACCTGTTGGGCAAAGCCACTACAATCAATACCAAAAACAGAACGTCCACCCCATAAATAAGCCGTATGAAGGTATTGCCGGGCAATGGCAGTGATTTCTTCCTTATCAAATTTTGCCCTGTCTACTGCCCAGCTTGCAGAATGATATTCAAAATGAAAACCCGGCAACTGCAATTGATTGTTTGAAAAGAAATCCAGCACCGTTCCCGCACCAATCATCATATCATCTCCATTCACTTTTACCACCGATGACCATCCTTTACTCAACTGCCGGTGATGTATTATTGGAGATTCATCCAGAAAAACAAGTTGCGATTGCTGACACCATCCTTCATAATCATCATATAAAGTATGTACCCGTACAAAATCACCAGACATTTCCAATACGGCTGCTAACTCTCCAAACAATAGCTGGCTAACCATTTCCGACCGATGTGCCGCCTCTTTGCGCATCGGACTAACAGCCACAACTGGCATCACAAATGACATAACTGTTATTTGCGTTCAAGATATGGAATTTTAGAGGTTGGGCATCTAATAAGAAATAGCTATTTTAAAGCGTGCTTTCAGAGAAATATTCACATATCAGCGATAATGAACTACTGGAACGTTTTTATATAGACAGTAATAATGAATGGCTGGGTATTTTATTGGAACGTTATACCTATCTCCTGCTGGGTGTTTGCATGAAGTACCTTAAAAATGAGGAAGAATCTAAAGACGCTGTTCAGCAGATTTTTTTAAAAGCCATTACCGAACTCGGTAAATATAAAGTCGATTACCTGAAAAGCTGGCTCTATATGGTGGCCAAAAACCATTGCCTTATGAAGCTGCGCGATAAACATATTATGGTATCAGCAGAAGAGCAGAAAAGTCTTACCGCACAGGAGCTCAACAAACAATCGTTTATAGAGAAAGAGGAGACACTTACTTATCTCGAAAAGGCACTTGATGAATTGAATACGGAGCAGAAAACATGTGTAACTTTATTCTACCTGCAAAAAAGAAGTTACCAGGAAATAGCCGACCATACCGGGTTTAGCTTATTGCAGGTGAAGAGCCATATTCAGAACGGAAAAAGAAATCTAAAAATTTTGGTTGAAAAGAAAATGAAACAAGCCTGATGACCGATTTGAAAGACATATTACAGGAAGACGACGGCATAAAAAATAACGACCTGCTTCGTTACCTGGAGGGCAATGCCTCTGATGAAGAGCGTTTTGCCATTGAGAAACAGATGGCAGACTCTGATTTTATCAATGATGCTGTAGAAGGCTTACAGGGATTCCGGGACAAACAAAAACTTGAACAATATGCGGCACAGTTAAAAATGCAGTTAAAAAAACAAACTGCCAGGGACCGCAAAAGAAAACTCAGAAGAAAATTAAATAGCCAGCAATGGACACTTATTTCCATTGTTACCATCATCCTGCTTTGTATACTGGCTTACTGGATCATCCGTCTTTATCAGCATAAAGCATAACATTTACCTGCACAATCGCCGGATCAATACACTGTGTTTTGGAAACTGTTGTGAAAGTATATCACTGTTTGCCAGCTCAAAATCTGTAAAATCAAATGCGGGTGCAACCGTACACCCAACAAAAGAAAAATCTCCACCCGGTGCCGTTTCAGAAGCAAACCAATATCCTGCGGGTACCACATACTGATAGACTGTTCCTGTTTTATTTCCGAGACGAATGGTTGATAGCTGCCCTTCCGGCGAAATCATATGTACCCATAAAGTATTACCTGTATAAAAATGCCAGCATTCATCGCTTTGAATACGGTGAAAAGCAGAAAAATTTCCCTGTTCCAGTAAAAAATAAATGGCCGATGAATATTGCCGCTCTCCGGTAAAACGATCGGGTAATGTTTCTTTTGAAATAGTTTCTGATGACCGATAAGTTTCCTTGTAATACCCTCCTTCCGGATGCGGTAACAAGGCGAACTGCTCAATCAACTGCTGTACGGTATGATGCATGTATAAAGATCAGGTAATAAGAATCAATTTCTGGGGTAAAGAGAAATATTCATTCTTAATTTTTTCCAGGTTTTCTTTTTTATTGAAAAGATCATAATACTCATCAATATCAATATTGGTATTCTCCTTGTTTACATATACCGGTCCCGATACGGAACTATTGGTCTCATTTTCAAACAGAGCCGTTCTTACCACGCCATTTATGCTGGCATCTTCATGCAACAGGCATTTGTTTTTACAGATTACATTACCCTCAATTAAACCGCCTACTACAATTTCGTGGCATAAAATATCGCCACTTACTGTTGCCTTGCGGTCTACGATGACTTTATTATTGCAGAAAATAATTCCTTTGAAATCGCCCTCAATCCTTATGGGCGAAATGGTTCGGATAATGCCAAAATAAAAGCCTCCCGAGACCACCTGTACGGCGGGGAGCATAGGCTCTGATTTGTTTTTTTTAAGGAAAAACATAGTATTGGATATGATTTTTTGAATAATATGGACATTTAAGATAGCCAAAATATGTGGTTTATCCGCTATTTCGGAACATCCGGCAAAAGTTTACAAATAAATAATAATTTGTATCTTGACGTTCAAACAGGTAGCAAACCTTAGTTTTACAATCTACTATCCGCTTAAAAAAGGAAACCATGAACAAATTCAGGGAACAATTACTGCACGACCCCAATGCCGGATTCGGTAACCCGTCTTTTCCGGAAGACAAACAATTGCTGATTACCAAATCAACCAATGTTTCGGGTATACTCGATTCAGAAAATGATATCGTACTCGATGGTAATTTCAATGGTGTTCTCTACAGTAAAAAAACCGTTCATATTACCCCCACTGGTGTTATGACTGGTGTAATCATCTGCAACGATATTAAAGTGGAAGGTGAATTTGAGGGATCGGTATATGGTTTAAGGGTTAACCTGTGTAAAGATTCGGTACTGAAAGGAAATATTCATTGTACCATCATCAATACTGAAATGAACCAGTATGTAGATGCCAATATTAAATTAATTAGCCTGGAGACTACTGCTTTTGAAAGCAGTTCAATGGATCTGTTCTCACACCTGAAAGAAGTATTTGGCAAAAATAATAAGGACAATAATTACCTGAATATTTTCAATGAAAAGATGAACCAGGTTAAGCCATCCAATAAATTCTATCACCAGACGATTTATGTGGCGCCCAATCCTCCACCGGCCAATAATGCTTCTGATGATAGCAATATTACCGACCTTAATACAGAGGAATCTTAATTGAATAGTATAATATGCCAAAAAAAGGGATGTAGATTAACATCCCTTTTTTATGGCATATAACGGGGTATATCGTATTCTTTGCTGATTTTTTCTGTGAAGTTTAACTGGTTTATTATTGTAATCCTTGGAAATCTCCCGCTGAAAAATCGTAAATTTGCAGACTTACCGGGGTCGTACTGGTTTTGACAGCATATGGTACGGTTGGTGTAAGCATGCAGTGCGTTGGATAATTAGCACTTTAATCTGAATATTCAAACTTCAAATGGCAATACACAGTATGCCATGGCTGCCTAATCAGTGATTAGATAGTCATTTGGGCCGCCGCACAGGTTGATCTGTTACCAGGTGCCGCCGCCGACTCAAAATAAACACAGGTTGCTGCAACAGAAGGCTGTGACTGTTGCTTAAGACCATACAGCTAAGTGTATTGTTGGTTTGTTCATGTCCGGCAATACACCGACAAATAATCATGAAATAAGCATGTAGAAAGCTAATGGTAGCGATGTTTGGACAGGGGTTCGACTCCCCTCGACTCCACAAAAAAGGAACCTGGATTATGGGTTCCTCTTTTATTTAAGTACCCCGTAAGAATTAAATTATACTTTCTTTTTCGAAAATATAGTACGAGCTATCCGTACCTGTTGTGCTATTGTTTACATTTAATGCTGACGGGGTACTTATACATAATTAGTTATATGCAATTATTCCTCATAATCACATATGTTAATGAGGATTGGGGTCTTTTGACCATTCATTCAGTAAAAAAATATAATTTTGACTCAATGTTAATCCGCAGGTCAGATATTGATGCATTGAAAACTTTATCATCTGCCAGTGAAATGGTGAATGTCAGAAGTATTCCGGAAACGTTTAAACACGAGTTCGACAGGTACTTCTTTGGCAAAACCCTTGTTAAGAAACAGGGTTCATTGTTTGCCCATCCAAACGATATCAGGCAATGGGTAACATACATAGTTAACAGGTATAATGCTTAACCAAAAATGCTTCCTGATTATTTAGAAGCATTCAATACTACACTCCAACAGTTTCAGGAAAAATTTCCCCGTGGAAAATGGGGTACAGCATTTACATTATCGCTGGTGAATGATTTTACTTTTTTCTCTTCACGGGTTGAAGACGATAAATTAAAGTATGGTGATACTATCCGGTTTTTGAATAATGAAATCACACGTGCAATGAATATTACTTCATTAATGAACGTGTCGATTCACCAAGAGGTTTTACAGTTGTTATTGGAACATCTGAGCGCTTTTCAGTTAAGTGAAGATGTTGTGAAAGGTATTCACAAAGCCCTCATGAACTTTCCGTTGGCATGGGAAAGCCCATTCAAACCGGAATTAGTGGGAGAATACAGAAATGAATCAGTAGTCGGTTGGCGTGAGCCGGTAGATGAAAATAAGGAATATGTGCCGCATTATAACCTTAAGGTAATTATGCCAACATTTGTGGATCAATTTTGTCGCAAGCTGGAAGATATTGATCAAACAACAGAAGAAAAGCATCTTCTCACAAGACTGGCTGAGTTTCATAATCTATTTCTGAACACATATCATCCATTTGCAGATGGCAATGGCAGGGTATGCCGCATTTTAATAGGGGCAATTATGATGAAGCATAATTGCCCTCCCATATTTCCAAAAATCATTGATCAGGAAGATAAGTTCAGGTATATCACTACTATAATTGAATGTGAAAACAAAAGAAGCAACACTCCTTTGATTAAATATTTTGCCGAAGAGATGACCAAATACCTTGAAGCCAGGAATTCTAATATCAATTAGATCAAAAGAAAGAATAAAAAGTAAATAGTTCAACTCCCCCCTCAACTCCACAAATACCCACAACAGGCAAAAAGGGGTCACTAAAACAACCTATTTTTACAATAGATGAAATATTCTATCCTGTTTTTACTGTTGCCACTTTCCTCCAGCCTTAAGTCAAATGATAGCCTTATCGTATCAAGGCTATTACAACGTATTGACAACTTACAGGCGAAAAATAATGATGTATTTCCCAAAGGCAGCATTCCATCTTATCGCATGTATGCACTTAATAAACACAGGTATAAAGCAGATATTAACCCTTTTTTTACCGGGCTCATGGCATTTACATTAGAAGATATTAAGGCTGATTTATCTCCTGCACAGCAATTACAGGCCAATACCATCATCGCTAATACACAAACAGTCTACCCTAAATTCCAAAACAGGAAAAACGGAAGGAACACGTATAATTTCTGGCCCACCGATCGCCCGCAGATATTTCCGCATTCCGGTTGGCTCAACCTGTTTAACAAAAGCAGGTCACTGCCCGATGATCTTGATGACACTGTAATTATACTGATGGCTCAGCGAAGAAGTGACTCAACAGCAAGAGCCATTCACCAATTAATGCAGGGCTATACCAATAATGCAAATAAAAAAGTCAGCAATACATTTCCCGAATACCTGCAAACAGGCGCCTATTCAACCTGGTTCGGTGAAAAAATGCCGGTTGATTTCGATATCAGTGTATTGTCGAACGTACTTTATTTTGTTCAGCGCTATAACCTCAACTGGACAGCCACCGACTCAGCCAGTCTCTATTTGATTGAAGACATTATTAAAACCAGGAAACACATCCGGTTTGCAGATTATGTTTCTCCGCACTATGCAACCCTGCCCAATATTTTATACCATATTTCAAGATTGATGTCTTTGAAACCCATTCCTTCGCTCGAAAAATTAAAGCCTCAACTAATTGAGGATACAAAAACAGCATTGGCTTCTGCAAAAACTTTTATGGATAAAGTAATACTGAGCACTTCACTGCTTAGATGGGGAGTTAAGCCCCAAAAAATGATGATCAATATAAACAGCAGTTTAATTGACATGGTTGAAGATGAGCAATTCTGTTTCTTTATTGCCAGCATGGCTTCTATGTTGCCTGATCCCTGGAAAAAAAGAGTAACCAATATCGGGATAGGCACATTCTATTATTATTGTCCTGCCTATAATCATTTGCTATTGTTGGAGAACCTGGTATGGCATAAACGAAGGGGTACAACTCAATAAGTAATTATTTATATCCTTATAACCCTGCAATATGCATGTTCCTTTATAATAGAACGGGAGTATGTACTATTGAAAACCTCCTCCGTTTCCCAAAATAAACAACCACTCTTACTACCCACCTCCAAAGGAGTCCTTTAAACATTGCCCATTCACGATTCACCATTCACGTTACCATATCTTCGCCCGCTGATTCGCTGCCCGGAACAGCTTATGTTTTTCCGTAATTCCAAATGCTTTATAGAAAGGTTCGAAATTGGCCAGTGGGCCATTTACCCTGAACTCTTCCGGACTATGCGGGTCGGTGGTAATGCGGGTACGCAGGCTCTCCGGTCTGTTAACCAACCTCCAAACCTGTGCATAACCCAGGAAGAAACGCTGATCGGGTGTAAAGCCATCAATCTTATCCGTTCCCTGTCCCTGTTTGGTCATTTTAAAGGCATCGTAGGCAATGGCCAGGCCACCAATATCGGCCAGGTTCTCCCCTAATGTGAGGGCGCCGTTAACATGCAGGCTGTCGAGAACGGTATAGGCATTGTACTGCTGCACTACCCCTTTGGCTTTGGCATTGAATTTTTCACCATCAGTTTTGGTCCACCAGTCGGTGAGGTTACCGAGGGCATCGTACTGACGGCCCTGGTCATCGAAACCATGGGTTATCTCATGACCAATTACCATACCTATGGCGCCATAGTTAATGGCATCATCGGCTTTCAGTTCAAAGAAAGGGAACTGGAGAATACCCGCCGGGAAAACAATTTCATTAAAGGTTGGATTATAATACGCGTTAACCGTTGGAGCCGTCATACCCCATTCTGTTTTATCAACGGCCTTACCAATTTTATTGATGCTTTCTTTATAATCGTGTTTGGCAATATTGCGCATGTTGTTGTAGAAATCGTTCCGGCTGATGTTTACATCATCATAAGATTTCCATTTATCGGGATAGCCGATCTTTTTCATGATGGCCGATAATTTCTCCTGTGCTTTTTGTTTGGTGGTATCACTCATCCAGTCGAGTGCATTGATGCGTTTGCTGAAAGCAGTCTGCAGGTTATTCACCAGTTCATCCATTCTTTTTTTGGCATCGGCAGGAAAATATTTTTCTACAAAAAGCTGACCCAGTAAATCTTTCAAACCATCATCGGTACGGCTCACCATTTTCTTCCAGCGCTCTTCCTGCACTTTGGCACCGGAGAATAATTTATTGAAAGAAAAACGTTCATCCACAAAAGCCTTGCTCAGCAGCGAAGCATTGGAAGCAATATAATCATAACGTACTTTGCTCTTCCACACATCAATCGGCTGGCTGGCGAGTAAAGCGCTCAGTGCTTTGTAATAGCCGGGCTGACTCACATTCACGCTGTCTGTTTTAATACCCATCAGTTGCAGTGCATTGCTCCAGCCGATATTGGGTGCTATTTTTTCCAGATCGGTAATCGACATTTTATTGTAGTTGCGAATAGGATCGCGCAGCTCCACCGGAGCCAGGTGCGATTTAGCGATTTCTGTTTCGAGTTTCAGTATGGCAGCGGCCTGTTGTACGGCCACATCTTTAGCCGTACCGGTTAGCACCAAATAATTACTGATATGCTCCAGGAATTTCCCGCGCTGCATAACCGTGGTAGAATCGGTTTTGGTATAGTAATCTTTCTCCGGCAGACTCAGACCGGTCTGGTAGAGACTGAGGATATTTTTACTGCTGTTTCTTTCATCGGCGCCAATATAAATGCCAATCAGGTCGCCATCGCCATCCTGGTAGCTGGCGGCGAGCAGGTTGATGAGTGCTTTATAATCTTTCACCGCATCTATTTTAGCCAGCATGGGTTTGAGTGGTTCGAAGCCTGCTTTTTCTATGGCAGCAGAATCCATACCGCTGGCATAGAAATCGCCCACTTTCTGTGCGGCGCTGCCGGGCTTATGATCTGTTTTGGCAGACACATCATCAAGAATGGAACGCATTTTTTTGAGGTTCTCATCGTAGAGGGTATAAAAGCTACCCCACCCGCTCTGGTCATCGGGTATCACGCTGTTTCTGATCCATGTGCCATTGGCATACATGAAGAAGTTATCACCGGGATGAATGGAAGTATCCATACCGGACTTATCGAAATAATTAGATTGATCTGTATTGTTTTTACAGGAAGCCAGTAATAAAACGGCTCCCGCCATAGCAGGTATCAGTGTTTTCATTAGAGATGTTTTAGTGGGTTAAATATGGGGAATTATTGGGGATGGGCAAAACCGTTTAACAAATTGGATTATGACTGACCTAAAATCAGTTTTGCTGTTTTTATCGGTACTAATATCTGTTTCATGATAACTGATTAATATTCAACAGTGCGATTTTTTGAAATATGTTTTAGGATTGAGTATATTTATACTGTTGCCCATTATGGTTTTAGGCAACCATAAATTGAAGGCTAAACAACTATACATTCAATTAAAGTCATGAAAGTATTAGGACTACTATTTCTTATTGGTGGTGTGTTTTTTGGAGTGTTCGCTTTAAGCATGGACACATCTGTTGAAGTTGATTATCCGATGGGGAACATATTTGAGTTACCAGTGTCTTAACCCCTTATAAACTGGACTATTTTTTCAAAAAGGTTTGCTACTGATTCGTCATTTGCTTCACAATAACTACCTGATTGAGTTTTTGAAGGCATTTTCAACAAAGATGATTGAGAAGGGCAAGGAACCATTTGGATCATTCCTTGCCTATCATCTTCGTTGGTCAGGTTATTCCTGACGGGTTGCTCTCCAGCATTGCCCGCTTCCGCTTGTCCTGACAAAGCAAATGTAGACAACACTTCCCGGTAAAACGCTTCCCATTTTTGCATCGGAGTTATGAAGCCGATGGCTCCGTGTTTACGCTTGAAGTTATACCAGTGCATGTATTTTTCGATATGCTGTTTAGCCTCATAATAACTCGAAAAACTGTGCCGGTCTATCAATTCACTTTGCTCAATGGAATGAAACGCTTCAATGTAGGCGTTTTCTTCCGGTGTAGCCACATGAGTGAACTCCTGCCTGGCTTCCAGTGATTGTAATACTTCACGCACTTTATGAGCTATAAACTGCGAGCCATTGTCATTGCGGATAATTACTCCTTTGAGGCCGAAACGAAGATCCAGCCACCGCATCAGTGCAATAACATCAGCCTGGCGGACATTGCGTTGAAAGATCCAGCACAGAATTCTTCGGCTGTAAACATCCATTATGGCCAGTTGATAATACCAGCGGCTTTCTCCCTGAACCCAAATGTATTTTATGTCCAGGCATAGATACTCCATTGGTCGTTTGGCTTCAATACGACGATGTTTGACCCATTTTCTTTTGCCTTGAACATTTATACGCTTGCCACACAGCAGATGGCTCTCTTTCATTAAACGATACACTTTTTTCGGGTTGATCAGGTATTCCAAATCCCGGAGTTCTTCAGTCATTTTCCGGTACCCATATACGCAATAATCCATAGAAAGAATGGCCCGGATTTGATCGATTACCAGACTATTTTCCACCAAGCCATAGCCTCCCACTATCGTATGAGTACTGGCCCGGATTCCTCTCGGGCCCGGATGTGAAGCATAATACAGGCTGCTTTTGGGCACTTCCGCCCACTGGCAAAGATGATCCACACTCGTTTTGCTTTTGTACTGTGTTATCATCGCTTTGCTTTCTGATAATGGGCATCGCTTTTTTTTAAAAGCTCAGTTTTGAATTCCAGCTCAAGCGCCTGGTTGGCAATGATCTTTTTTAACCGCGCATTCTCTTCTTCCAAAGCCCGAAACTCCGGATCAACTTTCTTGTAACTGGCCTTTAACCCGTCTTTGCCTTTGATCAGGTATTTCTTCTTCCAATAGCTGAGTACTGAATGCGCCAGATTGTACTTACGGGCCGTCTCCGTTGCTCCCTCCCGTTCTGCTTCCTGAAGGATACTGTACTTCTCCTCAGGCGTAAATTTTCTTCTTGTTTTCATCTTCCCTAAATTTACTGTGACTAAATTGTTTTTCAATTTTAGTCCAGCCTTTTAGGGAGCTAAGACACCAGAAAGAGTGAATAATATAGGTCTCATGAATGACAAACAAAATTATTTATTTTTTTCAGGTATCATTTCGATTATTGGAGTAATTATACTTTTCGCAAGCAGATCTACCCCTAAAAAAAGTTCGCGTCAAAACAGTGCAGAGTTAGATTTTGACAATTCAAATATGGAAAACCAAACTTCGACTCCAGATTCAGAGACAAAAGATTTACTAAATCAACTTTCCACGTTATATGACTTGAAAGAAAAAAATGTGATTACGGAACAAATTTATGAACAAGAAAAAAATCAAATATTATCAAAGTTTCCTAAACAAAAAACAACTGAACTAGAAATAACAAATATTGAACCTATTAATGTATATCAAGAGAACTACGATCCTACCTATGAAGAATTATTCACTAAACCTAAATGGCATTATCATGGTAAATATTGGATAGGCTTTTTTACTATTTTTTTAGCCGGAATAGTTATTTGGTTCATGATTCCAAAAGGAGATGACTTAACGCAAGAAGAAATTATTTCGCAACTAAATACTTACTGTATAACAGAATTTGAAAACGACAAGAAGACGAAAGGAACATTCCTATTTGAAGATAGAAAGTATATAGATTCATTTTATAGCAGAGTAATTAAAGGAGATGACGGGGAAACAAATCTTGAATTCTATCCTAGGTATAGCGGATACACAACTGCTTGGGAAGTTGAAAATGCATACAAATTACAACAATGCATTTCTACTTATACATTTCAATTCGACACAACAAAATTAAATAATGATAATAGGTTTACAAAAAGTAAAATTTCCAAATTCGATATAAACAATGACGGCAAATTCGATTACATAGTTGACGGTTATTTTCAGGATTGCTCAGGCGGAAGTGGTGGTGAAGGGAAATATTTTCTGACATTTATTAACAGTGCTGAGAAATTTAAGTTGATAGATGTATTGATTACTTTACCATTAGAGTACACGATTAGTAGAAATAAACTAGTGGTGAAGGGGCAGTACAAATCATGGTTTAATGAAAGTATTTATAATTTTGATAAGGTGAAAAACAAGTGGATATATAGCAAAAGCGAATCAAAAAGCTATTCCTATTAAGAATAATTTTAAAACAAAATATAATGGAAACAGTAAACGACTTCAATAAGAAGAAGCTATTAATCGGTCGATTCTATTTTAAGAAAACTAAAAATGGTAATTTATTAGGAGAATTTTCTCACAATGCCAGCCAAATAAATTCTTCAGAAAGTGCAGATATTGACAACTACAATGATGCTTTCACAGGAACCTATTACACTACATGGCAAGAAAATAAAACGTCTTATTCGGCTGACTTAAAAATTGAATTTAAAGAAAATACTGAAGACAGAATTTACAAGTTAACCTGGGCTCGGAACGGAGATGAAATCTTCTTAGGAGAAGGATTTGTATGTGATGACATACTCATTGGCGACTACAGAAATTTCAGAATAACATAATACAAACACCAACAACAATAGCATTTTCTTCCTTCTTCTTAAAAAGAAGTTCTCTGAAGAGTCTCTGTGAGCTTTAACTTTTGGAAAGTTCCGAAACTTTCCAAAAGTTGCACCGGGGCAATTCAGCCAATAGTTTGAGACCAAAGAATAACATCTCCATCCATTTAGTTTTGCAAACACAGTTTCATTAACAACAAACAGCAGAAAAAAACAAACTGCGAATTAACTTTTGGAAAGTCCAAAGGACTCCTTCGGAGTTCCGAAACTCCGAAGGAGTCCTTTGGACTTCCCAAAAGTTGCACCGAGGCAATTAAGATAACTGTTAGCAGCTAATCATTGCACATACATTTAATTTTACAACCACTTTTTTCTTTTAAATAAACGTATCCCATTGGCGAACCCCGTCATTGCTTAGTAAACGCTGCTGCATAGTTTTGGGGTAGCAATAGATGTAGGTTTTCCTTATGAGTTGTGTTGATGTTTTCAAACAGGTGGGTTAACCACTTTTCGGGGTTAGTTCCGAAACTTTCCAAAAGTTGCACCACCACTTTTTACAATGCTTATTGCTGTAAAGCCAGGAGCTTTATTTTCTCCCTGAAGTTTCTTTGACCAATAATAGTAACCTGATTTTACTATCCCGTTTTGTAAACAGTATTCAGCAACGGTTAATCCGCTTTTGCTGCATATATCTATATGATGGCGCATCAAATCTGACTTTCACTGATTTTTATTTTTCATCAGACAAAGTTCTTAACACGCATCTTAATCGACAATATGGGGTTGCTCGATGGGATACCGTTAATTACTAAAGCTGAACATTTAATGTCGAGCCCGGACAGGTGATGATAGTAGTACAAAAGATGAGAATATATTAGTCAGCCAGCCAGCATAGCAGAAAACTTTTTGTTGTAAGCATACCCTTCTCTGTGTCAAAATAAATGGCTATCCAAATATTGAACAGCCATTTACATTAAGGTTTACATAAAGTATTATTGCTTGATGAATTTTTCTGTCGTCCATGTCTTACCATCAAACACAATAATTGAATAAATGTCAGGAGACAGGTTGCTTACGTTTAATTGACGTAGTTGAGCGTTGCCAGATTTTCCATAATTCCATTTTTGTTTTAATATACCGAGCTTGTCTAAAATTCTTATTTCTACAATTTCTTTTCCTTTCTTACCATCTTGTTTTTCCGTTAGTCCAACTGTCAGGTTACTGGAAGTCGGATTGGGTGAAAGCATTACCCTAAGCGGAGTTCCTCCTATACAGTTGTTGCCTACTGATCTAAAACGATACAGCCAGCTTTGAGAACCACAAGAATTGGTTGCTGTTATTCTGAAGTAAGCCCATTGGTCGAGGTTAGAAAAGTAAAAAATTAAATTATTCCCACTTTGATACCACGTCACACCACCTGAATTACCGGCATTTTCCCATGTTACTGTCGTGTTTGCGGTTATATCCATGTTCGTACTTATCATAGTTGTATAACAAGCATCATTCCAATTAAATTCAAATCGTGAAGATACAGCCAATGGCTCTACGGGGTTTGTAGGGCTATTGTACCAACCTCTGATTACAGGTACACCTACGCCAATGTACTTTTCATAGGTATAAGTAGTACTTGAACCAGAGAATGTAACTGTTGCAATTAACCAAGCGGTGCCGTTATTTATTTTTGTTAATGTTGTTGACGAACAATTTGAACAGCTTAATGAAGCCACATTTGGATGATTATTTAAATAGCCTAAAGACCATGTTACTGTTGCACCACAAAGGGAGCCGCCTGAAATTGCATAGTTTGCCGAAGTGCAAAATTCGTTTGGCCCAGTTATGGAAAAAGAACTTGGAGGTGGAATACTTCTCGTAACAGAACAATTTAGGGTTTGATAGTTAGCGTTATTAATTCTAACTGTTACAGAAACATTGGTCAGACTTGCACAGGGTTCAGGGATAAGTGTTAAATTATTTGTTGTTGTTGAAATATTTTGAGGAGCAGGATTCCCATTATAAAGCCATCCGTTTGTTGCCGAACCGAGATTCCATTCATATGAAGTAACTCCGGGTGAATTGTATATGTTTGTAACAGTAAAGGTTTGCGGTGCATTTGTACCTAATGGCACATTCAGTGTTGGCGACGGTGAAAGTGTAAACGTTGGGGTTGGCGGAGTTTCCACAATTCTTATTTTTCTTACCCTTACAGTTTTTGTGCCACCATCAGTTGCAGGAAAAGCAGTTACTTCTAATGTAGGTTGATTTCCCAAAGCAGGAAAGATAAACTGGAATTCCTGAAAGTTATCAGATGACAATTTAACTGCAGCAGGATTGCCTCCCGTATTTGGAGTAAGAGTTTCTGGGCCATTGCAACCCGTACTTCCACCACCGCCATTATTGTTTACATCTAATCTTATAAAATGGTCCTGTCTTTAATCCAACTGTGTTTTCTACGGCTGCGGCAGTTACATAAATCATATAACTATAGCCAGCTTTGAAATTATAAGCAATTCTATACTTTGCTCCTTTATAAACAGGGCCTGTGGTTTGATAAGTTGTTTGCATTTGAATAGATGAATCTGAACTGTTGTAAACTGTTTCTCCCAATTTACGCTGGTGTTCAATAGTACCCGAAGTTGTGCCAGTAGCAGGAACATTGGTGGGGCTTACAAACAAACTACATGTGGTGCCAGATGGGTTCCATGCCTGGTAGTCAATCGTTACGTTTTGTCCAATTACTTTTATCGAAAATAACAGAAATAAAATGCAGATAAGCTGTTTCATGTTTAAATAGTTTTGATTGATGAATTATTTTTCTCTTTCAAGATGTACCTGAAGCCCTATGCTAACCATAATTGTATTATTGCTTCCTGTAACGATAGTATATTTATATGTTGAGTAGCTTATTAATATCTCCATTCCAACAACTGTATTAAAATAAATTACTGGCCCGGCTGATAAACTTAAAGTGTTTTTTTGGGTTTTTCCCGAAGCAGTTCCCGTCTCAAATCCGTATAAGTAGCCTGCTTCTGTAATTACATTTACATTCTTTTCCGGGTTTAATAAGTAATAGCGGAAAAAAGGGCCAAGATTAAAGTCAGTATCGCTTGGTCCACCTTTGGCACCTTTTGTGTCAACTCCAATTTTTATACCAGCGGCTAACTTATCAATAAAAAAATAACCAACATTCGGTTTCACTTGTAAATTGTAAGTAGTGAGAGGTACTCCGTAATTTTCGCTATTATTGTTTGTGGAAGCATAGCTAATAACACCTCCAAGTATCCAGTTACTTTTCGTTATCTGACTGTTTGAATTAAGCGATAATAAAATTGTTGTAAGAAGAACGGTAATTGTTTTAAGCATAATATAAATTTTATCGGTTTTGAATAATGAATTATAACATGGAGGGCTTCTATCTGTCGCTGATTGTGTTGTTACAAATGTCATAAAAACGTTGTAAGATATTTAGTCTGTGTCGGCCCTGCAATACCACAAACTGGTAATTCTTTGCAGGGTTTGTTCAACAGGGTTGCTTACAACGGCCACAACTTTGCGTTCGGCAGGGCATTTGGAAAACGTCCAGCCCGGAACTGCAGCCGACCGAAGTTACAAAAGTTGAAAATATATTCTGTTGCTCATCCGTGTTCGGTCAGCCGGATATGTGGCTGATAGTAACACTGCAGATGAGGATTTATTCGTCGCCCCCTGCTGACGCAAAACTGAGCTTTAACTTTTGGAAAGTTCCGAAACTTTCCAAAAGTTGCACCGGGGCAATTCAGCCAATAGTTTGAGACCAAAGAATAGCTCCTCCATTTGGTTTTGAGTTCCGAAACTTTCCAAAAGTTGCACCACCACTTTTTACAATGCTTATTGCTGTAAAGCCAGGAGCTTTATTTTCTCCCTGAAGTTTCTTTGACCAATAATAGTAACCTGATTTTACTATCCCGTTTTGTAAACAGTATTCAGCAACGGTTAATCCGCTTTTGCTGCATATATCTATATGATGGCGCATCAAATCTGACTTTCACTGATTTTTATTTTTCATCAGACAAAGTTCTTAACCCGCATCTTAATCGACAATATGGGGTTGCTCAATGGGATACCGTTAATTACTAAAGCTGAACATTTAATGTCGAGCCCGGACAGGTGATGATAGTAGTACAAAAGATGAGAATATATTAGTCAGCCAGCATAGCAGAAAACTTTTTGTTGTAAGCATACCCTTCTCTGTGTCAAAATAAATGGCTATCCAAATATTGAACAGCCATTTACATTAAGGTTTACATAAAGTATTATTCCTTCTACGCAGGGTCTTCAAAAAGTTCTTCGAAGAGTCTCTGAGGCACGAAGGACTCTTCGTGTTACACAGCCGGAGTGCCTCCATTTAGTTTTGCAAACACAGTTTCATTCACAACAAACAGCCTCCCACTTCCTGATTTCCCTTCGACAAGCTCAGGGCAATCCTTATTTTCTATTTCTTATTCCTTATTTCTTATTCCTTATTTCTTATTCCTTATTTCTTCTCCCCTTCCTCGCCATTCCCGATCTGTGATCGTGAGGCTTGTCTCCGTGGGAGTCTCCAAAGGAGTTCTATGAACCTTTGGACAGGGTGACGATTCGCACGGGTTAAAAGCAGCGCAGCTGATTGGCTTTGCCAATCAGCTGCGCTCACTACCCCACCCCCTGCCCGCCACCCAGAGGAGCATTCCGACTGCAAGTTGGAAATTGCGACGAAGGGTCTTCAAAAAAAAGAAGCTCATCGAAGATTCATCGGTAATCCTGCAATTTCAGTACACTGTAAAACAGCTATTTTTTCAGCACAAAACGCATAGTCCTAATTCGCTTATTACCAAGTACTTACTCGCACCAACAACACAGTAACAACACAGTATCTACACAGTTCAACACTAAATTAGTGTTATAGTCTGTTGTTATACTGTTGTAAAACCGTTGGAAAACCGCGTCAGACTCCTGCCATTGCCGTACCGTAACATGTGTTGGCATGAGGGGTCTTGTACAAGACTATCTTTCTCGTATCTCTGTCGTATCTCTTTCCTATGATTCTAGTATCCCCCTCGTATCTCTGTCGTATCTCTCTCGTATCCCAATCATGAACCAGTCAGTACCTGGTCATATGGTAATCTGTACATAATGGTATGTTTCTCTTAGCTACTAATATTAATCATTCAGTATCAGCAGTTTATTTCAAAGACAACGAAAGAGCATTAACTTTTTGGAAAGTCCAAAAGTTGCACCGGGGCAATTCAGCCAATAGTTTGAGATCAAAATATTGCACTCGCATTTAGCACTTCATCTTTCGGAATATGAGCGGCAAACCGTTTTAGACCTTTTTAAAAAGATTGAATTTGAATTAAGCCATTCAGTTGATAAGCACAGCAAAATACTGATTGTATCTACTATTGGATTGTTTTGAATTACTGCATTCGTTTTTATGACAGACAATTCATTACCAGAGACAAGGTGAACAAAGGAGTAATTGAACAGTTTGAACAATTACTAAGCAACTATTTCCAAACAGATAAACCGCAAACCATCGGCTTGCCGAGTGTGAGTTATTGTGCAGGTGAACTACATCTTTCAGCAAACTATTTTGGAGATTTAATTAAAAAAGAAACGGGCAAATCAGCGCAAGAACACATACAAGTCAAATTCCATGACCGGTAATAATAAATTTGTATTAGCAACAAGAAATAAAGCGAACTACCTGTAGGCTAAAGAGGTAATTTAAACAATAAACAGATTGGTGTACTAACAAACTAAATTACCCTCACCTAAAAGGTGAGGGGTTTTTGTATGTCGTCTGAAGCCGACTTTAACCGCCGACAACAGTAAATTCCTCATTGGGTTCAGATGCGTCATCCTGATTCTTTATATACTCCG
>JBMOKQ010000039.1:0-10984 GCA_049324295.1 Bacteroidota bacterium
TTGTCGTACTTTTCGCAAATGTAAAAGTAGAGAGCTATTAGTTTTGCTTCGAACACATTACTAAAACGCTCTTTGCTTTTACTTCATTATACCTGATTTAGCCATTTTCAACCCTTGATTCGCATTATAAGCTTCAGGCTGCAAGCTACAAGATTTGGATTGCCGTATTGGAAAAAGCTTATAAGTTTTTGATTTTCAAAAACTTATAAGCTTTTTTATTTTTTGTTCAACTGGTAGCTTGCAGCTTGAAACTTGTAGCTTAAAATCGAAGATTTTCCCTACTTTTGCCATCCAAAATTTTAAATATGAAAACAATTACAATCGAAGGACAACTGAGGACCGAGCATGGCAAAAAAGCCGCCCGCCAGATACGCTCTCAGGAAAACGTGCCAGGTGTAATTTACGGGGGTGCACAGGAGATCAATTTCTTTGCTCCTGCAAAGGCTTTTAAGTCTTTGGTTTACACAAGTGAATTCCAGTTGGCCGAGGTAAAAGTGGATGGCAAAACTTACAAGTGCATCTTGAAAGATCTTCAGTTTGACAAGGTAGATGATTCGCTCATCCACGTTGACTTACTGGAACTGGTAGACGACAAAAAAGTAGTGGCTACTTTACCGCTCAAGTTCACCGGTACATCTGTTGGTGTTAAAGAAGGTGGTAAACTGGTAACTAAAATGAAGGCGCTGAAAGTAAAGACCCTTCCAAAAAATCTGAAAGAGAATATTACAGTAGATATTACCACACTTGAACTAAATGGTAACATCCGCGTAGAAGATGTGAAAACAGATAATATGGAAATTCTAAACTCTCCACGTATTCCTATCGCATCGGTAGTAATGACACGTCAGCTGAAGCAGGAAGAAGCTACTGCTGCAAAAGACGAAAAGAAGAAATAATTTCTTTCAAAATCAATTTTATAACCCTGGTAATCATTTTACCGGGGTTATTTTTTTGAATGCTGACAGGGAAGGATACAAGAAAACAGAACCTCTCGGTTCATTAACCTCTACCCAAATACGGCCATTATTTTTTTCTACAAATTCTTTACAGAGTTTCAACCCGAGCCCCGTTCCTTTTTCATTTAATGTGCTTCTCTTTGAAATAATAATTGGCAGCGGAAAACAGCGAGACAAGGGTATTTTTATCCATACCCTCACCTTCATCAATTACCGAAATGATACCTCATGATTAATAGAGAAAGTTACACAATAGCTGAGGTACTTTTTAAAATCAAACGGGCAGCCACCATATTGGCGATAAGATAATACTCGTTGCCATTTTGAAACTTAATAGTGCTCGAACAAACACTTGCTGTAGAGAGCATACTCAGAATAATACGGGCCGTTTGAACAAAACTGTAATAGTTGATGACCAGAAAAACAAATCCACCTAATATATTCAGTGTCGGTAAGCCAATATTCCAGTAATGGCCCTCAAAATAATTAATGATGATAAAAACCCTACTGTGCAGCTGGCCAGGTAGCACCATGAAATTCAGTACCCTGGCTTTTTTTAGTCAATAGAATCAAGGCCAGGATGAACTCCTATATTGACGATTTTATCAAAAAAGCAGGAATTTGCATTATCTAACTCGATATTGGTTGCTGAAAAAAAGGATATTCACAGAAATGAAGTTTTTTATTTCCTTCCTGCATAAAACTCTTGATTATTTTTGTCTTATCTATGAATAAGTTCCTGATAATCGGGTTAGGTAATATTGGTGATGAATACAAACATACCCGTCATAATATTGGTTTCGATGTGGTAACGGCTTTTGTATTGAAGCATAATGCTTTTTTTAAGCTCGACAGGCTCGCAGAAGTGTCGGAAGTTAAATGGAAAGGAAGAACTTTTATCTGTATTAAACCTACCACTTATATGAACCTTAGTGGAAAGGCATTTAAATATTGGATGGATAAGGAAAAAATTGAGGTGGACAATACACTAACCATTGTAGATGATTTAGCTTTGCCACTGAGTAAACTGAGGCTGCGCGGATCGGGTTCTGATGCGGGGCATAATGGATTAAAAGATATCCAGCTAACACTGGGTACGGATCAATACCCTAAATTGCGTTTTGGTATCGGTAATCAATATCCAAAAGGCAGACAGGTTGATTTTGTACTTGGCAGATGGTTTCCGGAAGAACAACTCATAGTACAGGAGAAAATTAATAAGTCGGTAGAAGTTATTGAGGCCTTTGCAACGATAGGGCTAGAAAAAACAATGAGCACGGTAAATAACCTGAGTTTTTTATAATATAAACCGGGGGGTTCAGCGTTTTCAAAATTCAATATTATCCATTTCAATCCTTTGAAAAACACCAATCCTTTTAAGGACCGGGTGATCTACATGATGTCTGGTTAATATTAAATCAATGTGTATGAAAATTTTTTGTGTAGGCAGGAACTATGTCGACCATGCAAAAGAGTTAGGAAATGCGGTACCCGAAGAACCGGTTATTTTTATGAAGCCCAAATCGGCACTGCTTCAACCCAATACACCTTTTTATTACCCCGAGTTTACCAATGAACTGCATTACGAGGCAGAACTGGTTTTGCGTATTTCTAAAAATGGTAAATATATACAGGAACACCTGGCACATCGCTATTATGATGCCATTACTGTTGGAATTGACTTTACCGCAAGGGATATACAGACCGAACTCAAGAAAAAAGGTCTACCCTGGGAAAAAGCAAAAGCATGGGACCAGTCGGCTGTAATTGGCAAATGGGTACCGCTTCAGCCAGATACCATCCGTTCACCATTGCAGTTCTCAATGCAGAAAAATAAAGAACTGGTACAGGATGGTAATACTTCACATATGATATTCTCCTGCGATCATATCATTGCACATATTTCCCAGTATTTTTCACTGAATATCGGTGATCTTATTTTTACAGGCACCCCTGCCGGCGTTGGAGAATGTGTAGTGGGAGATATACTCGAAGGTTACCTAAAAGAGGAAAAAATGTTTGAACTTGAGATCAAATAAAAACCTCCGAAAGTCGTTAATATGATAGATGCTTACCCCGGAAATATTATTACAGGCATATAAGTATATGGCTACTGCCAAAGCCATGTGTGATACCTATGATGCCAACCGTCAGATTTGTAAATACGTTCATTCCACATCCCGAGGTCATGAAGCCATTCAACTGGCAACCGGTATGCAGCTGCTACCCTGCGATTGGGTAAGCCCTTACTACCGCGATGACAGTATCATGTTATCTATTGGTTTTCAGCCCTACGAACTGATACTGCAGCTTTTGGCAAAAAAGGAGGACCCTTTCTCCGGAGGCAGATCCTATTATTGTCATCCAAGCAGCAGGGATGCAGATCGCCCTTTTATTATACACCAGAGCAGTGCCACAGGAATGCAGACCATACCCACAACCGGACTGGCACAGGGGGTACAATACCTGGAAAAAATACAAAGTGAAAAATTACCTGTAACCAATGGCCGGTTACCCATTGTAATATGTTCATTGGGCGATGGAAGTGTAACAGAAGGAGAGGTAAGCGAGGCCATACAGTTTGCGGTGCTGAAACAACTGCCCATTATTTACCTCGTGCAGGATAACCAGTGGAGCATCAGTGCATCTGCAGAAGAAGTGCGAGCCATGAATGCCTATGATTTTGCCGCTGGTTTTAAAGGATTGAAAAGATGGCAATGTGACGGGAGTGATTTTATCAGGAGTTATGAAACGATGGCCGAAGCCATTGAATATACACGTACAGAAAGAAAACCGGCACTGGTACATGCAAAAGTGCCATTGCTGGGGCATCATACCAGTGGTGTGAGAAAAGAATTTTACAGAAGCAGAGAAGACTTGTTGAAACATGGTTCATTCGACCCATTACCCAAATTAAGACTATTGTTGACAGATGTAGGAATAGCAGAACATGTGATCAGTGCAATTGAAAAGGAAGCGGAAGAAAAAGTACTGGCAGATTTTCAACGGGCACAGGCATCGCCGGAACCTGATCCTAAAACAGTAGAGGAGCATGTATTTGCTCACACACCAGTAAAAGAAGAAAAAGGACATCGTTCGCCAAAAAATGCTGAAAAAATATTGATGGTAGATGCGGCGCTTCATGCTATTGAAGAGTTAATGGAAGACCATCCCGAAGCATTGTTGTACGGACAGGATGTAGGTGCCCGCCTTGGAGGAGTATTTCGTGAGGCGGCCACCTTAGCTGATAAATTTGGCGATCACAGGGTATTTAATACCGCCATACAGGAAGCCTATATAGTTGGTTCAACAGCAGGTTTGTCGGCGCTTGGTATAAAACCAATGGTGGAGGTACAGTTTGCGGATTATATATACCCGGGTTTTAACCAGTTGGTGACAGAGCTTTCCAAATCATGTTATCTCTCTAATGGAAAATTTCCGGTGGGAATGATATTGCGGGTACCAATTGGTGCATATGGGGGTGGAGGGCCCTATCATAGCGGAAGTGTTGAAAGCACGCTTTTAACGGTGAAAGGCATAAAAGTAGCCTATCCATCCAATGCGGCAGATATGAAGGGACTGTTGAAAGCAGCTTTTCATGATCCAAATCCTGTGGTGATGCTTGAACATAAAGGTCTGTATTGGAGTAAAGTGCCTGGTACTGAAGATGCCAAAACCATTGAACCGTCAAGGGATTATATATTACCATTAGGCAGGGCCAATATTGTATTGTCGGCCGAAGCAGAAAAAACAAAAAAAGGGGAAACAGTATGTATCATTACCTATGGTATGGGCGTGTACTGGGCGAAAACAGCGGCGGCTAATTTCCCGGGACAGGTAGAAGTGCTTGATCTTCGTACGCTTTATCCATTAGATGAGGAGCAAATTTATCAGCTGGTAAAAAAGCATGGTAAGGTGTTGGTATTGAGTGAGGAGCAACAGAATAACTCATTTGCAGAGGCCCTGGCACTTCGAATAAGCAATCATTGTTATCATTTTCTTGATGCCAGGGTAGAGGTATTAGGCGCCCTGAACCTACCCGCTGTACCCATTAATCTTGCACTGGAAGCGGCTATGTTGCCCAATGCTGCCAGTGTATCGAATAGGATCGCGAAATTGTTGGCATACTAAGCCCGAACCCCTATATTTGCACCCCGTAAATGAAAATTTACAATGGCGGGGTAGCTCAGGTGGTTAGAGCGTTGGATTCATAACCCAAAGGTCTCGGGTTCAACTCCCGATCCCGCTACTTGCCCGACAAATCTTTGGCGAAGTCGGACTGAACATATAAGAAAGCCCGTGGAACTCAATTCTGCGGGCTTTTTTGTGCCTCTATCTTTCTGTTTTATTGTATCCCTGCCCGATTTCCTCCAACATCTCATAAAATGAGACCAATCCCTGTATATATTGGTTAGATAATTGTAATGAACAGTCTACAAAAGCAAAAAAAACGTCTTCATCTGAAGACGCTTTTTTTGCTTTTGCGATATCAGAGAAGCATATTCAAATGTTCCCCTCGGTATTGAGCATGTGCTATTCCTCTGTTTGTCTGTTGTATATTTGATTATGACTTCTTACAAATTGGACAGAACAGCATTCAGAGCGCAAACCGTTGAAGAAGCGGCTGACCACGCTAAATACTATCGAAACTTGAGTTGGAAGGAACGATTGCGTATATCTGCTTACTTGAATAGCGTGGCGTTTAATTATTCATTGGACAATCCACCAAGAATGGATAAAACAAAATTTAAGACTAGTTCAAGAAGTGTATAATGAGTAATATTTTTAATGAAGACTTTCGAGATTTTGTATCCTGCCTGAATAAGAATGAAGTTCGGTATATACTTGTTGGTGGCTTTGCAGTTATACTTCACGGGTATTTAAGAACTACAGGTGATATGGATATTTGGGTAGAACGAACGCCTGAAAATTATCAACGAATAAAGCAGGCTTTTTTGCAGTTCGGAATGCCCGTCTTTGACATGAGTGAAGATAATTTTTTATTGCATCCTAATTGGGATGTCTTCACATTCGGCACACCACCAGTTGCAATTGATTTAATGATTAAAGTAAAAGGCCTGGAATTTGAAGCATGTTTTGCTAAATCAATTTTATTTGAAGATGACGATTTGAAAATCAGAACAATTCATAGGAATGATTTGCTAATAGCAAAAAAAGAAGCGGGTAGGGCTAAAGATATGGATGATATGGAGCATTTGCCCAATGCTGATTAATATCTGCTCCCAGCGTCTCAGGTATAGACAGCCAGTAAAGAAACTAATAAGGTATCATAGAATTATTGATATTCAAAGCTCCGGATCCAGCTATAAACGCGAAAAGAAACAGTGGAATAACGGATGTCCAAAATTTACCTTTATTATTAACATTTCTTATACGGTATTCTTTTATTGCAAATCTGGTTAACAGAACGCTTCAGATAACAACATTTTTTAACCCCAATGTAATTTATCGTATTTGGGCAATCGGTTGCGCTACAAGATCATCATGATTAATGAGTAAGTTTGGAAACGAGAGCTTATTGAAAAACTCGCAAGACCAGAGAAGTTAATGATTGATACATATTATAAGCAGGGTTTGCAGAATAGGAATCAATGAAAACATTTGGAAGATGATTAATTCCCTACATTAGTGCACCATATGTAACACTTACTCCTGTGGATAAACTGCCAACTATTAAAGAAATCGCTGTACGTCTCAATGTGTCGGTGTCAACAGTGTCGAGGGCATTGAGTAATCACCCACGAATAGGCCTTGGTACCAAGGAAAAAGTACAACAACTCGCTAAAGAATTAGGGTACGAACCCAATACACAGGCGATTTTTTTTAAGCAGAAAAAAACACATGTTATCGGTGTAATCATTCCTTATATCAGGGAAGATTTTTTTTCACAAGCAATAAGCGGTATTGAATCTGCTGCTATTGAACATGAGTACACTATTTTGTTTGGACAAAGTTATGATGAGCTGGAACGTGAAGTAAAAGTGGTTGCAGCTATGAAAAAACAAAGAGTGGACGGACTAATTATTTCTTTATCAAAAGAAACAAATAAGTATAATCACCTGGAAGCACTGAAAAAATATGATATCCCGGTGGTGTATTTCGACCGCGTGCCAACCATCGCCAATTCTCATAAAGTATTTTGCAATTTATATAAAGGTACTATCGAACTGGTAGGTTGGCTCTTCAATAATGGGTATCGGAACATTGCATTTATTAATGGTCCCGATAAATTACGTGCAAGTAAGGAAAGACTAAAAGGATTTATTGACGGAATATCAAAACATCAGTTAAAAGTAGATATGCAATTGGTTGAAACAACCGACTTATCAAAAGAGGGCACAGAAATGGCAATGAAAAAATTGTTGTGCCTGAAAAAACTTCCACAGGCAATTATTACTTTCAACGATTATGTACATATGGATGCCACCCAATATGCTGCGAAAAATAATATAGCTGTTAACAAGCATATTATTTTTGTGAGTTTTGCCAACCTGCCTATCACAAATTATACAGCCTTTCCGCCTCTTGCATCCATCGAACAGCATCCTTATAGACAGGGAGAAAAGGCAATGGATATTTTGATGACTATCTTGAAAAATAAAGACGCACAAGAATCAGTTTTAGATACTTATTATACGGAAGAATTAGCACCTTCTCTTGTAGCGTATAAGCAGCCATTGTCATCAGGACATTAGCTTTTTCAGGTTTTTTCCTTTTTTCAACTTCATTTATTATTTCAATCTCATGATATATTTTCTTAGATCATGTGCAACCGTTTGCGCATGATGGAGCAGTATATAAATTGATGAATTGATAACAATCATTAATTGGTTTAGTCAAAATTTGCGCACCCGTTTGCACAGTTTTTTATTAATTATTCAACCTAAACTTGATCATTAATTCAAAACTAAAACGGTTGCTGCATGAAAAAAACAAAACAAAGTTTTTACCAGGTATCATCATATCTGGTATTACTTTTTATGGCCCTCACAACAATTGCACTGCAAAGAGCAAATGCACAAACTCAAAAAGAAAAAATTGTTATCAGTGGAACAGTAACTGATGCCAATAACCAAACATTAATGGGTGCTAACATTACTATTAAAGGGAAACAGACAGGTGCTGTAACTGATGCGAATGGCAAATTTTCAATAGAAGTCCGTAAAGGAGATGTATTGATTGTTTCATACGTAAATATGTTATCTGCGGAAATTGTTGCAGAAAAAAAAGGAGCAATATTAGTTCAATTGCAGACCCGGGATAAATTACTCGAAGAAGTGGTAATTGTAGGGTATTCGTCTAAGAAAGTAAAGTACCTCTCAAGTGCGATATCTACTGTTTCAGGTAATAAGTTAAGAGATGTTACATCGAATAACCTGGCAAGTTTATTACAAGGTAAAGCTCCGGGTGTATTGGTATCATCCGCTTCCGGTGATCCTACTTCGGGATCAAACATACTTATCCGTGGCGCAGGTACCATTTCGGCAGGTTCAGGTCCATTGGTAGTGGTAGATGGAAATATAGGCGGAACATATAACCCTTCCGATGTAGAATCTGTTACCATATTGAAAGATGCAGCAGCAACGGGTCTATATGGTTCAAGAGCCGGTAATGGGGTAATGATTATTACCACAAAGAGCGGAAAATCTGGTAAATCAAAAATTGAATTCAGTTCTGTAGTTGGTTTAAACAATGCTACAACGGGGAATTTTAAATTAATGAATACCAATCAATTGTTCGATTACCTCTCCAGTTTTTCCACGCCCGATCCGTCCATGAAGAATGTAAATACAAACTGGTGGGATCTGACTTTCAGACAAAGCCTGACACAAAATTATACGCTGTCTGCGTCTGGGGGAAATGATAAAACACAATATTATGTGTCGGGAAATCTATACAAAGAAGAGGGTACGCTTATTGAGAATAATAAAACTGCTCATAACTTTCGTACCAATCTTACCCATCGGTTTTCAAATAAATTAAAACTGAGTGTATTGCTCAATGGAATTTATGCAAAGGATAAATATAACCCTGAAGGTGGATTATACCAGGCCTACACTTATCTTCCCTTTGATGCATCTCATGGTGCTGATGGCAGACCTGTTGATTCGCGTTATGTAAAATGGTACGGAAGAGATCAGAGTAATTATCTGTATTCCATGCAATATGACATGTCGAACGCCAGAAGTCTCAATTTGAGCAGCGACGTAAATCTTGAATACAGTATTACCAGGCACCTCAACTTTTCAACGTATAACAGGGCATCTTTTTTTGACTATAGCAGTAAGTCATTTTATGACAAAAGATCGCAGGGTGGTGCAACAAATGGTGGAGAATTATATAATAGTGAATCATTTACAAAAACATTTGTAAGCTCAAACAGACTCAGGTACGACAATAGTTTTGGAAACCACAATATTGCTGTATTGGCAGTAGGAGAAGCTACCCAGTCTGCTTATGATGTATTGTCTACTTCCGTAAAAGGGCTTCCTCCGGGCAGACCTTTTGCTTCAACTGCTACGACGGTAATTAATGTGCCAACAGGAGGCAGAAACGAATATAGTTTTCATAAATACCTGGCACAAGCCGATTACAATTTTGCCAATAAATATTTTGTAGTAGCCTCATTTGTCCGCGACCGGTCATCAAGGTTCGGAAATAATAACTCTGCGGCTAACTTTTACCAGTTAGGGGCGTCATGGATATTGACTACTGAAAATTTTATGAAAAATATCAAGGCAATCAATTTCCTGAAACTCCGTCTAAGTTATGGTACCACCGGAAATGCTGAGATCGGTGATTATGCTTCACTTGGGTTATACTCTTTGTCAACATCATCTAGCTACGCCGGACAACCAGGTGCAGCACCTTCACAAAAAGCAAACCCGAATCTTACCTGGGAAAAACAGAAAGCGGCCAATATTGGTATTGACATTACACTGTTGAAAAGAATTGAACTAAGTATTGATGTGTACCAGAAAACAGCAGAAGATTTATTGTACAGAAAACCATTGCCTGCTACAACCGGTTACAGCTTCATCTTTGAAAATGTAGGCAGTGTAAGAAACAGAGGTATAGAATTTAATCTTACCACAAAAAATATCCTGAAAAGAGATTTTACCTGGGAGACCAACCTGAACATGGCGTTTAACAGGAATAAAGTAGTATCATTAAATGCAGGAGCTTTGTACAGTAATCCTGGTGCGGCTCAACCTATTGGAGTGGGGCACGATATGGATGAATGGAACCTGCCGGTTTGGGCTGGTGTAGATCCTGTAAATGGTGATCCATTATGGGAAAAAGTAGTAACAGATGCAAACGGAAAAAAATATGTTACGTATACCAGCAACTATAATTCTGTGGCCAATGCTACTTCAAGACAATACCTGGGTAAATCATCGGCGCCGAAATTTTCCGGAGGTATTTCAAATACGGTAACATACAAGAATTTTACCCTGTCGGCATTTATGAATTTTGTGTACGGAAACTATGTATATAACGACACTCGTTTTTATTATGACAATGATGGTAACTACGATTCATATAACTCAATGGTGTTTCCAAAAGAATGGACACGCTGGCAGAAAGCTGGTGATATAGCTACACACCCCAGGGCATTACCCGGGGGAAATAAACTCTCAAATGCGTCATCATCACGTTACCTCGAAAATGGAAGTTATATCCGCCTGAGAAATATTACGCTTGGCTACAACCTGCCCGCCGGTCTTTTAGAAAAAATGAAAATTTCAAATGCGAGAGTATTTATCAGCGGAGATAATTTATGGACAGGTACTAATTTTTCAGGTCCAGATCCTGAAGTGGTGTTAAGCTCTGGTGTATCAAGCTTCAGGTATCCAACCAGTAAGAAAATTTTGTTTGGATTAAGAGCCTGTTTAAAATTATAAAAAAACATGATAAAGGGCATCCATAAAAGAGAGAATTCATCGTTTTATAAGTGACTAAACTTAGAACAGATGTATTCGACCAATCTCACAGATGCCCAGTGG
>JBMOKQ010000040.1:0-10887 GCA_049324295.1 Bacteroidota bacterium
GGCTGAATGTCAAAACAGAAATTCAAAACGCACATAGAGTCCGATCAACAAAAGGATTACTCGTACACATCTTTGGAAAAATTGCAGCCGCTTTCTTAAATCACGTTTTCAACCCTTGATTCGCATTAAAAGCTAACCCCTAACAGCTAACTCCTCCTAGCCCATGACCCTCTTCCTCCTCCGTGCCTATGGCGATTTTGTGATTGCGGTGAATATGGTTTCAAGGAGCCTGTTCAGAGAGAAGATTATGCTTGTAGCTTCAAAGCACCTGGAGCCATTGTATCAGGTGATTGAACCTTTACTTCCTTTCCCGGTTCAAATACGGTTTGTTGATTTTAAACTGGATAAGCAACTGATGCGTTGTTTTACCAACAGGTATCTTTTTCACCCACATACCCTTACAGAATTATCGGCTTTACGCAAGTACCTGCGTGCTGAGAAGATAACAGGAACTGCCTATCTGGAAAAACAAAATAGAATTTATTTTCCCCGCTTTTTCTGTCATCATCCTTTCCGTTCCATAGTATCACATGGACCTGTGTACCAGTCATATGCTGATTTTTTCTCAGTGCATCTTCATACACTGGAAGAAATACCTTTTGAAAAAAAGAAACATCATTCAAACATATTGATTGTACCCGATTCCCGGCAGGCGATAAAAGTGATTGATAAGGGGATTATTCAGAAAATACAGGATCATTATACATCGGCATCGGTGAGCGTTACTATTGCTTTTTTTAGAAAAGCCTGGGATAGTGTAACGGGTAATGTTGTTGTGTATCATAATTTTAATGAATTGATACAACTGATTCAGGCAACGGATTTACTGATAGGTGGCGACAGTTTGCCCGTTCATCTGGCCCAGTTATTAAATACACCGCATTTGATAGTATATCCCGGTTCGAAGACTCAGGATTTTTTTACACCTTTTGCATTAAAAAACCGCTGCTTTTTTACTTTTGAAGCTATTCGTAATAATCCCTCTTTTTTAACTGATGTTTGATACTATTCATGGTTTTGTAATTGGGTCTGTTCATGAGCATGACAGGCAGGCGAATATACAGGAGCTTCAAAAAAAAATGCCTGGTTTGCAGTATGAAGAAGCCGTGTATCCTGCTTATGTGCATGTGCCATTTTTGAATAAGATGCAAAAATTGTCGCAACTAAGAACCGGGCAGCAGTTGCAGCCAGGAGAAATAGGATGTTTACTGAGTCATAGAAATATATGGCATAGAATTGTTCGGTCTGATACACCGGAAGAAAAAATGTTTTTAGTACTGGAATCTGATAGTGGAATAAAGCGGGAGGAGGTGTTGATGGTAAATTTTGAGCGCATATCGAAAGCATATGATTTATTTTTCTGGGGTGCGTGGGAAGGGCATATGCAGGTTTATAGCAGTACCCGTAAACAGCTTTCACCCGGTATCGACTACGGTACCCCATTTATAAAAACAGTGTATTGTACCTATGGTTATTCACTAAATAAAAAAGCCGCTGCTTACTTATTAAAGCAAACCCGGAAAACAGGTTATCCTGTAGATCAGTTTAAACGTTTTATTCGGGAAGGTGAGCTGCGTATTGGAGGAGTGGTACCTGAAGTAATAGCTACCATACCACGAAATGAAAGTTATATCAGAGGGAAAAGGAATGCATTGAAAGAGTGGCTACTTTTTCTTGTACTCGATTGTAAGAATTGGATCATTTGTTTCTTTAAATAATGTATCCCTCTTTTCTATAGGTTCATAGGGGATAGGGGTTAGCTGTTAGGGATTAGCTTGGGTGCTCAATTATTAGACGATTGTCTAAAGGGCGGCATCCCGTTCGCTGGCCAGACAAATCCCGACTAATTCGGGAATGCGATCGGGAACGTCACCCTGAGCACAGTCGAACGGGAACGTCACCCTGAGCGTAGTCGAAGGATGAGAATTAAAACAGAGAAATAAGGAACAGAGGAATAAGAAATAAGAAAATAAAGCCTCCCCCTGGCCTTAGAAAAAAAGCGTTAAGAAATTCATGGAATGGAGCGTAAAGCAATGGATGTCCAAAGGACTCATTGAGATGCCTGGCCTTGTAAAACAGAAGAACAGAGAAATATCCAATATTGAATTTCGAAGTTGGGAGTTGGACATTCGAGATTCATTATTTCTATAACTTTCTTTTCCACTCCTTAAGTTTATGGAACTTCCCGAAGGGTACTATTAACTAATATCTAAAACCTAACCCCTCTAATGAAATTTTTCCGCGTACAGGTTTCACGTCAGTATCTGATTAATCTGATCACTACTTTTCTTTCACAGGCATGTAGTGCAGGAATGATCATAGTACTTACACCTGTATTGCAGCAAAACTTTAGTGTGGAAGAATTCAGTAATTACGGTGTATTGCTGAATATTGTTCTTTTTGCAGCAGCTTTTGATCTGGGCTTAAATATGGGGCTTATGCGCAGGTTGATACACGAAGGGGAGAAAGCCTCGGTATTAATCAGTACTGTCTTCTTTCTGTTTCTGCTATTGTTTGTGGTGGCTGTTCCTGTTTTTTTCATACTGTATGCTACCGGTATTGTAGAAACCGGGAATACATTTTTATATCATGCTTTTTTATCGGCATTACTGGTGATACAAACGGTGGTAGCTATGTTGTTTGATGTTATTCTGCATAGTACCAACAAAATTTTTGTTGGTAAGTTGATCCGTATTGGTAAAGTATTATTGGAACTGTTATTGTTATTGTTCTTTAGTCGCTGGGGTTCAGCCACATTGCTTTTATTGGTAAGTGGGATCATTAATTTTATGTATATCCTCCTATTGTATTGGTATGCTAAAAAGGAAAGGACTTTCCATATCACCTGGAGCCATTTTAGTATACATGTATTAATAGATCATATCCGATACAGTTTCTGGTATTTTTTAAATGCGGTGAGTGTGGTACTGGCTTTTAATTCGCAGGTTATTATGTTGAATGCGCTGACCGGTAAGGCTGATGTTGCCAGGTATATTCTGGTTACCCGCTTTCTTGATGTGGTAAGATTGGGTGCTACAAATTTTACGATTATACTGTTCCCTTCACTGGCTTCACTCGAGGCAAAAGGAGAATGGGGACATTTACGCAGTAATTATTTTTCGATTTTTAAAAGGGTGGTTATATTTTCTTTGCTGATACTCCTTGCATTGCTCACGATTGGTAAATACATTTTTGTGTGGTGGAGCGGTGAAGGTGGAGAAGACATGCTTAACCTGTACTATGTATTTTCTGTGTTTACTACTCTGATAGTAGTAGACAATGTATCTTCTGTTTTTCTGCATGCTTTCCGTTTAAACAAAGGCCAGACTATTTTATCAATAGGTCAGGGTTTGATGGCTTTGGCAATTGGTTATTTTCTTTTACAGTCATATGGTCTTGTTGGAATGGCTATTGGTTCCATTATTGCACTCCTATGCACTAATTTTATTTATAACCCGGTGTTTTTGATGAGGGAGTTGAGGAAGAGGGTTAGGAGGGGTTAGCTGTTAGCCATTAGCCATTAGCTTTTAGGACGGGTATAAAGAAACCTTGGGTTCTTCCTAACAGCTAATAGCTAACCCCTAATGGCTAACCCGGAATCGTCCTGTAAACAATAAAATCTTTCTGTAATCCCTTTTTATACTGCCGGAGGATGTCTTTCATTTCCTTCTTTGGGTGTTTAGGAAAGCGGGAATAGTCGGCACCGATGGGTTTGGTATGGTGCATGACGATACTGTCTATGATGGCGATACTGTTTTTGGGATATCCCAGCAGATAAGGCCAGAGGTAGTCGTATCCCCAGCCGGAATAATTGATGCGGAAACTGTCTTTTAATTTGTGTAAGGTATTAATATGCATCAGTGGAGCCAATACTTCTACAAAATTCGTATAACGCAGGAAGGAGCCGGGTTTGGATTCGGTAAGCGGGTGCGATATATAACCCTTCATGGCAGGTTGACATAGCTCTAGCTGATATTCAGCAGCCAGTTGAAACAATCTGTTGATATCATCTGTTGAAATAGATACATCATTATCAGGCATCCAGATGTAGTTGTATTGATCAATGGTGGTTTGGTTGATGGTTATCCATTCGCTGATCAGGTGATATTTCATTCCGGCAGCCCTTAGAAAGTAGGTTGATTGCTGTGCATACCTGGCTGCCACTTCATGGTTGTTTCCATAATAAATTAAGCAGAGATCGAAATTTGCTGATCCAGCCATCCACTCTTCATGTAAGGACTCGTCTCCAACTGCGCTTATAATCAGGTTCTTCATAGTTTGTGATTACTCATAAAGTTCAGGGCCGATTCAATTACCTGGTGCATATCGTAATACTTGTATTCTGCCAGCCTCCCCCCAAAAAAAATGTTTTCTTCTTTCTCTGCCAGTGATTTATATTTTTTATAGATCTCATTATTAGCGGCATCGTTTACCGGATAATAAGGTTCTGTTTTCATGGCCTTATATTCCACAGGATATTCATGTGTGATCCAGGTATGTTTTGTACCTGTATCATCAAAATGTTTATGCTCAATGATTCTTGTATAGGGCGTTTCAGGATCGGTAAAGTTCATCATCGCTACGCCCTGGTAATTAGAAGTACTTGTGATCAACTGATGGTCGAATCGGGTGGTTTTATATTCGAGTGTACCGTATTTATACCCGTAGTATCTATCGATCGGACCTGTATAGATGAGGTTATCATACTCCGGTAATTGATCGGTAAAGAAATCAGTATTCAAGCGAATTTCAATACCCTCCAGTAATTTCTCAAATAGCTGGGTATACCCACCAATGGGGATGCCCTGGTAGGTATCATTAAAATAATTATTGTCGTAGGTAAATCTTACGGGTAAACGTTTAATAATACTGGCGGGTAATTCAGTGGGGTTTTTACCCCATTGTTTTTGGGTATACCCTTTAATAAGTTTTTGATAGATATCGGTACCCACCAGTTTAATGGCCTGTTCTTCCAGATTGGTTGGTTCATGTGCTACTATTGCAGCCTGCGCCGCAATGATGGCTTTGGCCTCTTCTGGTAATACGATATTCCATAGCCTTGCAAAGGTCCACATATTAAAAGGCAGCGAGTAGATTTCTCCTTTATAATTGGCAACCGGCCGGAGTGTAAAATTATTGAATGCAACCAGTTGATTGATCCATTGCCAGATATGTTCGTTTGATGTATGGAAGATATGGGGGCCATACATATGTACATGAATGCCATCTCTTTCTTCCGTATAACAGTTACCTCCGATATGGTTGCGTGCCTCAATTACACAAACCCGTTTACCCCTTTTTTTCAGCTCATTGGCACAGATACTGCCAAAAAAGCCGGATCCAACAATGAGATAATCATAAGATGTGCGGGGCATGGTGTTCCTGATTAGAGGGCAAATATAGCTGTTAGGGGTTAGATGTTAGGGGTTAGGAGGAAGAAGTCTCGCCGTTGGCGAGATGAGATATTTGTAAGCCGTTTAGCCCTGGGCTAAACTCTTTTTTCTCCCCCAGGGTCCTTTGGACTAACCTCTAACTCCTAAACCCTAACCCCTCCTTCTTCCTTCATCGCACCAATAAAACCGGTCATCATTTTCTGTAGCTCATGGAGTTCTTCTATGAGATTCTGATGGGTGGTTTTGTTGATATAATTATTTAAGAATGCTATTTCAATCTGAGTTTCCAGTTCGAAGGCGGAACCGATAGCGATATGTATGAATTTAATGAGATCGGGTTGCGTCCTCCTTCCGCATCCTTCTGCAATATTTGATGGGATAGATACCGCAGCCTTATTCATTTGTACTGCTATTGCATAACGTTCATGAACCGGAAACTTGCCGGAAAGGGTATTTATTTTACCAGCCAGTACAATAGAACGTTTCCAGATGTTTAGTTTTCTAAAGTCTCTCATGATAGGGAGTATATAGTTGAAAGTAGTTATTCTGTTCAGGTATTTATTACGTATTTCCCGCAAATTTTCAGGAGGAGTTAGGGGGTTAGGAGTTAGAGGTTAGATGTTAGGGGTTAGGAGGAATTGGGGGTTAAGCCTTCGGCTTAAGGAGCCGTAGGCTCTTTTTTTTCTTCCTAACATCTAACATCTAACTCCTAACCCCTAACCCCCCTATCTTTACCCCTGTAATCAAAAAGCAAAATGGCTGCAGTTAAACGCTTGTATTTTAACTTCTTTGTACTGGTATATATGCTTTATGCTCTTTTTAATAAGGGGATTGCCTATAGTTACCTGAGTGAGGTATTAATTGTATCGGGACTGCTACTGGTATTGTGGAATCTGCGTTCTTATGAATTTGCCTGGGACAGACGTATGGCTTTATTATTGCTATTTATGCTGATGGCTATACTGTATATTTTCAGAGGTATAGCGGAGGGGTATTCGGTAGGAGATGTAGTACGTGATTCCGTTGTTTTTAACTATATCGTATTTACGTTTATTGTTTATTTCTTTAAAGATGAGTTACCATATCTGAAGAAGAAATTGTTTAACGTGTACAAGTGGTATCCGTTTCTGATGTGCAGTTTTTTTTTACTCTCATCCTATATACCTTTTTTTCGTGACCTTACTTTATTTGGGGGGCAGCGTATTTTTCTGTACAAATTTGGTGATATGGGAGTACACCTGTTTATTGCCAGTATTTTATTGCTGAATGGAAGTATTGTGTTGAAGGGGCGTTTCTTTGTATTACAATGGATATTCATTGCTTATCTTTTTCTGATTGTTTCATCCTACAGCAGGTCGGGAATGATTTCATATATCATTCCCATGGGCATTTTTTTTATTTATACAAGGAACCGGCAGTTGAAGCAGCAAATGTTGCGATGGTTAAAATTTATACCGCTGATGTTATTGCTGGCGATGCCACTTTTTTTATCAACCAACCTGGAAGAAAACTTTCAGGGCAGAACACTCAGTATTCAACAGGTAAGAGACAATATGGTCAGCATTTTTTCTTCTGAGGATGACGGAACAACGTTGAGTGATAATAAAGTATGGCGCCTTGTATGGTGGGCGAGAATTGTGGATTATACTTTTCTCGGCGAATATTTTTTGTACGGTCGCGGATTGGGTATGAGTCTTGCTGCCACAGATGATATTGATTATGACCCGACGGAGGGGAATCTAAGGTCTCCGCATAGTTTTCATATGACGGTGCTGGCACGTTTTGGTGTGCCATTGTTTTTTTTATGGTTGTACTGGATGTACCTGCATCTGGAAAAAATCAGGAAGAAAAACCTTAACCCTGAATTACTACTGCTGCTGGTAATAGGTTGTGCTTTTCTTATCAATGCATCTTTTGATGTTTTTCTGGAAGGGCCGATGGGGGCTATGCCTTTCTGGATATTTACAGGGTTGGTTTATGCGGAAGAGGCGTTTGGTGCAAATACAGACTTTAATGTGTAGCTTGATGACTATTGTGTAGTGCAGCTTTTGTATTATAAACTATCTTTAAAAAACAAGTAGTTTTTTCTGTTATTACACTCCATCAACTTTGCTCTATTTTTTAATTTCTATTCTTAACTTTTAAAATCGCAGAACAGGTTAATAAGTAAACACTGATAATTTGATGGTAAATATTGTTGACAATGTATCTTTAGCATTGTAAATGATGAAATGATTTCTCAGACATATGATTAATGTTCTTGATGTTCCGTTATATGATAAAACCATTGATGATGCAGTAGAAGCCATCATTGCAGATCTCAGGAGTCCGTTTGCCGCCGAGGCGAATCGTTGTATCAGTGCCACCGGCGCTCATGGCCTGGTGGAGGCGCATAAGGATGCCAATTTCAAAACAATTCTTCGTCACTTTTTTATGAACCTGCCCGATGGTATGCCTGGCGTATGGGTAGGCCGTATAAAAGGAGCCAAAAAGATGAAACGTTGTTATGGCCCCGATTTTTTTAAGGCGCTCATAACGGCTACAGGAGGGTTACCCGTGAATCATTTTTTTTGTGGAGGGAAAGAAGGGGTAGCCAGTCAGTTGAAGGAGGTTTGCAGGGAACAGTTTGCCAACGATCGGGTTACCGGTGTTTATTGCCCGCCTTTCAGAGAAATGACAGATGCAGAAATGATGGCACTGGGGCAACAGATTGTTGATTCTGGTGCTCATATAGTATGGATTGGTTTGAGTACGCCCAAACAGGAAAAATTTGCAATGCGGTTAAGTAATTTTACCAAAACAGGGTATATTATAACGGTAGGAGCCGCTTTTGATTTTCATACAGGAAGGGTAAAACAGGCCCCAAAATGGATGCAAAACGCCGGATTAGAATGGTTTTTCAGGCTTTTAATGGAACCCCAAAGACTGTATAAGCGTTATTTCGAAATAGTTCCTAAGTTTATCTGGTTGAATATCAAAGAATTTATAGATTTTTACATTTATAAAAAGAGGTATATATGAGTAGGAAGAAAGTGCTGGTATGCGGAGCAGGCGGGTTTATAGGCGGACACCTGGTGCGTAAACTGAAGAACGAGGGCGCCTGGGTTCGGGGGGTGGATATAAAAGAACATGAGTTTAGTACTTCTTTTGCAGATGAGTTTATCATCGGTGACCTTACTGAACAGGAAGTGGTAAGGAATGTGCTGGATATGCGCTTCGATGAAATATACCAGCTGGCAGCCGATATGGGTGGTGCCGGTTATATTTTTACCGGGGAAAATGATGCCAATGTGATGCACAATTCAGCTACTATTAACCTGAATATATTACAGCAGGCCCTTAAAACAGGATCGAAGAAAATATTTTACTCTTCCTCGGCCTGTATTTACCCGGCTTATAACCAGACCGATCCCGATAATCCGAAATGTTCGGAAGATTCAGCTTATCCGGCTGATCCTGACAGTGATTATGGTTGGGAGAAATTGTTCAGTGAACGTCTCTATCTCGCATTTGGCCGTAATCATGGGATGAACGTAAAAATTGCCCGTTTCCACAATATTTTCGGACCGGAAGGTACCTGGACAGGTGGTAAAGAAAAAGCACCTGCTGCTATCTGCAGAAAAGTAGCAGAAACACCTGATGGGGGTAGCATAGAAGTGTGGGGTGACGGTAAACAAACAAGATCATTTCTTTATATTGATGAATGCCTGGAAGGTGTATCGAGATTGATGGAGTCTGACTTAAGTGGCCCCTTCAATATTGGATCAGAAGAAATGGTAACACTTAATCAGCTGGCGGGAATGGCCATAGGTATATCAGGGAAGCGTATAGCTATTAAGAATATTCCCGTACCGCATACGGGTGTGAGAGGCCGTAATTCTGATAATAAACTGATTGCTGAAAAATTAAAATGGAGCCCTTCCAAAACGCTGGAAGAAGGATTGATAAAAACGTATTACTGGATAGCCGAACAGGTGAAAGAGCAGGTGGCTCAAAAAAAAGAAGCAGTGGTAGTAGGCTAGGGTTCAGCAATTCGCTTTAAAAACTTCATAATAATGCCATGTGGTTTTATGGAGTTCTCCACTAAATCAATATTGCATGCCGGATCGTAAACCAGCTATTGGATATTTTCCCAATCTTGATGTTCTTCGATTGATCCTTGCACTTTTAGTATTGGTATTTCATGTGCCTGAAATATCGAAGAATGCAGGGCTCCCTTTTTATAACGACCTGCCTTTTTTTCACCGGGGTAACGAAGCCGTTTTCTGGTTTTTTGTACTCAGCGGTTTTTTGCTCTCGCTCCTGGCCAATAAAGAAATTGAAACCGGCAGGTTTAATATACTCCGCTTTTTTATGCGGCGGGTGTTAAGAATATGGCCGGTATATTTACTGGTATCCTTATTCGGACTTCTTTTCTACTATGTTATTTTACCCCTGCTGCATATTCCCTTTGTAAACAATTCCGATTTTGTAACAGCATTCCTGCTTCAGTTTTTTTTCCTTTCCAATATACTGCATGCTTTTTATGACCCGGGAGGTATTTTAACCATTACCTGGTCGGTAAGTGTGGAAGAACAATTTTACCTTTTCTTTCCTTTTTTGATTTATTCCGTTTATCACATAGCCTTCCTGAAAAGAGTAGTGATAGTATTTCTTTTTCTGATTATTTGTAGCATATATTTTATGCTGCCTTCTGTAGGAGCAATGATGCAAAAACTGGGATTATATATTGAATCATTAGCGTTGCGTTATAAATCGAACATTTTCAATTGATTATCATTTTGTTCTTTGAAATATTGTAATTGAGTTTGCTGAAACAGTTGATGGATGGGCATTTTTTCAAAAATGGATATGCTCAAAACCTGTAGAATTTCGTAAAGCGATTGCCGGAGCATAAATCTCTTCTTGGCAATGGCTACCAGAACGTACATGGAGACGGCTATCCATACCTGGGTTCTAACAGCGTTCTCGGATTGGCCCCAGAACGATTTTATCTTTAGATGCTGTTTAATCCATTTGAAGAACAATTCAATTTTCCACCGGTGTTTATATAAACGGGCCACATCTATTGCTGTCAGATGAAAGTTATTAGTAAGGAAAATGAATGACCGGCCGTCTTCGCTGTCATAGAACTTTATCCTGCGCATTTTTTCAGGATAATCTTTTGCTGCATAATAGCCATTGAGCATAATAGTTTGATCGGAAAGAACACCAATGCTTTTATCAACGGGTCGTGAATACAACCGTCTGTAATTCATATTATCTTTTGCTCTAGTAACAAAGAAGGCATCGCACAGATGAATTTTATAAAGCCGCTGGTAGTCTACATATCCTCGGTCCATTACATAAAAGCTATTAGCTTCAAAAGAAATAACATCCAGCATATTTACATCATGCACTGATGCGGTAGTAAATAAGATAAATTCGGGGATGGCTGTCTTAATATCCAATTGAGTATGCAATTTGATCCCTCCTTTGGTACTGCGAAAAGTAG
>JBMOKQ010000041.1:0-10739 GCA_049324295.1 Bacteroidota bacterium
CGATACCGCTTAAAATCTTCTCTGCATCGGCAGGCGATAAGACATGTTCGGGCAGAATACGGTGCGCTTTGACGCTCTCCATGCGCTCTGCCGGATCATAGAGAATATGGTTACTCTGGCAAAGATAACGAAAGAAAACCCGCATGATGCTGATGCGCTGGTTGCGGCTTAAAGGGCTCAAACGCAGCCCCATGTGCATCGTGAAATCCGCCATCGTCCGGTAAGTTACCTCTTCGGCATGCGCTATACCCTGCGTGGCTGCAAAGGCAATGAAACTGCGGAGTGCCGTCTTGCGCGCCCGGATCGTATAGGGAGAGGCGTTATTGTGTGTCATATAATGAAGAAACTCTTCCATGGCGTTCGTTAAATACATCCCCAGCTCCTTTTTGGCGTTTTTACGGGCAAACGCATGAAACCCCTGTCTTTATTTGTTAAAAGTGGTATTGATTACCCGGAAAACGGACGGAAAGGGTAGGAAAAACGGCTCTACTTTTCCTAGTGCGACACGATGTCGCCAAGTCTGCCGCTGCCACGATGGCATCTTTGCGGCAGACTCCCTGGTTAGGCTGCTTCAGCCTCTGACCATGCAGGGTCTAACAGCTTAAAGAGTTCAAAAAGTGTCGGCTTGTATGCAGCGTATTCGTCCCGCTCTTTGCGGCTACACTTTTTCAACAGTGCATCCATGTTTGCCAGCTGCAAAAGCTGTGTAAAGCTGCCGTCTGCCGCAGGCTCGAAAAGGAAACGGTATGCAATGCCATTCTGGTCGCGGCGCGTGGTGAAATATTCGGCCATGACGGCGCGGTTCGCGTGTTCGTGCGTGCGCGTCGTCGATAGCTTGCCGATTTCCTGCATGTCGCGGCGGTAAAACCAGATTTGCGTAAACTCGATCTTCTTTTCTTTCGCGTATTTCAGGTAATGCTGTGCAAGCTTCTGTACAAAGCTGTTGGTCTGTGGCGGCAGAACAGTCAGGCTTCGCCCGAAAACTCGTTGGCAGAGAAAATTTCCGATCGCAATATCAATGATGTGGGTTCTGACATGCGGTTCGCCGTCGATGGTCACAATCTCCCGTTGCTTTTGGAATAAAATCGTAATCGCCTCTATGACATTCAGATAACGCTGATGATCGCGTAAGCTCCGGTTGGTCTCTGCCCCGAAATGCAGGTGTGCCATGTGCGGATTGACTGTGCCGGTGATCGTCAATGCCCTCTGGATATGCTGCGCCAGCTCTACTAAATCGAAACGGCGTTTTCGCAGCTTCACGCCTTCACCGGACAGCAAGCGCCGCTGGAACTGCATGACCTTTTCCAACTGATCTTTATTCTGCGCCATCGAAAGGATTGCGGAACGATTGTTGATGTCGTCGGAAATATTCTCTGTCGGGCAGGTGATCGTGAACTGGTCAGGGCCTTCGACAAGCCGGGTTTCATTCATGAATTTACCCGTTTTGGGGTCGGTCATCGTGTAGATGTTTACCAGCTTCTTTTCGCTCATCATCTGTTGAATCGGGTATTGTGCCTCTGCCAGCCCCTGCATCTCCACCACGAAGATCGATTTGTTTTTCATCGAGCCTTCTTCGGCGTGATAAAAGCTCTTGGGTGTGATCTGTGTGAAATACAGTTTGTCTTCGTCAGGTACAAAATCGGCTAAGAGGTTAAGCAGAGTCGACTTTCCCGATGACGACTCTGACTGAATAATGATGTGTATTTGATCGCGGCATTTTCTCGTAATCGTCGCAGCTAAACCGAAAAGCACGTTCAGATTTTCACCGACTAACGCGCATTCTTCGACCTCTCTCAGGAAATGAATCAGGTAATCGGGTTCCCGCAAAGCCTTTTCGGCCTTCTGCTGCACCAGCAAATTCACCCTGTATTTACTTGCGGTGAGCGCAGTCGAACCGCCGGCTATTTGTCTCAACACGATTTTTAATTCGGGTTCAAGCGTTGCGGTGATCTTGTCCAGGTCGGCACGTATGACTTTATCGTCTAACTCCAGACGCTCTGCCGTCGACTTCACAAAACCCCAGCACGATTTCGCATGAAACAGGTCTAAATTATCGATGTGGAAACGCTCTCCCTTCGCAGCCTTCAAAAGTGTTTTCAGCGTTGTGTCGTCGGCGTTCTTTTCCAGTCCCCGTGCAATGTAGATGCGTTCGCCGAAAGTGAAATGGTATTCGCTCCCCTTTTTCTCCCAGTCTCTCGGGGCTGTGGCTTCTGTCTTTGCCTCGCCTGCCCTGAGCGAAGTCGAAGGGTCAGCTAAAGAGATAAGAGAAGAATTTATAATAAGGTCTTTGAAGACTGCAGCGGCATTTTCAACTTTGCGGATAAACTCGTTGGGGTCAAAGCCATCGGGAAAGGCAACGCGGTAAACTTGGATCTCTAAACCCTTCAGTTTTTCGACGATCTTTTCAGCACCCCGGTTGCCGGCGTTGTCGGCATCAAAAGCGACATAGAGCCGCTCTGTGCCGGCAGCAATCAACCGCTCTTTCATCTCTTCGGTGAAGCCCTGCGCACCATACGCTGCAATAATATTGCGATAGCCTAAAGTCATAAGGCTTAGTGCATCAATGATCGATTCGGTGATGATGATCTCTTTGGCGATCAGTGCCCGGCTGTTAAAGATGCCGCGGTGTGCACCGGGCAAATACTGGTGCTTCTCTGCACCCGGTAAAATCGCCCTGGCATAGATTTCGGTGATGATGCCATTTTCATCGATGACCGGGAAGACAAGCGCGCCCTGAAAGCGCTCGATCAGCTTACCGTTCTTCTTAAGGATGCCAATTTCTAAAAGTTGCGGAATCAGCTCCGGGGTCAGTTTCTCCAAAAGAGAGCCGTCCGCGTAACCGATCTTAAAATCTTCGACCAGCTCCCCGAATCGAAGACCGCGCTTCATCAAATATTCAATCGGGGCCTGCTGCTCTTTCAGTGTGCGGTGGTAATAATCCATGACAACACGGAGCGCCTGCTGCAGCTCTGGGCGGAGCAGATCGATCTCGATGCGTTCAGATTGGGGTGGCGCGAATGTCGCACTTGTGTTCGATAGCTGGCTTTTTAGAAATACGATGGCCTCGTGGGTGGAGCAGCTTTTCTCGTGCTTAATCCAGTCGATGACTGAACCGCCTTTGCCGCAGCCTTTGCAGTGAAAGGTATTCTTCACCGGATTGATGTGCAGCGACGGGTTTTTGTCCTTATGAAAGATGCACAGCCCGGCGTATTCGTCGGCGCTGATCTTCTTCAGTTTAACCCCGGCGCGCTCTGCTAAAGAGAAAACACTGATTTCACGTTTAATTCGGCTGATTTCGTTGGTTTCTGGCTGCATTCAGGCTCCTTATTTATCACTTAAGATAAGTTATATAACACACTAATTAGCAATACCTAATCCTTGTGTCAATTAACTTTGTCTGTATGTTATGAAAAAAAGTAGACACCGCGCCTTATATAGCACACTGATTAACTTAAATGGCTAATCCAAGGGTCACAGAAGCCGGAAATTCCCAATTCTCTATCCGGCTGAAACAGCTCCGCCTTGAAAAAGGCTATTCCCAAAAGCAAATTGCTGACAAAGTTGGCCTGCATTCAATACACTACGGCCGCTACGAACGTGGGGATTCGCTGCCAGCAGCTGAAACACTGACAAAGCTTGCGGATGCCCTCGGTGTATCTGTGGATTATTTACTGGAAGGCGAAAGCAAAGACGCTGCCGTTGCAAATTTTGAAGATAAGGATTTGCTGCGTATTTTCAGCGAACTCGAAAAATTACCCGCAGAGAAGAAAGATGCCGTAAAAATGATTGTCGAAACGCTGGTGCGCGATTACAAGGTGCAGCAACTATCTGCAAAGGCTTCGTGAAACCATGAGCACCAAAGATACCGCCATCGAAGTTATCAAGACCCTCGCCGACGATGCCGATTGGGAAGACATCATGTATTCCCTCTACGTGCGCCAGAAAGTACAGAAAGGCGTTAAGGATTTCGAAGACGGTAACATCGTTTCACACGAAGACCTGAAAAGAAAACTTCTCCATTCATGAAAGAAATCAAATGGTCGGCCGAAGCGGCGGCCGATCTCGAAGGTATCAAAACATACATTGCCCAGGGCTCGCCCAGCTACGCGATCATTTTTATTGAAAAAATATTTCAGGCGGTCGAACGCTTAATACAACACCCGCTTTCAGGTCGCGTTGTGCCTGAATTTGAAGACCCGAACTACAGGGAGATTTTTCACGGCAATTACCGTATTATTTACACGCCGCTCGAAGACGTTGTCAGAATTTATGCCGTTGTGCATGGCAGTCGCGATCTGCGCAACGACGATCTAAACCCGAATAATTAAACCCGAAAACCTGACAAAACCTAACATCTTGGCCTTTGAATATCCGGAATTCTCGGACGCGGTTTGCCCCCCCCGCGCACTCCCGCAGGCTCGGCGCTCTGTTGCGAAGCGCAACAGAGCTTGTTTACGCGCGTGGCACGTTTTGCGCCCCCTCTCCCTGCCGCCCCGGACCCCGCATACCCTCTCCCCCCACCAAAAAGACTCTTTGATTACCGGGGCTCTTAGGGAAAGGGGGCTTGTGCATGCGACGATTCGCTGCGAATCGCCGCACGCAAAAAACGCGCCACGCGCTGCACTGCGCTGCCGCCGCGCCTTCCTCCATGAAGTCGCGCCGTCAACGCTCCGGCAAACCTCCATGTTTGCCGGCTCTGTACAAAGCCTGCCTGCCCGCCCGCCGCCGTGCGCGGGGGTAAGGTCTTTTCTATAACAACAACAACGCCGTGGGAAATCTCTGATTTTCCACGGCTCTTACTCTCTACCAACCGTCGCGCCGTCGTCGCCAGCAAGGAGGGTGGCGACGGCAAGCGACGAAGAGCCGGCAAGGACGCCGGCGACTCGATTCACCCCGGACGCGCGTCGGTGAATTACTCAACTAAAGAAAAACCGCCATGGCGCATCAACAGGCGTTTACATGTCGTGCCGTTAGGCATGAAGGTCTTCCGCCATGTAAACGCTGTTGTGCGCCCCCTTGGGCAGCGCATGGCGACCGCGCGGCCGGGAACCCACAACCGCCTCCATCTCCACCCTTGAAAATATCCCCGTCTCATCCCTAACCCAATGCCGAAACACTGCCCCAAAGCTCTGCCCTGCCTCTGCAAGCCCGTACCGCTGCCAGCGCCTGTTTACATCCGGATAATACAACAGCCACCAGCCGTTGGTGTATTCGAACTTGCCCGAATCGCGACTGATTAAATCGCCCCGCTCGTCGACAAATTCTTCTGCAATCACAAGCGCGTAGCGTCTGCGCTTCCAGTAGAGACGATATTTTTCAGATCCAGACGCACGCACTCGGTTTGTCATGCTCTTGCAGTACGTATCGAGCCTTTTCGTCGCTTCTTGAAAAGCGTCGTTGGGGATGGGATTTAAGAGATAGAGAAGCAACTGTCTATTTTCCCTTTTTCTTCGCCGGCGCTTTTACCTCTGCCGGTTGCGTTGCCGCCCCTTGAACCGCATAGTTTGGCTCTGCTTCTGCCGTGAATGCAGGCCATGCACCGACTGGCCAGCCAATCAAGGCGATAGGCGTCAGAATAATACCCGCTACGAACATGCCCACACCGAATTTCTTTTCGGGCAATGCAAATGTCAGATTGACAGTGCCGTTTTCAGGTATGGTAATTTTTTTGGACAGCATCTGTGGATAGAAATAGACGTAAGCACTACGAAAGGGCCTGTCTATTTCCCTGCGAATGTTCACTATGATTTCTCTTTCACCAGCCTTCACCGGTAACGAGTATTCTTCATTGTCATTGAAGTGATCAAAAACGATGCGACTGCCATCAACAGTTACATCCAGTCGCCATTTTTCGTCATAGCCATCGACTGCCTTGCCGTCGGGCAGTTTAATGGCCAGATTACCATGGGGTTGACTGCGAATTTCCTGAATTTTTTGCTCGCTCAATCGGTACGTCGCACAATTGACCGCAAGCATTGCCGCCAGCATAATGGTGGCTCTACCTAATAACTTATTCATAGACTCTCCTTGATTTGTTGTTTATTACGCCTGCGGCAACGGTATCTTACCGTATTGCTTCTCATACGCGGCCATCTGTTCGTTCAGAATCTTGCCGAGCATGACCGCAGTCTGCGGGCTGAGCCGCAGGTTGAGCGCGCCCTTGAGCTCGTTCTTCGAACTCACCAGCATGGCGCTCAGTTCGACCTCGAAAGCGTTGACGTTGACCTGGACGGTGTTCGCATAGAATTCGGGGATCGGTTGCGCGGGCGGTTGAGGTTCATGGTCTGTTTTTCTTCGTTTTGGTGTGCTCATTTATGTTCCTTTTTTTTCTTCCCTTTTTATAAGTGTTTTCTTTTTGTTTTCTTCCGCGCGGCGTTTCGCTGTGTTGATGATCTTCCAATCGGGCATCTTTTTCCACATCAAGCCAAATTTTGATTCGAGAGTCGGTAACTCGTCAATATTCAGATGTTGAATATTTTCGGCGCGATCCAAAATGAATTCCATTAATTTTCCACAGTCGCTAATATTCGCACTCATTTGCATTTCATTGGACTCTCGGTACTTAAAGATGATCTGATACTTACTAAACTTTGAAACGGTGATCGCTTTCAAATCAGAAAGCTCAAATTTTTTTTCATAACCAAACATATTCAGACCAATGATTTGGGTACCTTTGATGAAAATATGAAATGCGGTAAAAAAATAAACTTTGGCCATCATAATTAGACCAAACATAAGAAATGAAAGGAATAAGTCTAACACTATGAACGCAATGCTCGGCGTGATGATCGTTTGTCTCATTATACTGAAAATCATCAGACTAAAGCCACCTATAAGAATACTCACAGCACCAATCACATACACCCTGCTTGGATATTCGTTCTCGTAACGCGGCAAATGCCTGTATTCATCAATTTTCTTGCTCAACCCCATTTACTTAATCCCCAAGTAATAATTTAATGGTGAAACTGCGGTATTTGACCAAAGCTCGCTCTTTGCGGCAGTGACACCACTACTACTATATTGACTTGATAAATGAGCACCTGCATACCCAGCGCCAGCGTTTAAGAGACCCTCAATCGGATCGTACTGACTCATTTGCCATTGCTTCGCACTCATTTGAGATAAGAAATTATTTGCAAATGCAACAGTGCCACCTACACTACCTCTCACCCAATCCGCCAAAGGTGCCCCGGAAAGGGAGTTTAGTGAGCTTATTGGTGCAAAAATAGCACCGGTCAGCATACTTTTACTCGTCGCAACAGACAAACCTTCATAGCTAAAGTTGCCTTCTTTCATGGCTTTTTGCGAATAAGTTGCCGCACCCAGCCCGCCGCTGAACATACCACCGACGAACATAGCTTTAGCAACATCAGCCCCTTGTGGTGAACTCATAAATTGCCCGACGCCTTGAAGTCCGACGTATCCGCGTGACATGACATTGTAAGCTTGCTGGCCGCCAAGTGTTACGGCTGTACTGATTGCCAAAGCGGATTGAACGGCTTTAAGCTGAGCGACTTTATACGCAGCCGTACCGACCGTGCCAATTTCTTCAGCCGCTGCAACTGCTCCAAGACCAGTGCCGGCGAATAAAACACCCATACCAAGGCCAGCAATCGGGCTATGTTGCATAGCCTTGGCAAGAGCAAGGCTCCGCTGCGCAGGACTTAGTTGTGTCGGATCTCTCAATATATCAGGTTCAGGTGCAGGGGGCGCATCCAGAATACCGCATTGATACGGATTTGCTTTAAGTTGCGGCGCCAAACCAAACCATTCGAGTGATGGATTAGAAAGAGCATTTGTCGGTGTCCCATAGCCCGCATCTGTCCTCGTTTGTCCTGGTATATTGCCTGCAGCTGCATAGAGATTCTTGCCATTCATGTATTGCGCATAATCAGCGGAACCGATGGTTACTTGTTGCGTCTGCGCAAGCCAAGCTTTATACTCAGCTTGCTCTCTCATCTGCTGCCTAATCGGCGCATACTTCTTATCCGTCTGGCTGGTATACTCCCCCGCTCCCGCTGGCATGGCGATCGTGCCGCCCTGCGACATCTTCGCCTTCAGCTCGCTCTTTGCCTGTGCATAGGCCTCAGGGTCTCTGGGGTCGAGCGTTGGGTTGTTGGCCAGAACATACATGGCCTCGACCTGCTCAGGTGTCATCTTGTGCTGAACTGCCAGTGTGTTCATAAAACCACCGAAGTCCTTTGTGGGCACCAGTTTCAGATTCTTCGAAGCGCCCGATTCGATATTGTTCGCGACCTGTTGCTTAGCGATCTCCTTGACATCCGCATCGGACAGAATACCGCTCTTCAGCATCTGGTTGATCTGCCCGATGTTCTCCGCATCCATTTTCGCTTTGCCAAAATAGTTGCGCGCAACTGTTACCGGATCATCCACACCAGGTGAGCCACCGGCATCGCTATCGCCGGTGCTCATTTCACCGCCCGATTCGGCTTCCTCTTCTTTACGCCGCATCACCGCACGCGCCAGCGCGCCCATCAGTTCCTGGCTCATCGGCTGGCCGCCTTCTTTGGAAGCCTGCCGCGCCGCATCGACGGCCTTATTCTCTTCCATGCGCATGTTGACCACGCGCCCTAAAATACCGCCCAGCGCGCTGAAGCCGTTCACATTCTGGTAGGTCGAAACGAAATTATTGGCCGCGACGCGGTCGTTCGTCATCGCACCAACGAGCGTCGTTGTGACCGCATTCGCGAGCTTACCGATTTCTGAAGCCATGACCTGCTTACGCAGCTCGCCAGCATAGGTCGATTTGCTCTCTGTTTGACCCGGATTAATATTGTTCGCAGCCCATGCGCTTGCGAGCGAACCAGCCGCCGATGCTACGCTGAAACCCGAAACACCACCCGAATCGAAGCGCATACCGTCGCCGATCGCATCAAGGCCAGCAGAGATAACTTTACCCCAACCGCCGCCGACGCCTGTGCCAATACCTTCACCGGCAACCGACATCGCGCCCGAAAAAAGCGCCTGTGCACCGCCACCTTTAGACCAGTTACCTTTGAAATCCAGGTTGATTGTCCCGTCGGGGTTCTGTGCAATGCCAGCCCGCACAAAACCGACGCTGCTGCGAATCGCAGTCGCTGCAACACCTGGCCCCATCAGAGCACCGCCGAAGGCGATGCCAAAATCGATGGCACCCATCGCCAAAGTACCGCCAGCGTCGCGCCCCTGCGACAAAGCAGCACCGGTAGTCGCAGTTGCCTGCGCGCCGGCAAGAGTCACCAGCATAGCAACGTTACCCGTCGCTGCTGCGGCAAGCGAAGCGGTGACGTTCATGGCAGCCGTAATAGAACCCTGAATCGTAGAGAGCCGCTTTTCCTCTTTATTCAAGCCGCGGTAGGTCTTCTTGTTATCCATTTGGCCGCCAGCCCAACCGCCCAATTCACCGGAACCCTGGTTACTCTCGTCGCCTTCGTTGTTGTATTGCGGCGCCTCTCCAACCCATTCGCCGTAGAGACCTTTCTTCGATTTATCGCCGCCGACGATCTTAAACGCCTGTTCCAGCGCCATCGTTTGCACTTCAAAGAACAGCTTCACATCGACGTCGCGGCCTTTCTCCAAAAAGCTTACCATCTCGTCGCCAGACATAATCGTCATGCCGGCTTCGCGCATGCCGCGGTTCATCAGGCCATCGACATCCGCATGCTGGTAGGCACTAAAGCCATATTTGCCGCCGAATGCCCAACCCATGTCTTTCGTGTACCAGCCGCCATCCTGACGGTAGTTTGCCAGAGTGGCTGCGGTAGTCAGCCCGGATGTGACGTTGGTGTCGTTCTTACGCAGAGACTCTTTAAAGTCCTCAATGAGCTTTTTGAACGACTCATACATTTTGACATTGTTGAGAATCGCCATCTTCTTAGAGAAAGTCTCCATATTGCTGGCGAAATCACCTTCCAGACTAGTACTGTTGAAGCCTTTGAAGTGCGTCGCATTGCCCAGTTCCAGCGTCACATTGAATGCGGTGATAGACTTGTTGATTTCACCGAACAGCCGTTCGTTTGAAGGCTTGCTGCGTTCGAAATCAGCCATCGCTGCCTGCACAAGGTTGGCAACGTTGATTTCAGGCACATCGACGGGGATATTAATATTTGCGCTCAGCGCCTTGAGCCGCTCGTTCAGTGCGCTACCCGTTGCTCCCAGCATCTTTTCCAGTGACTGCTCCATCGCAGCTGCTTTAATCTCATCTTGCCAGTTCTGCTTCGACGTCAAGAAGGTCTTGAACTTATCATCCCACTGCTTCTTACCTGCGTCAATCTTGCGGTTCGTGTCGATTTCCCACTGCCGCCAGGCCTTGAGGAATTTCTGCTCTGAAGCATTGAAAGACTCGGTACCGCGATTCTCTATCGTCACTGCCAGGTTCTCCCACCGCGCACGGGCGGCGTCGAGTTCAGCACGCCGTAGATCCCACTGTTGAGTGACAAGGCTGGCATTCTGCTGCTGCTGCGTCTGAAACACATTCGTTGAATTCTCTTGATAATCCCCGGCCATCACCTGAAAGCCTTTATACTGCTTACCTTGGGTATCCGCATAGTTCCAGATCGACCACATGGTTTTTTCGCGCTCGTTCAGCATCAGCGTATTTTCATGACCACCGCTTGCCGCTGCGTCAAAATACCCCTGTTTCAACTGCGTGCGCAGCACATCGGAGTGGTTTGACGACATGTTCATTACGTCGCCCAGATTATACATATCCCATACGCCACCGGGCAGAACATCCG
>JBMOKQ010000042.1:0-10395 GCA_049324295.1 Bacteroidota bacterium
GATCAATTCTCGGGTCTTCAATTGATGAAAAGTGTTCTAAAAGGGTTACTGACATTTACTTTTTTATACATAACGAATTTTAAAGAAAATTAGCGTGTTTATTGAGATTTATATGCGTTTGCCCTGGTTATGTGTTTGTTTTTTATATGGATATTTAGAAGATTCTATATCTTTGTCAAACATTCAAGTGAAAAAGTTTCTATTAGTCATATTAGCTATTGCGTATTTAAGCACTTCAACTGGTGCTAATTTGCACATGCATTACTGCATGGGTAAGTTAATCGAATCAGGCTTTGAATATAATAAGTCTAAGACATGTGGTGAATGTGGTATGGATGAAAACGATGAAAAAAATAAGGGTTGTTGTAAGGATGAAAATAAATTCATAAAAAACGCGACCGATCAAAAAATTGCGGAAGCAGGTTTTCAAATGATACAGTTTTTATCATGTGCTTTGCCGGTTTCTTTTTTTTATATTCCTGATATTAGTATACCTTCTGTAACTGAGGAAAATCCGATTAGCCATGCACCTCCTCGAAGAAATGATATTTCCGTATATATCCTCAATCGAACTTTCCTGATATAAAGATTATGCTCTTTTTGAAGCCGGACAAATCATTTGTCGGGCTATTGGCATTTCCTTAGGCCATATAAATTCATCTCTCAACATATTAAAATCAAAAAAAATGAAAGCAATTAAAATGCTGATGATGGCAGCTTTAACCATCTTGTCTGTTTCTGTATTTGCACAGGACACAACTGCACAAAAAACAAAAAAACAGGAATCTGAGCAAACAACTTATGTATGCCCAATGCACCCGGAGGTAATTATGGATAAGTCTGGAAAATGCCCCAAATGCGGCAGAAACCTTACTCCAAAGGAAAAAATGAAAATGGAAGTGGTGGGCCTTTATGAATGCCCTGCTCATCCAGGGGTTACAAGTGATAAGCCAGGCAAATGTTCGGTATGTGGTTCTAAAATGAATCTTTCACCCAAAGAAAAAATGAAAATGGGGGTAATGAAAACCTATACCTGCCCTATGCACCCCGATGTGGCAAGCGACAAATCAGGCAAATGCCCTAAATGCGGGATGGATTTAAAAGAAGAAGATAAAACTGTTCAAACCTATTCATGTCCTAATCATCCTGATATGACGAGTGATAAGCCTGGTAAGTGTTTAAAGTGTGGAACTTCATTGACACTTTCTTCAAAAGAGAAAATGAAAATGGAAGTGATGAAAATATACACTTGTCCCATGCATTCAGATGTAACAAGTGATAAGCCGGGCAAATGCCCCAAATGTGGTATGGATATGAAAGAAAAAAAATAAATAATCATTTTACCAAAACAAAAATGATGAACTCAAAATATTCAATACTGCTGCTGCCTATCGGGATGCTTTTCATGTTGCAGCATTCGTTTGCCCAAAAAGACAGCAGCGGTATTTATAAAACAGCCGAAGATTTCAAAAATAGAAAATTGTCTTATGCCATCAATTACAAAACTGAGAAGCATAAGATAAATAGTTATGTACTGTTTAAGGGCAATACGATAAGGGTGAAACACCAGGGTGTTACTTATGATTTAAAGAAGTCGGAAACTTATGCTTACCGAAATACAAAAGGTAAAGAATACAGGTTTATTGGCGAAGCTGAGTATTCCATACTTAATCCCGGTGAACCGTTGCTGATATATATGTATCAGCACCCTGCACATTCGGGAAAGGAAGCGGATAAATATGCCCCAGTCTATTATTTTACTGCTGATACTGACGGTACACCACAGGCATTAACTAAAGAAAATTTGAAGGCCGCTTTTCCAGACTATCATAAGTTTCATGATGAATTGGATGCAAACTTTAAAAGAGATAATGAACTGTATGCCTATGACCATTTTCATAAAATGTACAAGCTGAGCTGGATATTGAAAAATTATAAAAATTAAAAAATGGAAACAACTCATTTGCATATCAAAAATATGTGCTGCGAAAGATGTGTTGAAGTAATAATGAAGCTGCTGAAAGCTACTAAATACAAAGTTATTTCAATTACACTGGGTGAGTTAGTATTGAAGGGTAAAATCAGCAGCCAGGACCGGTATAATATTGAGCAGAGACTGAAAGACAAAGGCTTTTCACTTACAGAAACCTATAATGAGAAAATGATTTCAAAGGTAAAAGCCCTCCTGTTTAAGTACAGGGATAAGTTATCTGCAAGCGATAAGCCCGGCATGTTATCAGTATTTATATCCGGAGGTATGCAAAAGAGTTTTTCACATATCAGCAGAATCTTTTCGCAGTTGGAAGGCATTACCATTGAAAAATATTTATTGTTGCTGAGGATGGAGAGAGCAAAAGAATTACTTATTCAAACGGAATTATCAGCTACAGAAATCAGTGATAGATTAGGATACAGCAGTCCACAATCTTTCATCACTCAGTTTAAAAAGGAAATTGGAAAAACACCGGGTGAATACAGGCTGAACCCTGAACCTGCAAGGACACATTTGGATAAACTGGCATGTCAATATATCGAACAATAAAAGTGTTTTAGCGAACGGGCTATGGAATTAATGTGGCTTAAGTTTGCGGTAAAAAGTCGGATAAGTTTGTGTTACTTTTCTTTAAATAAAAGTTGACTCTCTGTATGATAAATATCATAAAGCGGTATGACGGAAATCATTTTATGCTTTGGGATGTGCGGGTAGCTTTACGGAGGTTAAAAACTAAAAAATGATGTCTAAACTATTTTATAACTAACAATGAAACCCCTCAGGGCCATACAATACAAGGCGTTATTTCTGCTAATTACCTTTTCGATGAATACGGTAGTTGGTTTTGCCTGCTCTATGGGAGTTGACATGGGATTTAATTCCGGCAGTCATAAGCATGAGGGCGAAGGAAATCATAAGCATGAAGGGCAGGCACAAGAACATCGCCATGGCGGCGGCTCACATAAGCATAACGGGGAAGGGGCAAAAAAACACCAGCACGATGACCATACAAAAGCACCGGGTCATCATCATGATAAGGCTTCTCCCAAACACAGCCACCAGGAAAACAATAAATCAGGAAAAGGCAATACGGCCTTCTATGCTGCCCCGGCCGATGAAAATTGCTGCAATAATTTTGTTGTAGGTTATCAAAACCTGGATAAACAGCTAACCTCAAAGGCTTCTTCTGATGCCAAGCCAAAATTTGATTATGCATCTTTTACTACTCAGTCTATCACAATATTTGTTCAACCTGTTTATAAAGAACCTGTAAAAACACCCCCTAAATTTCTTCCATTTCACTCCCCACCGGATATCCGGATATTTATTCAGTCCTTCCAGATTTGATTTGAGTTTTAATTCTTATCAATGTGTGGTAAGAAGTACGGTTACAACAATAAGTGTGACTGATGCTGCAACACTAAATACAGCATTTCTTACACAACGGTCAATCCGTTTCATCACACTTTGGTAAAGAAAACGCTATTGGCAATATACTAATGCCATGCGTCTTGTATTTCATGAATTAAACTAAAAAATCAAACACTATGTCTTGCGGCGACAACTGCAGTTGCGGTGGAAATGACTCCAGAAGGGGTTTTCTGAAATCATCCGTAGCAACTATTACTACAGGCATCCTTGGAGGTTCATTACTAAATTCATTTACCTCCTGCAATGAAAAAAAGGAGGATGAAAAAGTAAATGTATTAACCCATGACGGAAAATTGGTAGCCATTGATAAGTCTCAGGTTGCCAATTTTAAGCCACATATCTCCGAAGAAGATGTTCGCAAGGGAATACCGGGCAAAAAATTTGTAATGGTGATTGACCTGGCTAAGTGTGATGGCTGTGGCAAATGTACCAAGGCCTGCAATAAAATGCATTATCTCCCTTCTAATAAAGAGTGGATAGAGGTATTGGAAATGCAGGACTCACCGGAAATGGCCCCCTATTACTTTCCCAAACCTTGTATGCATTGTGATAACCCACCCTGCACAAAAGTATGTCCGGTAGATGCCACATTTAAAAGAGAAGATGGTATTGTGGCAATTGATAATGAACGCTGCATTGGTTGCCGCTTCTGCATGGCAGCATGCCCTTATTCAGTTCGGTTGTTTAACTGGACAGAGCCGGTTAAACCCAATATAGTTGAAACAACTCCTGCTGCTGAACATGTATTTCAAAGCAAAAAAGGCTGTGTGGAAAAATGTGATTTCTGTCCGCACATGGCAAGAGAAGGTAAACTGCCTGCCTGCGTTACCGGTTGCCCGATGAATGCTATTTGGTTTGGCGATGCAAATGAAGATGCGGTTACTTGCTATGATGGAACAACAACTAAACTTTCACAGTTGCTGGAAGATGGTGCAGCTTATCGTTTCCTTGATGAATTGGGTACGGAACCGAGAGTATATTATCTGCCTCCTGTTAACCGTACCTATGATGCAAAAGAAATTAAAATAGAGAAAAACGATTAGTAACATACAATTATTTAACATGGAAAGGCTGAGTCCCGAAATAAAAGACAGAATAGAGAATGAACTATTAGTAACTGTGGGCAGAAGATACAGGCAGGAAACCTTTTGGGTTATTTTTCTCGGGCTGATATGTGTGGGTGGTACAGTTGCCTGGATTATTCAGCTACGCAAAGGGTTAGGCGTTACGGCCATGAGAGACTATGTTTCATGGGGGCTTTATATTTCATTATTATTCTTTTTTGTTGGTGTGAGTTTAATTGGTGCGTTAGTATCATGTGTATTGAGAATGTCGGGTGCAAAATGGAGATACCCCCTTATCCGTATAGCAGAAGCAGTCACTCTTTCAGCTATCTTCTTCGCAGGATTTATGCCGGTTCTGGACATGGGCCGTCCTGAGCGTTTATATTTCTTAATAACACACGGCAGAATTCAATCTCCCATATTGTGGGATGTGGTTGCAATAGCAACCTACTTTATTGGCAGCTTAATTTATTTCTATCTGCCATTGATACCAGACTTAGCAATTATGCGTGATAAAATAACTGATGCTCCCAAATGGAGAAGAAAAGTGTGGACATGGCTGGCTATGGGTTGGGAAGATAATTTGCTACAACGAAGGTTACTAAAAAAGGCGATGATGATTTTATGCATTGTGATTTTGCCGGTGGCAATATCTGTACATACAATCAGTGCATGGTTAATCGCATTTACATTAAGACCAGGCTGGAACTCCACTATTATGGGCCCCTATTTTGTATTTGGTGCGTTAATGGCTGGTACAGCTATTATGATTTTGATTATTGCCAAACTACGCCATGGATACAGGCTTGAACATTACCTTACCCATAAACATTTTAATAACCTGGCAAAAATCTTGCTGGCACTTACCGCCTTTTATCTCTATTTAAACATAAATAAGTATGGTGTACCTGCTTTTAAAATGGCTAAGGAAGAAAAGGCGGTATTACAAGATTTGTTCTACGGGCATAACTCATTTTTCTTCTGGTTTACACAAATAGTGGGATTAGTAATTCCAATCATTCTCCTGTCATTTCAGAAAATAAGGCATTCAATTAAATGGGTGGTGGCATCTGCCATAATGGTATTGCTGGGTGCACTCATTAACAGGTACCTCATTGTTGTGCCTAATATGCTGCATCCCTTTGCACCTATACAAAATGCCCAGCCTGGATATGCAACTTATCACCCCACTATAATTGAATGGATGATTACGGCTTCCTCATTAGCAGGATTTGTGCTTCTTATCATCTTACTCTTCAAACCTTTCCCGGTAATTACTATGTGGGAAGTAACCGAAGAAATAGAAAAAAGGGGTGAAAAGGAAATTGGCGTAGAGGATATTTTAAACCCTCAAATAATCACTGGTCATGCGATATAAAAATATACATATTACTGCATTATTGTTTTTACTGCTGGTAACTGCAACTGTAGCTGCACAGGATGAAAAAATAAATGGCACCATCAGCCTGCAAATAAATTCAAATGACAGCATGAATGTGATAATAGCCACAGTTATCAATAATGCCAATCAGCAACCTGCAAAAGATATTGAAGTAACGTTCTATGTGCAACGCACATTCGGACTGATGAAAGTAGCCGATGGCACTTCGGATACAACCGGTATTATTGCAGCAGAATTCCCTGTTAACATCCAGGGAAGTGACGCAAAAGGATATTACATACTGCTTGCCAAAGTGGAAGAAAACGAAAAAATGAATGATACCACTTTCAGTACTAATATTAAATCCCCCTTACATTTTCCGCCTGATAAACCAATACCTCAATCTATTGCCGGTTCTCATGCACCGTGGTGGCTTGTCATTACGTTCACCCTGGTTGTAGGCGCTGTTTGGTTATTATTTATGTATGTGTTGTATTTGGTTTACCGCATAAAGAAAGCTTCATCAAGAACGAAATTATTATCTAACAATATAAATTAACAAGTTATGGAAGCACTAGTAAAAAACCTGTTCAAAAGAAAACTGCCGGTCATCGTGTTGCTGTTTTCAACGGCAATGATAAGCAGCGCATTTCTTTTTCAGCAAAAGGAATGGAAAGTTCCGGCCTCAGCAGATGCAAAAAAGAACCCGGTTACGGCGGATCTAACCACCCTTGCTGCAGGTAAAAAAGTATATGTAAAAGAATGCCAAAGTTGTCATGGGAAAAAGGGAAAAGGCGATGGACCTTCCGCTAAAGACCTTGATGTACCTGCCGGAGATTTCACAAAAGCTGTTACTCAAAACCAGAGCGATGGGGCGCTATACTGGAAAATTGCAGAAGGCAGAAAGCCAATGCCTTCTTTTAAGAAAAAACTAAACGAAACACAGATATGGCAAACTGTGGTTTATATGAGAACCTTAAAACAGTAATTTATGAAAAAGAAAATTTTAATTCAGCTTGCCGGATTGCTTATCGCATCGGCAGCATTTAGCCAGCAATTCAACCAGGAGTATATAGATAGCTTAATAAAGTCCACTGCTCAAAACCAGGTGGCACGCACCAGCAAATTTGCTGTAGTTGGCTACACCTCGGTTACAGCCAGGCTTAATAAAGAGGAAGGAGCGGCCTTTAATAATCTGGTGTTTAATCCAATTTTTCTATGGCAGCCACATAAAAATATTGTAATAGAAGCTGAGATGGAAACCGAAATAGAGGGCAGCGAAACCAAAATTGATATGGGATATGCCAATGCATCGTTTTTCCTGAACAAATACATTACGCTGCGTACCGGTAAATTCATTTCGCCGTATGGAATTTTCCAGGACAGGCTTCATCCTTCCTGGATAAACAAATTGCCCACTTTTCCGGTTGGTACAGGAGAGGATGAATTGGGTGTAGGCCCCACATCTGAAATTGGTATTGACTTCAGGGGCGGTGTACCGTTAGGTTCAGCTAAAATGAATTACAGTGTTTATCTGGCCAATGGAGCTCAACTCATCACCGATCCTGCCGTACCTGAAAAACAAGGCACCCTCACTTATGGCAATGCTGAAACTATTAATAAAGAACTTACCGCCGGAGGAAGAATTGGGCTTCTTCCATTTTCCAACTCTTCGCTTGAAATAGGTTTTTCATACAGAAACGGTAATGTGGGTGACAAAAACTCCATCTATAAAAATATTGGAGCGGTGATGTATGCGTATGACCTGACGTATGTAAAGCAATTGGATTTTTTGAAAGGTGTTATAGATGTGAAAGGGCAATGGAATAAAGTGAATATTGATAAAGCTGACTATGTTGACCCCGATGATCCGACAGGAAATACGACTTACACTTTTGACAATAAACGAAGCAGCGTTTTTGCACAGGGAGCTTATCGTCCAAGCATGGCAACAAGCAAATTTCTAAAGAAAACCGAACTCGTATTTCGGTATGCCGGCTTTAATCCTCCTGATGGCGCAAAAGACCTGGAAAAGATAAAGCAATATGCCTATGGACTGAATTATTGGTTCACCTGGCGCACTGCAGTAAAACTTGCATACCAAAATCAGAAAGATAATAATGCATTTTTTGTACAATTCGCCGTAGGTTTTTAATAAAACTAAAATCATTTTTTATGAAACGTAATACATTAATAATTGCAATAGCACTGATACTTACAACAGGACTGGTGATTGCCAGTTGTGTATCCACTAAAGTAACCGATAAAAGCGGCACACAGTTGTGGAGCGAAAACTGCCAGCGCTGCCACAATACTCCGCCAGCCTCAGCATTTACCAACACGCAATGGGAAGTAATCAACACCCACATGCGGCAGCGGGCGATGCTGACAGAAGATGAGTATAAAAAAATAACGGAGTTTATGCAGGCCGGTGATTAAAGAAAATTTCTTCACACATATCCGTACCATTTACTTAAAACGACAATGTAAAAAGTGTAAATGATGTATATGAAAAAGAGAGTGTCATTTGTTGGTTTGTTATTTGTGTTGTCTGCTACAACAACAGTATCTTTTTCGCAGGTAAAAATAACGACAGATTCAACTACTGTTGCATCCAATCAAAACTATGTATTGGCAGGCACAGCATTTACCAGCGATATTGTTTTTCTTGGACGCAAAAGTGTGGCTAAATCCCCGTACATCTCTGCGTCTGCAGGATATTATCATAAATCTGGTTTGTTTATTTCGGGCATCGTCTCTTACCTGGCAGCATCACAGCAAAACAGGATTGACTTATTTACCGCTACCGGAGGTTATGATTATTACAAAAAGAATTTAACCGCAGGTGTTTCCGGCACAGGATACTTTTTCAATGATAAAAGTTATACTTCCCAATCAGCGCTAACGGCAAACCTGAACGCTTATGCAGATTATGATTTTGACTTTCTGGAAATATATGCTGACGGCACTATGTACTTCAGCGGTCAAAGCGATTTTATTTTCAGCCTGGCTGTAAGTCATAATTTTTATACCGCTAAAGACAGGTTGAGAATCAGCCCCACATTTTCATTGTATGGCGGCACTCAAAACTATTACAGCAACTACAACAATAATTTACGGTTTAGCCGGCACATGCTCAGTGGCGGAAGTGGAATGGGCACGGGTATGATGGCTGGAGTCCCATTTAAAATTCAGAATTACGAATTGAGTATCCCCGTCCGGTTTGACTATAAACGCTTTCACTTCCTGCTTTATCCTGTATATGCCATACCGGTAAATGCAGCAACTATTAATAATGGCCAGAATTCTTACAGGGAAAACTTGAGCAATACTTTTTTCTGGTCTTTAGGCATGAACTATAAAATTTTAAAACAAAAAAAATAAACAACATGAAAAAGATTCTTTTAGCAGTAATGTCAACAATATTACTGACAACTGTAACCGTTGCCCAGCAGGAACAGGGCACAAACAAAAATCAGCAAACTGCCACTGTAAACGATGAGCATCTTACCATGAAGAATGGAAAAATGTATCATAGCATGAACGGGAAAGAAATGATGATGCAGAATCAGATGACCATGCACAATGGAACGGTGATGCATCCCGATGGTTCTTACCAGTTGAAAAACGGGAAGCAAAGACAGTTGCAGAACGGTCATTGTATGGACATGAATGGAAGGAGATACAATTCACATCAGATGTTTCAAAGAAACATGATGCGGATGCGTGGTTCAGGTATGCATTCCGGTGGACAACACGGTGGCATGATGGGCGGCCACCATTAATCAGAAAAACAGAAACCATTTGTATGCGCACAGGTTTAATGATTATATGGTTATTGGGTACAGGAATTTCATCAGCCGCACAAGTGTACCAAACACAAGCCGGTACTGTACTGGCAAGCGGAAGGTATAAAGGTGCTGGTGTTTCAGGTGTGAGCAATCATCTGTATATGCACTTGAATTATGACAGGGCCGAAATGCACTTTCGGCTGGTGATTCCCTCTCTTATTACCAAGAATGATTCTTTGAATGAAGTGCTGCAAACAATGTTGGGACAGGAATTGGTTTTTGGCGGTAAAATGAATATTGCGTTTGTTCAAACCAAAAGCCACCCCAAACAAAGATTTGCAACACAGGGTATGTTGTTCTTAAATGGAATAAACAAGGCATTTAGTTTCAACAGTGTATTGGAGCATTTTCCAAGAGGAAATACAAGCTGTGTCTTGTCTGGAGAGTTTGTTATTAACCTTAGTGAGTTCAACGTTGGCGGTATTCTACCTGGAGAAGAAAATGTAACAGCGAAATTTAACCAGCTTGTATTAAAAAAAACCGGCGAATAATAATGATTAGTAAACCTCTAAATATATAGAGCCTGTTTAAAATTTATTTCACAGATTTATTAATAAGAGCATAAAATAGGACTTATGTTGTATATTTGGGGATGGAACAAAAAGATGGTAGGCATAGGAGTGCCAGCTCCCAGGAGACAATACGGGAGCAGGTAATATCTTATTTAAAAAAGCG
>JBMOKQ010000043.1:0-109517 GCA_049324295.1 Bacteroidota bacterium
AATGAGTGTCTCATTGTTAGATAAAACACATTTGCCAAGCCTTTTTAATAACACTATATACCAAGATGTCAAAGAACAAAATCATATTCAATTGAAAATCAACCTAATTTAACCGGACACTAGTGAATTAATTTAAAAATTAAATTTTATAGCCGGTTTCTAAAACCCACAATCATTAATGAAAAATTTTACGGTCGCGCCCAACAATCATCCACTCACCGGTTTTTTGATGATTTTCTATTGTAATGGCACGTTCATAAAGGGCACAGGTTGGACAAATATGATAAGGCAGGCCATACAATACATCACCTACTTTATAGTGATGATCCTGGGGCGCTTTTAATACAAGGTGTTCTTCACTTTGCGAAACCGGGATAAGATCGCTGGCATTCAAAAAGAATACGCGTTTATCAATCGGATTTTCTGATGCAATTGATTTATGCCCTAAATCACAACAAATAATTCCTGCAGCGGGTAAAGAAACAATACGCGTTATAACCAAAGCTGCATGAACGAAAGTTTGTTCAGGAAATAAATTTGCATAGCCATGATCCCAATACACAAAAGTGCCAGGGCTGCAAACAACATGTTCTCTCTTTGCGTGAATGGGGAAGCTGGGGCTGCCGCCGGCAATAATGGGTAAATGAACAGGGTATTTGATGGCAACCCTGTTTTGCAAACCGGTAACACGCGCAAAAGCATCATCGCTTTCCTGTTTTCTTATTTCGGCATTGGGGTTGCGTAAGTGACCATCATATGCGTGTAAACCGGAAAGTTGCAGCGAAGGTTCGTTCAAACAAAAATCAATAAGATTCATTGCATCTTCCGGAGCTATACCTGTTCGGTTCATACCTATATTCAGGTCAATATAAACAGTCAGTATTTTGTTGAGGGCGCGTGCCTGATCTGCCATAACAGTTGCCGCAGCAATATTATCTGTAAGACAGGCATAATCTGTATCAGCGTAATGTTGAATTAATGAAAAGAAACGATCCAGCTTAGGTCCGAGTGGCTGATAGGCAAGTAATACATGCTGTGCCTTACACATCCCTAAAAGTTCTGCTTCGGCAATAGTGGCGCATTTAAATTGCTGAATACCGGCCTGCATCATCAGTTGAACTACTTCTTTTGTTTTATGGGTTTTAATATGAGGTCTTAACCTTGCCGGGTCACCGGCCATGGCGATAGCGGTATTGATGTTTTGTTGTACACGATCGGGGTAAACGAGTAAGGCAGGTGAATCAACCTCATCGGTATTAGTCAGCTCAAACCAGTCTGAATTTTTATTTGTTGTCATGGGTAATGGTTTAGGTATGTAATTCAAAAACTGCTTCTATTTCAACAGGTATATTTCCGGGAAGAGAGCTCATGCCAACTGCACTTCTTACACCTACACCATTATCAGGTCCCCAGATGGCAGCAAATAATTCACTGCAACCATTAATTACATAAGGATGGTCTGCAAAACCCTGAACTGCGTTTACCATGCCAAGCACTTTAATTACCCGTTTAATCTTGTTAAGGCTAGCCAGTTTCTTTTTAATGGTTGCCAGCATGGCTAAGCCTACCTGGCGCGCCGCAAGTTTGGCGGCATCTTTATCCATATCAAGACCCACTATACCAACAATCCAGCTGCCATCGTTCTGCAAAGTACCATGACCGGAGAGATAGAGGTATTCGCCATCAATTAAACAGGGTTTATAAACACCCAATGGCTCTGGTGCAGGAGGAAGTGTTAATTGTAACGCTTCAAAAGCGGCATCTGGAGAAGAGTTGGGCATATTGATAATTTTAAACTGCTGATTCTGTTTACTGAATCCAAAATAAAAGATTCTATAGATATACCCAATAGAACTGTTATTTGAGCCGCAGATTCACGGATTAATTGTCAGAAATCTGTGAATCTGTGGCTTGAAAATAAATACCAAATTTTAAGTACCGGTGTTATTGTGCATAATTCACACTTAAATGTGGACTAATACCCACGCGGGTTTCAGCGCTAAGCTATAGTATTTTGTACTTTAAAGAGTTAATCCTGAAGCCCCATGATACCATTACCACTGGTAATACCCGAAATACCCAAAATTGCAAAGACAGATTTTGCAAAAGTGTTTAGAAATCCCGCAACAGGACAACACTCTTTACATGCAGCCGCGTTTTTTGACACAGGAGACATCATCTGTTCTTTTTCGGCACAGGAAACATATACAACACCGAGTTATCTTACCTTACAAGTAGGGCTGAACAAACATATTGCATTATCGCCAGACTGTTTACAGTTCACCAATCACAGTTGTGACCCTAATGTTTTTTTTGATACAGATAAAATGGAACTCATTGCACTTCGTTCCATACAACCAGATGATGAAATGGTATTTTTTTATCCATCAACCGAATGGAAAATGGCATCGGCATTTTCCTGTAATTGCGGCAGTAGAAAATGTCTTGGAACCATAGCCGGAGCTGCTGCATTGAGGCAGGACCAGTTAAATACTTATCGCCTTACTTCCTTTATTCTATTACAAATTCAAAACCGATAGTTATTATTGCGCATGCAGACCTACGAGATAAGTCCAGAACAAATTGCTCAAATCCGTGTATGGGTGCTGGCGCCATCGCTTCAAACCAATGATCCGAATCTTAACTATTACTACGACTTCACACAAAGTATTGCTGAATACACAAAAATATTTTCTGACTTAGCTATTAACTGGCAATGGCAGCCTGTTACCTTGCAGGATTATGCAACTGTGATTGGCAGGATATTGGACGAGAAAGAAAAAAGGATTGATACTCCTGTTGTGTTGAATTTATGTGATGGTGATGAAATAAATGGCACACCTGGTATATCTGTTGTAAGAATGCTCGATGCATCAGGATTAATTTATACAGGAGCCGACGCTTATTTCTATACGATTACCACATCAAAAATACCCATGAAAAAAGCCTTTGATGCAGCAGGCGTATCAACGGCAGCATGGGCCGCTATTCATGTGCCGGCGGATGCAAGGGCTGATTTGTTTGCAAAAATGGGAACACCCCTTATTGTAAAACCATCAGTATCGGGAGGAAGTATGGGTGTAGGTGTGAGGAATGTGGTGGATAATATGACAGATCTTGAAACACAGGTTACTGCTATGTTTAAAGGGTATCGCGGCTGGTATCTGGCAGCAGATGGATTGATTGCAGAAACATTTGTTGAAGGACCGGAATATACTACCATGATTGTTGGTTCGTGGACAGAGCCTCAATATTGTAAAGTATATAATGGAGTGGAAAGGGTATTTCATGCGTCATTACCGGAGAAAGAAAAATTTTTGTCGTTCGATCGTTTATGGGAAATCTATGAAGAAGAAACACCCATGCCGGCCAATGAAAATTTTTATGAGTACAGAGAAGCAAATGCTTCTCTACAAAAAGAACTGAAAGAACTGAGCCTGGCGGCCTTTCTTGCGGTAAAAGGAACAGGTTATACGAGGGTAGATATCAGGCAGGACAAACGCACAGGAAAATTATATGTACTCGAAGTAAATGCACAATGTGGTTTGAGTGAAGATGAGGATTATACCTCTATTGGCGCTATTTTAAAAGTAAACGGGCAAAGTTTTGCTAATCTTATCATGGAAATTATTGGTGAAGCCATTCATCGTCATACAAAACAAACTGAAGAAAGAACAGTAGCGGCGCTTAGGGCTAATGGTTCGGTAGGCAGATAAAGGATCATGAAAAAACAGCAAACAAATTTTGATGCAAACTGGGCAACAGGAATGAAGATTGCCGTGTTACAACCTGATTATTCAACTACCAATGTTGATTATAAAGCGTACGATCCCCCGCGCAACCTGGGCGCATTATTACCCGGCGCAACAGTGGATCATATTTTTTTAAATAAGCTCACTACGTACAAACAATTAAAAGCATTACAACATAAAGGATACAATGTTTTTGTAAATCTCTGTGAAGGATACCTGGAATGGGAAGTACCTTCTATTGATGTAATTTATACGCTTGAACTTCTGGGTCTTCCGTATACCGGCCCCAATACGCAACTCTACGATCCATCCAAGGAAATCATGAAATACCTCGCTTACTGTGAAGGCGTAAAAACACCGGCTTATTTGCTGGTAGATGAAACAACAGATATGAACAGCCTTACCATACCAGGCTTTCCATTGTTTGTAAAACCATCCAAAGCTGGCGACAGCCTGGGTATTGATCAGGCATCACTGGTACATAACACAGAAGAGTTGCGGAAAAAAATTGTATCACTTCTTCCTGAATATCCTCAGTTACTGGTGGAACAATATATTGCAGGAAGAGAATTTACCATACTTATTGCCGCTAACGATGACGGGCACACGGCAACCACTTTTCAACCGGTAGAATTTATTTTCCCGGAAGGATATGCGTTTAAAACCTATGAACTGAAAACATCGGCTCTGCATCCGTCTGCAAATATTCCCTGTACCGATTCTGTCATTAACAAAGAACTACGAGAAGCCGCACAAAAAATCTTTAAAGGATTTAATGGTGTTGGTTATGCAAGACTCGATTTCAGGATGGATGAAAAAGGAGATATATACTTCCTTGAAATTAATTTTACCTGCTCTGTTTTTTATACAGATGGTTATGAAGGATCGGCTGATTATATACTAAAATATGATGGAATCGGGCAGGCCGGTTTTTTGCGACATATGATCCTTGAAGGAATTTACAGGCATTTACGCATGCAAAAAAATTATGAGGTTAAAGGCAATGCACTCTCCGGTTATGGTATTTATGCCACACAGAATCTCATGTGTAATGAACTGGTATTCAAAGGTGAGGGTCATGCACAACGTATTGTTACCAGGCGCCAGGTAGAGCAGCATTGGAACGATGTTGAAAAAGAAATTTTCAGACGATACGCTTATCCCCTGAGTAATGAAGTATTTTTGCTCTGGGATAATGATCCTGCAGCATGGGCTCCCCAAAACCATAGTTGCGAACCCAACACTGCTTATGATGGTTTGAATGTAAAAGCCATCAGACCCATACAAAAAGGAGAAGAACTAACCCTCGATTACGCCAGTTTTCTGGACGAACACATGGAGCCCTTTCAATGCCAATGCGGCACCGCGAGCTGTAGAAAATGGATCACCGGTAAACCCGGTAATACCGTAACAGAAAGAGAAAAGCAACAGCGCTCTTAAACTACAGCGGCAGGAAATTGTCCAACTACTAACCCATACCATCACCGGTACATCATCGGTAACAGGTGCTTGTAACCTGATTGTTCATTAGTTGAATGAAAGGAATTGTTATGTTGAACATGCATGTATTGAGCCGACTGATTCGCAGACATAAAATGCGACTGGGTATTACTTACCTGTTGTTTTCACTTGAAATGACAGGTGCCTTGTTGCGTCCTTTTTTCCTCGGTATGGCCATCAATGATTTGATGCAGGGTTCTTATCGCGGACTCATCATATTATCATCGGTGCATTTTGCCTGGTTGGTTATTGGCACACTCAGGCATCGTTACGATACGCGTACCTATTCTACAATCTACACATCATTGGTAACAAAATTCTTATCAAAAAGAATCAAATCATCCGAAGTATCAAAGCTGAGCGCACATTCAACACTGGCAAGAGAATTTGTTGATTTCCTTGAATTTGATCTCGTATATATTATCGAAGCCTTGTACAATATAGCGGGTTCAATGATTCTCTTGTTCTTTTATCAATCATCTGTGGTGCTATTATGTCTCGCCATATTATTACCGGTAATGGTCATCAGCTATATCTATGGTAAAAAAATGAAAAAGCTGACACGGTTAAAAAATGATGAACTCGAAAAACAGGTAAACATTATTTCATCCGGCGATAAAAAAGCCATCTATCAGCATTTTAACAAGCTTCGCAAATGGCAGATACGCATCAGCGACCAGGAAGCATGGAACTTTGGTATTATGGAACTAATGGTAATGGTAGTAATTTCGTTATCCTTACTCATTACCAACCAGGTAACAGGTACAACCGTACTGGCAGGTCATATCATTGGTATTTATAACTATATCCTCAAGTTTGTATCGGGTCTCGATACCATTCCATACACTGTTCAGCGAATAACAGCGCTGAACGATATTACGCAAAGAATACAGTTGCAGATGAATGAGCAGGGAGACGATGATCACGAAAAACAAAGCTCATCCATCCCCTCCATTAAACCCAGAGAAACGGCTGCCTGATAAAGGTTTCCTGTTATGCAGAAATCTTCCTAATTTATTGCCTCAAAAAGAAGAGAACTGCCATGTCATCGAGAAGAAAATTTTTACAAAACACTTCATTGCTTACAGCCGGAGCAATACTCGCATCATCATTCAGGAATGGCTTAATGCCCAGCGACCAGGTACGTATTGGCGCCATCGGTATTAATGGAATGGGATGGTCGAATGTAACCGCGGCACTAAAAGTACCCGGAGTGGTACTGGCCGCCATTTGCGATGTGGACCAGTCTGTAATTGATAAACGCCTGGCCGATCTGCAGAAAATGGGAATCGATACCAATACAGTAAAAGTATATCGTGATTACAGAAAACTACTCGATCAGAAAGATATTGATGCAGTTATTATCGGTACACCCGACCATTGGCACGCATTGCAAATGATACATGCCTGCCAGGCAGGTAAAGATGTATACGTAGAGAAACCAGTAGGCAATTCCATCGTAGAATGTAATGCCATGATGGCTGCACAAAAGCGATATGGAAAAATAGTGCAGGCCGGACAATGGCAACGCAGCCAGCAACATTTTACCGATGCAGTAAATTTTGTACACAGTGGTCAACTCGGCAATATCAGAACCGTAAAAGTCTGGTGTTATCTCGACTGGAAACAACCGCTTGATCGCAAACCCGATTCAGCCATACCTCCGGGTGTTGATTATCAACAGTGGTTAGGTCCGGCACCAAACAGATCATTCAACAGCAACCGTTTTCATTTTACTTTCCGCTGGTTCTGGGATTATGCAGGTGGTTTAATGACCGACTGGGGTGTACACTTATTAGATTATGCATTGATGGGCATGAAAGCCGATACGCCAAAATCAATCGCTACACTGGGAGGCAAATTTGCCAAACCCGATTCAGCCGATGAAACACCCGATACACTGATGGCCTTGTATGAGTTCGATCAATTTAATATTATCTGGGATCATGCAGTAGGTATTGGTAATGGAAACTATAACCGCGATCATGGTATTGCCTTTATTGGCAATGCGGGAACACTGGTACTCAACCGCAATGGATGGGAAGTGCTGGAAGAAAAAAAGAATGAACCGAAAGTAGCCATACCCTTTCAAAAATCAACAGACAACGGCTTGAATAAGCACTGGGAAAATTTTATTGCAGTGCTGCGTTCGCGCAAAGCCGAGCAGTTGAATTGTTCGATACAGGAAGCGGTAAAAATTGCACGTTTATCGCAAATGGGTAATATTGCGTACAGGAGTAACAGGAAACTATTCTGGGATCATAAACAAGGACAGTTTACCGATAACAACATTAACCAACAATACCTGGCAGCTAAATACCATAATGGCTACAAATTACCAGTTATATAAATAACCAACGCTGCGAAACCTTTGTTTCCGCTCATTCTCTGCGGTAATTTTACGCGAATGTTCACCGTAGAGAATGAGAGAAAGCAGAGTTGACCGCAGAGTTTTTACACATTATTAATCACCAACGAAGCATAGACCACATGAAAAAACAAAACATTTTATTACCCCTTGCCATTATGGCATGCGGGATGGTACAGGCACAGAACAGGAACATTAATATGGATAGCCTGGTAAAACTGTCGAAAAAAACAGAAGTATGGGAACCTGTTCCGGTTAAAGTAAGTCCCGGCAAAACTTCATCCGATGCCCCATCAGATGCCATAATATTGTTCAACGGAAAAGGCATGAATGCTTTTCAGAAAAAAGGCGGTGGTACACCCGGATGGAAAATAGATAAAGACGGATCTTTGACTGTAGTAAAAATGTCGGGCGATGTAGAAACCAAACAGGGTTTCGGCAGTTGCCAGTTACATATTGAATGGAAATCGCCTGCACTTATTGCAGGTAGCGGACAATCAAGAGGAAACAGTGGTATATTCTTTATGGGGAAATATGAATTACAGGTGCTGGACTCTTATGAAAATCCTACCTATGTAAACGGACAGGCGGCCAGTATTTACAAACAGCATATTCCATTGGTAAATGCCAGCCGCAAACCGGGCGAATGGCAGTCGTATGATGTAATTTTTACGGCACCACAGTTTTATGGTGATGGAACCATACAAACACCCGCACGCATCACCGTATTTCATAACGGAGTATTGGTACAGAACAATGTAGAAATAAAAGGAGGAACAGAATGGATTGGTGCACCCGGCTATAAAAAACACAAAGACAAAGAACCACTGATTTTACAGGATCATGGAAATGATGGTGGAAACCCGATGAGTTATAGAAATATTTGGATCAGAGAGCTGTAGAAACAGAGGAATAGGGAAATAGGAAATAAGGAATAAGAAAGTAGGGAAGAGAATATTTCCTACTTTCTTATTCCTTATTTCCTATTTTTTATTCACTAATGTAGATCAGGTAAAAATACCTATTGACAATCCCGCTAATCTCCGCTTATCTTGCAGCCATATTATTATTTAATTGATTCATGAAACAAATAGCGGAACCTGCATCGGTATTACAAACAGTTTTTGGTTACAACGAATTCCGTCACAACCAGCAGGATATAATTGAACATCTGCTGAATGCACAGGATGCAGTAGTATTAATGCCAACAGGTGGTGGCAAAAGTTTGTGCTATCAGGTGCCCGCATTGTGTTTGGAAGGAGTAACTGTGGTGGTGAGTCCGCTCATAGCCCTCATGAAAGACCAGGTAGATGCACTTATACTCAATGGTGTAAAAGCAGCTTTCCTTAACAGCACACAACACCCATCAGAAAGAGAACTGATACTGCAACAACTCAGAAAAAATGAACTGAAACTGTTGTATGTGGCGCCGGAAAGATTGGTAGGTTCGGAAATTAATTTTCTTCAATTTTTAAAAACAGAAGCAAAACCTGCATTGTTTGCTATCGATGAAGCACATTGTATCAGCCAGTGGGGGCACGATTTCAGACCAGAGTACAGGGTACTGAGTGAATTGAAAACACAGTTCCCCGATATTCCTGTAATTGCACTCACGGCTACAGCAGATGCTTTAACCAAAAAAGACATCATTGACCAGCTTCACCTGAAGCAGTATAAGGTTTTTGAAAACAGTTTTAACAGACCCAACATTAGTTACTATGTAAAACCCAAACGTAATTATTATGATGAGCTGGCAGACTACCTGGAAGAGCATAAAGAAGATAGCGGTATCATTTATTGTTTAAGCAGAAACGCAACGGAGCGACTGGCTGAAGATTTGAAAGCAGATGGGTTTAATGCAGCAGCCTATCATGCAGGGTTAGATAAAAAGACCAGGGATGAACGTCAGGATCTTTTTCTGAAAGATGATATACGCATTATTGTGGCCACCATTGCATTTGGTATGGGCATCAATAAAAGCAATGTGCGTTTTGTGATACACGCCGATCTCCCCAAAAATATTGAAGGCTATTACCAGGAAACCGGAAGAGCAGGCAGAGATGGTTTGCCAAGTGAGGCTTTATTGTTTTATGGCGCTGGCGATGTAATAAAACTGAAAAGCTTTGCACAGGTAGAAGATAACCCCGAACAAACAAAAATACTGCTCGATAAACTCGATAAGATGGTGGCATTCTGCGAAACAAAACAATGCCGCAGAAAATACCTGTTGAATTATTTTGGTGAACAGGCCCCGGATTATTGTGGTACCTGCGATACCTGTATACATAAACCTGAACTGTCTGACCAGACCATTGTAGCACAAAAGATCATGAGTGCCGTGGCAAGGGTGAATGAAAAATTCGGACTGGGTTATATCGTAGATCTGTTAAGAGGCAGTACCAGTGAAAAAATAAAAGCAGCGCATAAACAGTTATCTGTATATGGTATTGGAAAAGACAAACCCAAAGATGAATGGATGCATTATACCAAAGAATTACTCTCAAGTGGTTACCTGCAAATGAGTGATGGACAATATCCACTTCTCAAACTCACTGAAAAAAGTAAGGCGGTGTTATTCAAAGGAGAAAAAGTGTACCTGCATGCGCCTATACAAATTGTGGCAACAATAAAAGAGCCTGTAGTGTACCAGCAACATGCCTATGAAAAAGAATTGTTTGAAAACCTTAAAAAGCTGCGCAATAAAATGGCGCATGAAGAAAATGTGCCGGCTTATTTAATATTAAGTGATAGTAGTTTGATGGATCTCGCCACCTACCTGCCATTGGTAGCAACCGATCTTAGTAAAATATCTGGTTTTGGAGTGTACAAAATTGAACGTTATGGGCAACCTTTTTTAGAAATGGTAAGGGACTATTGCAACAAACAGGGTATAGATACACGCATAGAACTTAAACAACCCAAGAGAGAGAGAAGAACACCTGCAGCAAGGGAAAGAGAAACCGATACCAAAAAAATCAGCTTCGATCTGTTTAAAAACGGGATGAGTGTAGAAGCTATTGCAGAACAACGCATGTTATCGCCCAGTACCATAGAATCACATTTATCATATTATGTATCTAAATCGCAACTGGATATTGCGGAGCTGGTACCGGCCGACAAAAGAGAATTGATACAGGCCGCTATACTGCAATTGGGGAAAAATGGATTGAAACAACTCAAAGAAAACCTGCCGGAAGAAATCAGCTATGGTGAAATTAAACTGGTAATTGCCGCAGATATAACCAATGACTGATTATTTATTAAACCCCGATGAATGCCGCAGAAAAAAATTTCCATATTAATTGCCGACGATCATCTCATTTATCGTGAAGGATTAAAAATAATGTTGTCGCGTGATCCGAATTTCTGGATAAAAGGAGAAGTGAGTAATGGGAAAGATTTGGTATTACGTGTAAAACAACTGGCGCCTGATATCATTATAACCGATATAAAAATGCCGTTCATGGATGGTATTGAAGCCACCAAAAAATTATGTCGCACTTACCCGGGTATAAGAATTATTGCGCTCAGTTCATTCAGCGATGACTACCTGATCATTGAAATGCTGGAAGCGGGCGCACAAGGATTTTTGGTAAAAGGCATCAGCCAGGAAGAATTAGCAAAAGCCATCAGAACGGTATACCAGCATAAACCTTATTTTTCAATTGAAATCACAGAAAAAATTTCGAGAATCATTGCCGGAAAAAGCAGCGATAAAAAAAGCATCAGGCATATATCGCTTACCGAAATGGAAAAACAGATTGTAAAGCTGATCTGTAAAGAGTTAACCAACAAAGAAATAGCCTCACGCCTGTCGGTAGGCAAACGAACCGTAGAAAGCTACCGCATACGTATTATGGATAAACTGGGGGCCAAAAGTGTGGCATCCATTATTACATATGCACTCCGATCGGGTTTAATTAGGGTGGAGAAGCAGTGGCTGTGATAGCTCTTAGCTTTTAGGAGTTAGCATAGGCTCCGGTTTGTAACGGCACAGTAGCTTGTAAGCAAATATGCATCCAGCCACTTGCTAAAAGTTAACTGCTAACAGCCATTCTCAAAACCAATAAATTCCTACTATTTGGGGAAGAAAAGCAAGAAATCAGCGATTTGACTAATTTTTAACCACTTCGGTGCAACCAATTCTGTTATTTTTGCGCCCTATTGCCATATATTGGCGCAACGAAACGAGAACATGAAATGAGCCACGATAAAATTCGATAAGACAGGAAATGTACATTGGCGAATTCCATGTGGCTAAAATCAATGAAACGAACGCATGAAAAAGACATTATTACTACTTTTGGCCTTTACAGGAACCCTGCTGGCTAACGCTCAAAAGACCGAGACAAAGAAAAAAACAGACTGGAGTAAGATTGACCTTACCGACCGCCCCGCAGACCACCTGATGATACAATACGGTGGCGACAGCTGGACCAACCGCCCCGACAGTGTTAGAACCGGTAATGGTTTCAGCAGACATTTCAATATCTATTTCATGGTAGATAAGCCCTTTAAGGGCAATAAGAAAATGAGTATTGGTTTGGGCGCAGGTTTGGGAACGAGCAATATCTTTTTTAAGAATACCAAAGTAGACTTAAAATCGCCCACCGCCCGTTTACCATTTACCAATGTAGACAGTGCCAGTCATTTCAATAAACTGAAACTTACCAGTATTTATCTTGAAATACCACTGGAACTGCGTTATTATTCAAACCCTGAAAATCCCGGCAAATCATGGAAAGCAGCCCTGGGTCTGAAACTGGGAACCCTGTTAAAGTCATATACCAAGGGTAAAAACTATGTAAATAAAAACAGGCAGAGCCTGTATGGCACATCATATGTAGAAAAAGAAAGCAGCAAAAGATTTCTGAATGGAACCATGCTGGCAGCAACGGCAAGAGTAGGGTACGGTATTTTTTCCATTGATGCCGGTTACCAGTTGAATGGTGTATTAAAAGATGGAACAGGAGCCACCATGCGTAAGTTTTCGATAGGTGTAACTTTCAGCGGATTATAATTATATTGATGATAATAATTAACCCCGTCACCTGCTTAACCAGGCAGTGACGGGGTTTTTGTTGAGAGAACTAATAAAAGTTGACAGGTTATATAATTGCAATTTTTAAAGAAGTCAAAAAATAGTGTAAGCAAATTATTTTAAATCAGTCCCTGTGGACGGGCCTCATTGGGGTCGGTGTCAAGCGCAGCGAAGACAGATCAGATCATCCGCCTCAGGCGGAGATCTGAGCAGAGGCCAATGCAGCCCAGTAACAGGGACGAGGCCCAGCGGCCATGAGCGATAAATGAATTTTAAACAGCTGGATATTTGATTTTAATAGTACAATGCGTTAAAGGTTACCTTTGCAAAAAAGAGGATCGGATTTTGATAGAGAAACAACATAAAATAAAAGAAGAAGAAAAAGCGGTACTGGTAGGTCTTATTCAGAAAGAACAAACACAGGAACAGGTATATGAGTACCTCGATGAACTGGCATTTCTTGCTGAAACAGCGGGGGCACAAACCGTGAGAAAATTCACCCAGAAACTGCCACATCCCGATAGCAGAACATTTGTTGGAAAAGGGAAACTGGAAGAGATAAAAGAATATGTATCCGGCAAAAAAATAGACCTGGTTATTTTCGATGATGAACTCACCGGATCACAGATTACCAATATTGAAAAAGAACTGGGTGTAAAAACTATTGACCGGAGCGATTTAATCCTCGACATATTTGCCCGCAGGGCCAGAACAGCCCAGGCCAAAGTGCAGGTAGAGCTTGCTCAGTACCAATACCTGTTACCAAGATTAAAAGGTATGTGGAAGCACCTGGAACGCCAGGGAGGTGGTATTGGTACAAGAGGCCCGGGTGAAACGGAGATTGAAACGGATCGCCGAATTGTAAAAGACAAAATATCGCTGCTCCGAAAAAGACTCGGAGAAATAGATAAACAGTCATTTACCCAGCGAAAAGAAAGGGGAGAATTGATTCGTGTATCGCTGGTGGGTTATACCAATGTAGGTAAAAGCACGCTGATGAATTTGCTGAGTAAGAGTGAAGTGTTTGCGGAAAATAAACTGTTTGCCACACTCGATACCACTACCAGGAAACTGGTGTTTGAAAACACACCATTCCTGTTAAGCGACACTGTAGGTTTTATTCGCAAATTGCCACATCACCTGGTAGAAAGTTTTAAAAGCACATTGGATGAAGTGCGTGAAGCAGATATTCTATTGCATGTAGTAGATATATCGCATGCACAGTATGAAGACCAGATTGGTGTAGTGAACAAGACCCTGCAGGAGCTGAAAGCTTTTGAGAAACCTATTCTTACCATCTTCAATAAAATGGATCTCTACGAAGAGAAAACATTTGATGAATGGCTGGAAGATGAAGTAAAACAGGAAATATTATTAGAGCTACGCGAAAAATGGGAAAGAATAACAGAGCATAACTGTGTATTTGTATCTGCTCTTGAAAGAAAAAATATTGATGCATTGCGTGAACTGATACTGAATAAGGTACGAGATATGTACCAGATACGATATCCTTACAAGACTGTTCATTTCTAAAACCAGTTCAATCGCGCAGTGTAAATATTAGAGTTCTTTCAGCCAGTGAATACTGTAAGTACGATGGCCGCCTGAAACGCCACGCATGTTAAAACCCAGGCTCCATCTTGTTTCCCAGGATTTTCCCATTCTCATACCTGCCCTGAGCACAGGATCGAAACTATCAAAAGGAACTTTGCCAACAGAAGTATGTACTTTGCTGTAGCTGTATTGATAACCGGCACCTACATAAATACCGAGTGAACGTCTTGAATCATCAGAAGCTGAGTGTAAACCGATATTCAGATCGGCCACAACTGGTATTTCAAAAGCAATATGCCCTCCTTTTTTACCTGTAATGGTATCGCGTTTGGCGCCGTCGAAATCAATGGAACGATAGCGGTTGGTAAAACTTATGCCTAACATCATAGGTGAGCCTACACTTACCGAACCCCATCTCCATTTAATCAGGTCTTTGCGAATGCTGTACACAATACCAATCTGTTTTACACGCATGCTGTATTGTGCATCAATAGCGGAACTATCTGTTCTTAACCTGGCCAGACCACTTATATCAACTTTGCTGCCGAGTAAGCCAAAGCCCTGGTCAACCCCACGATTCTGTGAAAAACTACTGATATTGAATACCAATAAGAATATAACGAAACTAAGTAGCGATTTCTGCATCTTTATGATTAGATAATGAATACACAAACCTAAGATATTGTAAGAAAAAAATATACTAAATGTTTAAACCGGATAAGCAATGGCATAAAATTGGCGAGACAGAAATGGAGTTTCAATGGCAAAATAACCAGATGTGTGTGATAGAAGTGGCCGGTAAAAAAATTACGCTGGCCAGGCACCAGGAAGGGTTGTATGCATTTGCCTATAAATGTCCGCATGCCAGTGGTATTATGGCCGATGGTTTTGTAGATGCGTTGGGGCAGGTGGTATGCCCATTACACCGGTATCGTTTTAACATAAAAAATGGCCGGAACACGAGCGGCGAAGGCTATTACCTGAAAACCTATCCGCTGGAGCAGCGTACAGACGGTATTTACATCTCATTTTGAGCATTTTTTTCGATATAGATTTTGCCGGAATGCAATTTTCCCTATTTTTGCCACCCCGAAAGGGAAACGGTATTCCCAAATAGCTCAGATGCTTGCCCGCCTAAGGAGGGGTTAGAGCATTCCGCCTCAGGCGGATTAATCAACGGGTCAAAAACGAAAGAATACCAGACACATTCCCAAATAGCTCAGTTGGTTAGAGCATCTGACTGTTAATCAGAGGGTCGCTGGTTCAAGTCCAGCTTTGGGAGCAGAGCCCTTCGCAAAAAAGCGGAGGGTTTTTTGTTGGTCGAACAACCAGCACATACAGTAAAAAACGTAAATTCATCATCAGAATGAGCCGGGTGAAACTACATAATAAGCAAGAACTCTTATCTGCTATCTCTACAAACAGAGAAGTGATAAAAGCCTATGGAGTAAATCGCCTGGGTATTTTTGGCTCATTCTCAAAAGGAACTCCAACAGCATCAAGTGATGTTGATTTGCTGGTAGATTTTATACCAGAGAAAAAAACATTCGACAATTTTATGGACCTGTCTTTCTTTTTGGAAGAACTATTTGGGAGAAAGGTAGAACTGGTAACTCCCCAGTCGTTAAGCAAATTTATTGGCCCTTACATTTTAAAAGAGGTAGAAAATGTCGGCCTCTAATCTAAAACTGGTTCGTCATATATTGATTGAGACGCGTTTTATATTACAACACGTTGATGGTAGAAACAAAAGATGAAGTAATTCATGATGAAGTTTTATGTCGTGCAATAGTCAGAAGCATTGAAGTAATTGGAGAGGCCTCCAAAAAGATCGATCAGGAATTTAAGTCCGATCATCCTCATATAGAGTGGAAAAAGATGGCTGGTACCCGTGATAAATTAATTCACGATTATTTTGGAATCGATTATGATATTGTTTGGGATATCATTGAAAATAAGATACCAGACCTTGATCATTTTCTTAAACAACTGGTGTAGTTGGCTTTCTTTTCATATCCAATTACAAATAGCTCAGTTGCCTGTCTGCTGAAGGAAGGGTTAGAGCATTCCGCTTGAGGCGGATAAATCAGCGGGTTGCTGGTCAAGTCCAGCTTTCGGAGCGAAACCCTTCACAGGAATGTGAAGTATTCTTTGTCAGTCAAGTGACTACATGTATTCGGAAGAAAATCAACTTAGATAAAAGAGGGGGTATCCTTCGTCGCAGATAATAACCTGCGGTTATTAATGCTCCTCAGGATGACTAGAACACACACAAGAAACCAGTGGTGATGATTGGCATAGCCAATCATCACCACTAATAATTCCCCGCATTAAATGGTCATCCTGAGGAGTATTCTGATCGCAGATCAGAAATTACGACGAAGGATACGCCTCAGCTTGTAACTACGCCTCGTTCGCAGTACGTTATGATAGTTTTGTAATAAACTTATTTTATGTACAAGCACGGCTATGTTTACATACTAACCAATGTCTCCAAAACCATGTTATATGTGGGCGTTACGTCGAACCTAACGCAGAGAATATGGCAGCATAAACAGAAAATTTACCCCAACTGTTTTACCACTAAATTTAATATTCATCTATTGGTTTACTGCGAAGTGCATACCAGCATTGGAGATGCTATTAAAAGAGAAAAAGAAATTAAAGGGTGGAAACGAAGTAAAAAGAATGCGCTGATACAAACAAAGAACCCTAAGTGGGAGACTTTACAATAGCTATTCCGCCTTAGGCGGATTAATCAGAGGGTCGCTGGTTCAAGTCCAGCACACAGCTCAAAGGTTGCTCTACACAGCCGCCAATATTCTGGCTGTAGAAGCATATTTAACCGGCTCTATTTCTCCGAGTATGCCCGGTTCTCCCATTTGAATACCTATTGCACCAATGCATGTAATATTTGCTTCCTGCAGGAGTGGCTGTTGCTGTAGTTTAATGATCATACTATGCGCAGGCATTTTTCTGCCCGACATCATCCAGTCACCAAAAACGGCAGTGCAGGGTAAGGGCAGTATTTGGTATTGGTTTTTGTATCCCTGTTCTGTGTAATGCAGATCTTCAATAACTCCCAGACTAATGATAAACCTGAAATAGGGTTTGTTCCAGGGTTGCGTAAAATTTAATCCGGGTGCCAACTCCCCAAAATGTACATGCATTTCAGCTTTCTCTCTCAACAATTGGGCGGTGGGTCTTTGTTTGAATACCGAATCAAAGAGCTGTTGTTTGGTAAATGCCAGTGAAGTAAGTGCATCTCTGTATTGCGAAAAAAGTATAGAACGCTGTCCGTGTGGATATACCGTATCTTGTTTTTGGATGGCTTTGCAAAACCTGTTCAATACAGGTGTCATGTTGTAATCGGCTAACTGCATAATATTGGGTAATGCAGATCGTATCATTTTGCCGGCATGCGCACAACCTGCAAATTCTGCACTGTTGCGTCGCATAGCTGCATATTGCGGCTCGTTTTTAAAAGCTCCTTTTGCAATAAAGGGTTTGCGACGAAGAATTACTTTATCACTGTTCCTCATTTTATAAGCCACCCATTCATCTAATTTGCCGGTGAATTGAATGGGACCATTAAGTATAGCCATAGCGTAGATTTATGGACTATAAGATATGAAAATATTCTTTCATATACAAGACATTTCTTATATTATTTTGAGGTATAGTTATCGCATTCCTTATAAGATATGCCGAAACAATGCCGCATCAATGCGGGATTAATGCGACAACTATGCGTGAACTACCTGAACAGAAGCGGGCAACCGGCCAACAATAAACAGTGTCTTGTACTGAAAAAACTTTACAGAAGGTGTCGTACGGGTTTTACTTTACAGAAAAAAGAATACATCACGGAACAATCAACTTGAAAGGGTAGTTGCAAAACACTGTAGCCGCCTCACCTGTTTAGTAATTGATTTTCAACATCAATCACAGCAACAACATAACTGTATACCAGATGTTTGGGAGCGATAAAAAGAAGCCTTGTAAAAAGTTTCATTTACAAGGCTTCTTTTTTCACTCCTACTAAATTCCTGAACTCAAACGCTGTTATGCTAACAGCACTTCCGCAGGAATACTTAATTCCTTATGAAACAACTTTGCAAGCTCCAGCGTGAGCGGCTTACGCTTGTTAAGCAATGCAGAAACATATCCTTTGCTACCAACTTTTCCAACTAAATCTTTGTTCTTTAAACCCAGATCCTGCATCTTCAGTTTAATTACCTCTATAGGATCGGGCACAGGCACAGGATAATGAACATCCTCATATTGTTTTATCAGCAAAAGTGCTACCTGAACTTTCTCGCCTTCTGCACTGCCAGGCTTAATGCGCTTATCAAATTGATTGTCAACCCAATCAAGGTATTCCTGGTATTGCTTTTTTGTTTTTATTATTTTAAGTTCCATGGTTATTTCTTTTTAAACGGAATCATTTTAACATCAATCTTATCGTATTCAGCATGTGTTCCAAACCATTTTATCTGAATAGCCTTATAATCAAACAGCATTCTTACAACCAATCTGTATTTATTACCCATAATATTGAAGACGATTCTGTCATCTCCTATAAGGCTTGCATTACCGTATATTTTTTTTAACTCATTAAAGTTTTTAAAATCAGCTTTCACCAGTTCATGATACCACTCCTGCAATGCTGTTGCAGCAGCCGGGTATTTGCTGCAGTAATCCAATAAGGTTTTTCTGGTGATGATATTAAACACCGAACAAAGATAATAAAAAGTTTGCTAATAGAAAACATTTTTAATGCCTCTTGACAAAGAACTAAGTTTATAAATAACCCTCAGATGCTCAATAATCTGGTTCAACGCCATCTTACCTGGGGAGTGAACAAACCCATCACAGCAATGTTAATAACAAAAAACCCCGACTATTTGTCGAGGTCTTATTTGAGGAAAGCCAATGGATCAAAAGCTGTAAAGGGCTAAAATATCCCCCGGTATTAACCATTTACAAATAGCTTAATGATTATTAGCGGTAAAAAGAAAATTCAGTTTAGTTAAATCCTATGCTTCCATTACTAAAACAGTAGTCTAAACTGTGCATCAAGTAATCAGCATCTACCTATGGGTTGTCAATATAAGGCCTGTTTGAAAATGGATGACAATCCCTGTATCTCCTTATTGTCTTTTGTGCAGCTTTTATAAAATTATACTTTCTAAAAGCCATGATCCCATAGTTTGAACAACTAGGATAATGCAGGCACTTTGAATACTTTCTTCGCTTCGTTTTTTGGTATTTCTTTATAAGAAATATGCAAAGCCAGTTGATCGGTATCATTAGTAACTTTATTATCCTTTATGACTCAGCTCTGAGTATATTTTCCTGATCTCGTATCCTTTTTCTTTTGTTGGGATGGGAATTGCAATGGTGCCTCCTGATGTACTTATGCGTAGTTGAAATACTTTTGTAGTGTTACATCCCTTTGAATCCTGGCCTTCAGAAACCTCTATAAAAGAGATCTTGTCAAATGGCAGGTCGCCATCCTTTTCTACAAAATTTTCAATAGTACCCTTAACCTCCGACACTTTGGTTTTATACATTACACGCCTGTCTGTAAGAGCCAGCCAGTAATTTTCTTTTTGCCCGTTGGAACCACAGCCGCCTTTAAAAGCAATAAAGGAGAAATAATAAACCTTTTCTGCCGACATAAGTTGACTTGTTACATCACCCGGAAGCCCTGTAGTAATTTCTGATAATGCCATTGCCTGTTTATTTTAGTTGTTAGGATTTAGTGATGCCGAAAGTAATTGCTGGTAAACAGGAAATTTTACGGGAAACCATTAACAGAATAAAAAGATGCATGCTTACTTTACATCAAACCGTTGCAGTTCCGATTTGCTGATGATGATCTTTCCATCCTGGCAGTTGATGTCGATGGTATGCCCGGCCTTAAAACCGGTATCACGCAGCCATTTGCCGCATAGTAGTATGGTGGGGAAGTATACAGCATTGCCGAGTTCACGGTTAAACCATTTATTGCATACGGTGAGCCGTCTTGTTTTTGCTGTTGGCATACGGAGTATTTTATGCAGCAAAGCACCATTAGGTAGCCCTTGTATCCTACATAGCCCCCCTGTATTTTACGGGTTATTGTATTGTATTTTACAGCTATATTATCCGGATAAATTTTGTAATTTTCCTATTATTATAACCTGAAACTTTTCCTATGCTACACAATACCAATACTAACCATAAAGTACACGAAGGCCGCAACGTAAAACGGTTTCGTGAAATGCTGGGTATTAAACAGGATGCACTGGCCATTGAGCTTGGCGATGATTGGAACCAGCAAAAAATTTCTTTATTAGAACAAAAGGAAAGCATTGATGCTCCCCTGCTACAGCAAATTTCCGCTGCATTGAAAATACCGGTAGAGGCGATACAAAATTTTGATGAGGAACAGGCGGTGAATATTATTGCGAATACGTTTAATAACAGCGATAGTGCTATTGGTCTTGTCATCAACAACAATAATCCAATAGAAAAAATCATACAACTGCATGAAGAGAAGATTGCATTGTATGAAAGAATGTTGAAGGAGAAGGAGGAGATGATGGTGAGGTTGGAGAGGTTGATTGAGAAGAAATAAATGGCTTACCAACCCATCTTTAAATTCATGGCTAAAGAGACCAAAAGAGCAACACCCAAAAAAGCATCACCTGCAAAAAAAGCTGCTGTCAAAAAGAAAGCAACTCCAAAGCGTTCTGCGGTTAATACTCCTGCTACAGCTTCACGGCGTGTTAAAATAATGATAGGGTCTTCAGTATATGGGTTCGAAGATCAACTTTCTGCAATTGTGGCACAACTCACAACGCTGGGCTACGAAGTATTCAATTCGCATTCCGGGAGTATTAAAGTTAATCCTGGAATGTCTAATCTGAACAATTGCCTGGAAGCTGTAAAAGAATGTGATCTGTTTCTTGGTATTATTCGCCCCTACTGCGGTACAGGCAATATAGGTGACAAAAACATAACTTTTGAAGAAATCAAAGAAGCTATACGTTTAAAGAAACCATATTGGTTTCTTGTGCATCGGGATGTGGTGTTTGCACGCCTGCTGTTCAGTAAAATAAAGCTAAAAAGCGGCGATGTTATTAAGGTAGAATCTAATAAGAATTTTGATCCTTTATCTATCGAAATGTATGAATACGTAATTAAAAAACACGTACCGGTAACACTCCGAAATGGTAATTGGGCGCAAGAGTTTTTTCGCCTCGATGATATGATGACTTACATCAACACTCAATTTTCAAGCAGAGAGTTTATTGATAATATACTCAGTCAAAACCCATAAAAGCATGGATAACAGTTTTATCATAGACAATTTACTTGACCAGAGGGAAAGTGCAAGACTGGAGTATAAGGAAACAGTTGATCTTGATGCTATTGCAAAAGCCATTACCGCCTTTATCAATACTAAGGGTGGCGATTTAATAGTTGGAGTAGATGAAACAGGAAAAATTGTAGGAGTACCCAACGTAAATGTTACAGTACGCAATATTCAGAACTATCTTGTAGAGCACATTACGCCTACCGCCCCCATCGCTGTTCAGGCCATTACCTATAAAAAAAAATCAGTTGTATTAGTAAGCGTTTGGGAAGGTGCTAAAAAACCTTATCAGTATAACAGCCTTATCTACGATCGTATTGGCCGTCGTACAACTATCTTAAAATCAGAAAAACTTCCAACACTCATTAAACAGCGTAAAGAAGCAGATTTTCATTGGGAGCGTATGCCGGTGTTAGGGGCAGAAATAAAAAGAGACCTTGACATTAAGGAAATAAAAAAGACCATACAACTTTACAAAGAATACAACCACGAAAAAATTATTGATACGGAAGATTTTCTGATACAAACCGGATTGATGCAAAATGGCAATATTACCAATGCTTGTATCGTGCTTTTTGGTAAAAACCCCACAAGGTTCATTCCTCAATCTCGTATCCGGGTAACACTTTATCCAGGCAAAAAATCAGGTAATCAATTTCTGGATGATAGAATATTTGAAGGAAATATTTTAAAGAACATCCCTTCTATTTTTGAATATTTCGAAACTGTCTTTGGTAAAATGCTTACTGTGAATGGGCTGGTAAGAACAGATAAGCGCAACTACCCTGTACTGGCCATGCGTGAAGGTTTATTAAATGCCATTGTACACCGAGACTATAATTCTGTTAATGGGTTTTTACAAGTCTCAGTTTTTTCAGACCGTACAGAAATAGCCAATTATGGAGCTTTACCCCAAGGCATTACTATTGCCGATTTAAAGGAAGAACATAATTCTATCCTTCGTAATCCCGACATAGCTCAAATGTGCTTTTACAGAAAATACATAGAAATGTTGGGTAGCGGAACCCTACGCATGGTAAAAGATTGTAAAAACAATAAGTTTAAGGAACCTGTATGGCAGCAACAACAAAAAATAACTACGGTAGTTTTTGCAGGCGTTTCACATCATAAAAAAATTGAGGGAATAACTGAGGGAATAACTGAGGGAATAAACAAAACCACCCTAAAAAAGATTGAGGGAATAACTGAGGGAATAACTGAGGGAATAACTGAGGGAATAAAGGATAAAATGAAACAGATGTTGGCGCTGTTGTATAACAATGAAGGCATCAGAACTGTAGATATGGAAGAGCAGCTTGAAATACCTGCCAAAAGCCTGGAACGATATATTAAAACCTTAAGAGATGCCGGCTTGATAGAATACAAAGGCGCCAAAAGAAGCGGCGGATATTACCTGACACGAAAAGTCCAAACTAAATTAAAATAATAATGAAAGATGGATTTATCTACATATTGAGGGTATTTCTACATTTTGAATTATAACTTACAAGACAGCACAAAGACATCTTGTAACGATGAAAAACCTTAGATTAGTAATGGCTAATGGGGAAGATATAAACTCACCTAGTTATAAATGAATAAGCAGCAGAGACTTGGACATTTACCTGGACGTTGTGTCCAAGTAATAAATTAATAACATGAATGCCGATACTCAACTTGGGACATTTTATTGATAACTCTAAGAAAATAATTAAGGAATAAAAGGTAGTCAAGTGTAACTTGAAATAAGAATTTAGCCTCTGTTTATCTGAAGTGTTTTCTTCAAAGATTTAACCACATCCAATAAGGCCTCATCTTGGTCATCCCATTTTGATATGGGTTTGGCATCTTTTGGTAGTGCTTGATATTGACTAACAGGAAAGCTATCAAAATCGCATGGACGAATGATTATTGGGATAATCCTAACTAAGCCTTTTTTATAGCGTTCTAAAGCCTTTCTGATCTCAACATCATTTATACTGGAAAGATGATTTTTTGAAAGTAAAACCTATTGCCAATGAATTTCATCAAACAAATCAGTTTTTAGGTATTGCAAAGCAATTTGTAACTAAACTAAACAGCTTGATGAAGAATTTGAAGTAAGCAACTGTAATTGCCAACATGGGGTGCAGACCACCTACTCTTCCCCATCATCTTCCCTCTTCGTCTCCCCCACAAACCCCGAAGCTAAATACGCCGTAAACGTTCCAAACAAGCCAAGACCAACTGTCATCAGCAATGCAGGAATGAATCTGCCTTCGGTAGTAACAGGAAATTTATCGTCATAATAAACTGTCATAATGGTAACATAAGCCACCAAACGGCATCTTCAGCCGTGTTCTAATATTACTCATTTAGAATACCACCATCCAATATTATTTCCTCCTCCAAATCTCGGGCACCGAACTTTATTTCTGGAAGAAGACTCTCCTTTTAGAAAACCCAGAAAGGATAGCGTAATTTCCATTCCCCCTCTTAACTGTGACGCTGTTCTTAATTGAGATACGTTTATATCATAACTAAGACCAAGCATTAATTTGTATGCTTGGATTTTGAAAGCAGGTATTAGAGCATCGTTCCATCGATAGAAAGCACCTAAAGAAAACTTAATATTATCAGCATCATCTAAATAAGAAGTTATAGATGATTCATACAACATTCCTCCAAACAGTTGCTTATTTCCGGCTTGTTGATAATAGTCTACATAAGCAATAATCTGACTTCGTTCTGTAACAGGCGTACTTAACCCTGCATTAAAAACAACCTTTGGTGCCTGGGAGGTATTAGCATCATTATCAAAAAAATTCAATTTGGGTTTATTAAGATGATAAAGCGCCGTGCCAATATAAAATCTGGAATCTTCTCCATAATTCGATGAGAATACTAGTCCGGCAGATATATCGGTGTAAGATCTGCCTGTATTGGTAAAAGTTTGTGTTGATACATTACCCGGTGAGTAGCTCCCATTTATAAACTGATCGTCTAACATAGCTTTTGAAGGATCAAAATTACTTTGTACCCTTCCAAGCATGAATGATCCAGATAAGTAGGTATCATTATTATTACTTAGCGACTGGTGATAGGTAATTACAGGTAAAATCTGTGTTCGTTTGAGTGCCAGATCACCTGCTTTATCGTACGTCATCTGTAATCCTAATGTATAGTAACTGTTACTCTGCTCATTAATTGATTTTTTATACTCAACACCAATTGCTCTCGTTTGAAAAGGGGTTGAAATGCTGGCCCATTGATTTCTATAAACGGAGCTAACTCTGATATCTCCATTAAATATGCCCGATAAAGCTGGATTACGCAACATGGGCATTTCATAAAATTGTGAAAATGAAAAGTCTTGCGATAATAAAAATACCGGGGAACATAAAAATATTGCTAATAAGACTTTTCTCATATTATATTATTTAACTAATGTAATATTCCCTTTGTATGTATAGGTTGTATTGTTTTCACAAATTACTTCGCAGGTATATATATATACATCTGGAGATGCTTTAACTCCCTTTATAAGTCCATCCCAGCCCTGCGATTTATCATTCGGTTGAAAATTTGATTTTTCGAAAATCACTCCTCCCCATCTGTTAAAAATTCTAAATGATTTTACAGAACGAATTCCTGAGGACCTGACCATTAATATATCATTTAATCCATCCCCATCAGGTGTAAATACATTTGGAATAAAGACTTGAGCACTTTCGCAGAAAACTTTAATATTAATACTGTCTGCTGCAATACACCCATTCGCCGTTGTTCCCTTTACAGTATAGGTGATATTATTTTTAATAGTTGCTATTGGAAGTGGACATGTATTACAGTTGATATTATTATTGGGTTTCCATTCCCACTCAGCAACCGGCCCGTTTGTTATTATACTATTTAAAGGAAGTAAAGTGCCGGTTGCGAGGAGTCTGTCAGGACCAAGATCGATAGATAATGAAGGGTAAACCCTTATAGGAAGCCTTATGGTATCAGCACAGCTATAAATGGTAGTAGCTACAAAAATAGTTAGATAATTTCCCGGAAATTGAAAAACAGTAGGCGCATTTATAGTTGCAATTGTAGATCCGGAAGAGAAATTCCAAACAGTACTTTTAATTGGATCAAGTGAAAAAACATTTGCTGCAAAGGGAACTACCTGACCAACACAGGCAATAGAGTCCTTATTAGTATTAATTTGGGGAATATCCCAGATTGTAATTGGTATAGACTTACGAATCGTATCTCTGCAACCACTATTTCCTTCAGTAATTTGTCTTACCTGCCAGGTACTAGGTGCATTGTATATATGGGTGGGATTTCTATCGTTACTATTACTTCCATCTCCAAAATCCCACCGTATTGATTTAACTCCATAAAAAGCTGTAGACCGATCTGTAAAAGCTACAATAGTGTTTCCGCAAGCCTGCTCAATTGCGTGTGTAAATCCACCCGTAACATCATCCACTCTTATAGAATCAATACCATTTAGCCGACTTCTACACTTTCCTTCTGGTCCTGCAAGTAGGTCAACGGTTGGATAATATGGCCCTGCTGCAGCATATTTATGGTAAATAATTTTCTCAGTTGAGACCAACACATTGCCATCCCCAAAACTCCATCGAATAGAATCTACACCTGGAGCCGCCACCTCAAATCTTGCTGCATCACTTAAACATAATGGAGAAGTATTATGTTGAAAAATTCCTTTGGGCCCGGTTATTGTAACATTTTTTGTTGCCTCAAACCTACATCCGCCCGGATATTGCGCCGTCATAATCACCTGGAAAGTACCTGTTGACCTGTAAGTATGCGAAACCTCATCACCTTCATTGAATGCACCATCACCAAAATTCCATGTTGTTTTTTTAGAAGGCAGAACCAGATTAGTAAAAGTTACATCAAATGGGAAACAGGTTCCAACACTATCTGACATTAAAAAATTCCCAACAGAAGGTCTAACAAAAATGTAGACCAAAGAACTGACTTTTATACAAGGAGATACAATCACAAGTCTTCTTACAAATATTGTTGACAATGGTGTCATATTTAAATTAGCTCCGGTTTGACCCGGGATATCGACCCAATCAGTCTTACCATCTTTACTTTGTTGCCATTGATAATCGAAAACATTATAAGCCCCGATTGGCAATTGACCCGCAATGGCAACTGCTTGTCCCGGGCAAACAGTCAGAGAGGTAGTGTCAATAATATTATTAAAATCAGGAACTACTTCTATAGGAATTACTGATGTATCTGATAAATTACACCCTCTTGATACACCTGCCGAAATTGAAATGATTCTGGCAGAAAAACTTTTTTGAATATTTAAAAAACGAATCGTAGTTGAGGTTACAGGCGTGTCTACCCAATTAACAGAAATAGCAGGATTGAATGAATATTGCCATTTTGAAACCACACCTCGAAATGTATTTCCTGTATTGATGGTGATATCATTACCAACACAAGCCTTAATAGCTGAAGCAACAAGAGGACCTGTTATTGGTTTATCGAACACAATTACTTCCATTGTATCTCTTGTTGTTACACAGGCATTATTATTAATTGACCATGATAATCGATAAGTACCAGGTCTATTGAAAACAAATACAGAAGTCGGACTGTTTGGATTGCGTATAATACTTGAACTTCCGGAGGGGGCTGGGCTAAGTAATGTCCAGGTACCAGTTTCAAATGTTGGATTTAAAAGATTATTACCTGAAAGTGTTACGGAATCATTGCCAGAAGTGAATGAGCAAACAATTTTATCTGATCCTGCATTTGAATTTGTCATAGTGGGTGTATTCACTATTTCAACCTCATCTGAAGAACTAGGACAAGCCCCTGGACCGCTTATCACCCAACTAAATTTATATGTTTGCCCGGGTTGTAACCCGGTAATCTGGGTATTACGCAATGAAGGATTTGTGATTATCATAGCAGGTCCTAATGTCTGGTTCCAGACACCTGTTCCGAAAGATGGTGCATTGCCGTCTAAATTTGTTACTGTTTGATTACATAATCTCTGATCTGTTCCAGCATTTGAAGGTGTAACCGCAGGTACAACAGTAATAGTAGTTGCCGTAGAATTACCTTGTGGGCAAACACCACTTTGTACAACAGCTCTATACAAAGTTGTTGTTGTTAAATTTAAATAACTCAGAGATGTTGTTGTATTATTAATACTAGTCCAGCTAGAGCCATTATTAACAGAACGTTCCCAGCGTATGACAGAGCCTGTTTGACCAGACAAGTTTACTGTCCCACTATTTCCCGTAATACAAACTGTCGCATTGCTGGATGTAACTCCGGGCACAGTTGTTAAAGATGTATTTACTTGTGTAATTGCACTAACTGCCTCATTTGTACATGATCCTGATTGCTTTACTACAACTCTTACACTAAAACTATTCTGAACATTAGTAAAAGATACTGTATTGTTTGTTTGAATAATATCTACCCAGGTGTTATTATCTGCAGGAGTTAAATTGTATTGCCATTTTTGAATTACACCTATAACGCCGGAAGTCGATATAGAAACTGTTGAACCCTGACAAACATTTATAACGGAAGCAGACAAAGTACCTGCATTAGGGTTATTATATATAGTAATTGTAATGGATGGAGAAACAACGGAACAAGCACCACTAGTGACTCTCCTACGATAATAAGTGGTCGTTGTTAAAATAGGAGGCTGATAATCTTTTGCTGTTGCAGTAGTAATAGTATTCCAGGTACTATTATTGGTAGAACTCTCCCATTGATAGGTATAAGAGCCATTACCTCCGGTTGGCAATTCACCCACTAGTAACGCAGTTGGATTACCCTCACAAATTTGCTGATTAGCTGAAATAGTAAAGTTGGCTAATGAAGGCAAAACTGTAATGCTGATAGTATTACTGGAAATGACTGTACAGGCTCCGCTACTCACTATTCTTCGAAATAATGTTGAAGTAGTGATTGCGCCCGGGTTATAAGAGCTGTTATTTCCGTTTGAGGGTACATTGATCCATGACGTACCATTATCTGTTGAAAGCTGCCATTGATAGGTCAGTGTTCCGTTTCCTCCTAAAACACCAGGTCCGGTAAGTGTAGTTGCTGAAGACCCGACACAAATCGTTTGATCGCTGGAAATAGTATTGTTGGATAATGCAGGTGTAACAACAATAGCTACACTTGACGAAACAACATTGCAAACTCCACTCGTAACCCGCCTTCTGTAATAAGTGGTAGCACTAATTGTTGGTGGTTGATAGTCTTGTAATGTGGCACCGATAATTGTTGACCAGGTACTATTATTAGTAGAACTTTCCCATTGATAATTGTATGTACCCAACCCACCTGTAGGTAGTTGACCGGATAATAAAGTCACTGGACTTCCCTGACATATGTTTTGGGCACTTCCTATTCCGGTATTTGCTAATGAGGGCTGTACGGTAATAGTAATGGAATTAGAAGTTGAATTACAGGCACCACTAAATACTTGTCGTCGGTACGTGGTGGTGGTACTTATTGTTCCTGGATTATAAGATATAGATGTTCCTCCACTGGATACATTTGACCATGAAACACCGCCGTTAGTTGAAAACTCCCATTGATAAGTAAAAGAATCTGTACCCCCCGTGGGTGTACCAGTAAGAGTAGAGGGGCTTGTTCCGGCACAAATAGTTTGGTCTGCTGTAATAGTATTACCAATAATCGCATTCGTAACATTTACAACAATTGAGGAGGAGTTGCTTCTGCAGGTAAATGCATTTGTTTGCGTAACATAATAAGTAGTAGTACCTGCAACAGTTGTATTTGGCGTTGGAGCTGTAGTAGAGCCGCCAGTTAATCCACTATTGTTATACCATAAAACAGTATTTCCAATAGCTGTAGATGCTGTTAGAGCAGATGGTGTTGCATTTAAGCAATATTCTATTGGGCTTATTACACCTGGTGCTGAAGGTCTTGGATTTACTGTTATTGTAAATGAATTGGAAGGCCCGGCACATCCACCGGCAGAAGGAGTAACCGATATTGTGGAAACGACAGGAGAACCTGTATTATTTATTGCAGTAAAAGCATTTATTGTTGCTGCATTTCCAGAACTAGCCAACCCTATCGATGTGAGATTATTTGTCCACGCAAAAGTTGTTCCTGTAACATTACCCGTAAATGTGAAGGATCCAACTGTTGTGCCTGTACATATTTCCTGGTTAGCAGGTACAGTAGCATTAGGTATAGGCTTAATTTCTATAGAGCGGGTTAGAGTTGTTGTACCACATTCATTTGCAACTTCTAATTGAATGGTATAAGTTCCTGGTGTAGCATAATTAATACTACCCGGTGATGCACTCGTTGAACTAGCTGGACTGCCCCCTGTAAAAGACCAATTATATGTAGGTGCAGTGGTAGCATTACAATTGGCGACCGTAGCTGAAGGTGAAATAGAACCCACACAAATTGAAGTTGGTATACTGTTTAATGTTACAGTTGGTTTTGATTTTACGGTAATGGTTCTTGTAGCAGCGGTTGATACACACCCCCCTGGACTTGTTACAACTAAACTGATAGTATAGGTTCCTGGGTTAACAAATGAAAATTCTGGATTTTCTGAGGTACTACTACCTGATACATAATTAAATTGAGAAGTAGATGGCGTACATCCGGAAGCGGCTGAATAAGAAACATTCCAACTATAAGTATTAACGCCACAGGAGGGCGCAGAACTAGTATTTGTGGTTTTTACTAATAAATTATTGCAACCAGTATTTTCATCAACAGTAAACGAAGCTGTAGGTATGGCATTTACGCAAATTGTTTTTGTTATTTCTGAAGCACCACAAGTATTATTCCCTGTTCGAAGTTTTATGCTGTAAGTTCCTGGTGTCGTAAAATTTAGTGTAGGGTTCGTTGATCCGGATATCCATAATGCTGGGTCATTTGAACTATTGTCGTTACCAAGTGCTCCTGATGTTACTGTAAACCCTGTAGAAGGTGTAATTGACCAAACAGTTTTCCCTGGTGAGCATACCCCTGTAACACTAACAATGGTATTTGAAGAAGGACTACTGTTTAGCACAGCTGAACTATTCGTACATAAGTTAGTATTCGAAATGGTAAAATCTGCAACTGGTTTTTGTGAAACGTATATCGGACTAACTACTACATCAGAAACCCCACATGGATTAGATGCTTTGAGTGAAGTAGAAAAGGAATTATTATTTGCTGAAGGCGAAAAGCATGAAGATGTTAAAAATGTATGCGTAAATGTTGCTGGTGCTGGGTGATTAACAACCAGAGGAGTTGTACCATCGTTAACAGTAATCGTATAAACTGTACCTGGAGGGTTCGAGGTAGTATTTGATATTGGAAATGTAAGTGCATCTCCTGTACATATTACTGTATTTCCTGGACTACCGAATGCAACTGCAGGCGTGGATCCTACAAAAACATAATTTGTTGCAACATTTTCGCATCCATTTTGCCCTGTTACTGTAAAAGTAAGTGTGTAAATGCCTGTTGTATAATTTTGAGTTACTCCGGGACTAGAGAAAGTGGCATTTTGATAATCAGCACTACCATTACCCCAAACTATCTTATAAGCCGTATTAGTAGTAGTAGATCCGTTTAAAAATGTAAAACTTGCATTAGATGCACTACAATTAGTATAGTAGGTGGCATTGTTATATGTAGTGCTGCCAGTACCTAATAAAGTTGTAGAAGGCAACTCTTTTTTTACAATATTTTGTGTGATTGTATTACTACAATTATTAACATCTGTTACAGTCAATGACACATTAAAAGTCTGTGTTCCATTACCAGGATTGCCAACAAATGACTTTACTGGATTTTGTAGTGTTGAAGTATTGCCAGTTCCAGAATTACCGTCACCAAAATTCCAGGCATAAGTTAGCGATGTGCCTATAGAGGTATTAGTAAACGTTGTATTTACATTAGCACAATCGTTTTGCGAAGAAACTGTAAAACCAGCAGTTGGGTTAGTATTTACAATCAAAACAACTGCCGGAGTAGTTATTGTGTTATTAATTAACGCTGTGTAACTACCGGATGTAGTTGCATTAATGGAAATACCTGTTTGAGCCGGGGTAATTTCAACATTATCTTTTAGCCATTTAAAAGTTGCTCCCGATGGTGCATCAACGATGGTAAATGTTTTCGTTTGCCCAGAACAAATATTTAATGACCCTGAATAGGATATTGTTTGTGAATATAGAATGACAGGACTAAACAAAAAGACTAAAATAATGAAAAGAAGACCCCGCATTCGAGAAAAATTAACTAAGTGTGTAAATAATTATTGTTAGTCGATGGGGGCAACCTAAAATACAATGGTGAAATAAAAATAGTCATTCTCACGTGGGTTTTAATTAATTATTTGCCTAATCACTTTTTTACAATTAAATGAAATACAAACAAGTAAAGTAAAATTTAAGCAACACTGTAATCAAGGACCCGATAACAAATGGTGTAGTGTTTATTGCTTATTTCGCCATCTCCATTACGGGCATCAATCTTTTCAAGTTCAAGCTATTCGATTCTTCTAACATTTTATTACTGGTATTTATAATTGAATTATTTGATAGACTTATTCCTCTGAGATAACAGATAATTCTAACTGGTTATTTTCTGTCGTCGTCTTCTCCTTCTTCCCCCTCACCTTCGCCGTCTTAAACGGCTTTATCAACCCCGCATCCATCTTATCCGTTACAATCTTATGCACAGCCGCAAGTATGATCTCATCTTCACATTTTTCGTTGTACCTGGCTTTGATCAACTTCTTAATGCATTTCAAAACCGCATCAGAGCAAATGATGCCTGCAATATTGTAAGGGTCGGTAGCTTCACATTTATTCCAGAGCGGTTTGAAGGAGTTTTTCACCACGCTTTCTTTGTGCAGGTGTTGTAAATGATTGGCTGCATTTTTTAAAGCAGTAACATCACTCAGGTCAATGGCAAAGATTAAGCGGGATGATATGGGTTGCTCAAAAATGATCTTATAAAACTCAAAGTTCTTCCCGTTGGTGAGCAGGGCATATTCAATGCCTTCATTGGCGCCATAATTTACTGTTTGCCGTAAATGTTTTTCGGATAACTGGAAGGAAAGGGCTTTTACTTCAACCAGGAAATGCCTTGTTTTGTTAACCTGTATCACATAATCGGCATAAGTGCCCTTGATCATGTATTCTGTTTTTATTTCTTCCAGTTGCTTATAACCCAATACATCTGAAAGAAAACGGTTGATCATGATACGGGTACCCGATTCGTCGAGCTCTTTGATGTTGCCATCTAAAAAATCTTTACGGTATGCTTTCAGGGAATTGAATAGCTTTTGTTGCTTTAATGCAGTGAGCATAATATTTGTTTTGGTTGATGAGAGCAGGCTCAATTCAAAACTAACAGGTAGGAACATCTTTTTATTACGGTAAACCGTAAGCCATTAGGAGTTAGCTTTTAGCCATTAGCTGTTAGGCGTTAGGAAGAGGTGTTAGCCTAAATGCTAATGGCTAATAGCTAACCCCTATCGCATTTATAACAAACCTGCATTACTACAAAACACCATCAACTGCTGGTTATTGGTAAAACCAAGTTCATCCCTGATCTGACTCAGGCGTTTCTCGATGCTGCTTAGACTGGAAGGTTTGATGTGCTGCTGTTTAAGATAAGCCGGTATTTCATTTTGCTGGTAACCTTGGCTAAGCAAACGGATAATCGTGATATCGAAATCTGTGAACTCGTATGTATTTGAACGCTTGATCAGTTGCGTCAATGACCTGGGATAGTATCGTTGCCCCTTTGCAAGTGCCTGCATCGCCGACTTTAATTCCTGCACATCATGCCTTGCCTTACGCACATAGGCATCTACTTCATGGTTCTCAAACAGGTTGTGTATATCGGCAGGACGATGCTGCCCGGATAAGATGAGGATAAGGATACCCGGCTGAACCGCACGAACAGCCCGTATGAGCTCAATGCCATCAGTTATCTTTTGAGCAGTTCCATCATCTTCAAAAGACAGATCGGTGATCAGCAGGTCGTAGGGTTCACCCTTTTGTTGAGCCAGTTGAATTTTAGCTAAGGCATCATCGCAATAAAATGCGTAATCATACTGCTTCACTTTCAGGTCATCCATTGTCTTCTGCACAGAAAGGTTGGCAAACTCCTGGTCTTCGGCAATAATAACTTTATCAATCATGCTTTACTGGATTGAAGCGGAAAGCGGATGGAAATAGATGCCCCAGCTTTATCGCTTTTTCCAAAAATAATATCCCCGTTTAATGATTGAATACGGTTAACCGTATTGTGCAATCCATTACCGTACTCAATGTCTGCAGGGAATCCCTTTCCATCGTCGCTGTAGTTGATCGTACCGGTATTATTATCTTCTTTGAATTTTATGACCACGTTGCCGGCGCCACTGTGTTTTTTCATATTGGTCATGATCTCCCGGAGGATCAATAACAGTTGATTTTTTTGAACACTGGTCACCCTGTTCCAGAATACGGGTTGGTTACCCACTGCAAATACCTTGGTTTGCTCATTGGTAAATTCATTGAGCAGGCCATGGATCTGTTTGTCGTAATCTGTATCATCTGTGTAAGCAAGTTCTTCGTAAGATATATCCCGTGATTTTTCATACAGGTCCTCAACTTTTGTCAGTAAGGGATCACGCTCAATTTCCTCGCTGTGTTCCAGTTCGTTCATAATTCCGTACAATCCATTGGCCACCACATCGTGTATTTTTCGGGAAGTGTTTAATCTGGCGTCTCTTATTGATAGCTCGGCTTCCTGTTTGATGCGTTTTCTGCGCTTACGGTACCATGCTACCAACCCGATAATAATGCTTACTGCAAGCAGGATCACACTATATGTAAGCAAACGCTGCCGGGTAATATGTTGCTGTAAGGCAAGATTATCGGCCTTATTCTTCTGCACTTCGTATCGTATAAAAGCAAAACGGTTGCGGGTGGTGTCTTTTGATCGTTGAAGACTGTCGTTGAGTAGTTTAAATTCCTGGTACCAATATTCTTTTAAAACCGGATTGCGGGTAAAACTTACCAATTTATCAATTGCTTCCAGTATGTCTTTCGCACTGTGAATGCTCTTTGCTTTTTCAAACATTTTATTGGCATACCACAATGCCGAATCGGGATTTGATTTTGCATAATAATCGGCAAGGTGTGCATAACTCGCATTAAGTCCCTGGTGGTATTGGCTATCGACGCGGATCTTTAATGCAGTCCAGAATTCCGGTAACACAGGGTAGCCACGGTTTTGCAGCCACCTGCTGTTCGCCCTGTTATCTATTATCCTGGCAACAAGTGACTGGTCGCTTGGTTGCATGACCAGTATGGAGTCATAAATTACAATCGCACCCTTGTAGTTCCCGCTTTTCTGAAGTGCTGTGGCTTTTCCATTTAATAGATCATAAATAAAACCAGTTCCCCGGGCAAAATATATCGCTTTGTTATAGTAGCTGATGGCATCTCCGTATGATTTTAAATCCAGGCTTACGTTTCCCAGTATATTGTAAACATAGCTCAATTCCTCATGGTGTTTTTTATTACGCTGATCAAGTGTATGAATGGCACCGATCAGGCTTTCCTGGGCACCATACAGATCGCCTACATACCATTGCATTTCTCCCATGAATTTGTAAGCGCTGCCTTTTTTAAGGGTATCATCGGGATTGTTTACATAACGGTTAAACATCAGGAAAGCTGAATCCCATTGATCATAATACCATAAGCGATAGCCGTTATCATAATCGGTGTACCTGGTCTTTTTTTCCTGCGATTGAACAGTCAGGCCTGACAATAGTAAAGCGGTAGCCAGTAATAAAGAAAGCGTGTATTTCAAGCGGCCTTATTTGCCTTAAATATAAAAAGAAAGACAGAGTAATCTCTGCCTTTCTACGGTGTCATTACAGCCCTGTAGGTGGTGGTGGTGGTGGCACTGGTGGTTTTGGAGTGCCACCCGTTTCGCCACCGGTATCATCGAGAGTAGAAACGGTGGTGGAATGGGCCTTTTTGCAGTTGCCATGATTCTCAGCGGTATGGGTTGGGTTGAAGCATAAGAATGTGGCCAACCATATTAATAGTTCTAACATTGTTTAATGATTTAAGATGGTGTAAAAAATTGCCCTTACCGGGTAGCGACCCCGGCAGAGACTGTTTTGTAAGAAGCGCTTCTTACGATGGGAAGGAAGGGCGTTGATCGCAGTCTGGCTAGCAACTTCCCATACTTGCTAACCTCGCTGCGATCGCTGCACTCAACAGATCATTTGATTTGTTGTAACAGGTACCAAACGATCACAATGCAAACTTAACAGCGGCTATAAGCCTTTGCGGAGTTGGATTCCAAAAATTCCAATCATTCCAAAAATTCCGGGAAACCGTAATCTTCAACACCAGTTGGGAGCTTATTTTGATCCGGTAATTCCGAGAATTCCGGTTATTATGTACATTTAGAAGGAAGAGAAATTATATGCGGCTCACTCACACAGCATACATCAAACTGGTATTTCGTACTTATCAATTGTTACGCAGTACCCCCGAATTTTCTCCTGCACTGAAGCAGCCAACACCGGCGAGTATCCGTAAAGAATGTCTGACTCTTTATAAGGAACGCCCTGAAAAAAAAGATGAGCCAATTCTCAGATCATTCTTCGGACCACTTCCAGAAAATAAATCATTCTTAGCCTCCATCGAAAATTTCCCTACTGATGGATTTAGAGCATTCTCAAATTATCTGAAGGGAAAGGCAATAAAAACCGATGATAAAAATGTAGAACTGCTAGCATGGCTGATAAACTTTCCGCATAGGCCCTTCCGGTATGGAATGGATGTAATTTTAAGCGAGAAAGAAAAAACAATTTTAAATAGCGATGAAGGCGTCGGTGAAAATTTAGCGAAGGATATTGAAGAAGAAGAGAATAATACGACTGAAGATGTATTGAGTCAACCTCCGCCCAATGAGCTGGAGGCCACAATAATACCAGCTACTGAAGCACAAATGCCTGTTGTTCCGATAAATCCCGGCAGCGAGATAAGACCAGTGAAAAAGAGTTTAACAGTTAATAGGCAAGGGCTGATCCTTGGGATACCTTTATTTTTTGCGATTATTTCATTAGGATTTTATCTGCTCTATGACAAAGGTGCTAAATGTATGTATTGGACAGGTGATCACTACGAGAAGATAGATTGTGATGCAGATATAAATGACAAGGATTTATTTAATGAAGAAAGATGGAAGAATTTTAAAAAGATCACCAGTCCGGATACGATAACCACGTGGTCGATTGGAAAACTTTATTACCTAAAAACTAACGGGGCATTGGAGTATTTTACCGCAGGAGGCAAGCATCCTGTATTTGTTACCCGCACTTTAAAAGTGCTTTCACCTTATATGTTTGATACATACCTTCGAAAAAAGAGGCTCCTGGTAAAGACTCATTAGCCGAATCAAACAAAAAGCCTTAGTAACAGATAACGATCTGCTATGAAAATTCCTTTTGCTATCTTCCTGTCTTTGCTTTTCTGTTCTTGCGATCAAACAGGCCGCAAAACAGATGAACTTAACCGGCGTGTTACCCGCCTCGAGCAAAGAATGGATTCTTTAACCAATACCAAAACTGGAATTTCCGGCGACTATACCAATAAGGGAACCATTACAGAAAATAGTCGTTGCCGGGGAATCACCAAAAAAAGAACACAGTGTAAGCGGAAAGCAAAAACCAATGGGTATTGCTGGCAGCATGGCGGGTGATTGATGGTTTCAATCCACCCATTGCATTCATTCAAAATTTTTTCTTTTAGCTTTTTTGCGCTATATAAAATTTTTTCATCGTACACCATCACCTGGTATACCACAGGCTATGATAAGGAAAACCCTTACGGGGTACAAGGCAGAAACAAATTGTCATTCCAATAGTTTGGTAATAGCCAGTAAGTCTTCCGCAATTGGGTTAGCTCATTGTTCAACCCGGGGAGCGAAAGAGAAAGTCTCACAAGTAAAATGAAGCTGTTGAGAATACCTATTTCACTAAACACTTGATTTACAACGAAATACGTTTAGTGTACCAGCCATTATTACACCTGTTTCCTGATCTGCTGAAACGCTGTCTGGTAAAGGGTTTGCAGATATTTTACCAATGTTAACACACAGTAAATACACACTAAACACACAGTACAGCACATATTTTGTGTGATACTGTTTGTTTATACTGTTTTAATACTGTAGTAAACATATGTAAAACCACTCCTGATTGGAAACGCAACAAAATATGCTGTACTGAAAAACAGTATAGCCGGGATGCAGATAAAATAGCTTGTAAACAGGTCTCGCTTTGAGAGCAGCACTCTTTGCTGTGCTGAGAGGTTTTTTATTCGGCTAATAAACACAGTAACTTTTACAGTATCTCTTTCTCCAGCTTCTTTGCCAGATTTGTATTCCCCCAATTGGCCAGCTCATGTAACAATGGAATTAAACTCTTACCCGATTTGGTAAGCCGGTACTCCACCCTCGGAGGTAACTCTTTAAATTCCTCACGTTCAATCAATGACAATTCTTCCAGTTCTTTCAGCTCGTTTGATAATACCTTGTTGGAAATAGCAGGTATTAACTGGTTCAGCTTCCCAAAGCGCAGCGATTTGTTGCCAATACAGCTTAAAATAATAGGTTTCCATTTACCACCTATGATAGACATGGTTCTGGTTACGGGGCACTGAAAGGGGTTGGTAATAGATCGCATAAAAAACTGGTTACCTGGAAGTTACTGGTATTCACTAATTCAGTTACAAAAATACACTATTGTGATTAGCTTTGTAAAAAAATCAACCATGAAAAAATTATTTGCATTACTCACCGGTATCTTAATCATAACCAACATGCAGGCACAAAATTCAAATGAAGACATCGTTAAAGAATGGCAGCGTGCCAAAGCCTATACCAAAGAATATTTAGATGCCATGCCTGAAACCGGTTATGGTTTTAAGCCAACCAAAGAAATGCGTTCATTCGCCGCGCAGTTGTTACACCTTAGCGACGCTATTTACGGATTTATTGCAGCCGCTACCGATGAGAAATCGCCGGTTGGTTTTGGTGAACTTGAAAAATCGAACGATGAAAACAAAACAAGTGTAACCAATAAAGTAATGGCTGCCTACGATTTTGCGATTAATGCCATCAAAAAATATCCCAAACAAAACCTTGCACAAACGGTAAAACTGTTTAATCGCTTTGATATGAGCAGACAATCGGCTATTGAAAAATGTTTTGAACACCAAACACACCACAGGGGCCAGGCAACAGTTTATTTAAGACTAGCCGGAGCTACACCACCCGCAGAAAAATTATTCTAAAGCTGTATGAGTAAAAAACCGTACATCAACAAGTGAATCATGAAAATCCTGAAATCAATTTTACTCATCTGTAGCATACTAAGTGTAACAGCAGCAACCTATTCCCAGTCGGCAGGTAAGGAATCTGCAAAATGGAAAAGACTGAGCCTGGGAAAACAGGCTTTTGAATTACACAATGTAACAGGTGAAATCATAAAATTTCAGGGTAAGGAAGTCTTGAAAATTGAAAGAGATTTAAAAGCCATTCCCTTCGACTCCAATAACATTGAAAAAACAGTCGATGAGCCGCATTATGCGCTACTGGTTAATGTAGACGATTTTGAAAATGGTACCATTGAAGTGAAAATGTATAGCCAGCTTCAAAACCCGGCCCCTTATTCCGGTATTGCCGGGTTTATTGGAATCTTTTTTAGAATTAAAGCAGATGATGCAGCAATGGAAGGTATTTATGTACGACCTAAAGTGGGCAGACATACCAACCAGTTGTTTAGAAATCATGCCGTTCAATACATGTCGTACCCACATGCCAAGTTCGATACTTTACGCAAAACAGCGCCATTCAAATATGAAGGTTCAGCCCCGGTGGCATTGAATGAATGGATTGCGATGCGGATTGAGGTAAATGGTGAAACTGCTGAAATGTTTATCAATAACATGAAGTATTCCAGTTTCATAGTAGATAAAATGCTGGGTAAGCATAAAACCGGTGGAATTGGACTTTACGTTGATATAGGAACCATTGGTTACTTCAAAGATGTAAAAGTTACCAAACGAATATTAAAAGCTAAGCCGAAAACCGGTGAGAAAGTAAGTTCGATTTAATAAGAATTGAGCCTTTCGTTAATAAATAGTAGAGCCCTTCGCAAAATGTGAAGGGTTTTTTATGTGTAGGCTACAAACAACGGCAGGAGATTGTTGATTAAGCATCAGGTCTGTTAACCTGAAGAAGTATTGTCATCTCAGTTTTCCTTTCTTGCATCACCCTCTTTTGAAAATACTTTATTAAATTGAAGTCAAACCACTCTGCATATGCGAAAGATTGCATTACTCAGTCACCTGTTGATTCTTATTATCGTTTCATGCACAACAGTTACAGCTCAGAAAAAAACAACAACCCAGGTAAAAGGATTAAAAGCAACCGTTGAGATATGGCGGGATGAATGGGGTATGAATCATATTTATGCAAAAAACCAATATGACCTGTTTTTTGCACAGGGTTACTGTGCAGCCAAAGACAGGCTTTTTCAGTTTGAAATATGGCGCAGACAGGCAACAGGAACCGTTGCTGAAATATTGGGTGAACGCGAACTCAAAAGAGATATTGGTACCAGGCTGTTTAAATTCAGGGGTAATATGGATAAAGAGTTGAACTATTATCACCCACAGGGAAAAGAAATTATCAATGCTTATGTAGCCGGCGTAAATACCTATATCAGGGAAGTCAATCAAACTCCAGCACAATTGCCAATAGAGTTTAAACTACTCAACATTAAACCCAAAGAATGGACGCCTGAAGTAGTAATATCCAGGCACCAGGGTCTGCTTGGAAATGTTACACAGGAACTCAATATTGCACTGGCTATTCAAAAAGTGGGTGTAGAGAAAGTAAAAGAGATGATGTGGTTTCATCCGAAAGAACCCAACCTGAAAATGGACAGCAGCATTCGTATTGATCTTTTATCAGCTCAATTGCTCGAACTATACAATGCTTATCGCAAAGATGTAACATTCATGAAAGAAGACCTGGTAAATCCGGTAACTGAAGCGGCCGCTTTATTGAATCAGGCAACTATTAAAAGAGAGAAAGAAGCGTTTGAGTTGAACCCAACCACAGATGGAAGTAATAACTGGATTGTGAGTGGTAAAAAATCGGCCAGTGGTTATCCATTATTGGCGAATGACCCGCATCGTAAAATAGCAGCACCATCATTAAGATATATGGTACACTTATCGGCACCCGGTTGGAATGTAGTTGGTGGTGGAGAACCGGTAATTCCCGGTGTTTCTATCGGGCATAATGAATATGGTGCATGGGGACTTACTATCTACGAAACCGATGGTGAAGATTTGTATGTGTACGACCTGAATCCGGCTAATTTGAAGCAATACAAACACAAGGGAAAGTGGGTTGATATGAAGATGATTGAAGAAAAGATAAACATAAAAAATGCACCTCCTGTTACAGCTAAATTATATTACACATTGCATGGCCCTGTTACATTTATTGATTCGGTTCATCATAAAGCCTATGCTGTTAAATGTGCATGGATGGAGCCGGGAGGCGCTCCCTATCTTGCTTCACTGAGAATTGACCAGGCAACTGACTGGACATCATTCAGAGAAGCCTGCTCATATAGTCATATACCGGGAGAGAATATGATATGGGCAGATAAAAAAGGAAATATTGGCTGGCAAACAGTAGGTATTGTTCCTGTGAGAAAAAACTTCAGCGGCTATGTACCCATACCCGGTGATGGCCGTTTTGAATGGGATAATTATTTACCTATTAAAGAACGCCCGCACATACTTAACCCGGAACAGGGATATTTTGCAACTGCGAATCAAAATGTAACCCCGGCTTCCTATAAAAGATGGGATGCAGTAGGTTATACCTGGGCAGATGCCTACAGGGGCAACAGGGTGAACCAGGTATTGAGCCAGGATAAAAAATTTACGCTTGAAGAAATGGCCCAGTTACAAAACGATTATTTCTCTATTCCTGCAAGTGAACTGGTTCCCTTACTTAAAACAGTTACACTGACGGATGAGGCATCAATTGCAGCAAAAAAATACTTCGATCAATGGAACTATATATTAGGTATGGAAAGTATAACAGCGGCTATTTACGCCCAGTGGGAAAGACAAATTTATCTTCAGGCAGGAACCACATTTATACCAGTTGCGGCAAGAGGATTAATCAGTTTACAATTAACCACTATTATCAAAATGCTCAAATCGCCCGCACAATATTTTAAAGAAACCGGTAAATCTTCGGAACAGTTAAGAGATGCATTTCTGGCGACTACATTTAAAGATGCGGTGGCAGCTTTAAAAATGAGACTGGGTTCAGATATGAGCAAATGGCAATATGGGCAACCAAAATTTAAACATGCATTGATCCGGCATCCATTATCTGCTTTTGTAGATATAGAGCTACGAAATAAATTAGATCATGGGCCAATGCCCAGAGGAGGTAATGGACACACACCCGGAGCCAATGGCGGAATTGACAACCAATTGAGTGGTGCCAGTTTTAGGATGGTGGCAGATACAAAAGATTGGGACAAGACACTTATGATCAATACACCCGGGCAATCGGGCGATCCGGAAAGCCCTTACTATCGTAACTTATTTGAAAAATGGGCAAAGGATCTATTCTTCCCATCTTATTTTTCAAAAACCAAAATACTTCAGCATACAAAAGAAATTTCGCTGTTAAAACCCGTTCAGTAAATGAAATAAATGGTGAGTATACAATAAGGGTCGGCGCATCGCAAAGCATAGATGATAAATCCGGGTTGAATCCATATTTAATTTTAAATGAAAGTTTAGTCACGCTTTCTTATAGCTATTATTTTCGTCCATACAGCGCTACCAGTAACCCTGGTTTTTTCTGTAGTTATTCTTATACATTCAATCCAATGTATATTGATACTATATGGGCACCAAATAATGGGTTAATGAGTGTTTGGTTGAAAAGAAGTAACGGAAAAATTGTGACTACCTGTTCGCAGTATCATACAAACCTGAACAAAAACACAAATACCGGTTTAGTTAGTTGGCCCGTACCGATAAATGAGGCGGATTATGCCAATAAAATTCGCAAAGCATTACTTCACCTCAGAGATTTGTTAAAAGCAGAAGATGATCCGTTCGGCGGTTAACAAAACAAGTTTGATTTAATTGCAACAATCTGCTTTATCAATAAAGAGAGTAAACCTTTCACAACCATGTAAAAGTTTTTTTGTTAGCCGGTTTAACAGGCAGAACAGCAAAGCATTTTTAGCGTGTCAATAATTTTATTTATTTTTCACTCACTGCACCTGATCAAAATGCAGATTAATGTAAAGCCTAAATAAGCATCATATGCGTATCTGGTTCAGATTGACTTTTATTGGTACACTTTTTTTCTCCGCCTGCACATCCTCTCCAAACCAGCTTAGCAATGAAGAGAAAAGACAAGGCTGGATATTATTATTCGATGGTAAAACCACCAAAGGCTGGCACGGCTATAACAAAGAAAGTGTACCCGCTGTATGGCTTGCCAAAGATGGCGAACTGCAATGCGATCCAGCTAAAAGAACAGAACCTGAAGTAACCGATCTGGTGACAGATCATGCATATGAAAACTATGAATTACAGTTTGAGTGGAAAATAAGTGAAGGAGGCAATAGTGGTGTATTCATTAATGTGCAGGAGAAAAAAGAATTAATGGCATCCTGGATGACCGGACCGGAATACCAGTTATTGGAGAAAGCACATGTTGATTTTGATAAACCCGAGAAAAAACCGGGAAGTCTTTATGCATTTACCAAAGAACCTGCAACAGTAACACACAAACAACCGGGAGAATGGAACCAGTCAAAAATTAAACAGGTAAATGGCGTGATTGAATTTTACCTGAACGGGATACTTACTGCCAAACAGGATCTGACATCTTTAAACTGGAAAGAAGCTGTGGCGCAAACTCATTTCAAAGCATATCCTGAATTTGGTGTAGCCACTAAAGGGCACATTGCATTGCAGGACTGGCAAAAACCCGTGTCGTTCCGAAATATTAAACTCCTGCCTTTATAAGATGTCATGAGGTTTTTCATCGCAGAGATGTGGAGGGGAGAGTATGGAACACAGATTTTCATGATTGTCAAGATCTATCATGATAAATCATCCTAACCATGAAAATCCGTGTTCTATTCATACGCTTTGAATAACCCTGTAGCTTGAAACTTGTGGCTTACTGCTTCTCCCCTAACTTTCTTCATCAAAGTAGAGTTTGTAATAATGTTTACCACTCATTTCATCGTACCCTTTTTCAATCAGGTCTTTTCTGCCATGGATATAAATGTGAAAGTTTTTGTCGAGTTTTAATACACTTTTAAAAACACGCTGCTGTTTTTTTACAGCCGCCATGTGAATATCGAAATTGTCTTCAATATTTACCTGCCTGGCCACTTCGTATTGCTGTTTGTATTGGGTAAAACTATTGATTACTTCAGGATGGTGTAAAACCTCTTCCGCGAACTCATTCATGTTGAATGATTCTTTTGTGCTGAAATATTCAAGGCTACGGTTCAGGTAATCAATCTGCTCACTTTTGTTCACTTCAAATTTTTCATTCAGTTCATTGCTGATGAATAATTTACACATACCCAGTGCATCATTGGTATGATGGTAACTGTTGGCGGTTCTGCTAACCTGTAAAAAATCGGAAACCCAGTATTGTGTGTCCTGTTTATTGGTATTGTCAACCACGCATACGACATAACCTTCATCCCTGTTCTTTTTAAAGATCAGACAACCCTTATCGAGCTTGTTGATGTTTACACCGTCTTCAGCAATTACTTCCCAGCTTTGTCCATGCGGAAATACTTTTAAAAAAGTTTCCTTGGTTTCGCTTTTAAATAAACCGATGGCATCCACATATTCAGTACCAAAAGGCACATTGCTGAAACGGGTAACATATAGTTCTCCTTCTTTAACCCTGGCATGGGTACTTTTCTGGTATAAAAAAGAAGCCAGCAGAGCCGATTGCGACACAAAACTTTTCGGGTCATCAAAAATACCGTTTACATACTGGTAAACCTCATTCAGTTCGAGGCTGCTGATATGGGTAAACTGGTATTGTTCATGTTCATTAAAGGGAGAAAGAAAATATTTTGTCAGTAATACCCTTACCATCTCATCGTTAAGGGTTAAAGGGTTAACGGAAAGTTTTAGTTCTTCTCCACGGGTGGGATTACCCACTTTATGTAGGATTGCCTGTTCTAAAACTACACTGTTGATCTGGCTCATGTCGCAAAATAAAACTTCTGCGGCAGTTGGAGAACTGTTGGTAATGTAAATAGGATGATAGCCACAAATGCACAGAATAAATGGTGAAATACCTGTTTCTCCGGGCTACCGCATACCGGTTCACTAATTTTTTCGCATTTCGTTAATCGGTTTTCTTTTTTCGTAAAGAGTAATGTCCGGTTTGATATCTCTTTGCACCTTATCTAAAACAAGTATGATGCGCAGATTACAGCTAAGTCTATTGATGGGTATAATAGCTTTACAGTCAATGGCACAGGAAAAGACGAGTCAGACAAAAACAGACAGTTCTTTTTTTCAACCCAAATTTTTACCGGATATTACCCTGGTGGGCAGGTATACCAGGGCCGATATACATTTTTTGCCGGAAATAGTAGGAACCACCATTAATGCCGGTAAAAAGAATGCATTGATTATGATGGACAATGTTCAGGGTAATGTAGTAACCAATACCATGCGCCAGGTAATGGCAAAAGTACCTGGTATACAGATATGGGAAAGTGATCCGAGTGGTATACAAATTGGTATTGCCGCCCGTGGACTGAGCCCGAACAGGAGCTGGGAGTTCAATCTTCGACAGAATGGATATGATATCAGCAGTGACCCTTTCGGATATCCGGAAGCTTATTATACTCCACAGTTAAACGCTGTACAACGTGTACAGGTTTTGCGGGGAGCAGCCAGTTTGCAATATGGCCCGCAATTTGGGGGTATGGTAAACTTTATCATGAAGGATGGCAGTGAAATCAATAAACCCTTTCAATACGAATCACAACAAACGGCAGGTAGCTTCGGCTTGTTCAACTCCTACAATGCCATTGGGGGTGAGAATGGAAAAACACATTATTATGCTTTCTGGGATCACCGCCGTGGAGATGGCTTCCGTGCGAACAGTGGTTTTGAAGTGAATACGGCATTTGGAAATTTTTCCTGGAAAATCAATCCGAAACTAAAACTGGGACTGGAAATTACCCATTTCAATTACCTGAGTCAGCAACCCGGTGGATTAACGGATGCACAGTTTGAAGTGGATGCTTACCGAAGCCTTCGGCAGCGTAACTGGTTTGAAGTGAAATGGAATATGGCGGCACTTAATATGGATTATACCATCAGCGAAAAGAGCAGGTTGAATATAAAAGCTTTTGGAATGATTGGTAAGCGAAACAGTGTAGGCTATTTACAAACACCCAATATTGCCGACAGCATCAACGCAGCTACCTCACAATACAATAACAGACGAGTTGATGCCGATGAATACCGGAATATGGGTGTAGAAGCCCGTTATATTACCGATTACCGTTTGGGTAAAATGAAGCATACATTATCTGCAGGTCTTCGTTATTTCAGAGGTAATACTAACCGTTTTCAGAATGGAAGAGGAGACAATGGCGCGGGTTATAATATGTTTATTTCAGGACCCTACCCTACAGCACTTGATTTTACTACCGGCAATTCGGCTTTTTTTGCAGAGAACCTGTTCCGTTTAAACGAGAAACTGATCATTATACCGGGTATTCGTGTTGAAAATATTAACAATGGAGCAAATGGCAGGGTGAATTTAACAGGCAGTACAGAAGTAAAAATCAGTAACCAGGATAAAACAAGGCGATTTGTTTTGCCGGGTGTAGGTGCCGAATACCATATTGGTGGAACAGAGATTTATGCCAATTATTCGCAGGCATACAGACCTGTACTGTTCAGCGACCTCACTTCAAATCCAACTACTGACGTAATAGACCAGAACCTTAAAGATGCGAAAGGGTACAATATAGACCTTGGTTATCGTGGCCGTATTAAAGACTACCTGTTTTTTGATGTAAGCGGGTACCTGTTACAGTATAATAACAGGATTGGATTGATTGCACAACAACGTACCAATGGTAGTTTCTACAACCTGCGTACCAATGTAGGAAACAGCCGCAGTACAGGAGTGGAAGCACTGGTAGAATTTAGTCCTTTGAAATTATGGTCAGCTAACCCTGCTGCGGGAAATATTACGCTATTTGCCTCAGTCGCCTATATCCGTGCGCGTTACGATAACCTGCGAGTGATTGTGAAACAGGGCAATAGCCTGGTTGAAACCAACCTGAAGAACAAACAGGTAGAAAATGCACCCAAACAGATATACCGTTTAGGTATTACTTACAGCAAAAAGGCACTCACTGTTACTGCACAATATAATTATGTATCGGATGCATTCAGTGATGCGAATAATACGGTAACTCCTACTACAGACGGTGTGAATGGTTTGATACCTGCTTATGATGTACTCGATATCAGCGGAACCTATAAATTCAGTGAACAATTCTTTTTGAAAGGAGGGATTAATAATCTGCTGCAAGAAAAATATTTCACCAGAAGAGCAGGTGGCTATCCTGGTCCCGGCCTGATGACCTCAGAACCACGTAATTTCTTTTTGACCCTAGGTGTAAAATTATAATAGTAAAATACCATCGGTCTCACACATCACAACAGGAATAGGGAAATACAATAACCTATTCCTGTATTACAATATAAGTACCCCGTAAGAATTAAATGTAAACAATAGCACAACAGGTACGGATAGCTTATACTCTATTTTTTGAAAAGGAAGGGATAATTTAATTCTTACGGGGTATTTATTTAAAGCAATCTTCTCACCCCGTAGGGGGTTACACAATGTGGCTCAATGTATGGGAGCTGATTTTTTATGACCCCGTGTGGGTCACAAACCTTCGCATGACGGATGAATCATTTTGTAAACCGTTATTAATTGAAATGTGTGTTATGCTTGCGTATGTAACCCCTCCGGGGTAATACATTTCTCCGGGCATCGGGGGGCTACAATATGTAACCCCTCCGGGGTTAGGGGGTGGTTTAATGATGTTGTTGTTTATTGATTCGTTAACCTGTTAAGTACCCCAGTCAGAATTAAATGTAAACAATAGCACAACAGGTACGGATAGCTTATACTATATTTTTTGAAAAAGAAAGTATAATTTAATTCTTACGGGGTACTTATTTCAAATACGATATACCATTTTGTAAGCTACCTAACATTCGTAAGCCCTCATTTTACATTTTTTTTACAAAAAAGTCTACTTATTTGGTAGGGAATATATTTTTCCCCTTATCTTTGTATCCGTTCTTATACATCTTATCAAGAAAGGCGGAGGGAATAGGCCCTGTGAAGCCTTGGCAACCACTTCCGCCTTAGGCCGAAAAAGGTGCCAAATCCGGTCCCGCCTAAAGCGGGAAGAGATAAGTCAGTCTTCTTATACAGCAACTGTAACAATACAAGGCATTCTGACTGAGCATCGATTGCCTTTTTTTATAAGATGCCTGGAACGATATAAACAAGCGTATGCAATTCAACAACATGAAACACTTATCAATCGCAGATGGTTATAGCTGTTGTTGTGCCTGTATTAAACTGAACTGATATTGTTCATACCTGTTCTTGCCGGTTTTTATCGATCCAAACAAAAATTATGTCACAAGTTCTCAATAGCAGCATAGCTGCGAATGTACAACAGCAAATAAGGGGTCGCTCCATCGAAGAGGCGATTGCATTGATGGTGGCTACCTATCCTGCTGCTGTTACCTTTTCAACCAGTTTTAGTTACGAGGACCAGGTGATAACAGATATTATTCACAGTAATCATTTCCCTGTATCCTTGTTTACACTAGATACGGGCCGTCTTTTTCCGGAAACCTATAGTACCTGGAGCCGTACGCTGGAGTTTTATAAAACCAGCATCAAAGCATATTATCCGGATGCGCAGGCATTGTCTGATTATATTGAAACCAATGGCCCCAATGCATTTTATGATTCACCTGAACTCAGGTTGGCCTGTTGTACCATCAGAAAAGTAATACCCTTACAAAAAGCATTGTCTGGTAACGCTGTCTGGATAACGGGTTTAAGAGCCGAACATTCACCGGCGCGCCAGGACCTTACAACAATTGAATGGGATGTAACAAACCAGGTAATAAAATATCATCCATTATTAAACTGGACAACAGAGGAAGTAAAACAGTATATCCATCAAAAAGCAATTCCTTATAATCCTTTACACGATAAAGGTTTTGTAAGTATTGGTTGTGCACCTTGTACAAGGGCCATTAAACCGGGGGAAGATTTCAGGGCAGGCCGTTGGTGGTGGGAAGACAATAGTAAAAAAGAATGTGGATTGCATTCACATGCAACAAAAACAACAACAGCAGTATGAGTGCGTACAGATTAGATTATCTCGATCAGTTAGAATCGGAAGCCATACATATTATGCGTGAAGTGGCGGGGCAATTCGAAAAACCTGCTTTACTATTCAGTGGCGGTAAAGATTCCATTACCCTGGTACACCTGGCGCTGAAAGCCTTTCGTCCGGGTAAATTTCCTTTTCCACTGGTACATATTGATACGGGGCATAATTTTCCGGAAGCCTTGCAGTTCAGGGATGAGCTGGCGTTAACTATTGGTGAAAAACTGGTGGTGCGTAAGGTAGAAGATACCATTAAGTCAAAACAATTAACTGAACCCAAAGGAAAATTTGCAAGCAGAAATGCATTACAGACATACACTTTACTCGATACCATTGAGGAGTTTGGTTTTGATGCATGTATCGGAGGTGCCCGCCGCGATGAGGAGAAAGCAAGGGCCAAAGAAAGAATATTTTCTGTAAGAGATGAGTTCGGTCAATGGAATCCCAAACTGCAGCGTCCTGAATTATGGAATACGTACAACGGGCGTATCAGTAAAGGAGAAAATGTGCGGGTGTTTCCCATCAGTAACTGGACCGAACTGGATGTCTGGAACTACATCAAAAGAGAAAACATTGCATTACCCTCCATTTACTTTGCGCACGAACGCACGGTATTGGAACATGAAGGACAGTTGATTGCTTTATCTGAGTTTATACAACTGGATGATACCGATTCAATTGTTACTAAAAAAGTACGTTACCGTACAGTGGGCGATATGACCTGTACCGCAGCCGTAGAATCAGATGCTACAGGTATAGATGATATCATCAGGGAAATTACCGCTACTAAAACCAGTGAACGTGGCGAAACAAGAATTGATGATAAAGTAAGTGAAGCAGCGATGGAAGACAGAAAAAAGAATGGTTATTTCTAAAACAAAACACATGGACTTACTCCGATTTATAACAGCAGGCAGTGTAGACGATGGTAAATCGACCCTGATAGGTCGTTTATTATACGACAGTAAATCAATTATGATTGATCACCTGGAGGCACTGGAAAAACAAAGCAAAAACAAGGAAGATGGTGAGATAGATCTTGCACTGCTTACCGATGGCTTACGCGCAGAAAGAGAGCAGGGAATAACTATTGATGTAGCGTATAAATATTTCGCCACACCCAAACGCAAATTTATTATTGCTGACGCACCGGGTCATGTGCAATATACCCGTAATATGGTAACGGGTGCATCTAATTCAGACCTCGCTATCATTCTTATTGATGCCAGGCAAGGTGTGGTGGAACAAACGAGAAGACATTCCATCATTGCATCGCTCTTAAACATTCCACATATTGTTGTGGCCATTAACAAAATGGACCTGGTGAATTACGCGCAGGATGTGTACAACAATATTGTAATTGACTATGCAGATGTGGCAAAAAAACTGGGACTTAAAGATGTACGTTATATACCCATCAGTGCATTAAACGGAGATAATATTGTTGAGAGAACAGAAGCACTCACCTGGTACGAAGGACCTTCACTGCTTGAAATACTGGAAACTGTAGAGCTGGCCGATGATATAGATTTAGTGAAAGCCCGTTTTCCGGTACAATATGTAATACGTCCGCAAACAGAAGACTTACACGATTATCGTGGGTATGCCGGAAAAATAAACAGTGGTATCTATAAAAAAGGAGATAAGGTAACTGTGTTACCTGCCGGTATCAGCAGTACCATCAAAGCAATTGAACACAATGGGAAAGAGGTAGCAACAGCATTTGCCCCGCAAAGTGTAGTAATACATTTGGAAGATGATATTGATATCGGCCGCGGTGACCTGATTGTACAAAATGAAAATCAGCCAAAAGTTACCAATGAAATAGAAGCCTTATTGTGCTGGATGGATCAGAAAGCATTGGTACCGGGTAATAAATACTTATTACAGATCAACAGTAAACAGGTACGTTCGGTAGTAAAAGAAGTAAGTTATAAGCTGGATGTACATACACTGGAACAGATTGCGTCACCCGCAACTGTATCCTTGAATGATATTGTAAAAGTAACGATCAAAACAGCTGGACCTGTGGCTTACGATGCTTACCAGGAACTGAGAACCAATGGTGGCGCTATTTTAATTGATGAAACGAGTCATGTAACCGTTGGGGCATGTATGATTCAATAACAATCAACTATGTCAGAAGAAATTTTTATACAGCAACTGTTTCAACGTAACAGAAAATCGTACCAGGCTTTTCCGGATAAGGTATTGGTGGAAAATTTTATTGATGACCTGTTCAATTTTTTGTTTGGTTCATATGAAAAGAAATTCAATTCAGCAGAAAAACTCTCTGCAGAATACCATGAATTGCGTCATACTTTTTCGGCTATATTGTTTGAGGTAATCAGGGAAGAGAAAAAAGTAAAAGAGCATACCAGTAGTTTTTTCAATGCGTTACCATCACTTTACAAAGCCCTGTTGGAAGATGCTGACGCAGTATTGGCATTTGATCCGGCTGCACAATCTATTGAAGAAGTGTTGGTGGCTTATCCGGGCTTTTATGCAACAGCTATTTATCGTCTGTCGAACCAGTTATACCGTCAGCAGATAAAAACACTACCCCGGTTGTTTTCGGAATATGCACACAGTAAAACGGGGATAGATATTCATCCCGGAGCTGTTATTGGTACATCATTTGCGATTGATCATGGAACAGGTATTGTAATAGGAGAAACAACAGTTATTGGTGAGCGGGTAAAAATATACCAGGGTGTAACACTCGGCGCATTGAATGTAGATAAGGAACTGGCCAGTACCAAGCGTCATCCAACCATTGAAGATGATGTGATCATTTATTCGGGTGCCACTATTTTAGGAGGTGGAACCGTAATTGGGGCAGGCAGTATTATTGGTGGTAATATCTGGCTTACACACAGCGTGGCAGCTAATTCTGTTGTATACCATAAGAGCGAAATAAAAATAAAAGATAAAGACCCTTTTCCTGAACCACTAAATTTTGTGATTTAAAAAAAATACAATGAAGGCAAACAGCATTTTAGCAACAATTGGTAATACACCACATGTACGCATCAATAAACTTTTTGGTAATAAGCATGAAGTATGGTTAAAACTGGAAAAAAATAATCCGGGTAACAGTATTAAAGACCGTATTGCATTGTCGATGATTGAAGATGCGGAGCAAAAAGGGTTACTGAATAAAGACAGTGTAATTATTGAACCTACCAGTGGTAACACCGGTATTGGTCTGGCACTGGTAGCTGCTGTAAAAGGCTATAAGATTATTCTTGTAATGCCGGAGAGCATGAGTATTGAACGCAGGCGACTGATGGCTTTATATGGTGCGGAGTTTGTACTTACACCCCGTGAAAAAGGAATGAAAGGAGCTATCGAAAAAGCAACAGAATTAACACAAACCACACCCAATGCGTGGATGCCACAACAATTCGATAACCCGGCCAACACTGAAATACACAGAAAAACAACAGCACAGGAAATACTGGCCGATTTTCCGGAAGGACTTGATTATATTATTACCGGTGTGGGTACCGGCGGACATATAACCGGCGTTGCAGAAATACTGAAAGAAAAATTCCCGGCACTGAAAGTATTTGCAGTAGAACCGGAATTGTCGCCCGTGTTAAGTGGTGGCGCACCATCTCCACACCCATTACAGGGAATCGGTGCCGGTTTTGTACCCTCTATTTTAAATACCAGCGTATTGGATGGAATTATACAGGTAGGTAAAGAGGAGGCATTCTCTTTTGCACAAAGAGCCGCAAAAGAAGAAGGTATTTTATTAGGCGTATCATCAGGCGCGTCACTGGCAGCAGTGGCAAAAAAATTACCTGAAATACCTGCCGGATCAAAAGTACTCACCTTTAATTATGATACAGGTGAAAGGTATTTATCAATAGAAGGGTTATTCTAAATCTTTTCCTTACCCCGGATTTAAATCCGGGGTAAGGAAAAAAGAGAAAATAAGTTCTCTTTTTTTAGGCAATAATAATCTACTAAAAAAGTAGACAATGAGCAAGCAACAAACATATGGAAAAGTCATTCTCGCATCAGCAGGTCCTGGCGATCCGGAACTGGTTACAGTTAAAACTGCTCGCTGGTTGTCACAGGCCGATATTGTGTTGACAGATCGTTTGGTGAGCCCGGAAATACTCAGCAATTACGTTAATAAAAATGCTGAGATCATTTATGTAGGGAAACAATGTAGAAGGGGAATTTCCACACCACAGCAAACCATTAATGAATTACTGGTTGAGTATGCATCAAAATATGAGGTAGTGGTTCGTTTGAAAGGTGGCGATACCAGTATTTTTTCCAATGTACTGGATGAACTGGAAACATTGGTACAGTATCAGGTACCTTATGAAATTGTTCCAGGGGTAACGGCTGCATTGGGCGCAGCTGCCTATGCAGGTATTCCCTTAACGGCAAGAGGCTTATCGGTAGGGGTTCGTTTACTTACTTATTATAAATCAGATATTGTTGCCGCTGAAACCTGGAAAGAACTGGCACAAACAGATGATACCCTGGTATTTTATATGTCGGGCGAAACATTATCAACAGTTGTACAACAACTAACCCAACATGGTATTGATGCGGCAAAAAAACTGGCAGTTATAGAACAGGCCACTACGCCTTTACAACAAATTCATACCTGTAATCTTTATCAATACACAGAACAGTTAAAAGATAAAACCTTCCGTTCACCGTCACTGGTTATTATTGGTAAGGTAGTAGCCCTGCATGAACAGTTTGCCTGGCTGCCGGATATAAGTAGTACAGAACATTATTTTACGCCGCTTACGGGCCGGCTTACGCAGTTAGAAGAAACACCCACAAAAAAGAGACATGTTAGCAGAGCCTAAACTGAAAATATTAGCTGATTTAATCGGCCAGCTCAATAAAGAAGAATTGATCTGGGTAAATGGATATTTGTCTGGTCTTGTTGCAGAACCCATTACGCAAACATCAGTAGCCATTAATGCTGCAGCTGCAAAAAAACTAACCATCGCCTATGGCACAGAAACCGGCAATTCAAAAAAACTGGCCACAGATTTTGCATCAAAAGCAAAAAAGAAGGGTATTCAAACCAAACTAGTAAGTCTCGATCAGTATAAGCTTACTGAATTACCAAAAGAAGAATATTTTGTTACTGTTATCAGTACACAGGGTGATGGAGAGCCGCCTGTAGCCGCACAAAAATTTTATGACCATATTCATAATAACGGTTTTAAGCTGCAGCAACTAAAATATGGTGTACTTGCATTGGGTGATACAGCTTATCCCATGTTTTGCAAAACAGGAGAAGATGTAGACAAGCAGTTACAGTACCTGGGTGGAGAAAGAATTGCAGGTCTGCAAAAATGTGATCTTGATTATGAAAATACCGCCCAACAGTGGTTTGATACTGTTTTACAGCAACTGCATACTACCGAAAAAACTACCATAGCAATCAAAACTCCTGTGGAAGAAAAAAAACCGGCAGGAAAATTATACTACGATGGGGTTGTACAATCAAATATTAACCTGGCGGCAACAGGGTCTTCAAAAAATATATATCATATTGAACTGGTGGCGGATGGAGTAGGGTTTTTTTCGGGTGATTCAATCGGTATTGTTCCCGGGAATGATGTATTGCTGGTAGATCGGTTATTGCAACTGGTATCGATAGATGGAAATAAAACGATTAGCTGGAAAAATGAAACAGCATCGATAAGAGAACTGCTGATTTCAAAAATCAATATCAGTTACCTGTTGGAAAAATCTGTAAAGTATTATGCCACAATCAGTGGTTATGAAATTCCTGCCTTTAAAACAGATCTTTTATCGTTGGTAAAACAATATCCATTATCCAGACCTGAACTATTTGAACAAATTATTGAGGGGCTCACACAGATAGTGCCACGTATTTATAATATTTCTTCTTCCCCTGCTGCACATAATGGAGAAGTACACATTACTGTGTTGCGGGATGTATTTAAAAAAGACGAACAGGAACAAACCGGTTTGTGTACACAGTTTTTGGAAAATAAAAAAGAAGGAGATACCGTACGGTTTTTTATTCAGGGCAATAAAAAATTTCGCTTACCCGCACAGGATAAAGATATCATTATGATAGGTCCGGGTACAGGTATTGCACCATTCCGTTCATTTGTAGCAGAACGTGATGCAGTAGCAGCAAGTGGAAAAAACTGGTTGTTCTTCAGCGAGGATCAGTTTACCACTGATTTTTTATACCAAACCGAATGGCAAAGCTGGTTTGAAACAGATGTGCTTACAAGAGTAACCCTTGCATTTCAGAATGGTATTTCAGATGCACCAACACTGGCTGATAAATTGATAGAACAGGGAGCGGAATTATTTGCATGGCTCGAAGCGGGGGCATCGCTATACCTCTGCGGAGAAAAAGAACCGGCAGGCAAAGCCATTGAACAAGCTTTAATAAAAGTATTCCAAACCCAAACCGGAGATGAAGCAGCCGCTAATGCATACTTCGAAAAACTTAAAAAGGAAAATCGTTACGTAAAAGACCTCTATTAAAAATAAACTATTCTCCAAAGAAGTCCTTCGGACACGATTAACCATTCACGAATCACGAACCACATCTATGTCAAATAACAAACCCTCCCCCATTGAAAAAATAAAAACCTCCAGTAAAGGTCTTCGTGGCACATTACAGGAGAGTTTAACGGATGAAATTACCGGTGCCGTTCGTGAACAGGATCATGCATTGATTAAGTTTCATGGAATGTATGAACAGGATGACCGCGATTTGCGTGAGGAACGTGCCGCTAAAAAACTGGATAAATTGTATTCATTTATGATCAGGTTGCGTATACCCGGGGGGTATATGAAAGCCGATCAATGGGTGGCGGCACACCATATTGCGGGAAGCTATTCCACCGGTGTTATTAAAATTACCACCAGGCAAACCATACAATTGCATGGTATTTTAAAGCACCAGATAAAACCAACACTCAAAGATTTTAATGCGGTGCATCTTGATTCCATTGCAGCCTGTGGCGACGTAAACAGGAACGTGGCCTGTACCAGTCATCCTTCTGAATCGGCTATTCATGAAGAAGTACATGCATATGCCGATAAAATAAGCCGTTTGTTATTACCTAAAACAAGGGCTTTTTATGAAATATGGCTCGATGAAGAAAAAATTGCGGAGTATGATGAAACCGATCCATTGTACCAGGATCGTTACCTGCCCCGAAAATTTAAAATCGGTATAGCCATACCACCCAATAATGATGTGGATGTATTGACCAATGATTTGGGATTGATAGCCGTTATTGAAAATGACAAACTCATCGGTTTTAATATTGCTGTAGGAGGTGGCTTGTCAACCACACATGGTAACCCCGATACTTATGCAAGACTGGCTACTGTAATTGGTTTTACGGCAGGTGAAGAGCAAACATTAAAAGCAGTGTATGAAGTGTTGACCATACAAAGAGATTTTGGTAACCGTTCCGATCGTAAACTGGCGCGATTAAAATATACGCTCGATAAAATGGGTGTAGATACATTCAGAAAAGAATTAGAACAACGTTGTGGTTTTAAACTGGAAGAAATAAAATCATACAAGTTTACAGAAAGAATAGATCGTTATGGCTGGCTGGCTGATTATAAAGGCAACTGGCATTATACATTGTTTGTAGAAAACGGAAGGGTAACTGATGAGGCCGATGTTCCGTTAAAGACAGCACTTCTGGAGCTGGCGGAAACAGGTAAATTGATTTTCCGTTTTACGAGTAACCAGAACCTGATATTGAGTGAGATTCGTCCAGACGATAAACCATTCATTGAAACAATGTTGCAGCGATATGGTATTATAGACAGAGATAAGGCTATCAGTGCCTTGAGAAAAAATGCCATTTCCTGTGTGGCTTTGCCTACCTGTCCGCTTGCGTTAGCAGAAGCACAACGATACCTGCCATCACTCATCAGTAAAATTGAACCGCTACTGGAAAAACATGCATTAGCAGGTGAAAACATTATTACCAGAATGACCGGTTGCCCGAATGGCTGTGCAAGGCCCTATGCAGCAGAAATTGGTTTGGTAGGCACCGGGCCGGGACGTTATAATTTTCATTTGGGTGGCGATCGTGAGGGTACACGGCTGAATACTACATATAAGGAACAACTCGATGAAACGGCCATATTGGCTGAACTTGATATCGTGTTTGAACAATATAACAAAAACAAGAACCAGCATGAAAGTTTCGGTGATTATGTACAAAGGGCCATATTATAAACCAGGTGTATTAAAACTATTGTGATGCAAATGACCATAGCAGCAATTGAACAGAAATTGTCCGGAACGGAATGCAGGGTATCCCGACAGAATCATTTGTTTCCTGTTTTTATTCAACTGGAAAGGATGCGTGTGTTGATAATAGGAGGCGGACCGGTAGCTTTTGAAAAATTGCAAACCGTATTGAATAACGCGCCCGCCACAAGGGTTAAAATAGTGGCTAAAGCATTTGATGAAGAACTGACTTTACTGGCAGAAAAAAAAGAACAAGTGGCATTGGTGCAAAAAGGCTATTCTTCCGGAGATTTGTACGATGCCGATATAGTTATTGTTGCAGTAAATGATATTACTACTGCAGAAGAAATTCGTAACGATGCAAAAGCCAGGAAGCTATTGGTGAATGTGGCTGATAAACCTGCTTTATGCGATTTTTATCTTGGCTCGGTGGTACAAAAAGGAAATCTTAAACTGGCCATTTCCACGAACGGAAAGTCCCCCACCATTGCCAAACGGCTAAAAGAAACATTACAGGAATCATTACCGCCTGAACTCGACCAGGTACTGGATCAGATGCAACTCATCAGGAATAAAATTGGAGGAGATTTTTCTTATAAAGTAAAAAAATTAAATGAAATAACAGCCGTGTTAGCGGCAACGGATAAGAGGAACCCGACAGTTGCTGAACAGCGATGGAAAAAAATAGCATCCATTTTTTTGTTTGCTTTCTTCTTTATGTTTATTGGCCATCTTGTTCTTTCCTATGTTCCATTCGCACAATTGTTTACAGAATCAAAAGAACTGGTAGCATCTTTAGACAGTACGTTTTACTGGATGATACTGGCAGGTTTTCTGGCGCAGTTGGTAGATGGTTTGCTGGGAATGGGTTATGGTGTGGTATCAGCAACTGTGCTCCTTTCTCTGGGTATTAAATTACCTGCTATCAGCGGAAGTATTCATACGGCCGAAATGTTTTCGAGTGCAGCCTCAGGTTATAGTCATTATCGTTTTGGCAACGTTAATAAAAAATTATTCAAAGCATTACTGATTCCCGGGGTACTTGGCGCCATATTGGGTGCAGTCGCTTTATCGAAATTATCGGATCATTATTCGGGTTTTGTAAAACCTGTTTTGGCAGCGTACACGCTATTCCTTGGCTTAAGGATATTGAGAACAGGCTTCAAAAAAATAAATAGACCAAAGAAATTCCGTAAAGTAGGCTGGCTGGGTGCAGCAGGTGGCTTTCTTGATTCTTTTGGTGGTGGTGGATGGGGACCATTGGTTACGAGTACACTCATATTAAAAGGGAAAACACCCCGCTATGTAATTGGTTCAGTAAGTATTGTTGAGTTTTTTGTTACGCTGGCAAGTGCAGCAACCTTCTTTTCTTTATTAGGAATATCTCACTGGCCCATTATTGCCGGATTGATTATTGGCGGTGTTATTGCAGCTCCTATTGCAGCAAGACTTACGGGTAAATTACCATTGAAGACAATGTTTATTGCAGTAGGTATAATGGTTATTATCTGGAGTATGCGTATACTGATTAATTCATTCCTGTAAAAAAAATAAAAAAGCCTTTGCGGGGATTTCTCTGCAAAGGCTGCGTAGCGTTTGGTTTTCAACTTCATGGATATTACCCGTTTAACTTACACTACAATAGTTAACAGGCTGATTTGGATTTTTCTTAAGATGCTTGGATTTTAAATCAAGCAATGATACGTTTGTCTGTATCGGTTGCTAATACAAAGAAACTATATACAGCGGGCAGATGAAATAGTGATGCCAGTTGAGTTGTTGTAATGGTTTTACTACATGCTAACCGTTTTTTAACGGCATTTCTACCAGGATGCCTGCGTTAAATTACCGTATCTGATATTCCTGGCAAGCTCAAGTTGTACTTTTTGTATAGAATTATTTACCTGTGGAACAATGTATTGCTGTACATAAGCCAAACGATTTAGTTGCCGTTCATTATAGGCTTCCAGTTCAAATTGTGCAGGTCTCATATTTCCTGAAGTGGTTGGGGCGGTAAAACAAATGATGTCGGTAATCAGGTTTTCATATCCTGCATTAGTGAAGCTGATGGTCATGGTAAACATTACAAATATTTGCTCCATCACCAGACCTGAACGATCATCAACCGGGTACATTACATAGAATCCGCACTTGCCTGCAATACTGTTGGTTGTTTCTATCATTTGTAACGACTTCCCTTTCCTGGCAATTTTAAAATGATCCTCAAACCTGGATGTTTTATAATAATTAATAAACCATGTTTTAACCCGGTTATACTTCTCCGCCTTGGTAATTCCTATTTCTTCTGTTTTCAGATAATACACTTTACCCGATGACTCATTCACCGGAAAAAAAACCTGGCCATTGCCATTTAGTTGCAGATACAGAAAGGCAATCAGAAAAAAACATCTCTTCATAAGCTGTAGTAGTGAACAAGGTAAATAAACCGTAAGAACCAACCAATTAGATTCGGCTTAAAAGATGAAAACTCTCTGCATAACCTCCCTTTCTTCTCTTTGTTAATAACACTTTGCATTTTTCGTAGTGCGCTTCTGTATAACCTTTTTAACAAAGAGAAGGGAAGAAAGGGAGGTTACACAGAGATACTACTGATTAAATAACAAAGGATAAGTAGTAACTTAATATCAGGCAAAATTAAATAACGGCCTAAACAGGGTATGAAAAACAAACAGCGTACACAGGTGAGCACCTGGCATGAACAACATTCTTCAAAAAGAACTTTTGGCCAAAGGGTTGCAGACAGTATGGGCTCCTGGTCATTCATGATTATACAAACCATTATTGTTGTAGTATAGATGGCTTGTAATCTTATTGGTTTTATCATGCATTGGGCCCCCTATCCATTTATTTTACTCAATCTTTTGTTTTCAACAAGGCAGCTTATGCGGTACCTATCATTATGATGTTGCAGAAAAGACAAAATGAACGCTGACCGTTTACAGGTCATGGATGATTACCAGACCAATCTGGAAGCTAAACAGGAAATAGAAGAGTTACAAAGAAGGTTAAATAGTATTGATGTTGATAAACTCAATAAAATAATCGCCATACCGGAATCGTGTAAATCCAGGTAAATGATTTAATACATGGCCATATCGGAACACTGGTTAGATCGCCATAAAAATTTGAGTGTACAGCACATTCTTACCTGTGCAAGTATGCCCGCTGCAATAGTAAGCACCGCTATGAATATAAGCGTGCCGTTAATGCCAATACTGTCTGCAAGAAATCCTGCTAAGATAGCGCCCATTACATAACCACTGTCTCTCCAGAAACGAAACAAACTCAATCCAACCGCTCTTTGAGACGGGTGAAGATTTTCAGCCATCACCGTTAAAAAATTCGGGTACACAAATGCTGTACCTATACCTAACAATACAGCCGCTATGAGCATCCATATAAATGAATATGAAATAATCATCAGCAAAATAGCCAAACCCTGAACTATCATTCCCAGTGTAATCAATTGTTTTTTGCAGGCATGGTCACCTAACTTGCCGGTAAATAACTGCATAAATCCCCAGACAGCGGGGTAAACTGCTGCGATCCATCCAATTTCAACCGTACTGAATCCTCTCTGTATTAATAATAGTGGAAGCACCCCCCATACCATCGCATCATTCATATTGTTTACCAGTCCATTGATGGAAACAGTACCCATATTATGGTGTTTCCAGCTTACTTCTGTCCATAGTCTGTTAAATATTTTGTTTGCTGAAGTTTGTGCTTCATGCGATACAAAATGACCGGTATCTTTTATGAGAAATATAGAGATGAGCAGACCGGCAAGCAGAAAGAAAACACCCGGTAAAAATGGAAAATACCGGTAACCATAATCAGCAGCTATATTGCTGGCCAGCAAAGCGGCAAGTCCAACGGCTATATATCCTGCAAATTCATTGATACCCATGGCAAGGCCGCGATTTTTATTTCCTACCAGGTCAATTTTCATGATTACTGTTGAAGACCAGGCCAGGCCCTGGTTTATTCCGAGGAAAATATTTGCGGCAATTATCCACCACCAGGAAGAAGCATACATCAGTAAAAACGGAACAGGTATGGCAGCAATCCATCCTGCAATCAATACCTGCTTTCTTGTTTTTTGAAGCATGAGTTTTGCTACAGCCAGGTTAGCGAGCGCTTTTGTTATACCAAAAGCAAGAATAAATGACAGGATTACCGTGTATTCATTGAGAAAAAATACTTCTTTGCCAAGCCCGGGTAATACAGAGCGCTCCAACCCGATCATGGTACCCACAAAAGCGTTGACTAATACCAACAGGTAAAACTGGGAGGCATTTTTTTTCAATCCCTGCATATAAATAATTTAGTGTGGCAAACGATCCCTGAAATAACCATACACCCATGTACCGGCAATAGCACTTAATAAAATTACAATCATTACCGTAATTCCCATTCCAATTTGAGCAAAGATGGGTCCCGGGCATGCACCGGTAAGAGCCCAGCCCAAACCAAAAATTAGTCCACCAATGATCTGGCCCTTATTGAATTTTTTGGGAGTAAAATGTATTTCTTCACCATGAATGGTTTTTACTTTAAACTTTTTAATCAGCGCCACAGAAATGGCCCCAACCATAACAGCCGCTCCTATTACACCATACATATGAAAACTCTGAAACCGGAACATTTCCTGCATGCGAAACCAGGAAATGATTTCAGCTTTTATAAATACAATTCCAAATAAAATACCTACGACCAGGTATTTAAAATTATACCACCACGGATGTTGTTGTTCAGACTCGTTTATACACATGGTATCGAGTGAACGAACTTCAAAATCGGTTACTATTTCTGTTTGAGATCTGTTCATTGTTTTCAGTTATAGTTTCATAATAACGGGAAGTATAAAATTGGCCATTAAAAAACCGCCGGCCATAAAACAGCAGGTTGCTACCAATGAGGGCCATTGAAGATTGCTTAACCCCATGATGGCATGTCCGCTTGTACATCCGCCTGCATAACGGGAACCAAAACCCACCAGGAAACCACCACCCACCATCAGTATCAGTCCGCGTACAGAGAAAAGAGATTCCCAGGATACCAGTTCTTTTGGTACCATACTGCTGTAATCGCTCATGCCATATTCTTTTAACTCATTTACGAGTGCAGGATGAACAATAATCGGATCAGGATCGGGAATACCAAATGCGGCAATCATGGCGCCAATGAGAATGCCTCCTACAAAAAACAGGTTCCATGATTCTTTCTTCCAGTCGTACTGAAAAAAATTAATCTTCGCAGGAAAACAGGCGGCACAGGCATGACGCAGGTTGGCTGAAATACCAAAATGTTTATTGCCTAATAATAATAATATTGGAACAATTAATCCAATCACTACACCCGCTACATACCAGGGCCAGGGCTGTTGTAAGAATTCTTGCATAAAAAATATTGACTACAAAAATGCTGTTTATCGTATTGCTGAAACGTGATTCATGTCACGCCGATGCACTATTGTTTTTTTGCCTGTATAATAGGTAGGAAGGGGCCATATTTATGTTGCTGTTCGCTGAAACCATCTGCGTATGGACCAAAAGGATGATCAAAAGGTTTAGTTGAAATATCGGGCCAATCGTATCGTTCCTTAAAAACAGGCCGGGGTTGTGAATTTACATAAGCGGCCAGGTCCCAGGCTTCTTCGTTTGTGAGATGAGTATTGTGTGTAACCTCGTTGAACGGCATATTGGATTGTACAAAACCTGCAAAATTACTGAGACGATATAAACCTGCTCCTGTATTGTAACTATGGTTACCCCACAAAGGCGGATAACTGTAACCAGTATTCTCCGGATTTATTTGTCCTTCTCCATTACTGCCATGACAACGTTCGCAGCTGGTCGTATAAATTTTTTTTCCGCGAACCGGGTCGGCTGCACGAGCTAATATTGCCGGTACTTTTATACCGCTGCCCCTGGGATGTTCATTTTTAATCACGTCTTTTCCTACCCACTTAATATATGCCTCAATAGCAAGGAACTCACGGCTGTTACTGTCTGGCGCATGGCCGTTCAAACTTCTTTCAAAACAATCGCTCACACGTTTATAAATACTTTCCATGTTGCCGCTTCTTGCCCTAAACCTGGGGTAAGTAGCTGCAACAGCTGCATAATTATTACCATCAACCCGTTTACCTGCATCTAAATGACAGTTCTGGCAGTTCATCCCATTACTGATCTGCTGAACTGTTCCGTTAGGTCCGAGGTATTTTGATGTATGTGCAATTAACTCCTCACCATATAAAACAAGTTCACGTGAATGTTCATCTTTTATAGGATCGAGATAATAACTGGGTGCATGCCAACTGCTATCAGCCTGGCTATAAAAATCTGAATGCCTGCTGCTTTGAAAAATCCAACTGGTAATGACAGCAAATGCCAGTACAAATAATAAAAAAGCCGGCCAGTTTGTTTTTATCTTCTTCCACATTGCTTCTCCATTAAAATCGGTAGTTTAAAATTAGGTTGAATAACGATGCGTTTACTTTATGAATAACATATTTGTCGTTATTATAGCTGTTTCCTTTCTGTCCTTTGTATACATATAGTAATTGTGCCTGTGCCCCGTTTAATAAACCTTTGAAATGATACTGAAGATCAATATTCAGTTGGGTATAAGATGGCATGCCATATTTATTGAATGCTGTATTCAGTACATCGGGTAAATGGTAATAACCAAAACCCGCCTTCGACTGGAACCCACTTTTTCCAAACTTTTTTTTATACTGCAGCATCCATGCGTTCAAATCGCCAAAGCCATCGTTTCTTTCACGGGGTAAAAAAGTAAAAAACGGGTCGCGCCCCCATTCACGGGGCATTAAGTAACGGCCGTGGCGGGTAATGCGGGTATAATTAAAAGAAATATCCTGTTCCTTATTTTTCCAGCCCATTCTTGCTCCAACACTCAAAGCGTTATTACCCTTTTGCATATAAGTATGATCGGGATTCTGGTTGCCGCCATTTTTTAAACTGTGTTGTATGATAGCCTGGGCAGAAGCATAATAATACTGTTGCTCATTCTCTGAAAAACGTTGATCGATTTGAAATAACATCGTATTAAAAACCTGGTCGGTAAATTGTTCCCAGAACTGAATTTTTGTTTGTTTGCTTATAGGGTAACTAATTCCAACAAGACCAATAAATTTACTGTTGATATGACTCCTGTAATCAGAAGGCTTACCGGATATATTAACGCCTTGTGGGTATATGCCAAATGACTGCCCGATATTAAACCAGCGAACGGTACTTCGCGGACTTATTCCCCAAAGTACACCCGCATCTATTTCCAGGTTTTCTGTTTTTGTTTTCAGCCATATACCTTCTACTCCTGTTGGCCGCATTCTTCCATCCTGCGGGTTGATAAAAGGGGTATTGATGATTTGTTTGCCCAGTGTAACCACATTCTGTTTCCAGCTATAACTCAAATACAGTTCTTCCAAACGATCAATATCATTTTTGTTGGATCGGTTTTCAATATCAAATAACCCTATTTCATAACGATTTGGCTGTTGCGTAACAGGGTCGGGTTTAATAAGATCGGACGAGCCTGTATTAAAAATAAAAAAGCCACCAATACCCAGCCGGAACCTATGAAAAGCAGCAGTGGTATAACTTAAACCACCACCTGTAGCATGTGCATGATAATCTGAGAGTCCTTTCTTATTATCGGTACCCATAAAAAAATACCTGAAATGCCCTTCCACCTTACCATTCCTGAAAGCAGATAACAGGGAGCTGCTGTCTTTATTTGATTCAGTTATTTCATGCTGTGCCAATACCGTATGACTGAGTAAAGTGAATGAAATTCCTATGGCAGCATATTGAACTGTCATGAGTGATAGTCAATTAATTTGAAAATTATTTCCCCACGGAACAAGATACGATCGAAAGGGCCCTGCTAAATAATGAATTATGACCCAATGCCGGATAACCCATTTTACGGAGGGCTTTTATAACCAGGTCTCTGCTTATACCAATACCCATAACAGATATCTTTTTTTCCGGCACCGATACATTCACTCCCTGTACACCTGGAATTTTATTGAGTTCAGATTGAATACTGTTTACACAGCCACTATAGCGAATGTTTTCGGTATAAAATATTTCTGTTGTTGTCATGATGTATATTGTTGTAACAACTGTTGTAACCGGCCGGCATTTTTTACACCAGACTCTCTCCACAACAGTTGTCCTTTCTTAAAAATCATCAGCGTTGGTATACTGCTTACCTGGAAATGTGCGGCCACATCGGAATGTTTATCTACATTTACTTTGAATACCTGTACCTGGTTACCCATCCTGTTTTTAATTTCTTTTAATACTGGTGGCATCATACGGCAGGGGCCGCACCAGTCCGCATAAAAGTCTACCAGTACTGGTTTTTCATTGTCTATAATTTTAGCAAATGCATTATTCAACATGTGTTTTTTGTTTTGAAGGTTTCTTAAACAAACTAAAAACCAATACACCAAGTACCGAAAAATAAAGCGTGCTGTTTACTGGTTTTGAAGTAATGGCACAGGTGCCTGAGATACAGCCAACATATTTCCAGTAAAGGAAACCACTAAGTGCGCCAATTGCGGCACCAATGAGTAAAAGATAATTTTTACTAAACCACTTCTTCATATATAGGTTCATTTGCTGAAACAGGTTGCTTCTTTTTTACGGGTGTATAACAGCCATTGGGTCCACAGCAGCCAATATTAAATAATCCCATGGCAAGCAGTATCAGCCCTATAACGGCTGTGGTACTGTCTTTTACATACCAGGACTGTACTAGAATGGCAAGCGCCAAAACTACTCTTAACACGCGCATAAAATGCCAGCTGCTGCTTATTATTTTGATGAATGATGCCATTGTTTCTTAATTTTTATATTGCAGCATATCGCTTAATCCACCACCATTGTACACTTCTTTCAGTCCCTGCTGGTGTAAAAAATTCATACCGATACTACTCCTGTTGCCACTTCTGCAATAAAGAATAACAGGTTTGTTATCTCTTTTTAACTGGTGTAAATGTTTGGGTAATTCGTCTAACGGAATATTAATGGCATCGGGATAATGCGATACACCAAACTCACTGCTTGTTCTTACATCAATAATGGTAGCATTGCTGTTATTGATTATTTCCTGAATTGTTTTCATTGTTTATAATAAAGTTGTTGGACATACATAATCACTTATCCTGAATTTTTCTGATTCTTTGATGGCTTTAAATCCACCCTTAACATTAATCAGGTTATCAAAACCTCTGGCGCGCAGAATGGAATTAAAAATCATGGAACGATAACCACCGGCACAGTGTACATAATAAGTTTTGTTACGGTCTATCTGGCTCATGCTGTCGTTGATAAAATCTAACGGTGCATTCTCTACATCTAAAACATGTTCACTGAGGTATTCGCTTTTCTTGCGTACATCCAGTATGTTTACGTTTTCTTCTTCCAGAATAATGGCCAGCTCATCGGCGCTTATGGAAAGAATCTGATCCGTTTCTTTACCCGCAGCTTCCCAGGCAGCAAAACCACCTTTTAAATAGCCAATAGTAAAATCGTAACCAACCCTGGCCAGGCGGGTAATTACTTCCTGTTCTCTTCCTTCCTCTGTTACCAGTAAAATTTCCTGCTTAATATCTGGTATCATGGCACCTACCCATGGTGCGAAGTTTCCGTCGATACCGATATTGATGGAATTGGGAATAAAACCGGCTGCAAATGTTTGCGGATCACGAGTGTCGAGAATCAATGCGCCTGTTTCATTGGCAGCAGCTTCAAATGCATCGGCGCTCAATGCATGCTGACCTCTTTCCAGAACGGTATCAATACTTTCGTAACCATGAATATTCATCATTACGTTTAATGGAAAGTAAGCAGGTGGAGCCACCAAACCATTGGTTACTTCGCTGATAAACTCCTGTTTAGTCATATTGGCCCTTAATGCATAATTCGTTTGCTTCTGGCGACCCAGTGTATCGGTTGTTTCCTTGCTCATATTTTTACCACAGGCACTGCCCGCACCATGCGCCGGATACACAATAATATCATCAGATAAAGGCATGATTTTATTTCTCAGTGAATCAAATAAATAACCTGCCAGCATATCCTGTGTAAGATCGGCTTTCACTTTTTGAGCAAGATCCGGACGGCCCACATCGCCAATAAACAACGTATCTCCACTGAACAGACCAACAGCTTTTCCTGATTCATCTTTCAACAGGTAGCAGGTGCTTTCCATGGTATGTCCCGGTGTATGTAATACCTGGATGGTTGCCTTACCTACTTTTAATTCCTCTCCATCTTTAGCAGAATAGAAATTAAAATCGGGTGCCGCATTTGGACCATACACAATTTGAGCACCGGTTTTTTTGGCGAGATCGATATGGCCTGATACAAAATCGGCATGGAAATGTGTTTCCAGCACATATTTTATTTTGGCGCCATTGCGATCAGCTTTCTGGATATAAGGAGCTACTTCTCTGAGTGGATCAATTACCACAGCTTCACCATTGCTTTCAATGTAGTAGGCACCCTGTGCCAGGCATCCGGTATAAATTTGTTCAACTATCATAGTGGTTTGTTTTATTTGATACTGTAAAATTGAGTTGTTTCATTCCCCTTTTCCGTGACCTGAATCACGATGCTTATTTTTTAACAATCTCTCTCTGCGAAAACTCTGCGCCCTTCTTTCTCTGCGATGAATCTTCACCGCAGAACATGAGTTAACGAAGTTTTCACAGAGAGTTGGAGTTGTAAAGTTGAAAAGAGTAGACGAGTTAAAACGTGATATTCGTCACATTCAAAACTGCTCTTTGTCATAAATTAGAAAGGCCCGCATTGCTGCAGGCCTCTCACTTATTGGGGGGTATAAAAAACTAATGTGATGAACCTCCGGGGAAAACGATTTCTTTAACAATTATATACATACCCATTACCAGCACAAACCAGCCAAACCCCTTTTTTAGTTTATTGCCATCTATTTTTTTACTGATACTGTTACCCATAAAAATTCCACCGATTGCCAATGCTGTTATAGAACCGAGTAGCGGCCAGTCTATTTTAAAATGAGAAAGATCGCCGGTAAAGCCAATCAGCGACTTGGCCGCAATAATGAGCAGCGAAGTACCAACAGCCTGTTTCATGGGTAATTTGCTTAATAATACCAGCGCGGGAATAATTAAAAATCCGCCGCCGGCACCTACCAATCCTGTTAACATACCTACAACTGCGCCTTCAAGAAGAATCAATGGATAATTGAATTGCTGGGGGCCATTTTCTTTCTCTTCTGTTTTTTGTTTTTCGCGAATCATGGAAACAGAAGCAAAGACCATAAGCATTGCAAACAAAAGCATCATGAGTATCGATTTTGTAACAACAAAACCGCCTATGGTAAATACTTCGGCAGGTATTAATGGAACAATAAATTTTCGGGTGGCAAAAACCGCTGCAATAGAAGGAAGACCAAAAATGAAGGCGGTTTTCAGGTTAATAAAACCCTGTTTATATTTTGGAACGGCCCCTATTAAACTCGACAAGCCCACTATAAAAAGTGAATACGCAGTAGCCAGTACAGGTTCTATTCCAAAAAGATACACAAGAACGGGTACCGTTAAAATAGATCCACCGCCACCTATTAATCCGAGAGAAACACCAATAACCAAAGATGCAATATAGCCCGCTATTTCCATGTTTTTAATTGTAGGGGCAAAGTTGAGGGCATGAACCAGATTGTTTCGTGATAAATATCACGAAGCCCATTTTTGCAGATCAACTATTTCAATATGCGATTTATGCTGTTTGATCATACCTTTTTCCGTGAGCTTTTTCATGAGTCTTGAAATTACTTCACGCGATGAGTTGAGTTCCTGGGCCATTTCAGTAAATGAAATACCCAGCATATTCGATTTAGTGGTATCCTGGTGTTGTTTCAGGTAAAAAACCAGGCGTTCATCCATATTCCTGAAAGCAATATGGTCAATGGTTTGTAACATATCTTCAAAACGATCGCGATAACTGCTGATAACAAAATGATACCAGCTTTTATGATTGGCCATCCACTGATCCATATAGGTTAATGGAATGGCAATTACTTCTGTGTTGTTCACCGTTTTGGCCATAATATGGCTGGTTTCCTGTTTAATGGCACATACCATAGAGAGGGCGCAGGCCTCACCCGGTTGCAGGTAATACATAAAGAATTCATTTCCTTCTTCATCTTCCCTGAAAATTTTAATAAGACCAGAAAGTACCAGCATGGTAGAGCGTATGTTCTGCCCCGTTTTCATCAGAATATCACCGGGTTCAAATTTTTTTACTTCACCAACGGCAGCAATCTGATCCTGCAGGTCTTTCTCAAAAAAGGGAAAATGTTTTTGTATGATCTCAATCGGTATCATAAACACAAGTTAGACAATCTGCAAATTTAAACCGATAAAAAAGCGCTGGCGTGACATTTGTCACAGCTTATTTCTTGTTCAGGATGAGTAACTGGTGAAACTTCTCCAGTTCCTGTTGCTCTGTTACAGAAAGTGTTTTTCGTTGTTCCCATTGTGCCTTAAGAAACAATACACGTTTATGTTGCGGATATTTATGAAGTATCTGTTGCATCAATTCATCCCGTTCCTTCCCTGTTTCCTGTTCCTTGTTTCTTGCTGCTTCCACCGGCGTTTTATCGCGTGTAGGCATTTTAAGCACAATGGCTTCAACACCTGCAATCAATCCTGCCGGTATGTCTTTTGCTTTTTTGGCTTTTAGTAATAAACCTTCCAGTTGTTTTTTGCTGAGGCTGCCTCTTTCTTCATACTGGTGCATAAGGCTCATTACAAACAAGGCATCTTTATTATGCCGGTAGCAGGCTTCCAGTAATTTATCAATTACATCTATCTTTTTTTTCTTTCCCGGTAATGCCATCTCTATTAAATAAAAGGAAAGGTAGAAAAACTCTGTGTAACCTCTGTTTCCTCTCGTTCTCCTATGTTTACAAAGTTGTAGCAATTAAACCATGGAGTCAAGAAGGAATGATGAAGAAAGCGTATGAATAGAACACGGATTTTCATGATTTTCAATATCTATCATGATTAATCATCATAATCATGAAAATCTGTGTTCCATACTCCTCTCCCCATGTCTCTGCGGTAACCTTACTCGAATATGCACCGCAGGAGAACGAGCGTACGCAGCGTTTACGCAGGGGGGGTTAGAATCTTTTGGAGTAGTTTTAATGTTCATAAACGCCATATATGGTTCGTAATAGTTTACTGATTGCTTTTGCATCTATCTTTTTTCTGTATTGCAACCCTGCTAAAAAAGCACAACGCAATGAACCGGTAAAAACATTCAGTGCCGACAGAGAATTCAGGGCCGCATGGATTGCCACAGTGGCCAATATTAACTGGCCCGCAAAGCCGGGCTTAAGTGTGGAAGAACAGAAAAAAGATGCCATTGAGCAACTCGATTTTCTGAAAGCACATCATTTTAATGCAGTCATCTTCCAGGTGCGTCCACAGGCCGATGCATTGTATGAAAGTGCATTGGAGCCCTGGTCTTATTATTTAACGGGTAAGCAGGGAAAAGCACCGGAACCATTGTATGATCCTTTGCATTTCTGGATTGAAGCGGCACATGATCGGGGTATGGAACTGCATGTATGGTTAAACCCATATCGTGCGCATCATAAAGACGGAAAGGAAATCAGTGAACAGTCAATCGTAACCAAACATCCGGAGCTGGTGATGAAATTAAAAGAAGGGTACTGGTGGATGGATCCTGCAAGAAAAGAAACACAGGATCATACATCGGCAGTGGTGATGGATATTGTAAAGCGTTATGATATTGATGGGGTTCATTTCGATGATTATTTCTATCCCTATCCATCCTATAACGGAGCCGATGATTTTCCGGATGATGAAAGCTGGAAAGCGTATCAGCAAGCGGGTGGTACATTATCGCGTGGCGACTGGAGACGCAATGCGGTGAATACACTGATTGAAAGACTATATAAAGAAATTAAAGCCGAAAAGAAACAGGTGAAGTTTGGTTTGAGTCCGTTTGGTATCTGGCGCCCAGGTTACCCGGCATCTATTGAAGGATTCGATCAGTACGACCAGTTGTATGCCGATGCAAAACTGTGGTTGAATAAAGGATGGATCGATTATTTCGCTCCGCAATTGTACTGGCCCATCAATCGTATGCCACAGAGTTATCCTGTTTTACTGGGCTGGTGGCAGCAGGAGAATACCATGCAGCGCCATCTCTGGCCGGGCATCAGTGTAGGAAGAGATACCAGTGCAAAAAATGTCAATGAAATCATGAGCCAGATTATGATATCGCGTGGTATGCTGCCACAAAGTATGGGTGTATTGCATTGGAACATTTTCTCTGTTTCCAAAAACCAACCTATGGCAAAAGCGTTGATAGAAGGGCCTTATAAAAAACAGGCATTGGCACCTGCAAGTCCATGGCTGGGTAGCCAGGCTCCTGCAAAACCTGAAATAACTGTTGTAACTGAAAACAGTAAAGTAAAAATTAGCTGGAAGCATACAGCGTCATCAGAAGTGTTTCGGTGGGTGCTGTATTACCGGTATGGAAACCAGCAACGGTATCAGATACTCAACAGAAATGACAGAATGCTTGAATTGGAACAAAGTATTACTGCTGCCAGTAAAGAAAAAATAAACCTCATAGCAGTTGGGGTAACAGCCGTTGACAGATTGGGTAATGAAAGTGGAAAGAACGAAATGGTAATGTTGCAAGGTTCTGCAGGAATTACATGGGTTCCTAAATAACCTATGGCAAGAATTGTCCAACCTTAACCCAGCCCGGGATTTAAATCCCGGGCTGGGCTAAGGTTGGGTCAAAAATGAATTGTATATTAAAGCTTAAAACCTGCTCATGAAGCACTTCATTCTAATCTGCTTCCTTATGATATTGGCAAAACAACATACAGAAGCGCAAAGCCGGTACGATCAGTATCCTGTTTATAAAGGCAATGATCTGGGGTTAACTTATACCAGCCAGTCATCTGTGTTTCGCATATGGAGTCCGCCGGCCACTGATGTTGAACTAAGGTTGTATAAGGAGGGATCAGGCGGAGCAGTATACCAGGTATTACCTATGCAAAAAGCCGAATCGGGTACATGGGTACTAACTGTTAAAGAAAACCTGAAAGGATATTTCTATACCATCCGCACAAAAATCAATGGCAAATGGAATAATGAAGTAACCGATCCTTATGCCAGAGCCGTTGGTATTAATGGACAGAGAGCGATGGTTGTTGATTTGAAAGAAACGAATCCCGAAGGATGGGATACAGACAGAAGCCCTGCTTTCTCTGATAAAAACCTGCCAACCGATGCTGTTATTTATGAACTGCATATTCGCGATGCAACCATTCACCCATCATCTGGCGTACAACATAAAGGAAAATTTTTAGGACTGGCTGAAACAGGCACTAAAAACGCCGCAGGTTTATCAACAGGTCTCGATCATATAAAAGAACTGGGTGTTACACATGTTCACCTGCTTCCTTTCTACGATTATAATTCGGTGGATGAAACAAAAACCGGTCAGTACAACTGGGGTTACGATCCTGTTCATTATAATGTACCCGAAGGTTCTTACAGTACCAATGCAGCAGATGGCACTGTTCGCATACGTGAATTAAAACAGATGATACAGGCTTTTCATAAAAAAGGATTGAGGGTGGTAATGGATGTGGTGTATAACCATACGGCGCTGACAGAAACATCTAATTTTAATCAACTGGTACCAGGTTATTATTACCGGCAGAAAGCAGACGGCAGTTTTTCTGATGCCACTGCCTGTGGTAATGAAACAGCCAGCGAAAGAGAAATGTTCCGCAAGTTTATGCTGGAGAGTGTGCTGTACTGGGTAAACGAATACCATATTGATGGTTTTCGTTTCGATCTGATGGGGGTACATGATATAAAAACCATGAACCTTATTTCAGATACACTGCATACAATAAAACGCGATATACTCCTGTATGGTGAAGGCTGGACGGCGGGCACTTCTCCTTATCCGGAAGCACAAAGAGCAGTAAAGAAAAATGCACATTTATTAAAAGGTATTGCAGTGTTCAGTGATGATATACGTGATGGCATTAAAGGAAGTGTGTTTGATATAAAAGACAAAGGTTTTGCTACCGGTAAAACAAGCAATGCAGAATCGGTAAAGTTTGGTATTGTGGCATCGGGTAAACATGTGCAGATTGATATGAGTAAAGTGAACTATTCTAAAGAGCCTTATGCTTCCGGGCCTGATAATGTAATTACTTATGCCGAGTGCCATGATAATAATATTCTCTGGGATAAAATAGCTTTATCTGTACCCGAAGCATCGGAGGCAGACAGAAAAAAAATGCATGAACTGGCATTAACGATTGTACTCACATCACAAGGCATTCCTTTTTTGCATGCAGGCTCAGAGTTTCTTCGTTCCAAGTTTGGGGAGGAGAATTCTTATAATAAGGGCGATAGTGTAAATGCGATTCGGTGGGATTTGAAAACAACAAATCATCTTTTTTTCCTGCGAGTGAAATCATTGGTAGATCAAAAAAAGAAGGAGCCACTGTTCCGTCTACCATCTCAAAACGCGGTCAAAGAAAGCATTAGTTTTCTGGAGAATCTTCCGGAGGGTATAATTGCCTATACACTTGGAGGAAAAAAAGAGGGTAGCAAATCCAGAAAGTATTTATTTCTGTTTAATGGAACTGCAATATCGCAGAAGGTAAAACTCCCAATGGGTAAGTGGCTTACAGAAGCCACTTTATGGTTTGATAAATGGTCCTATTTCGAGGAATCTATAGAAATCAACCCATTTAGCAGCACGAAATTGATGTTAGAAGAAAAATGACGGATACACCTATATTTGCACAAAATCAACAACGGTATGACCATTGAAAGTTTTAAAGAACTGGCCCACGAAAAGAAATTGTTAGAGTTAAAACATAACGGCGAATTACTGGGCCCCTATGAGCGCAGAAGTGAAAACGGCGACAGCAAAACCCCCGGTGATATTTTTACCCTGTATGCATTTTGGGTGTTTTTGAGTGAAGATGAGAAAATGATCATCCCCACCCGCAGAAACCCACTCTACAAGGAAGAAGAATAACCAGGGCTTTCTTATATACATAGCCACAGGCGTATTGGATAAAGGGAAATATTTCCCATTGTAATCTTTTACGACTGTGGCTATATTTATGCAGTAAACCCAGCATATGTCCTACCAACTACCTGCAGCCATTGTAAAAAAGCAATTACACTACGATCTTATTGGCAAAGATTCGCAAAGAGGTATAACCCTTAGTTATGGCTGGCTGGCTAACCAGTGCGGACATTGTATGCTGGGTTATATACCCACTCACCTGTTATACCTTCTCTTAGCAAAGGTTTTTCATGTAAGCGGTGCATCGTGGAAAGCAGCGATAAGTATAGCTATATGCTGGACAGGCTTTGAAATATATAATGTGGTAAAACCACTCAGCCGGCAAAAAAAAGAAGGCGCTTTATTTGAGCCTGACTGGAAAAATATTATTCATGATACGGCAACCGATCTAGGCTTTTTTGCCACGGGTGCATTGCTTGCTGGTTTGTTGTTAGGATTTAACTGGTACCTGCTTGCCGCTTTGTTGATAGTTGGATTTGTATTAGCCAAGCCTTCTAAGTACTGGTACCATACCAAAATATTTCAGCAGGCCGCAGAATATCCATTTCAGTTCAGATTGAGTCAATGGAGATGGAACATGGGGGAGGCGGACAGAACAACAGTATTGCAGTTTTTAGAGCGGCCAAAAGCGGGGTATCATTTATTAATATCAGGCGTCTATAAAACAGGTAAAACATCGCTGGCCGTGGCCATTGCCAATGAGTGGTCTATCAGGCACAGAACCGCTAAATATGCCACGGCCATGAAATTATTCAGCTGGATGATTGAAGCAGATTCAACAGCAGCTTCAGTACCCGCAAACCTCTGGAACTGGCGTGAAGCCGATTGTCTGGTGATAGACGATTTAAATACCGGATTACCTCATTCAGGTGAATTTATTTCTCCTGCCGTATTTATACAACACATGAATGAAGGACACAATGCAGCAAAAAATCATATTGCCCTGCAACAACTGAATACTATCTGGGTATTAGGTGAAATTGCTACAGTGTCTGCTCAGGCATTACAAAACAGCTGGAAGCAGATGTTAACCGATATAGGTATTCCAGCCCATAAAATCATGGAAATTGATCTTAATCCTGTTGCCTGATTTATTGGTTTCAGGGAAGGATATGATTGTCGTAGGCAAAGCTCACCAAGTGGGTAAGGCTTTTTACATCAAATCGTTTATACAAGGGGATGATCCTTTTTTCAATGGCAGATTGCGATACATTGAAATTGCTGGCAATTTCTTTAAATGAATACCCTTTTGCCACCATTGCCAGTGTTTCTTTTTCTTTATTGGAAATGGCGTACTGATAAAACAAGGTTTTATTCAACTCTTCTTCAAATCCTGATTTTTCAGGTCCGAAAGCTGCATAGCGCATCACTTTACCAAAAGTTACACTTCTGTTTACCTGAAAGCGGCCGATGATAGATAGTACTTTTCCATTGGCATATTCAAACACACCCACCCTTGCTACAATGGGTACTTCAGTACCGTTTTTATGCATTTTCTTCGACTCAATCATAAAACTGTACTTATCCAGGTCAGTAGTGGTTTTATGAATAAACATCAGCGCTTTATCGTTGACTTCATGTACAAAGGGAGCATAATCAGGCGCCGTCATGTTTACAATTTTCAGCATCGTTATTTCATCGTCTTTGTAACCCAGTACTCCTTCCCATCCATGGGCATAAACCATTCTGCCTTTTGCAAAGGAATAGATATAAATACCTTCTTCCGGAAATTTGGGAATGGTTTCATTAAAATGTTTCACTTCCTCTGCTGAAAGATCTGCAGGAATATCGGTGATAAAACTCTTGGAATAGCTTCCTAATCCTTGGGGTGCTGTCTGGCTCATTTTTCGCTTACTAAAAAGATTCCATTTCTGCACCTGCGTCTTTTCACAGTTGACTCATATAATGATCCACTGTAATTTTGGTATCAGAAAGGAGGGGTTATTAAACTTCGTCCGTTTAACAGTTTAAAATTAGTAATCAGATACTAATGCACCAAGAAACTGTGATTCCTCCTATCTCTTTGATAATCAGGCATTAGCCTTTATCAGATAAACCTATCAGGACTGTTACTAATCACATCGGGGGGTGTGATCGGGTAACAGTCCCAGGGTTAAGCAAGCAATCATTGATCCTATGTAAGCCTTACCCCCCATCAGAAAGGGTGGGCAGAGACCCGGATAAGCCTATCCGGGTCTTATTTTTGGGAGCAGTTCTACCGCAGGGAATTATTTAGCCGAACAATAGTCAGTTAAACATTTTCGATAAACATAAAATGATACGATCATGCCACTGGCCCAATTCAGGATATTTACACCTGATGAATTTAATCACTATCTGAATAGTTCTGTTTTTTCCAGAACAATAAAAATTATCCAGAACCATCATACCTGGCGACCGGGTTATACGCATCTTACTGCGCAGCGGGGAGAAATGTATTGGCTCGAATCGATGCGATCGGTTCATATCAACGACCGTAAATGGAGCGATATTGGTCAGCATATCACCACATTTCCGTCTGGCAATATTGCTTTGTGCAGACCGATTGATTTGGTACCTGCAGGTATTCGTGGTGCCAATACAGGTGGTATATGTATAGAACATTTTGGAAATTTTGATGTTGGAGCCGATCAGATGACAGAAGCTCATCACAACTGTATCATATGGCTCAATGCCATGTTGTGTAAACGCTTTAAGCTGCAACCCAATTCATCTTCCATTGTATATCATCATTGGTATGACCAGAAAGGAAAACGATTTTCAGACGAAAAAATCAATTCAGGTCTCGTAGGCAATGAACAGAAAACCTGTCCGGGTACCGGATTCTTTGGGGGTAATACCATTACTGCTGCAAAAACTAATTTTTTCCCGTTGATTACAGAAGCCATGAAGGATCAGGTTATAACACCTGTTGTTCAGCCAAAGATGAAAAAGGTAAAAGCATCGGCATTAAATGTTCGTTCAGCCCCCAATAAAAATTCAGCTGTTCTACGGGTGGTTCTAAAAGAAACAGAACTGGCCGTATACCAGGAAAGAGATGGCTGGAGTAAAATCAGTAACACATCTGACGAATGGGTATTTAGTAAACTGTTAACCTAATCACCAAATCCCAACAAACTCATGGAAAATAATAAACTCGGATATCTGCATGCAAAAACATGGAGCGGACGTGAATGGTTGCTGATGCTTTGTTTTTTATTGGGCATCACGGTACTTGTGTATGTATTTACGCATAGTATCTGGAAAGGTAACCAGTATGTGCAACTTGATAAAAAACAATTACAACTGGTGTATAAATATCTATCCTACGATAGCAGCTTACAGGCAAGAGATAGTTTAGCAAGCAATCCGAACCAGAAACGTAATTTATTTCTTGATCATTTTCTGAGAACAGAAATGCATCAGAAAATTAATCGTCAGCAACTCAATGAAACCATGTCGCTGCTGGCGCAAATGAAAAATCAGGATATAACGGATTATCTCACCGATAAAAAATTCCTGGTTAACAGTCCTTTCTGGTTAACCGGCAATAAAACTTATCTGGAAGCATTTTTATGGAGCCTGATGGGTGTACTGGTGAGCTTGGTATATTATGTAAGTATTGCCAATGCAAAAAGTCTAAATACGGCAGGTACAGAAGACAGCGGCAGCTTTGATCCTGCTGAAATTTCGGGGCAGGTGGCAAAAATGTTTTATGCGCCGGCTTGTACCATTGTTCTGGTATTGGGCTACCAGTACCTGATCGATGCAAATGATAATATGATTGATATTTCTGTGAATAACGGATTAATTGTATTTGCTTTTATCAGCGGTTTCTTTTCCGGTCGGGTGATGCGTTTCCTGGATCGGTTAAAAGAATTGATCCTTCCTTTCGGAACAGCTACACAAAATACCATTACACATGCTGAAACAGGTAAGGCAGATATTACCGTTACACTTGACCTGTCGGAAACGGTTGAAAAAAGCACCGATGGTGCGTCTATATCGGAAGCAGGATTTAATGCGGCCACAGTAACGCTGAAACCATTGAATGGCAAAGAAACAATTGTATTGGTGAACCCGACAGATGATCAGTCTGATGATTTTATGGGCAAAGCAGTTCCTTATGGAAAATATGTTTTATTGGCACAGCTCGCATTTAAGAAAGAAGAGGATGATAGTATTATCAATCTTTCTGCTGAAGAAGAAATTACTATTAATCAGTCATCCGTTACAAAAACAATACTCTTACAACGAATGACTGAAGAAGGGTAGTATTATTTGAGTTTGGGTTTATTCAGGAGAAACATATGCATGCGTACATCGGTTAAAGGCCTGTCGTTTTTTGTAGGAGTAGCTGCAATAGAATCTAGTACTTCGAAACCCTGTAATAATTCACCAAAAACGGTATAGCCACCGTCGAGATGTGGTGTACCGCCAATAGTGGTGTACAAAGTTTTCTGTTCTTCATTTAATACCAGTTTACGTGCAGTAATTATACTGTCTAACTCGCTTTTACGCCATACAGGTCTTTGTACAATATAGAACTGGCAATTGCTACTGGCTTTTTCAGGATTATCGGTACGTGCGGCTGCCAACGCACCTCGCTGATGATAAATTTTCTGATCGGTTCTGAATTCAGCAGGAATAAGATCTCCGGGAGCGGCACCGCCGCCAACACGTTTATCGGTAGTTGCATATTTACTTTCAGGATCGCCCCCCTGTATCATAAAACGATTGATAACACGATGAAACAATAAACTATCATAAAAACCGGCTCTTACTTTCGAGAGAAAATTATCGCGGTGTAATGGGGTCTGGTTGTATAATTTAACTACCATATTGCCCTTGTTGGTCATAATAAGTACATGCGCTTCAGTTTTTGATAGGCTCACCCATTTTTTACTGTCTTTAACGGCCCTCTTTTCTTCTTTATCCAGCTTCCTGAAATATTTGGTTCCGGAACAGGAGCAGATAAGTACTACAAAAAAAAGTAATAGTTTATTCATAAAGTATAATTGAAGTATAAGTATGGTTTATATTTCGCCGTTCCATTCAGTATAAAACTGCTGAAGATAATTTTCCATAAATTTATGACGTTGCTGCGCCAGTTGTTTGCCGGTAGCTGTATTCATTCTGTCTTTCAGCAGTAAGAGTTTTTCATAAAAATGATTGATGGTAGGCGCCTGGCTGTTTTTATATTCTTCTTTGGTCATCTGCAGATTCGGCTGAATGGCGGGATCATAAATTTCCCTGTTTTTAAAACCTCCATAGTGAAAGGCTCTGGCAATACCAATGGCGCCTATTGCATCGAGTCTGTCCGCATCCTGCACCACAGACAGTTCAGGTGAATGAAACAGCTTTGCGTGATTATCACCTTTAAATGATATATGCGCTACTATATTTACCACATGTTCCTTAATAGCAGTATCCAATGGTAGTGTGTCTAAAAATTTCCTGGTAGTTGCCGGGCCGATATTTTCATCTCCATCATGAAATTTTGCATCAGCAATATCATGCAGCAATGCTGCCAGTTCGGTTACCAGCAAGTTTACCGGCTCTGTTGCCGTAATCAGTTTTGTATTTCTCCGGACACGTTCAATATGAAACCAGTTATGTCCTGACTCACTTCCTTCCAATGACTGTTTAACATAAGTAACAGTACGGTTAATAATTTCCTGATTCGTCATTATTGTTGAGGTTCTAATAATTCTCTTTTGGTCCAGCATTCATCCATTGGCCCGCCTGTTGATTTTTGCCCCTTATGTCTCCAGTCGCCATTTACGAAAGAGTAATCAAAACTTAAAGTTTTACCAACGCTTTCGGCAGTCTTGGTAAAGAAATGAATGGTTTCCGTGTATTTGCCATTTTCGGTTGTATAAGTTCCGCCGCCGGTATCAATAAATTGTTTGGTCACCATATTATAAGCAATCCATTGAAAATGTTTGCCAGATAATACTTTCATGGTTCTACGGGGATAAAAGGGGTTTCTTCTTTTCGATACCTGGTCGTTATTATAACTACCGGTAATGATCCAGGCACCTGCCAGGGCTCCGGGTGTACCATCATCAAGTTTGTCGAGTTTTTTGGGCAATCCGCTTAAGCTTAATTGTTTTTTTGTAATGCTAATATCTGTAATCCAGTCGGTTCCCACTTTGCTGCTGTCGGTGCTGTTCCATTCTGTTTTTAATATCAGTTTATTATCCTTTATTGACCATCTGCCCCCATAAGAAGAAATAAATTTCTTTTCACTGATATTATAAGTGGCCGATGAAAAAATCTGTGCTGATATAATAATTACTGTCTGCTCTTTACCCGAACTGTATTGCCAGGCTCCCAGTACTTGTTTCGGATTATCTTTTCTGGTAACAAAAGATAGCAGCGTTACCGATAAAAGCAGGACCAGATAGTAAAGAAAGCTGTGGATATATCTTTTCATATGTAAGCTTTTCATAAATATAAGCAGCAGATTAATGCTATTCATTTAATTTTAAGAAGCTGTTTGAGTTAAGTAAAAACAAATGATTCTACAGACTATGAACTACTGTCCAATCATCTTCTTTACTTCCTTAATCTTAATATCATAGCCTTCACGAATTGCTTTTGAAGATGGTTTAATCATCACATCGGGCATTATGCCCCTGCCTTTAACACGATGCTTATCCATCACCAAACGATACATCGGCAAACTCACTACAATACCCGAATTGGGTAATGTAATTTTCGGAATATGCATGGCCGAATTACCATAATAACCACCACCTGTTTCTTCTCCCAATACTTTTACATTTGGTTGCCCCTGTAGTTGGGCAATAAACATGGTGGCGGCAGAGAAAGTATAACCGCCCTGTATTAAATATACTTTGCCATTGAAGTGGTTGGTTACTTTCGGTACATAATAATGTTGTTCATATCGTCTATAATGTATCCTGCCATCTATTTCTTTACGTGCGCCAAAATTCATCGCTATCCAGTAAATCAGAGTCGGTTTAATATAACGGCCATATTCAAGCTTTCTGCTAATGGCAGCAACCGTATCGCCTACTTTAAAAGATTTATCAATCAGGTACTGCGCCAGCCTGATACTATTGCTTACCTTACCACCGCCATTTTCGCGCAGATCAATTACCAGGTGTTGGATAGCTAATTTTGACAGTGTTTTAAATGATCGCCTGAAAAAACTTGTTAACCTGCCACCTGTAAAAGTAGTGAGCCTGATAAATGCAGTGCTTGCTGCTGTATCAATCAGCATACTTCTTTTGTTCAGCAGGTTGAGCTTCCGTATTTCCCTTCTTGTTAATCCTCGCCCTCTTGTTTCCTGTCTTCCCTGTCTGCTTGTATCCAGCACTGGTCTGTATGCTTTCACCATGGTTTCTTTTTCTATTCCGGTTGAATCGATATAACGAATGGTATAAACAGAATCTGCATCACCCAGAATGGTTTTATACCATCCGGGAAAATTACCGCTGATCACCTGGCTCTTATGATTTATACCGTATCCATCTGTGCTGATATATTGGTACATGGTATCGAGTAACTGAACAGGTGTTCGCTGATTGATGGCCGTTACAATGGTTCCTCTTTTAAAAATGCTATCGTTGCGATAAGCACTTCCCAATACTACCAAACTGTCGTCCCATACTTTCAGTGCCAGCGGAAACTGCGGATACCGATACATGGCCGCCACTTTACCATATACTTTTGAAAAACGAACCGTGGTATGTCCACACCTGATATGCGCCACTAATTTCGATAAGCGATTCTTATACTCCATCTCATTCAGAGAATCGGTAATACCTGCTATCGTTTCATTAAAATAGTAATCAATGCTGTCTTTCGATGTGTACCAGTACAAACTCGGATGATTGGCTTCCAGTATTTTTTTCAGCAGCAGAATATCTTCTACCAAAGGTGCCGCTGACATTTTGGGTAAAGGCGGGGGAACACGTTGCGCACCGGTTTGTTTAGACATGCCTATAATCAGAACCATCACTGTTACTAAGATACGGGCTGTCTTCATAGTGTATTATTGCTGAAAAGCGTTCCAGCCCTGTGCAGTGATATTAAAACTGTTACCACCCTTGCTGAGTAATTTGCAACCCTCCTCTATTTCAGTCATGTAGCCGATTACGCTGATTTCTTCATTGAGTGTAATCTTATCATGATCTTCCTGTTTCAATGTAAAAATCAATTCATAATCTTCTCCGCCATTCAGCGCGCAAACAGTTGGGTCGAGGCCAAACTTAAATGCCGCTTTTCTGCTGTCTTCCGATATGGGTAATTTTTCTTCGTAGATACGACAGCCCAGGTTACTTTGTTTGCAAAGATGTAACACTTCGCTGCTGATACCATCGCTCACATCCATCATAGCAGTGGGCATGATATTATTTGTTTCAAAAAAAACGATAATATCTTTTCTTGCTTCCGGTTTTAACAGGCGGCCCACGATATAACTTTCGTTCTCGAGATCGGGTTGTATTTTAGGATTCTCTAAATAAATTTTCTTTTCCCGCTCCATCAAGGTCAAACCAAGATAAGCTCCTCCCAAATCGCCACTCACACAAATAAGATCACCTTTTGAGGCAGTGCTTCTTTTTACAAATTTATCCGGTGTTACTTCACCAATGGCCGTTACAGAAATTATCAGTCCTTTCTGTGAAGTAGAAGTATCGCCACCAATTAAATCAACGCCATGTTTTTCACAGGCAATATGGATGCCTTCATACAATTCGTTCATCGCTTCTACACTGAAACGGTTACTCATACCAATGCTCACGGTAATTTGTGTTGGTGTGGCATTCATGGCATAGATATCACTCAGGTTTACCATCACGGCTTTGTAACCGAGGTGCTTCAATGGTGTGTACATGAGATCGAAATGAATGCCCTCGAGCAGGAGATCGGTTGAAATAACCGTTTGTTTACCAAAGTGATCAATTACAGCCGCATCATCACCCACTCCCAGTATAGTAGATGCATTATGTGTTTCAAAATTTCGTGTAAGCTGATCAATTAAACCAAACTCACCCAGGCTTCCTATTTCAGTTCTTGTTTCACTCATAAAAAACGCTATTAATACCCAATGCTAATTTTGAAATTTAATGTTTAGAGTTCAAAACACGCGTAGCAAAAGCATCTCCCCTATTTACTTTTTTGACACAAATCTTTATTCTCTTACATTGGACATTTCTTATTCCTTATTTCTTATTCCTTATTTCTTATTCCTTATTTCTCTGTTCCTTATCTTTCTTCCACCGGGGCGCCATTTACAATCGCCACGAGTTCATCATGTATTTTCCCATTCGTGGCAATAATATGGGGCTGATAAGGCGAATAGTATTCTCCTTTAAAATCTGTTACCTTACCACCAGCTTCTTCTACCATTAAAAATCCTGCTGCGCTGTCCCATGCCTGTAATTTATGTTCATAGAAACCATCAAAACGACCGGCAGCTACCCAGCAAAGATCAATAGCGGCGCTACCAAGTCTTCTTACGGGAACACCTTTCCTGATAAGTTTTTCAAAAACCTGTAACGGCCCATTCTCCATATCGAGATAAGTATAAGGAAACCCGGTTACAAGGCAGCTTTTAATGACTTCCGTTTTATCACTTACCTGAATTTTTTTATCATTCAGCGTGGCCCCGAACCCTTTCTGTGCAAAATAAAACTCATTGATAAAAGGGTTGTATACTGCACCCAATATCATTTGTCCGTCTTGTTCAATACCAATACTTACACAACAGATCGGAATACCATTGGCAAAATTTACGGTACCATCAATTGGATCAATGATCCATTTATAAGATGAATCCTGAACAATTTCTCCCGTTTCTTCACTTAATATAAAATGATCGGGATAATCCTGCCTGATGACTTCAAAAATGGCTTTTTCGGCCGCATGATCAGCTTCTGTTACCAGGTTATTGATACCTTCTTTATTGCTGATCTTGAATTGTCCATTAAAGAACCGCTGTAATTCCGCAGCACCGGCTTCGGTTGCTTTGATAAGTGTTTGCTTCAACATAAACACAAAAGTAACGAACCTGGGGTTAAGACACAAGCAACAAGGTACAAGACACAGGATATAAGGTCGGCAAAGCTGCTTATTATTGCAGAATAAAATACGTATTTGGAGCTGAGTGTGATCATAGTAAATTATCAGGTACCTGTTTTCCTGGAGCAGTGTATTATAACGGTAAAGAGAGCCATGCAGCAGCTTTCGGGGGAGATTATTGTGGTAGACAATGCTTCGGCCGATAATAGCATTGAATACGTAAACAGTCTTTTCCCTGATGTTCGTTTTATACGTTCTGACGAAAACATAGGTTTTGCACGGGCCAATAACCTTGGGTTGAGTTGTGCCAGGGGTCGTTATGTGCTTTTTCTGAATCCCGATACACTTGTGCCCGAAAACACACTTATTCACTGTGTAACATTCTTACAACAGCACTACAGCTGTGGTGCCGTAGGAGTAAGAATGATCAATGGTTTTGGTAATTATTTACCGGAAAGCAAGAGAGCTAGGCCAACACTTATTAATACCGTTTTAAAATTAACCGGTGCAGCCACCCTGTTTCCTAAGTCAGGTTTCTTTAACCAGTATGCCCTCGGACATCTGCCTGTTCATGAACAACATCCGGTTGATGTTTTGGCAGGTGCTTTTATGATGGTCAGAAAAAATATATTGGATGAGTTGCAGGGATTCGATACTGATTTTTTTATGTATGGAGAAGACATCGATCTCTCGATACGAATAAAACAACTCGGTCACCAGGTTTTTTACCTGGGTGATATTGCTATCATTCATTATAAAGGGCAGAGTTCGAGCAACAGACTACAAAAACAAAACCACATTTTTTATAAGGCTATGCGTTTATTTGTACATAAACATTATTCAGTAGGCTGGTTGTTCACTCCATTTATTTTTTTAGTGCAGTGGATGGCAGCCTTCCGGAAATGGTTATTCCCATCCCACTCAGTTTTATTCATTTTAAATAGAAAAGAAACAGCTTTTATTGTAGCTAATATGGCATCGTATAAACAAGTCCTTGACCTGCTGAAAAGAAGATCGCAGGAGGGTATTATAAAAGGCTATATAAGTGTTACTGAAACCCATACAATACAAACCAGTCAGTTGAAAGACCTTAGTGTATTGTGTTTGCAACAGCAGATAAAACAACTACTAATATGTGTGCCTGATCTTTCCTTACAGGAAGCCATACAAATAATGCAAAGACAAAAAGGGTTGTTTTTCAGGTTTGTTTTTTCGGGGTCAGAATCATTACCCTTTTAACAACTGATACAATAGTTTTAGTGCTTTTGCTGTAGTTTCGTATATTCAATTAATTAGGAGCCTAACGATGTCTATCCTTGATATAAAATTGCCTAACCGTATTCTTAAAGCACTAAGACTGCCGCAGAACAATCCGCGCAGACAACAGATCAGGGTATTGAAGAAACTATTGCGTAAAGCCAGATTCACTTCTTTTGGTCAGCAATTTCGTTTTGATGAAATCCTGCTCTCAAAACATCCGGGTAAAAAATTCCAGGAGCTGGTACCTACCTATAATTATAATAAGATACATAAAGAGTGGTGGCATAAAACACTTGAAGGTATACCTGATATCTGCTGGCCCGGCAAAATCCGTTATTATGCATTAAGCAGCGGCACCAGTGAGGCCGCGAGTAAATACATTCCTGTTACAAACGACCTGCTGAGTGGAAACAAGATTGTAATGATTAAACAACTGCTGAGTTTGCGTAACTATGAAAACATTCCTTACAGTTCTATTGGTAAAGGATGGCTTACATTAGGTGGAAGTACCGATTTACAAAAAGAAGGACCCGGTTATTATGCAGGAGACCTTAGTGGTATTACTCAGAAAAAAGCACCTTTCTGGTTTCAGCCTTTTTATAAACCAGGAAAAAAAATAGCCAAACAGAAAGACTGGAATAAGAAACTGGAGGAAATTGTTGATAAAGCCCCAGATTGGGATATCGGTTTTCTCGTGGGTGTTCCTGCCTGGATTCAGATGTGTATGGAAATGGTCATTGAGCGGTACAAGCTTAACAATATCCACGAAATGTGGCCCAATCTTGCCTTCTTCGTACATGGTGGCGTAAGTTTTGAACCTTACAAAAAAGGGTTTGAAAAACTATTGGGTAAACCCATTACTTATATTGAAACCTATCTTGCCAGCGAAGGTTTTATTGCTTACCAGGACCGTCAGTTTGCAAAAGGTATGCGACTTGTTACGAGTGAACACATTTTTATGGAGTTCGTTCCGTTCGACGATAAGAATTTCGATGCAAATGGCGATATGATTGATAACCCCGAAGCGCTCATGATTCATGAAGTAGAGGAAGGAAAAGACTATGCATTATTAATAAGCACTTCTGCAGGTGCATGGCGCTATATGATCGGTGATACCCTTCGTTTTGTTGATAAAGAAAAATGTGAAATTGTTATTACCGGTCGTACCAAACATTTTCTCAGTCTTGTTGGAGAGCACCTGAGTGTTGACAATATGAACAAAGCCATTCAGCTTGCGAGTGAGCAGATGAATATCTGTATTCCCGAATTCACCGTGGCCGGTGTTCCATACGAAAGTTTTTTTGCACATCACTGGTTTGTGGCCTGTAACGACAAAGTTGATAAAGAGCAACTCGTTCGTTTAATTGATGACAAGCTGAAAGAACTGAATGATGATTATGCCGTTGAACGTAAAAGTGCATTGAAAGAAGTAATGCTTGATGTATTGACAGAGGACCAGTTCATGGAGTTTATGCGTTCAAAAGGCAAAGTCGGCGGTCAGCATAAATTTCCGCGTGTATTGAAGGGGAAAATGCTTGAAGACTGGCAGGCGTTTTTAAAAAAAGAACTCGTATCCTGATGAAATATTTTTTCTTCCTGTTATTATTTACTTCTTTGAATGCCGGCGCCCAGGCGCCCGATATTCGTATTTTAAAAAGAAAAGCGCCCGAAAGTTTCCAGGTATTGTTTAAAACAACGAAAGGAAATTTTATTCTGGAAGCATACAGGAGATGGTCGCCTGTAGGTGTAGATCGTTTATACCAGCTTGTGCTTACCGGCTATTATAACCTCAATTCTTTCTTCCGTGTTGAACCCAATTATGTGGTACAGTTTGGTATTTCAGATGATTTCGAAACGAATTATTTCTGGCATGCAAGAAGACTCAAAGATGAGCCAGTACTTCAATCGCATAAAAAAGGAACGGTTGCTTTTGTACGTAGTCTGGCGAATAGCAGGGCCACTCAACTTTTCATCAACATAAAAGATAATCCGTCGCTCGACACTACTGTTCGCGAAGGAATAAAAGGGTTTACACCTATTGGAAAAGTAATCAAAGGATTGGATGTACTGATGAAACTCAATGGCCAATATGGAAGAAAGGTTGCCACTTTTCAAGACTCTATATACCTGCATGGCAATGCTTACTTATTTGAGCATTATCCCGGGTTGGATATGATTCTCTCTGCGAGAATCATCCGCTAAGTTCATCCGTTAATCAAAACAGGATCGTTTTTTTAAAATTATCCGCTTATTTTAGGTACATAACCCAATGACCACTAATGATAGCTCCGCTGATTAAAGGATTGATACTGGGTGTTATTCTCAGTATTTCTGTGGGACCTGTAATTTTTGCCATTATCAAGCAAAGTATCAATAACGGGCATAAGGCAGGATATCTTTTTGTGGCGGGCGTTTCGGCAAGTGATATAACACTGGTACTGATCTGCAATTTTTTTACCGGTCTTTTTAATATGGCTCTTTCCTACAAAACACCTATAGCCGTTGCGGGTAGTATTTTTCTGGTTGCAGTAGGTATTTATACCGTGTTCTTCAAAAAAGTACATGTAGATGAAGATAATAAACTCGCCCTTAAAAATTTCAGGAAAAGAGATTATGCAGCCATTTTTCTATCGGGTTATTTTATGAATATGTTGAACCCCGGTGTTTTTCTTTTCTGGTTCGCATGGACAACCCTTATCATGGCCGACTCTCAAACTGCTCCTCACCCAGGTGAATATCGTTTTATTGTTTTTACAACCTGCCTGGTATTTGTGCTGCTTTCGGATATTACAAAAGTTATTTTGGCAGGAAAACTACGTTCGCGATTGAATGCAAAAAATCTTCACTTTATCAATAAGCTTTCCGGCCTTATTCTCATCGGTTTTGGGGTGGCACTTTGCTGGGGTGTTTTGGCGCTGTTTAAACAGGTTTAACAAAGGCTTAAAGAAAATTATCCGTTTCCTGTTTATCTTTCCGATACATGAGATCATTATTGCTGCTGTTTGCTTTCTCTTCTTTTTTCCATTTACATACATGGGCGCAGTCTGATGTACTTGTCTTTAAAAAAAAGAACCAGAATATACAGAGCTGGGTTAAGGATGATTTTATCCATTTCCAATATGTAACTACCCAGTGGATAAATGGTAAAATCAAACGTATTGCCAATGACTCCATTTTTGTAAACTGTTATATAACCCGGCAAGTACCCAACCAGTTTGGTTTTCCAACCATTGATACTTCCTGGTATGGGTTGATGAGCATTCATGTTTCAGAAATCATTGGCATGCCCGGAAATCGCTATAAGAGTGGTATGTTCACCAGCGGATATTTGTTAAAAATTGGCAGTGCCGGTTATGTTTTTCTCAACCTCTTCAACAGTCTAAAGAACGGAGAAGCTGTTTTTGCTTCTCCTAATCTTCGTAACATAGGCATTGCTGCCGGTATTTTTTTATTGGGCCATCTGCAATCGCTCAAATACAAATCTTATATACGAATGGGAAAGAAATATTCCATACAGATCATTTCGGGACAAAGTGTTAAATAGTATCTTGTTACACAATGACACAAAAACGATCTCTCGGAAAAAGAATCTGGCGTTTTACCTGGCGCACTTGTCTGTGGTTATTTCTTACTTCCCTTGCCTATATTATTATTTGCAGATGGATTATGCCTCCTATAACCATTACACAACTGGGCAATAGTTTTACTTATGGTCTGAATCGCGATTATGTTTCATGGAGCAAACTTCCTTATAATATTAAACTGGCGGCTATTGCCAGTGAGGATCAGGCTTTCCCGGATCATGGCGGTTTTGACTGGGATGCAATTGAAAGAAGCATAAACCCAAGAAAAAAGGGAAAGAAAACAAAAATTCCTTTAGGCGGCGGAGCCAGTACCATTACACAACAAACAGCCAAGAATGTTTTTCTCTGGCAGGGTGGAGGCATTACACGTTATATCAGAAAAGTACCTGAGCTCTATTTCACCAAAATGATTGAATGGATATGGGGCAAACAACGCATTCTCGAAGTGTATCTCAATGTAATAGAAATGGGCCCGGGTATATTTGGAGTAGAAGCTGCATCGAAAAAATATTTTGGAAAGCCTGCATCAAAATTATCGCGTGCCGAAGCTGCCATGATTATTGCCGGTTTACCCAATCCGAAAAAGTTTTTACCCAAACCAATGAGTCGGCGTGTTTCGTGGCGTTATCCGCAGATAGTAAAGCAGATGCAGAATATAGAAGATGATGAGGATCTTCAGCAATTATTAAAAGCAAAATAGTTTATGTGGAAGTAATTAGTTTATCAACAGCAGTAATGGCTTGTTGCAAACGTTCGTCATAATCACCGGAAATCTCTATCCATGTAACTTTCTGGTTGATCATGATATCACGATAAATATGATACAGTTCCTGACGTGGTTTTTCATCAGGATACTCTCTTAACTCGTCCTCGATCCAGAGAAGATCGGGTTTACAAAGCAGGTAAAGATCATAGTGCCGATGTGCAATTTCATTAAGAATATAATGATGGCATTTCTGAAATACATATTCACACCACACTTTCATCACATACATATCTGTGTCAATAAATAAAAGTGGCGCATGTTTTTGTGAGCGAAGTGTTTTTGTATTGATCCACTGTCCTTCTGCCATGGACCATGGACCATATACCATGGCCTCATATTCTGACTCAAGTGCCAATTGCCCTTTTGCAATGCTTAGCAGGTCATCGTAAGCATAATCCATGCCATTCGTCAGCAAATATTCCCGGGCAAATTCAGGGCACCACAGCGTATTATAATGCTGTGCCAGCAATTCACATAATGTGCTTTTACCCGTCGACTCTGGTCCTAATATTACGATTTTATACGTCATTTTTTCTTTACTCCGTGTACCTCTGTGCCGTACTCTGTGTAACTCCGTGGTAAAATAACCACAGAGATTCACAGAGGTTAACACGGAGTTGCACGGAGGTATTAAACAATTTTATTTTGCATGGATACCTACTCGTTTTTTCCATTCTATTAATCCTGCAATAGCGAGCACAAAAAGTATCAGAAACTGCACGCTTGTAAAAACATATCCCTTTACAAAATACAACGGAATAGAGGCCATATTTGTTGCAATCCACCAGATCCAGCTTTCTGTTTTTTTTCTTGCCATCAGCCACATACCTGTATATGCTGAGGCACTTGCAAATGCATCGGCCCAGGGAATGGCTTCAGGCGCAAATCCTTTTTGCAACCAAGTCAATAAAATAAAAATCAACAGGTAGAACGCTCCAAAGAACGATAACTGTTGTATCCATTCTTTTTTTGAACTGTTTGTAATGTGTAATACAAGCGTCTTTGTATGTGCATCTTTTTTTGTCCAGAGTATCCAGCCGTATACACTCATTACTGAATAGTAAAAGTTTACACTTGCTTCGCCGAATAATTGTCCTTTTATACTAAGGTAGATATAAATGATTGTGTTGATAAGCCCTACCGGATAAACCAGTATATGTTCTTTCCTGCTAAACCATACGCTGGTAATACCGGCAATTACTGCAACAAATTCAAGCAGACCGGTTTGCCGGATTCCACTGATAAACTGGTCTATAATTTCATGGAAACTCATCATGGTACAGCAAAATACAGATTCAAACGTTAACCTGTACGGAACTGTAATTTGAGTGTTATCTTAATTTTCGGGGATGGTAAACTGTAACAACAATTCCTGGTCTTTGTACAACTGTAACATACCGCTGTTAAACTGATAGCGGTTTACAACAGAAAGATGTTTTAAATAAAGCGATTCTATCTGCATATTGGTACAAGCCATTTGAGTGGAGCCAACACCAGATATGGCGAGGCGGCCATTATCAATAATTACTTTTCCAAAATAACGGTTACATCCTGCTTTACCCGATATTCTGCCGGTTCTTTTATCAAATGAAATATCAGGAATTGTATTGCCATTTACCTGCTCCATTTTACCATTTTTACTGATCCTCGCCAGTGGTAATGCTACCTGGTCAGGAATGGGAATGGTTTTCTGCACATAGGTTTTTGACCTTTCTTTACTCAACACTTTAATAAGGTAATAGGTATAGGCTGATGCATCTGCCGGTGGGTTTTCTCTTTTTACCCGTATAATTTCCAGCTTGTAATTATACCCTTCTTCATAAGTAAAACCATCTATACCCGAATAAAATAAGGCATAGGGTTCTCCTGGTTTTTCTTTTACCTGTAAACAGGGTTTACTGCTCAAGCCATAACAATCTGCCTTTGTATCGGCCACATAAAAAATCATACGCTGAGCAGCCAGTGAAGAAACAAACAAGAAAAATAATATCGTGAGCTTAACTTTCATTATAATTCAATATCAGCAAACAGCATACCATAAGCAATCTGTTTGTCTTCTTTTAACAGATTCCCCCCTAGCCAAAACGCTGGAATAGTGGATTTTATTGAATATTTCTGCCTATAATAAGGCTCAAGCGAGTGAAATAAGTCCGTGCTGAATATTTTTTCCATGATGAGAAGCATGGTATGCCGTAAAATAAATCATTTCCCGAAGAGTAATCATACCCAGTAAAGGATGTGGCAGTATATATTTATCTAATGTAAACTCTTTATACCTGTGTACCCTGCCGGCAAGTTTACCTGTTAGCTTATCAAGTTGCTTTAATAATCTTTCTTTTTCGGAAACGGCTATATCTGGAGCAGGAACAAATGGAGCAGATGCCCTTCCTCCTGCCTGTAGTTTAATATGATAGCGATCTACCAATGCGTCATAACTTCTTGAGGGTCTGTTGGCCACACCAAAACGCCAGCTCAGGATAAAAGAAGGAAGTCCGAAAGCCGTATTTACGGGTGCTACACTTTTTATGAGATGATCCACCTGTTGAAGTGCATTCCATTTTTCTGCGGGGGCATGTAATAATGCACGATTATCGAGTTGAGAAACCTGTTCAATCAGTTGTGCATAGTTCTGTTGCAGCAACGCAATCATTGCTTCTTTCTCCATGTATTCTTGTTTGCTGGGTTTGAGAAGTAGGCAAATATAAATAATATTGAGCTTTGCTTGTATAAGCAAGTCATTTAGACTGCAAGGTTGATGGCTTATAGCATTTCACTATGGCATTACAAAAGCGTTGCACCCGATTGAATACAATGCTTTAAAAAAACAAACACAATATTTTATTCGGCCTCAGCCACTACTTCTTTTACTTCGGGAATCATACGCTTCATCATGCCTTCAATACCTGCTTTTAGGGTAATCATAGAAGAAGGGCACCCGCTACAGCTTCCTTGTAGCATAAGATTTACCACTCCTTCATTGTAACTCTTGAACTGTATGGCACCACCATCCATTTCAACTGCAGGTTTCACGTAATTTTCAAGCAGTTCTTTTACTCTTTTTACAATATCATCATCATCTGCACTAACAGTATTGCTGGCTTCCTGTTTTACTTTTGCCACTTCTTCTTCATTCACTACCACACCACCATTTTCAAGGTATTCTTTCAAAAATTCTTTGATAGTAGGAATTACATCCTGCCAGTCTTCAGTATCGGCAGTTTTGGTAAGTGTTACAAAGTTGCTGGCAATAAATACACTTCGTATAAAAGGAAAGCTAAACAGCTCCTTTGCCAATGGTGAGGGACCAGCCAGTGCTTCTTCTGCAAAATCGATGCTTTTTCCCGGGTACAGGAGCTTATTGGCCACAAACTTCATGGTTTCGGGATTCGGGGTCATTTCCGTATAAATACTGATAACGGGATTGCCTGTTTTAATCATACACTATGCTTTTAACGTACGTAAGCTACAGCTTAACGCATTACAAAAATAATCAAAAGCGGGGGCATGAAGGAATTTAGCAATACTTAAGGGGGGCTTTTTTCGGATATCGAAAACCAGTAGGGCTTACCAGATTTCAAAAACAGGTTGATCCTTTCATTCTGAAAAATTCGTTTTTACCCCTTCCTTTGCCGGTATAAAACCAGGCCCTTCTGCTGAACAGGGGGGGTGAAAATGTACTTCCGCTCCTTTTATTTAAACAAAATCTGTCTAAAATTGGCCGAACGAAAAATAGGTTATCAGAGATGGCCTAATGTGCGTAGTGAATAAAAGCATCTGCTACCGGCTATTTACTAATGCAAAAGCCCGGCAAGACTACCGGGCTCTTCCCTGGCGGGAAACCTATGGAAAACAGAGAGAAAGATGAATCAATTTTCAATATCGAATATCCAATGCCAAATTTATAAGCGAATATTCGCAGACTGCTGTCGTTGGAAATTCGATATCTCTTGTTCAACATTCTTCTGTTGCTACAGCCTGATTCCTGCAGACAGTGTTATATAAAACATATTCTTTCCTCGCTCCGATAAATCGGGTCTGCCTGCAACAGTTACCAGATTCTGTGGCATCACATAGGAAGGGGTAAAGGCCAGGTTGCATTTACCTTTTACAAACACAACCGGCATGGCTATTTCATAGGACAATATGTTGAACTGTGTAATATTTTCTGTTGTTTGTTGCGTCACCGGAATACCCAATACATTTTTTCTTTCCAGGTAAGTATTACTGAACTGCTGTGTACCCAGGTTGGCGGTGAATGAAGGCGCCAGTGCAATAGCTGCATTATTCATTCCTTTGGTAAAGATGAATAAGTGATCAACCCCAAGGCTGGCATTCACATCCGTTTTATCGCTGAATATCAGGTTCAGTCCACTGTTCAGGTTCAGTATCTTGTTGAGATAACTCAGGTTGGCACCGGTTTGTGAACGCAATGCCGACTGTACCAGTGTGCTTTCATCTTTATACAGGAATCGTGAAAAAAATAAATTACCTGAAAAATGGTCTGTTTCCGGAAAGCGGTAACCAGCCTCCAGGGTAGCTCCTGTATAAGCCGCTGACTGCATACTGTTCTGAACAAAAATGAAATTGCCCTGTGCATACAAACCACTTTTCAACTGGAAACCCAGCAACGGAAATAATCCACTGCTCCTCAAACTATCTGTCCGGCCAAAAAAATGCAGGGCAGACTGATAATTAAATGAGGCACTGAATTCATTTTTTGTTTGTTTCTCGTCACCTGCTTCCTGAGCAAGTGACAGAATAGGCAATACGATGGCTAACCAAAGCAATTGCCTGCTTTTGGACAGTTTCATAAGAATTCGTTTTAGTATGATTTTTGTCAGCGGCTTATCAAAAAATACAAGGGGTAGGGAAGCCTTAATTACTTGCTTTTACTTGCTTTAGCCTTAGCTTTTGCTTTTACCTCGGCGCCTGCTGAAGCTGATGGTTTTACTTCTTTGGCTTTAGCCTTAGCTTCTGCAGCTTTTTCAAGCCCGGCTTCTTTTACAGCTTCTGCTTTCTCTTTTGCATCGGCTGCTTTTTCTTTAGCCATGTCTTTCTTTTCGTTTACCATTTCTGCTCCTTCACGTAAGGGAAGTTTAGCATTTGCATTGGCATGTAATTCAGCCTCTGAACGGGTACCGGCACGTACCAGCCCTCTTTCTTCTCCACCCGCATTACTGTTGAGTTCTGCCTGTGAAGATGCTTTGGCGTTAACACTGGCGTTTACCCTGGTGTTGGCATTTACACGCTGTACAGACTCATTTGCCATCAATACTGTTTTTTTGGTGGCATTTAGTGTAGCGTTGGTAACCTTACCAACGGTTGCAGTTGCTCTTGCCGCTGCATTGGTTGCTGCTGTAGTAGCGCGGGTAGCATTTACGGTTGCACGTGTGGTGGCCGTAGTAGTACTGCGTACACCCAAACCTAATTGTGCATCTGCGGTCTGAAAAAAGAAAAGACCCGCTAATGCTGCTGTGGTTTTCATCATTGTTTTCATGATAGATGGATTTTTGGTGATTAATTGGTGTTACATTTTCATCTTTTCAAGTACCGTGCCAAAAATTCAAACTGGTTTAAAATCCTTTAGTATCAATGGTTTTGGAAAAAAGAAAATTTCATATATACGAAACAGACTTTCCTGTGGTTTTTTTTGCGGCTGTATTTACCCAAATTTTACATTTCTTAAACAAATGCCTAATCTGTAATTTGTTTGAAAATTAGTATTGTGAAAAAAATCATAACGGTTCTGGCGCTATTTTTTAGTATTTATTCATACGCACAGTACGAACAGGATGTTAGTTCTGCCGATGCCATTGTTAAAGCATTGTATGATGTGATCTCTGGACCTGTTAGCAAAACCCGCGACTGGGATCGTTTTCGTTTTCTTTTTGGAAAAGATGCAAGGCTGATGACAGCCGTTCCGCATAAAGACAGTGGCACTATTATCCGTACCATTACTACCGAACAATATATTGACCGCAATGGCAAACGTCTACAGGAAATTGGATTTGTTGAAAAAGAATTACAACGAATAACAGAAACGCATGGAGCCGTAACACATATGTTTTCCACCTATCAATCCGATCTCACCATAAACGGAAACCCACAACAAATACGGGGCATTAACAGCATCCAGCTATTTAATGATGACAAGCGTTATTATATTGTTTCTGTTTTCTGGGATGGAGATTCAAAAAAACAAATCCATAAAAAATACCTAAGCCAATAATTTTCCCTCTGCGATGAACATACTCGAACTTTTACCACGGAGAACACGAGAACACCGAGTTTTCGCAGAGGATATTTGTGTTAATTTGTGATATGAGTATTTCTTCTGCACATGAGTTTTATGCCTGTGGCGACTATGCTTTTACGCTTGATGCGGGTCAGCAGATAGATACAGATACCAACCGTTTTATCATCAAACTGTTTCAGCAGCTTCAACAACAAAAACATTCCTATATACTGGATATCATTCCGGCATACAGCAGTATTACAATCGTATACGACCCTTTATTATTTAACGGCCCCAATATCAACCCCGCAACTATCATTCAGCAATGTTTCATGGATGCTATTCAGCAAACAGAAAATAAAACAGGGCCGGAAGCCGGTAATGTTATCCGCATTCCAGTTTGTTATCATCCCTCCCTTGCACCCGATCTTGAGCATCTTTGTCTTCAAAAACACATAGATATTGATACACTGATCACCTTACACACACAGAAAACTTACCGTGTATTTATGAATGGTTTCCTGCCCGGTTTTGCTTATATGGGAACAGTAGATGATCGCATTGCAACAGCGCGTCATGCCAATCCACGCAAACAGGTAGCGGCTGGTAGTGTTGGTATTGCCGGATATCAGACAGGCATCTATCCTTTTGAGTCACCCGGGGGATGGCAATTGATTGGCAGAACATCGGCTGAATTGTTTAACCCACATTCAGATAATCCCTGTTTGTTAAAACCGGGTGATGAAGTACAGTTTTATGCCGTTTCACTTGAAAAATTTAGCGCATGAGTATCCGGATCACTAAAAAAGGATTACTGGATACCATCCAGGATAAGGGCAGATATGGTCATCAACATCTTGGTATCAATCCAACCGGGGTAATGGATATTGTTTCCATGCGATTGGTTAATGCATTAGTAGGCAATGATGAATACGAGGCAGTAATTGAAATGCACTGGCCTGCTCCGGTAATTAGGTTTGAAAAAGATTGCTGTTTTGCTATCAGCGGTGCAGCAGTTACTGCACAATTGAATAAGCAATCGGAGGTTCCGCTCAACAGAGCTGTTTTTGTAAAAGCAGGAACAGAGCTTTCCTTTGAAAAAAAATCATCCGGCGCACGTATTTACATGGCCATTCAGAATGGTTTTAAATTGATGTCCTGGCTCAACAGTAATAGCTCACACCTCCAACTTAATATTGGCGGGCAACTCTTAACAACAGGATCGGTTCTTCAGTATAAAAAAGAATTTCCATACCGGGTATCCGAAACAAGAATCGCCTCCTGGTTTGTTCAATCACCTATTGACCTGTCTGATAAAACCATACACTTTACAACGGGTAAAGAATGGTCTTTGATGAATGAAGGCATGAAAGCGCAATTCAAACAAAATCATTACCAGATCGATAATAACAGTAATCGTATGGGTTATCGCTTATCCGGGTGCCCTGTTTATTTAGAACAACCCACAGCATTAATTTCTACTGCTGTTACCCGGGGAACCATTCAATTATTACCCAACGGGCTTCCGCTTATATTAATGGCCGATCACCAAACCACAGGTGGTTATCCAAGAATAGGTCATGTTATCAGTGCCGATATTCCCAAACTCGCTCAATATGAAACAGGAGAAACCATTCAGTTCAAAGAAGTAACCATTACGGAAGCACATAACAAACTACGGGAACTGAATTTGTATTTGAAACAAATGGAAATAGCGTGTAAATTGAGGATGGTGGATCTTTGATTTTTTGATCTTTAATTTTTCGATTGAAAGAAATTATACAAATCGAAAAATCAAAGATCAAAAAATCAAAGATCAAAAAATCTTCTATAATGTACATTGATCTCAACTGCGATATGGGTGAAGGTATGGCCAATGATGCCGAACTGATGCCGTTCATCAGTAGTACCAATATTGCCTGTGGTTTTCATGCGGGTGATGAAGATACCATGAGGCGCACCATTGAACTCGCATTACAACACAATGTGGCTATTGGCGCTCATCCCGGTTTTCCCGACCGGGAGAATTTTGGCAGAACCGAAATGGATTTCCCGGAAGAAGATATTGTTTCTATTGTTTCTGAGCAGGTCTACCAGTTACTTGATCTTGTTTTTGCCATGGGCGGAAAACTAAAACATGTAAAACCGCATGGCGCATTGTATAATATGTCGGCTAAAAACTATTCCCTTGCTGCTGCCATTGCCAATGCAGTTTATGAAATTGATGAACAATTAATTTTATTTGGTTTAAGCGGCAGTGTTAGTATACAGGCAGCAAAAGATATTGGTCTGCAAACAGCCAGCGAAGTATTTGCCGACAGAACTTACCAGGATGATGGCTCACTCACACCACGTAAACAGGCCAATGCACTTATTACAAATGATAAAGATGCGGAAGAACAGGTTTTACAGATGATTCTTAAAAAAGAAGTAAAAAGCATCACCGGTAAAACAGTTCCTATCAGCTGTGAAACGATCTGTATCCATGGCGATGGTGAACATGCTGTAAAATTTGCTCAACAAATTAACCAGCTCCTGCAAAAACATCAGATAGATTTACGATCTTTTCGTCCTTGAAAAACATTCAGAAAAATACAGCCATTACCGGTGCCGCTTTTTTAATGGCCACATCAGCTATTGGTCCGGGTTTTCTTACACAGACTACCGTTTTTACGGAAAAACTACTTGCCAGTTTTGGTTTTGTCATCCTGATTTCCATTGTGCTTGATATTATTGCCCAGGTAAATATCTGGCGCATATTATCTGTTACCGGAAAACGCGCGCAGGATATTGCCAATGATATGATACCGGGTCTCGGCTATGGTCTTGCTGTACTTATTCTTTTAGGCGGTATTGCATTTAATATTGGTAATATTGGCGGTTGTGGTTTGGGAATTGAAGTATTAACAGGTTTGCCCAATATCTATGGCGCACTCATCAGTTGTGGTATTGCATTGTTTATTTTCTGGCTGAAAGAAGCAGGAACCATCATGGATGCTTTTACCAAAATACTGGGTATTGTCATGGTATTACTCACATTATATGTGGCCATCAGTTCGCAACCTCCTTTGACCGATGCTTTACATCGCAGTTTTGTGCCACTTAGTATTGATGCAAAAGCTATAGTAACACTTGTAGGCGGTACGGTTGGTGGTTATATCTGCTTTGCAGGCGGGCATCGTTTATTGGATGCCGGTTATAAAGGTGTAGAAGCGGTTCCGGCCGTTACAAAGAGTGCGGTAACAGGTATTTGCGTTACAGCTGTTATGCGTATTGTTTTATTCCTTGCGGTATTAGGTGTGGTAAGCGCCGGTAACCTTCTGGATGCTAATAATCCGCCTGCTTCTGTTTTCAAAATCGCTGCAGGAGAAATGGGTTATCGTTTTTTTGGTGTGGTAATGTGGTGTGCGGCAATTACCTCTGTTGTTGGCGCTGCTTATACTTCTGTATCCTTTCTCCGGACTTTTCATCCATGGATAGAAAAAAATTATCGCTGGCTCATCACCGGTTTTATTCTTTTGTCGGGTCTTATCTATGTATTTATTGGTAACCCTGTAAAAATTCTGGTAACAGTAGGCGCTTTAAACGGTTTAATTTTACCTGTTGCTCTTGCAGTAATGTTACTTGTTATTCGCAGAAAAAAAACAGCAGGGTATTTACATCCTGTATGGCTAACCATTAGCGGATGGCTGGTGGTTGCCCTGATGGCTTATATGAGTTTTCTTACCATTAAAAGCTGGCTGGGTTAACCACCCGACTCCTGTGTACTCGCTTTACCTGTTCGGCATTTAGGGATGGGTTTACTGTATCCGTTACTATTTTATGCATCAGCATTTCAACATTCTCGCGTTGATTATGCATGCTTTTGTTATAAAACTTGTCATAATACTTTAAGAGTATGGCAAAAGCCCCTTTAATATCATTCTCAAGTAAATAGTTTACTGCTGTTTTTGTTTCAAGTCCACCCAGTCTTTTTTGAATACGTACAGTTGCGTTGATCAGTTTTTCTTTTTCAAATTTTCCATACTGTTCCGTAATGTAATCAAGCCTGTCTTCAAAAGAAATGTCCATGAAATACAGGTTTTTTGTTCTTAAATAGGAATAAAACTTTATGGGAATATTTACTTCTCCAATACGCCGGCTCTCGTCTTCTGTCCAGATATGTGTTGCCTCCTGTAATACCATTAACTCATACAATCTTGTTGCCAGCAGGTTTTCAAACATTTCCTGTTTCGGTTGTGTGGGCTGGCCCAGGTTACCAAAAGCAGATCCTCTGTGAGATGCTATTCCTTCAAGATCGAGAACCGATTCTTTCATGGTGGCTAAACGATGTAAGGTTTCTGTTTTACCGCTTCCTGTATATCCACCAATAATAGATATAGGATACTCTTTTTCAAACTGTTTTAATACCCAGTTTCTGTATGCTTTATATCCGCCAACAAGTGTGTATACTTTAAACCCATACAAATCAAGTAACCAGGCCACACCTGCACTGCGCATGCCACCTCGCCAGCAATACACAAATATTTTTTTCTCTTCCTCTTCCTTTTTTTCTTTTACGCTATGTTGAGCAATAATCTGCTCAACCTCCTCAACCATTCGCACCATTTTCGGACCAAAATATTCCAGTCCTATTTTTATGGCTCTTTGTTTACTTTCCTGTTTATAGGCAGTTCCCACCACTTTTCTTTCTTCATTAGTAAAAAGAGGTAAACTATTGGCCGATGGAATACGTGCGTGTTCATATTCGGCCGGGCTTCTTACATCGAAGATGGAACGGCCCTGCGATTGTGTTATAAAATCTTCTATCAAGAGTCGGGTAATGGGCATAGCACAAAGTAAACAGACTTTATTGTAACTTTTCAGTTATGAAACAGGTTTTGATTATACGGCATGCCAAAAGCAGTTGGAACAACGCTTTTAGCGGCGATTTTGAGCGTCCGTTGAATGACCGAGGTCACAGGGACGCACCACGTATGGCAGAAAAAATAAAAGCAAGAGGCATATCTATCCAGGCTTTTCTTTCCAGCACCGCCAACAGGGCATTAACTACTGCTGTTTATTTTGCTGAAGCATATGGCAAAACAAAAAAAGACATCCTGCTCCATCCTGAATTATACCATGCACCGGAACTGGTTTTTTATGATGTCATTAAAACGATTCCGGCAGAAATTGATACCGCGGCAGTTTTCTCTCATAACCCCGGTATCACAGCATTTGTAAACGGATTAACCGAAACCCGCATTGATAATATGCCCACCTGCGGCATTTTCGCCATACAATTTGAAAGCAATCGCTGGGAGGATTTTAATACAGCGAAAAAGAGGTTCTGGTTTTTTGATTACCCCAAGTTGGATGTATGATGTCGAATCGCTGATGTCTGATGTAAAAAATATTCACTACATCAGACATCAGCGATCCGAGATCATACAACATTTACTTCTTCCTGTTCACGACAAAAACCCCTGCAAAAATGCAAATTGCCGCCAGGCCTTTGGTGAGTGTAAAATGCTCGCCCATAAACAACATGGCAATGATGGCAGCAAATACAGGCTGTGTATAGATATATGAACCCGTTGCGGAAGAACTAAGTACCGCAAGTCCATATACATTCAACAGGTACGCAATAAAAGTGAGAAACAATGCTGTAAAACCCAGCGCTATCCATTGTGCCGGACCAAATGCCGGCCAGTCTGTATGTACAAACTGTTCCATACCAAAAGGAAGGATCATGAATGTACCAAATGTAAATACCCATCTCAACACATGAATGGGTTTATATCGTTCCATCAGCGGACGTACCAGCACAAGATAAAAAGCATAGGAGATGGCATTAATAATAATCATTAGATCGCCTAACAGAATGTCTTTTCCATTTTGTTGCTGATCTTTTGACAAAATCAACATCGTTGCACCGCCAATACCCAATGCAAGACCGGGCAGTTTTTGTGCTGTTAATTTTTCTCTTAACAGCCATGCGGCTATAATAGTAATAAAAATGGGTGTTCCGAGCGATAAAAGTGAACTATGAATAGCGGTGGTTAGTGATAATCCTTTAATAAAAAACAACTGGTTAATAGCTACCCCGGTTATGGCACATAGCAGGAATCGGGGTAAATCTTTTTTATCGATTCCAGCTTTCCCCGGCTTCATTAAAAATACCAGCCAGAATAAAAACAGGCTCGATAATACACGTACCACATTCAAAGCAAAGGGAGCAATATATTGAGGTGTAATGGTTTTTACCACGGCATAACCCGATCCGAAAATAAGGTTGGCTCCTAAAACAGCGAGATGTGCTTTTGCGTTTCTTGTCATACGAAACACAAAAATAGTTTTTTCTGCCTGCCTTATTTTTTCGAATTGCGATGATTTGAGACAGACACTATCAGGGATTTCATTTTTTCAGCATCAAACAAAGAAAGTGCAGGAAAATGATATTGATGGGCACGGCTTTTTGCAATGGCTTTTGCAAGATCAAATCTTTCCTGTTCCATCTGTACCGCATAAGCTTTCTCCTGAAACAACACTGCCAGGTATTCCTGTTCTGTTTGTCCCGGGGTGGGAACGAGTACCGTTTTTATTTGTAGCTGCATCAGTTCCATCAAACTGGTATAACCGCTTCGCATAATTACAAGTTCTGATTCAAGCAGCAGGTTTTGCAGCTCACTGGTTTCAAGATGATTGTAATGCTGAATGAATGAAGGCAATTCGGGTTTTTCTTCAGCAGCAGCAGGTAGCCCACGCACCAATGTTATGGGCTGTAGTGTTTGTTTGGCCTGCTCTACTATTTTTTCTTCCAGCAAAGTTCTTTGCGGTTCAGGACCGGAGAGTAGTACAGTAACCTGTTTTCTATTTCTTGTTCCCTGTTCCTGAAACCTCGTAAGCATGCCTATATATTCCAGGGGGAGTTTTGGTTTTTTTACCGGGTGAGATAATATACCTGCGAGACCATCCTCTTTTTCCATATCCGGTACCCAGCATACAGTAAAGCGGTTGATATAATGATAATTAATTCTTTGAATCAGTTTTTCCAGCCATTTATAAGGCGCTTTAATCGTAAGCTGATGTGTTATAAATACAGATGGAATTTTATTTGTACGGAGACCGTACCTACTATCAGATATAACCAGATCAATTTTATACTGCTCAATTACACTTTGTAACCACCTGTGTTCCCAATTCACCATACCCAATAAAGCGGGTAATTGCTGTATTATTTTTAGAGGCAGCCAACCCCCGGATCGACTATACCGTATCTGGTAACCGGGGAGTTTCAGGAAATCAAGATCGGGAAACTCTTTTTTAAGCAGTTTTTCCTGTGGCCCATCGGTGGCAATCAGCACCTTGTAGCCGGCGACTGTGAGGGCCCGAATCAGTGGAACACAGCGGGTTGCATGGCCCAGACCCCAATCGAGCGGAGCCACTAAAACAGTTTGTATGTTAAAATCGGTTGACAAAACAGGAGCAGTTCTTATTTTCTGAACGAATGATGTACTTTAGAATATCAATATGAAACGGAAAATAAACCAAATAATCGTTTTACTGTTAGTTATTGCATTGGCGGGCAGTTCTTGCAGTATTTTCCAGAAAGGAAGAAATGGTAAAGGCGGATGCAATTGCCCCAACAATGTTCGTTAAACCATTGTTTTGGTATGAAAGATATGAACAGAGACCTCTGGCTGCTTTGTAAAAACAACCACATGACCCAGTCTGAACTGGATCGCCAGGTAAACCTGTTAAATACCATTTTGTATCATACCGAAAGCTGGTCTAACTTCTGCATCACCCACGAAATACTCGATATCAATCGCCGTAAAATCATTACCAAACCACATCTCATGCAAAGCATATTACAGGATAAAGAGATGAAGGGGTTTGTGTTTGTGAATAATTTGAACTGAGGAAAGGCTGTGAGCCATGAGCAAAAAATACTTGACTCGCAGCTCATGGCTCTCAGCTTAACGAAGTGCCTCCAATGCTGCTTCCAGCTTCCCTAGCATTTCCGCTATTTCTTCTTTCTTACAGGTTCCCACGCTGAGGCGGTACCAGGGGTTGTTGGCTCCTGCACCAAAAGCGGAGAAAGGTACAACAGCCAGTTTCGCTTCGGCTAAAATGTAGGAAGTAACATCAGACTGTGTTTCTAATATATTTCCTTCGGCTGTTGTTTTTCCTCTCAGGTCTAGTTTGATGGTGAGATAGATAGCGGCCTGTGGGGCAATGGCATCTACGCTATAGCCCTTTTGCTGTAAGGCTTTGAAGCCATCATGTATATTTCTTAAACGAAGTTCTATTTCGGCTTTAAACTGTTGCAGGTATCGCTGAATGTTTTCTTTCTGCAATAAATATTTAGCCACTGCTTTCTGTTCGGCCATTGGCGCCCATGCCCCTACATGACTCAATATAGCTTTCATTTTCGCAATGACTGTTGACGGGCCCAAGGCCCAACCTACACGCACACCCGTGGCAGCAAATACTTTTGAAATACCATCAATAAAAACGGTATATTCTTTCATGGCTGGTCTGAGTGCAAGTGGATTATAATGTACCGTTTCACCAAATGTGAGTGTCCAGTACATCTGATCGAACATCAGGTAACATTTTTTCTGACCCGCTCCTCTTTTGGCATTCTCTTCTAAAATAAGATCGCAGATAGCTTCCATGCTTTCTTTCTTTAGCGTGGTACCGGTGGGATTTTGAGGTGTACAGATACAAATAAGAGTGGCTCCTGCAATATGTTTACGCACATCTTCCACCGTTGGCATAAAATCATTTTCCGGAGAACATTGAATGATGCAATGTTCCGCATCGGTTAAATGTGTATAGTGATTATTGTTCCAGGAGGGTACGCCATAAATTACCTTATCGCCTTTGTTAACAATGGCTTTGAATAAGGTATAGATGAGGGGGCGGCCACCGGAGGCAATTTGTATTTCATTGGTATCAAAATCAAGACCTTCCCATTCTTTGATAAATGCAGCTACAGATTTACGCAGATCGAGCACTCCTTCTGCTGCAGGATAGCTGGTATTCCTGTTTTTGTATGATTCAATGATCAGTTCTTCCAGTTCAGCCGGAATAGGAAAAACAGACGGATCAAAATCACCGATGGTGAGGTTATAAATCTTTTCGCCATTACGTATTCTTTCGCTGATGGCATTACCCAATTTTACAATTTCACTTCCTGAAAGTGTTTCCGCTAAATGACTCAGTTTCGGTGCGCTCATAATTCATTAGTATTTGATCCGGCCGCAAACTTAAGTTTTTCAAATGGGTTGTGACGAAGAGAATTATAAAAGAAGAGCCACAGATTCACAGATTAGTTCGATTTAATCTGTGAATCTGCGGCTTATATCAAATAAAAATCTTGCCTGATTTCCAGATTGCCCCAGGTAGCTTATTTGAAAGTTTCGGAATCCTATTAAAACTGAACTTTGTCGAACTAAAACAATATTCCCGTTTTGGGAACTTTTTTGTGCATTTGTATAAATGCTGCATTTGAGCGTAATTGCTAAAAAGATACTTCGTGACTTTTGGATCAAACATCCTGACTGTACGCAACAGTTAAAGGCCTGGTACAAAGAAGCGGAATCGGCAAACTGGAAACATCCGAATGATATTAAAAAGGATTATCCGTCTGCCAGTATTTTAGAAGATAACCGTGTTGTATTCAATATTAAAGGAAATAATTATCGACTCATCATCAGAATCAATTATCACTATCAAATGGTATGGATTCGTTTTATTGGTACTCATGCTCAATATGATAAAATAGATACATCAAAAATTTAACACTATGACCATCAAACCCATCAAATCAAAAAAAGATTACCAACTGGCACTAAACAGACTGGAAAAAAATTTTGATGCAAAACCCGGTACTGCTGAAGGCGATGAACTGGAAATATTAGGTATGCTGATTAATCACTACGAACAAACTCATCATCCCATTGATTTTCCGGACCCGATTGAAGCGATTAAATTCAGGATGGAACAAATGGGTTATACGCAATCTGATCTTGCAGATGTAGTTGGTCTTAAAAGCAGAGCCAGTGGAATTCTAAGTAAAAAAAGAAAATTAACCTTGGAGATGATCCGGAATTTACATAGTACACTTCGTATTCCTACAGATGTTTTGATTCAGCGTTATTAAGCGTAAATCCTTACGAATGAACTTTAGGAAAGCCCCGAAACTTTCCAAAAGTTGAATCTCATTAGTTATTGATTATGCTTTTATCTGGCTACATTAAATTTTGCATTTGGAAGTTCAACCTGTAGTTTCACTTTTGCCTTCAATGCAGTAAATACTTTCATTAAAGTATCAATTGTTACATTACTTGCATTGCTTTCAAGCCTTGAAATCTGTGCTTTTTGCACACCCACAAGTTCGCCAGGTTGCGCCTGCGTTAATTTTCGTTCTTGTCGGCTTTCTTTGATTGCTTTACCAATCAAATCCATCTGCAACTCATATTCAAACTTTATGCAACGTTTAGCCAGCATAAAATAAAGACCACTGATGGTGGCTGGCGTTTTAGTCGTAAGTTATCGCTTTATTTCTTGCGCCCATGATTAAAAGCCAGAAGCAAGTTCCTATTTCTCCAAGGCTTGCGGGCAAACTCACTATTTTGGAAATACCAAACACTGGATAGTTTTTAATAAGCATATCTCCTGTGAAATTTATTAGATAGCCAACACAACCAAGCATTAGCAATACGCCCAAAATTTTAGGAAGAAACCCTGATTTAAAAACCAAGTACCCAAACGGAAATAACCAAAGTCCCCAAAAAATAGAAACTAACGAAATGCCATTATTATACTGATGTAAGTAAAACATCACCTCACTCTGTAATTGTTCAGTTGAATATATTTTCATATACTCGGCTTTACTAATCAGGGAAAGAATTGAAATTTTATTTTGCAAGTTTACAAACGATATGGGAACGCTTATCAATGCAAATATTACCATCAATTTTGCATAAAAACCGTTTACTGGTTTTAACAGTTGATACAATACAATTGGTAATAGTAGAAATGCTATATAGCAAATCACACTACTGTAAATTCCCGCCCGAAATAACATTTCAGATTCAACAAGTTTATTAAACGTAACAGCTGAATCGTTCCAGTTAATAATCGTTTTAGGAACATAGGCTAAACTAAATATGCCTGTTAATACTACGATTAAATACAAGAAGCCCGCTATTCGGGCTGTTTTTTTATTTGAAAAATACATTATCATAATTATTAACTTATCGTTTTATTTCTTGTCCAGTTCCAAGCGTAATAAACTATCAATGATGTAATAGCACTTTCTATAATTGCTAAAAATACATAAAAAGTCCGCCACGGTATTAGGGAAGTAAATGCAATTAATAGCATGATAGCTGTATAAATTATTCCCAATACAACATTTACCCACCTGTTTATTCTCGCGTTTAGAATAACAGATAAAAAAACCATTAGTGCAGGAATAGCTAACAGCGCCGATGCTGCAAATAACTTCATTGGACTGTTTAACAGGTTTTCTCCAGTTATGAGACCTTGTGTTTTTTGGGGAACATATAGCTCAAAATAATCGCCATACAAATAGCAAAGTGTTACTGATGCCCAAAGTGCAGATAGTTTGATTTTGATATTTACTTTAATATCTTCAAAATCATTTGTGGTTATTTTATTTGACCTCATTTGCTTTTCCATCTTTAATAAAATTTATAATTGCCAAGTTGTATTCAATTGGTTTATCCCACCAAATAATATGCCCTGCATTTTCAATAAATATGTATTTACCTTTCAATAAATCAGCATATTCAAACACGGATGAATAGTCGCCCTGATCATATTGCCCTTGTAAAACAAGTGCACGAATATTCAATTGTTTTAGTTTCTCTCTTATATCAGACAAGTTTCCGTAATAGTTGCTAAAACCATGTGAGTAACCACCTGCCCCACCTTCTTCTGGTTTTACATTTTTAGGGTCTGCAACCATTCCTCTTGTAAATTTGGATGCCATAGTGTTGGTATAATCATCAAATTCTTTGTCGCTTGCCCATTTAAAATTGAAAGCCAATGCACAAAGCATTGACATAACAATTCTTGGCTGTAAAAAATCTCTTTCTGTTTGTTCAAATACTTCAATGGGTGTTTTGAATTGATACTGAGGCGGTATGGGATACAGTTTATTCATGTCTGCCATTGAACCATCAGCGTTGCTTCTGTATGGTTGTAAATCACCAGGAGATGAGAGGATTATTTTCTCAACCTTTTCTGAATTATTAGCAGTAAAATGTGTTGCCAGTATGCCACCAAATGAGTGTCCAATCAGAATTACTTTTCTCGGCTTTATTTGAGAAGTAATAATTTCATTGAGGTCTCTTAAATGGTTTTCAAAAGAATAATCTTTGGGTTTAGGCCGCCTGTCTGACAGCCCCGAGCCAATTTGGTCATACAGATAAACATCGAAACCATGTTTTGAAACCACTTTCATCGTTTCAATTATTGCTGAATGAATATAACCACCCGGACCGCCATGTAAAAATATAATGATAGGGTTAGTGTTTGAAGTATCACCTTTTATTTCAGTGTAGGCTATTCTATATCCGCCTTGCATTACCCAATACTTTGTATCAGGCCTTGGCGCTATGGGTTTAATCGTTTGCTTTAATGGTATTAAGCTCCAAACTAAAATTATTAAGATGATAATTCCGATGGCGCGAAATGTATATTTTAAGATGCGTCTAAAAATTGATTTTTTCTTTTTTTCTGTTGTCATAATTTATTTTTATCAGCTTTTTATCCCAAATAGGAATCTCAGGTATTTAATTCTTTTTATCACTAGTGTCCGGTTAAATTAGGTTGATTTTCAATTGAATATGATTTTGTTCTTTGACATCTTGGTATATAGTGTTATTAAAAAGGCTTGGCAAATGTGTTTTATCTAACAATGAGACAC
>JBMOKQ010000044.1:0-8751 GCA_049324295.1 Bacteroidota bacterium
TCCTGCATTCATAAACAAATGATATACAGAAATATATGGCTTTTCTGGTTTTTCAAAAAGCAAATCGTCTTAGGCTTAAAATCCTCGCAAACTCAATACTGACAATATTTTCAAAGAACTGTGCATTACCTCAACGCAACGCTAGTGAAGCTATTTATTATTGGACTCTTTTTAAGATAGAACTCGGGAAACACCCTGCGTAGAAGGAATGTTAAATTATTTTATTGAAAATCAATTACATAGATGCTTTTTACCACAAGTTTGTAATTTTTGTTGTCATTTTTTACATTTTTGTATAATTTTACATTTATGTAAAACATTTACCCATTATCTTCATATTATCAACAGTGGAATTTAAGCTAGTAGAATTGGAGGAGGTCTCGGGGAATAAGATGCAAATCTTATCACCACTTCTTATCGAAAATGGAATACTAAAAGAATCCACAATGTATGATGAGTTCTTTTTAGAAAATTATGATGCCTTTCCTGATGAAGTACAAGAAATTGATGACAGGTTAGAAATGATTGGAAAGAAAACCGGAATACGGTATAGTTTTTATAAAACTAATGAAGGAAAACCTGGTGACGGCTTAGTAGCATTGTTTGATGAGGACGAGAGTAAGATACGTTTATATGCAATGCTTTTTGGTAAAGTAGCAATTGTGCTTGGTTGTGGAGGCCCTAAACCAAAATCAATAAGAGCTTATCAGGAAGATGTTGATTTGAATAGAAAGAACGAATTGGTGAGGCAAGTTGCTGCCATATTGATGAAGGCTGTTGATAATAAACGAATTAAAGTTACTGAAACAGGGTTGGAGTTTGATCCAAACGAAGTTTTCAGTGATAAAGAATAGAATCCAATGCTGACCCGCATCCCTATGCGTTAAAAAAGGAGTCATTTATGCCTACAAATAAACCATTGAAACACAAGAACCCTCGTGTTAGTGCTTTGCGTGCCCAAGGCAACCCTAAGAAAAAGTTTAAAGTGCAAAAAGCAGTTGAATTAGCTGCTGCAATCGAAGATGCCATGCTTGCAAGAGGATGGAATCGATCTGAATTTGCCAAGGCAATGGGGGTACAGCCTAATCAGATTACACGTTGGTTAAGCGGTACGCAGGGGATCAATACTGATTCACTTTTTGAGATGGAGTATGAATTAGGTGTAACCTTAGTGTTGAATCAGCAACCTGAACAGACAGACGACAGGATCGTACATAAACCTTCAATTTTTGAAATGGCAATTATTCCTGCACTTAATTCTGTTAGTATTCATAAAAAATCTCCTGTATTGGGTGTGGTACAAAAAATGAGAGTTGAAAATACTCCTATTGTTACAAATGTTAGAATAGATGTTAATCCGCATGGCTCATGGGTATATTACAATTGTGGGTTAGGGTTTAAAAAGAACAATCATTTCTATCATCCAATCTCGCAAGCAAATTAATTATGGCTAAAGTAAATTATACATTTTCATTAAACCGTATTGAACTTATAGAGAAATCTATGTATTGGGAACGTGTAAATAATGATCTTCAATTTCAATTCGCTTTACAGATTCAGGTTGTTTCTAATAGTGTTGAAAATGAATCCCATCACATTGCAGATATTAGGGTATTGCAAGACAAATCGAACGATACTGAGATTGCAAGGGTTAAACTAAACTGTGTTTTTCATGTTCCAGATATCTTGCAATATCAGAATAGCAAAACCCAACAGATACAATTGCCAGATGAGTTTATGTTATTGCTAAATACAGTGGTTATTGGTACAGCGCGAGGGGTAATGTTTAGTGAGTTTAGAGGAACTTTTTTACATCAAACAATACTTCCTGTGATTGATCCTACACAGTTAGAGAATACAAAAGCCGCTGTGTAAAAATTTACAAGCGCGAATAGGAGAGTTAAGAATGTAATGCTAGTTATCAATACCCTTAGATGCAAAATCATCAGTAGGTCTTTTAGCGCTATCAACAGAAATTCAAAATTTGCTGATACGCTAAAAGCCTAGTCTGAATAGTTGGTTTTTAAGATAGAATGCGGGGAACACCCTGCGGAGAAGGAAATGCTAAGTAATGGTTAGCTCGCCTCGGTGCAACTTTTGGAAAGTTTCGGAACTTTCCAAAAGTTAATGCTCAAGAAGTAATTATTCTTTTTTACTTGTGTATGTATGTTAGTTGTACGCGAGTGTGCTAAGTAATAATTGGATTGCCTCTGTGCAACTTTTGGAAAGTTTCGGAACTTTCCAAAAGTTAATGCTCAAGATTGCTCAGTAATAATCAGTTTGTCTCTGTGTAACCTCTGCCGCAACGTCCCCAATCTTTCACCTTCGGTGATAGAGGGAGACGTCGGGGAACACCCTGTGAAGAAGGAAGTTAATGCTCAATGTACAAGAATGTTGTATTTAATAAGTCTGATTAAATTTGAATAATATGCTTTTCCTATTTCTTTGATAGCATTAATTCTTCGCTTTTCTAAGTCCAATTCTTGCCTTTCCTTTCTGTCAACCTTTGAAGATATTTGGGCAATAAGTTTTTGCACGTCGGGATAGCAAGTTGAGGCTGGGTCAATAACTTCAAGTGCTTCTAAAGCATTGTTATAATTATTAGTTGCAATAGCAGCTTTTGCCTTTGTAATATTTTTTGAGCATAAAAGTGATTGGTACTTCTTGTAAATTTCTAATGATTTCTTTTGTGCTTGACTGTAACAGTTTGTTGATGCAATTGGAATTGATTGCAATAGGCTAATTGACTGTTCGTAGTCTTGTTTGGCTAATAGATTGTCGGAACTTTGAATGATTGTCTGGCAATTTTCATTATAGTAGTTTAAGATTTTTGATTTACTGATTAATATAAATTGCTTGTAAGCTTCTTCGGATGCTTTAATTTGGCTGATAGCATTTGTTATAGATTGCGATTTATTATTTCCGCTTCCTTTAATTTTTTTTGAAAACGAATTATAAACAAGGTTTGTACTTATTTGTTTAACGAATAATGAAAAATCTATTGTTGTGACTGTTATATTTTGTATCCCACCTTCTACAACGCTTGTTTCGTTTACTGAAACTATTGGATAAACAACAATGTCATTTGTATAACCAACGGTCACTTCATTTGAGTTATTGATAATCTGTGTAATTTTTGATGTTAGCTTTTGAATTTGTTCTTGAGTGAATTCGTTTGAGGGTTCTGGCATCACTATACCTAAAGTAAATGTTACGTTTTGTGATTGGGCTTTGCTTTCAGATATGTAAAAGTAGAAAACTAGTAGCAGACCAATTTTTGTAAATATTTTCATTTAGTTGGTTAGTTGATTGTGATGAAAATGCTGTTGCCTTTAATTTCTTTACTCGGTTGCAATCCAATTGATTTAAAAAAGTTGAAGATTTCTAAAGCATATTTATTGCTGCTGAATTTATTACCATTCTTATCTCTTAATGGAATTCTAACATCATCAAATATCATTTTTAAATTCGTTGTCCCTTGAATATGATAGTTGTTATTCAGAGAGTTTTTAGAAAACCAATCTTCCAAAACATCCGATAATGCTAATTTATCTTTGCCTATTTCGGAGGTCATATTCAAGGATGAGCCTTCTGCGAAGGAAATATCTATTAAAACTGAATTTCCTTTCTTTTCAATTTCAGAAAACTTCGCTGTCATTACTTGGGTGAAATTATCAATACACTTTTCTACAGCCTTTGATGTAAGCTTTCCTATATCATCTGTAAAGAATTTTCCTGAACTGCCAATTTTGTTTGACAGAGAATTTCCTGTTGACAATTCATAAGCCGATAAAATTACATTAACGCTTGAACCTGAATTGTCTTTTTTGCTATCTACTTCTGCAATTACATATATATCGCATCCTGACATTTCAATAATCTTTGATTTAATATCAGTTTGATTATCTGATGTAAAAACCTGATTGTCTCTTGCTGCCTTCAGTTTACCTACAAAATCAACAGTTGTATATCCTTTGTTGTCAAGACCTTCTTTTACTTTTGTAATAGCAATCCTTCTATTTACATCATTGTCCAAAACTGTTCTTATGTCTTCTCCGTCTTTCGTAAAAGGAACAACCATAATCTTAGGCTGAATTTGAGGTGTCTGCCCAAAAGTTAAAGGTGATACGAAAGCAAAAATTAAAGCAGTCAAAACTATTTTCATATACTTATTTGTTTATTAGTTCACATTTGATTTTTGCGCCTGCTTCCATTTTTTTTGTAATGTCTGCGCCACCTTCCTTAACAGTACAAATTGAAAAATTTTCATCTTCAACTTTTGTAACTATAATTTTGCCAATAGTTTTTTTTCTTGTAAGCTTTTTGCCATCAACTAGTAACTCCGATACTTCGTAAACTTTAAAAGAATTATTTTCAAGAACACCTGTAGCACTACCACCTGATATTAAAACTTTGGTGGCTTCTCCACTACTGTTCTTTTCTTCTATTGAGGCTATGGATGCTACAATTTTAAAATTATCCTTTATGAATTTTTCAATTTCAAGTTTGATATTACTCAATGCTTCCTCAAAGGAATTTTTTCCCTTTGCCGACTTATTAAAACTATTTGAAGCCATTATTTCGCCTGTAGCAACATCTACTACTCTTATACTAAAAGCTATTTTAGAAACGTAAGACGTAGTTGTACCTACATAAGGTATGCTGCTTTGCTTTGTTTCAACTTTAGCTTTGGAAATGTTACCTAAAACAACGTATTGAGCACCCAGTGATTTGGATTGTTCAATTACTTGTCCGTCTATAAAATCTTCATCCTTTTGAAGATTTTTTTCTGATTTTAAGTGGTCCATTTTTTCTCTTTCAACCAATGAAAACCTTTTGGTGTTCAAAAAAGCGTCAGCAACAGCATCCTGGATTGCAGTTTTATATTCACTTGAAGAGCTGCTTCTTGAATAATAGTCATTTTCCTGTGAAGAACTTTTGAAAGGAACTATCCCGATAAGGGTTTTGTTTTGCCCGAACGAAAAGCTGCAAACCGTTAGGAGTACTAAAAATGTGAAAATTTGTCTTGTCATATTGTTTGAAATTTATTTTGGGGTGTTGAATAGTCTTGCAGCTTCTAAATTGACGAAACCCTCTTTCGTTAATGCACATTATTAAGTTGCGTTTTACATAAGCCCCCATATCGTATAAAAATATTCTAAATATTTCATTCCTGCAAACGGTTTCCCGTAATCTATTATACAAACCTAAATGAGATTTAGTAAATTACTCCTCCAAACCACCCTTATGAAAAGATTGCAATCCCTCATCTTCCTCCTCATCACATTCCAATTCGCTCAATCCCAAGGCACCATGCTCTTACGTCAACCCTCTGCCAGCAAAGACCATATCGTCTTCGTTCACGCCGATGACCTCTGGCGGGTAGAACGCAATGGCGGACAGGCGCAGCGACTTACCAGTGCCATTGGTTCAGAAACCAATCCACGCATCAGTCCCGATGGTAAATGGGTGGCTTTTACGGGGCAGTACGATGGGAACCTGGATGTTTTTGTGATGTCAATGGATGGTGGCGAACCCAAGAGATTAACTTATCACCCCGGGGTGGATATAGTGCAGGGATGGATGCCGGATGGCAAGGCTGTTTATTTTACATCGGGCCGGGAAGGTTACCCCACCGTTAATGCAAAATTCTTTACCGTACCCGTGAGTGGTGGTACGCCTACGGCCATGGTAGTACCTTTTGGTTTTGCGGGCAGCTTATCGCCTGATGGAAAAACCATGGCTTATCAGCCCTATAGTTTCTGGGATCCTGAATGGCGCAATTACCGTGGTGGTCAGGCACAGCCTATCTGGTTATTCAATATGAGCACACATGAAACGGTAAAAACACAGCAGGGCGATAGGGAAAGACATACGGCCCCCGTTTGGAACAATGGCATACTCTATTTTTTATCGGAGCAGGATTTTATCAATAATGTATGGTCATACAATCCGAAAACAAAACAACAGAAACAACTTACGTTTCACAAAGACTTTGATGTAAAAAACCTCACCGCCGCAGGCGATAACAGTTTAATATATGAGCAGGGTGGCTACCTGCATAGCCTTAATCTCTCTTCATCATCTTCCTCATCACAAACATCCCAGTTAAATATCCAAGTTAAAGGCGATCTGAACTGGGGCCGTCCGCGCTGGAACGATCTGAGTGCGGGTAATCTTACCAATGCCAGTTTATCGCCCACGGGTAAAAGGGCTTTATTTGAAAGCAGGGGCGAAGTGTTTACCGTTCCCAAAGAAAATGGCGACTGGAGAAATATCACCAATACACCCGGTGCCGCTGACCGTTCGCCTGTATGGTCGTCTGATGGACAGAAAATTGCCTGGTTCTCCGATGCCAGTGGTGAGTACCAGCTGATGATCAAAGACCAGTTTGGGTTACAGCCGGCGCAGGCATTTGCCATACCCAATAAAAAATTCTATTTCACACCCACCTGGTCGCCCGACAGCAAATACATTGCTTTTAGCGATACGGATTATAATATCTGGTACATCGATGTAAAAACAGGTGCGGTAAAACTGGTTGATACCGATCGGTATGCGCATCCGAACAGAACCATGAAACCTGTATGGTCGCCCGACAGTAAATGGATTGCTTATGCGCAGTTGCAGAACAACCAGTTTAAGGCCATAAAAGTGTACAATATAGAAACGGCAGCCACCAAACAAATAACAGATGGTTTATCGGATGCCATCGACCCGCAGTGGGATGCGAATGGTAAATATTTATACTTTCTTGCCAGCACCGATTTTGGTCTGGCCACGGGCTGGCTCGATATGAGCAGTTATAATTATCCTGTAAACCGGGCCCTCTATATTGCCGTGCTCAGTAAAGAGGCGCCTTCGCCTTTTGAAAACAGGAGCGATGATGAACCCGTTAAAACACCCGCCGATACTAATGCCGCAAAAACGGCGCATACTGCTGCGAGCACAGGCGTACAGGTGAAAATTGATTTTGATGGATTGGATCAGCGTATTGTTGCCGCCAATATACCCCTGCGTAATTACCAGGGCCTGGTGGCAGGCCCCGAAGGCGTGGTATTCTATACGGAAGCAGTACCCGCTCAAAATGGCCTGGTACTGCATCGCTATAGTGTAAAAGATAGAAAATCAACAGAATTTGTTCGATCTGTTACTACGGCCATCAGCAGTTTCGATAGAAAAAGTATGTTGTACAGAATAGGTACCGGCTGGTTTATCAACGGCACCGCAACGCCACCCCGACCCGGTGAAGGCAAGCTGGCCACCGATGCCATGAAAGTGTATGTTGACCCCGGCCAGGAAGCCGAACAGATTTACAGGGAAGGATGGCGCTACCAGCGCGATTTTCTCTATGTAGACAATACCCATGGCGCTCCCTGGAACCAGGTGTTTAACTGGTACAAACCCTGGGTTAAACATGTAAAACATAGAAGCGACCTGAACTATATCATCGATATTCTGGGTGGAGAAATTGCAGTGGGTCATTCCTATACCAGTGGTGGCGATTTCCCGAATGTGCCTTCGGTTCCGGGTGGTTTGCTGGGTGCAGACTATAAAGTGCAGAATGGGTTCTATGTTATCAGCAAAATATACAACGGTGAAAACTGGAACCCTGAACTGCGTTCGCCATTAAGTGGTCCGGGCATTAATGTGCAGGAAGGCGATTACCTGCTGGAAGTAAATGGAAAAGCACTTTCGGCCAGTATGAATTTGTATAGTTTATTTGAAGGAACGGCCAACAGGCAGATTAAGATCAGGGTGAATAACAAACCTTCGGTAGAAGGATCAAGATTACTCACCGTTGTGCCCATTGCCAATGAAGTGGGTCTGCGTTCACGTTATTGGGTTGAAAGCAACCGTAAAAAAGTAGATGCATTATCGGGCGGTAAACTGGCCTATGTATATGTACCGAATACGGGCAATCCCGGTTACACTTATTTCAACCGCTACTATTTTGCTCAGCAGGATAAAAAAGGCGCCATCATCGATGAAAGAAATAATGGTGGTGGCTCCGCCGCCGATTATATGGTTGATATTATGAACCGTCAGCTTATGGGTTATTTTAATAACCGTGTAGAAGGACATAGACCATCTACTACACCTATGGCAGGCATATGGGGTCCGAAAGTGATGATCATTAATGAGAATGCCGGCTCCGGTGGCGATCTCCTGCCTTATATGTTTAAGAAAGCGAAGATTGGTCCACTCGTTGGAACCCGCACCTGGGGTGGTCTTGTAGGTACCTGGGATACTCCTCCGTTTATTGATGGTGGCCGTATGGTAGCTCCCCGTGGTGGTTTCTTTGATACCGATGGTAAGTGGGCCATTGAAGCCGTAGGTGTATCGCCCGATGTAGAAGTTTTTCATGATCCCAAAGCCATCATAGAAGGCCGCGACCCTCAACTGGAAAAAGCAGTTCAGGAAGCGTTGCGATTGATGCCAACAAAAGGAATTGAAATGAAGAAAGAACCTGCTGCACCGGTGAGATCGTTCAGGCCGAAGAAGGGGTGAGCTTGGCCATTAGCTTTTAGCCGTTAGCCATTGATTTGGAATAAAAAGGTAGAAGGGTTGTATACGATACATGTACGTATGCAACCCTTCCGCTTTTCTCCCTAAAGGCTAATTGATAAGTTCTTTGACATCGTGGACTAAAAAATTTCTAGACATCGTGGACTAAATAGTAAAGTGGGGCAAAATACCCCATATGACTAAAGAAGAAAAAATCAAAGCTGTTATCAATGCATTTAATGC
>JBMOKQ010000045.1:0-103468 GCA_049324295.1 Bacteroidota bacterium
TAGCAGCCTGGCAGGAAGATCGTAATAATAAAGAAGCCAAAATTAATTGGCAGTTTACCAATGACAAAGCAAGGGTTAAGCTAAAAAAACTGTATCCGACAATATTATCTTGACATGACACTAGCTTGCGATAACCAGATTTTAAGTCTCATTTGCGCATTGAGAACCAATGCGCCGCGCGTCTGGAATTGCCACCAAACAAGGGCATTCAGCAATATAACAGTGCATTTTTTAAATCCTCAGATTGACGAAACTTATTGATTTTTTTGATTACTTGTCTCAAAGAATTATCAATAGTTTGATTTTCGATTTCACTTATCTTATCAGACAAAAGGGTTCGAACTCTTTGTTTAATTTCTTTGTGATTAGACCAGTAATCTTTGTCGCAAGTCAAAATCGCTGAAAGCAAATCACCTTCATAGAAGTCTGCATCCGTGAGTATATCAATCTCTAAGATTTCTATTGCTTTAGGAATTAGAAATTGCAGGCCAATATTCTGACCAATTAAAAGACGGATTTCACTTGGTAATAAATCATTTATCGGAATTTTTCTATATATATGTGCTTTTTCAATAAGAGGTGTTGGAAAAGCATAGTCTTCCCAAAAAATATTTTCCAACTGTTGAAGCGATTTTGAAAAATCCGGCTTTATAACTTTCATAAATTTTCAATGATTATCAATGTACGGATTTGAAGGAGTAAAACAGCGGCGACTGTGCAATTTTCAGTGTATCTAGATTCTTTTAGACACAAAAAAAAGCAACTACCACATGTGTAATTACTTTTAGCCAGTGTGCCCAGAACAGGAATCGAACCTGCACTACCTTGCGATAACCAGATTTTGAGTCTAGCGCGTCTACCAGTTCCGCCATCTGGGCATTGGGGTTGCAATATTAGGGAAAGAATCTGAGAACTTGATAAGATAACCCCGAAAAACTACCTAAATGTTAAACCGGAGTACCAATAGAACTATTCTTTAGTATTTCGTAGATTTACCGGGCATCTATTTTATGGTAAATCAGGTTCAACAATTAAAACCATTTTCTAATAAGCGCATCTTTTGGGATGGCAAGAAGAATCATTGGATTTTGAGACAAAAGCCAATTTTGTGAGCATTAACTTTTGGAAAGTCCAAAGGACTCCATGAGAGTTCCGAAACTCCGAAGGAGTCCTTTGGACTTTCCAAAAGTTGCACACAGCAGCATAAGCAGGTAACAATAAATAGTTACTATCCCCTTCATAAAAAAGACCCTTCGTTGCAATCAATCTAATAAACACTCCCTCCCCGGAGGGGTAACAAAATGTAGCACAATGCCGGCATCAGGTTCCATTACCCCGGAGGGGTAATATATTCACGAATAATACGTACCGGCATTTACAAAAGATATCTCCCGGAAACATATGGATTGTAATGGTTACAAAATCGCATCTAAAAAGGTATTCACAAAGGATGGCAATCTTTTCATAAGGGTGGTTTGTATGTAATTTACTAATCTCCTCCTTTAGTTTTAATTAAGATTGTTGGGTGGGGGTTGCGGGGGTGAGATATTTGGAATATTTTTATACGAGATGAACATGTTTCGTAAAACGAGATTGGATAGTGTGAAGGGGCTGTCTTAAAAGGTCAGTCCTTTTTTTTTGTGAGACTAAATTTAGAGTGGCAGTTATGCAGAGGTCGTGTGTAAAAATATATATCCTCTGTAAGGCAATACAGGCAATGGTTTTGCGTATTTTAGGTATATAAATTACAGTCATGGCAAAACCTGTATTTAAGAAGTATAGTCCCAATCAGGCCTTTCTTATTCCTCCTTCATTAGATGAACTTATTGATGTCAATCACCCGGTTCGTATTGTTAATGATGTGGTTGATAAAATAGATCTCAGGCTATTGGAGAGACAATATAAAGGTGGAGGCACCTCTTCTTATCATCCTAAGATGATGCTGAAGATCATAGTCTATAGTTATTTGACTAATATCTACAGCAGTCGCAAGATGGAAGCGGCATTAAAAGAAAATATCCATTTTATGTGGCTCAGCGGGATGAATAAACCTGACCACAATACGATCAATAGTTTTCGGGGTCACAGGTTAAGGACTACTTTAAAGGATATCTTTATCCAGATTGTACAATTATTGGCAGCAGAAGGTTTGATTAGCCTTAAAGAAGTGTATATAGACGGTACTAAAATCGAATCTGCTGCTAACAGATATACGTTTGTGTGGGGCAATAGTATTAATGCAAACAGGGAGAAGATAAAGAAACAGATAGATGAACTCTGGGAATATGCGCAAAAGGTAGCAGCCGAAGAGCTGGATGAACCGGAGCCGCCTGTTTTTGATAAGATTGACGCTCAAAAAGTAACAGAAACTATAGAGAAAATTGAGGCAGCCTTAAAAGATAAGCCGGTAACAAAGCAGGTAAAACAGAAGTTGAACTATGCTAAGAAAAATTGGCCTGCCAATCTTGACAGATATGAAGTGCAAGAACAGATAATGGGTGAGCGCAATAGCTATTCGAAGACTGATCATGAGGCTACTTTTATGAGAATGAAAGAAGACCACATGCTTAACGGTCAACTAAAGCCTGCATACAATGTGCAGATATCAAGCAGTGATCAATATATTGTCGATTACAGTATTCACCAGTCATCAACAGATACAACCACTTTTATTAGTCATCTGCAGGAGCATAAAAAACAATACGAGCAGCATCCTGAGGTAGTGACCGCAGACGCAGGATATGGCTCTGAACAAAATCTGCAGTACCTGGAAGATAATACCATTGAAGGATACGTCAAATACAGCTACTTTGACAAAGAACAATCATCGGCCTACCAGGATAAACATCCTTTTGCACCATCGCGATTACATTACAATAAAGAAAAGGATTGTTACTACTGTCCAATGGGGCAACAGATGCGCAATACAGGCACCTTTACTAAAACAACAGCAACCGGTTTTAAACAACAGGTAATAAAATACCAGGCTGTTAATTGCGAAGGCTGTCCGTTGAACGGAGTATGTCATAAGTCCAAAGGTAACAGGATCATAGAAGTGAACTTCAATCTTAACCGGCTTAAAGCAATGGCATATCAAAATCTAACTTCTGAAAAGGGGATAGCACATCGCAAAAAGCGACCGTGGGATGTGGAATCTGTCTTCGGAAATATCAAATCGAATCACGGATTCCGGCGGTTCCTGCTCAGGGGCAAGAAAAAAGTAGCCATTGAGATCGGTTTATTGGCAATCGCTCAAAATTTAAGGAAAAAAGCAGCCTAAAACTGCTTTTTTCTTCACTTTCCTACTGATATGTTATGTGGAGCATATCAACAGCTAACAAGCAAACAAAATAAAGGGGCTGACTTAAAATTTTACTTTTAAGACAGCCCCTTGAACATATATTTTTAATCTGTTTTCTTCATCGCAACCCTATATAATATAAAGCCCATCAATGCAAAGAATAAAGTTCCAAGCAGGAAGTAGCCATTCTCTGAAAGGTTCAATACAAGCCCATGCTCCATACTTATATTTCGCAGAAACTGTTCACCACCAGATGTTCCTGTAATAAATGCAATCACCACGCCTGCAACTGCTCCCCCTGCAACCAACCCTGTTGCAAACAAACTGCCTTTACTGAGTTCTTCCTCTTCGGCACTTGTTTCTTTCTTATTTTTTTTCTGTCTGGCTTCAACAATACCACGAATGGCACCTCCCACAAAAATGGGTAATGTAGTAGCCAATGGCAGGTAAACACCGATAGCGAAACTGAGCGATTTAATACCACAGAGTTCCATTACTACCGCCAAAAACATTCCTACAATAACATATTGCCAGTCGAGGTTTTGTGAAAGAATACCTTTAATCAATGTGGCCATTAATGTAGCTTGTGGAGCAGGATATTTTTCTGTACCAATAGCATGTTGCACTCCCTGTTGTACCATTTCAGTAGTGGGTTTATCAAGGAATTTCACCGTTATACCAATTACTATTGATGATACAATTGCACCAACAAATAATGCAATCTGCTGGTTACGTGGTGTAGCACCAACTATATAACCACTCTTTAAATCCTGCGAAGTGGCACCTGCATTGGCCGCAGCAATACAAATCATACCACCTACTACCAGTACCAGCGGCTCATACGCCTGACCTGACCATCCTAAACCTAAAAAAATAAGACTCGTACCCATTACCGTTGCAATGGTCATACCGCTGATGGGGTTATTTGATGAACCAATCAATCCAACAATACGTGATGATACGGTTACAAACAAAGCTCCAAATAATACCACCAGTATACCAATCAGTATTTTTTGCAGAAAACCATCACCAGGTAAATTGGGTATTACCGAGATAATGGCAATCAAGGCAAGACTTCCTAAACCAACAATTTTTAAACTGAGGTCTTTATCTGTACGAGATACATTGATATTTTTCGCACCCGAACCACCACGCAAAGAAGCCATGCTTCCTTTTACTGATTTAATGATGGTAGGTAATGTTTTAATCAGTGTAATGATACCTCCTGCGGCCACCGTGCCTGCACCTACCTGGCGCACATATGCATAATAAATGGCTGCGGAATAATCGGCAAATGTATGCGTAACAGGATCCCATCCGCCTTTGCCACCGGGTTTGGCAATATCTGCGAGGTAACCCAGTTTAGCCAGTTGAATAGCAATAGCATCGGCAGGAACCAGTGTAGACAATAGGGGAATAAATACCATCCAGCTCAACACACTACCTGCTACGAGTACACCCGCAATTCGTGGACCAATAATATAACCCACACCCAGGTATTCTGGTGTAATCTCACCGCTTACCTTGGCAGAGGGGAAAAATTTATTGATTTGTTTGGTTGCATAAAAAGGCGTCTCCGCAATAATATGCATCACTTTCTGGAGCAGGGCATACACAAAAGCCACACCCAATCCCCAGAAAGCAGTTTTGGCAAAATCGCCACCACGCTCTCCTGCTTTTAATACATCGCCGCAGGCTGTTCCTTCGGGATAAGGCAGGTTATCGTGTTCATTTACAATCAATGCTTTTCTCAATGGCACCATTAATAAAGTACCTAAAAGTCCGCCTACTATGGCCAGTATCAGAATGGTCAGGTAATTAAAATACTCTGCACTACTGGGTGATGAAAGAAAAAGAAAACCGGGCAAAGTAAATGCCACACCGGCCGCAATACTTTCACCGGCCGAACCCGTGGTTTGAATGATATTATTTTCAAGAATGGTTGTTTTCAAAAATTTCCGACCCAGTGTAATAGCAATTACGGCAATGGGAATGGAGGCAGATACGGTTAAACCTGCTTTCAGTGCCAGGTACACAGTGGCCGCGCCAAAGATTACACCAAAAAGACTACCTACCAGGATCGATTTCACGGTAAGTTCTTTCATGTTTGTTTCGGGGGAAACAAATGGTTTAAAGGTTTTTTGAGGTTGAGACATGAGTTGGTTTTTAGATGAAGCAAGCAATTTTTTCGGCAAACAAATAAAGGTTTACCGATAGTTTCCGATACTTTTAAATTTCAAAATACGATTTATGTCCGATATACAAAATGATGTGAAGAAAGGCAAAATGCCAAAATCGATTCCTTACATCATTGGCAATGAGATTGCAGAAAGGTTCAGTTTCTACGGATTACGCTCCATTATGGTTACGTTTATGGCCGTAACTTTTTTCAATCCAACCCTGAATCCGGCACTTACCGCCGAAGCCGATGCCAAGGCGAATGAAATGTCGCACATGTTTGTTATGCTGGCTTATTTTATGCCCATGGTTGGTGCCATTATGGCCGATTGGTTCTTTGGAAAATACCGGGTAATCCTGTTCGTATCCATTCTTTATACTTTTGGTCACCTCATTCTTTCGGTTTCCGGTGATAGCTATCCTATTTTCAGTATTGGGCTTATCGTAATTGCCTGTTGCGCCGGAGGTATTAAATCCTGCGTATCTGCCAATGTGGGCGACCAGTTCGACAAATCAAATGAACACCTGCTTTCTAAAGCATATGGCTGGTTCTATATGAGTATTAACCTCGGTGGAACACTTGCACCTTTATTTATTCCGCTACTGAAAAAATATTATGGCCCTGAAATAGCTTTTGGTGTACCAGGTATATTGATGGCATTGGCTACTGTTTTATTCTGGCTTGGACGAAAAAAATATGTTCGGGTTCCTCCTGCAGGGGTTAAAAAAGAGAACTTCTTTTCTATTTCAACTTATGCTTTGGTAAAATTATTCCGCCGCAAGCCCGGACAAAAAGTTTGGGAGGCCGTGGGAGAAAAATATTCAGCTACCTCTATCGATGGTATCAAAGCAGTGTATCGCGTACTGGCCGTATTTGCTTTCACCCCTATTTTCTGGGCACTTTGGGATCAAAACCTTTCTGAGTGGGTGTTACAGGCTACAAGATTGGATCTGACAATAGCCGGTGACTTCACTATTTTACCGGAACAGATCAATTTTATCAATCCCCTGTTTTTAGTGTTGCTGATTCCTGTTTTTAACTCTTTCCTCTTTCCTTACCTTGATAAAAAAGGTCTCAAAGTAACTCCCTTACAAAAAATAGGTGCCGGACTTGTTATTATTGGTCTTTCTTTCACCATTATTGCATTCATACAGGAAGGAATTGACGCAGGTGGCAAACCTTCTGTAGGGTGGCAGATATTGGCTTATATTCTGTTAGCCGCCTCTGAGATTCTTGTTTCTGTTACCTGTCTTGAATACGCCTATACCCATTCGCCAAAATCAATGAAAAGTACCATGAGTGCACTGTACCTGCTCGGTATTTCGGCCGGAAACCTGATTACAGGTTTGATTAATGGCAACATTGTAGACAAAGGCTTTTTCAGTCAGTTTACCGGCGCCAGCTATTACTGGTTATTCATTGGCATTCTGGCGGCATCTTTTCTACTGTTTCTTTTGGTGGCCAAACGTTTACCGGAGAAACGCTATGTGGGTGGAGAAGAAACCGAAAATTAATTTTTCAGTATGAGTGGAGTATTTACAAAAAAATACCCCACTCATGCTGAAAATCCTTCATAGAGCCTACTTTCGCCACCTGAACCTGTTATTATGAATATTCTTCTCCTCGGATCTGGTGGCCGCGAACACGCATTGTCATGGAAAATGACGCAAAGTCATCATTGTGATGCTTTATTTATTGCGCCCGGTAATGCCGGTACCAGTGAATTTGGAACCAATCTGCCTGTTGCAGTTACCGATTTTGAAGCCATTAAACAGGCATGTATTGAACATAAAATAAACATGCTGGTAGTAGGCCCCGAAGAACCTTTGGTAAGAGGTGTGTATGATTTTTTTGAAGCCGATCCATTACTCCAAAAAATAGTAGTGGTAGGTCCGTCTGCAAAAGCTGCACAACTGGAAGGAAGTAAAGCCTTCAGTAAAAAATTTATGCAGCGTCAGCATATTCCTACTGCAGCTTATGCAGAATTTACTGCTGCTAATTTTGAAGAAGGAAAAAAATACATCACACAACATAGTTTACCTGTTGTATTAAAAGCAGATGGATTAGCCGCAGGAAAAGGCGTAGTCATCGCTACTACTCATGATGAAGCATTAAAGACTTTTGAAGAAATGATTCTTCACAAACAATTTGGTGAAGCGAGCAGTAAAGTGGTGATTGAAGAATTTTTACAGGGTATTGAAGTAAGTGTGTTCGTATTAACCAATGGATCGGACTACCAGATTATTGGTCATGCCAAAGATTATAAAAGAATTGGTGAAGGCGATACCGGCTTAAACACAGGTGGCATGGGCTGTGTAAGCCCTGTGCCTTTTATGGACAATGTGTTTATGCAAAAGGTTGAGGAACGAATCATTGCACCAACAGTAAAAGGATTAGAGAAAGAAGAACTCATCTATCATGGTTTTATTTTCTTTGGTTTGATGAATGTAAATGGTGAGCCGTTTGTTATTGAATACAATTGCAGAATGGGTGATCCGGAGACGGAAGTAGTAATGCCACGTTTACAAACAGATTTGGTTGCACTATTTGCAGCGATGGACAACGGCACACTTGCCGATGCAAATATTTCTTATGATGAAAGATATTGTGCAACAGTAATGGCCGTAAGTGGTGGCTATCCGGGCGATTATGAAAAGAATAAAATCATTCATGGACTTGGTCCAAACAACTCAAAAGAAGTAATCGTATTTCATGCCGGAACCAAAGAAGATGAAAACAAAGTTTTAACAAATGGTGGCAGGGTTTTAGCAGTAAGCGCGTACGGAAATAATATTACAGATGCAGTTAACAAATCAAAAAATAAACTCGCTGAAATTTCGTTTGAGAGAATGTATTTCAGAAAGGATATTGGGTATGAATTCGAGGAGAAGTGAAAACTCAAAAGTAAAAGGTCAAAAGAATTGAGTAAAGCATAGGCTGGTACAGTAAAATTCGCTCTTCTCACTTTTCACCTCTCATCTTTCACCTCAGGAAAAATCAGTATTTTAGGCTTTGTTAATTCAAGTAATTTCATCCACCTTTGCAATCATTGATCAAGAAATAAAGCATTTTGAACATACAATGGGATTATTCAACTTTTTTACGCAGGAAATAGCCATGGATCTGGGCACCGCCAATACCCTGATTATCCATAATGATGAAGTAGTGGTAAATGAGCCCTCAATTGTGGCCCTGAACCGTAATAATATGAAAGAAGTGCTGGCCGTAGGGAAGAAAGCCCTCATGATGCACGAAAAAACCCATGAAAGTATTCGTACCGTTCGACCGCTGAAAGACGGTGTAATTGCTGATTTTAACGCTGCCGAGCTGATGATCAGGGAGTTAATCAAGATGATTTACCCCAAAAAGCCCCTGTTTCCACCCAGCTGGAGAATGGTAATCTGCATCCCTTCTTCCATTACAGAGGTAGAAAAACGTGCGGTTCGTGATAGTGCCGAACAGGCCGGTGCCAAAGAAGTGTATATGATCCATGAACCCATGGCTGCCGCGCTGGGTATTGGTATTGATGTAGAGGAACCCGTTGGTAATATGATTATCGACATCGGGGGTGGTACCACCGGTATTACGGTAATTGCGCTGGCAGGTATTGTTTGCGACCAGAGTATACGTGTGGCGGGTGATGAATTTACTGCAGATATTATGGAGGCTCTGCGTCGTTACCACAGCTTATTGATTGGTGAGCGTACCGCTGAACAGATCAAGATCAATGTAGGTGCTGCTATGAAAGACCTCGATAACCCACCGGATGATATGCCTGTAAACGGTCGCGACCTGGTAACAGGTATCCCTAAACAGATCATGGTAAGCTACCAGGAAATTGCAGAAGCACTTGATAAAAGCATTTTCAAAATAGAGGAAGCCATTCTGAAGGCATTGGAAACAACACCTCCTGAGCTGGCTGCTGATATTTACCGCAGGGGTTTATACCTCACGGGGGGGGGTGCATTGTTGCGTGGACTTGATAAACGCTTAAGTGCCAAAATCAAACTTCCGGTGCATGTGGCGGATGATCCATTGAAAAGTGTGGTGCGTGGTACAGGTCTGGCGTTGAAAAACTATCAGCGTTTTCCATTCATCATGCGATAAAAGAATTACCTGGCCTGCAAAACAGGTAACAGGTTTTACTGATCGCTAATCGATTTCCAGGTTGAAGAATATCTTTTTTTTTATACGGCGCTATTTTACTTTTCTGAGCTTTCTGCTCTTACAGGTATTTGCCCTTATTTTACTGACCCGTTCCAGTAAAACGCATGAGGCTTTTTTTTCTGATGCCACCAGTGAGCTTACGGGTAACCTGAATAAACAATACAGTACCCTCCGCAGTTATTTCAGCCTGGCAGAAACCAATCGTCAACTGGCAGAAGAAAATACCCGCTTAAAAAACCTGCTGGCTTCTAACAATATTGCTCCCGACAGTTCCCGGGAAGTATATACCGATACCACACACAGAGATTCCTCAGGCCGTTACCGCAAGTTTACCTGGCTACCAGCAAGAGTAATAGGTAATACTGTTACCCTTCAAACCAATTTTCTCACACTGGAAAGAGGCAGCAATCAGGGGGTAAAAAAAGGGATGGCCGTTATTGGTCCACAGGGTATTGTTGGTGTGGTGGTGGAGACCAGTCCCAATATCAGCAAAGTAATGAGCCTGTTACACCGCAACAGCCGTGTAAGCGCCATGCTGAAAAAAGATAATAATTCGGGTAGTATTGAATGGGATGGTAATGATCCTTCCATCCTCACGCTTCGCAATGTATCGAAGAGCGCCAAAGTGGTGAAAGGAGACACGGTAGTAACCAGCACCTATTCGGCTAACTTCCCTTCTCACCTCATGGTGGGTACCGTTGCATCGATTGTGGAGGACCCCTCGAGTAATTTTTATACCCTGAGAATAAGAACAGCCACCAATTTCTTTAATGTACAGTATGTGTACCTGGTAGAAAATACAAGGTATGCCGAACAGATACAAGTGGAAACCACACCCATGACCAATTAATGAGCAGCTTAGTAAAAAATATCATCCGTTTTATCCTGTTCATCTTTTTACAGGTGTTTATCCTGAATGAAGTGCCGCCTTTGCATCGTTTTATTGTTCCCTATATTTATTTCCTGTACATTCTCTGGCTGCCATTTACCATTAACAGGATAGCCCTTATGGTTATTGCTTTTGCATTTGGTCTGAGTCTTGATTTCTTTTCCGGTACCACCGGTCTGCATGCTGCACCCTGTGTACTGATTGCCTATATCAGGCCCTTCCTCCTCAGCCTGCTTTTGCCACAGGAAACCATTGAACAAAGCTATTCCGAGCCGGGCAGCAAAAGTATGGGCTGGGCACCCTATAGCTTGTATGTTGGCCTGCTGACCTTTGTACACCATTTTTACCTTGTATTAATTGAGTGGTTACAATTTGGCGATTTCCTCTACTTTCTCGGAAAAGTATTGGGTACCACCGCCATCAGCCTGCTGATGATCTTCCTGGCAGAGTTATTGTTCCTGAGAAAAGGTAAGTACCGGACCAATGCTGCTTGAGCTGGAAAGTGAGTATAGTGAGTAGTCAGTAATGAGTAATGAATAGATGTACTATACTGACTACTCACTACTGACTATTTCACTCCCAACTATTCACTGATTTTTTCTTTCACTTCAAATTTTTTAAAAAAATTTACGTTTCATCCATAACAAAGCAGCAAATTTGTAGTACACTTCTCTTTACTTTAGTTCCAAAGAAATATGCCTGTCTTCAACCAGAGCCGCAGCCGTGTGATACAGTTTATTTTTGCAGGAGTTTTTATTGCCATTACCGGGCAATTGATTAACCTCCAATTATTTTCCAGCAAATACAAACTGGCAGCAGATAATAATGCTTTCTACAGGAAAGTAATTTACCCCGATCGTGGTATCATCTTCGACAGAAAAAAAAGAGGGATACTCGAAAACACCATCAGTTATGACCTTGTTGTTATTCCATCTGAAGCCCGGGCAACCGATACCGCTACACTTTGTCGCTTACTCAACATAGACACTGCTACTTACAAAAAAAGGATGCGCGACCTCATCTTTAAAAATACCAGTGTTAAGCCCAGCGTATTTGAGGCCTTGCTTACGCAGGAAATGTTTGCCAAGCTCAATGAAAACATGTACCGTTTTCCGGGTTTTTCATTGAATGAGCGTTCAGTACGTACCTATCCTTACAATGTAGGTGCAGCCATTCTGGGTTATATGGCAGAAGTTGATACGGGCTTTTTGCGCAGACATAAAGATGAAGGTTATGAAATGGGCGACTATTTTGGCAGCACGGGCCTAGAGAATACGTATGAAAAAGTGCTGATGGGGCACCGTGGTATCAAACGTTTTATACGAGATAATAAAGGCCGATTACAGGGTTCATGGGAAAATGGCGCTTACGATACGGCTGCCGTAGCAGGAAGCAATCTCTTTTCAAGTATTGATGTAGAGTTACAGCAACTGGGTGAAAAACTCATGGAAAATAAAGTGGGAAGTATTGTTGCCATCGATCCAAAAACAGGTGGTATTCTTTGTATGGTGAGTGCGCCTACTTACAACCCAAATTATCTCACAGGCAATCAACGAAAAAAGCACCTGGTAGAGATGTTGTATTTCGATCCCCGTCTGCCGCTTCTTAATAGAACGCTTGGAACATTCTATTCGCCCGGCTCCACATTTAAAACCATGGTGGGTATTATTGGCATGAATGAAGGAGTAATTGATGACCAGTTTACAGTGAGTTGTGCAGGTGCCTATTATGGTTGCGGAAGGCCAATGGGTTGCCATGCTGCCGGTACTTTTACTTTGAAGCCGGCTATATCAAAATCTTGTAACAGCTATTTTGCCGCCACTTTCAGAAGAATACTTGATAACGGAAAATATCCCAACAGAGACAGTGCATTGAGTTCATTTAACCAATATGCTTATTCGTTCGGACTTGGAAGAAGACTGGGTGTTGATCTACCCTCTGAAAAAATGGGTAATATCCCCACTCCGAAATATTATCATGGCATTTTCGGAAAAAACTGGCAGTCTTGTAACATTATTTCCAACAGTATTGGCCAGGGTGAAATTGCCACATCACTAACACAACTTGCCAATGTTATGGCCATTATTGCCAATAAAGGCTGGTATTATACGCCTCACCTGATTGATTCGATTGAAGGGGGTGATGCATACGGGCTGCTTGATAAATTCAGGATAAAACACAGAACCAAGGAAATACCCGAATATATTTGGGAAGAAGTACATGAAGGTATGCAGGGTACCATGGAATTTGGTACAGGTTTTTATGCAAAAGTTCCGGGTATTAATGTTTGCGGAAAAACAGGTACGGTTGAAAATGCCTACAAGGGAGAAAAACTCAAAGATCATGCTTTCTTTGGTGCTTTTGCACCTCGCGAAAATCCACGTATTGCCATCGCTGTTATGTGTGAAAACGCCGGTTATGGTGCTACATCGGCAGCCCCAATCGCCAGCCTGCTGATTGAAAAATACCTGAAAGATTCTATCAGTGGTAATGACAGAAAAGCTAAAATTGAACAGCTTGCCAATATGAATCTTATTCCGTCCCAGATGAAAAAACAGATGGCCAAAAGAGACTCACTCCGACAGGCCCGGCAATTAGCTGCTGCCAAAAAAGCGGCACGCGATACCTCGGGTGTGGAAGAAGCTCCGGAAGAAACAGATACAGATAGTTCTGCTACACCCAACAAACCACAGCCGTCAAAAAAAGGAACCAGGAAAGACACAACCAACAAAGTGGCACTCTTACCAGAAGAGCAACGTAAAATCAATATCAAAAGAAAAACAGTAGCCTGAGTTGTATGAACAGAAGAAACCATAAAATTGCCACACAGGGTGTTGATTACCTCGTTATCTGGTTATATGCCATATTGGTAGGTATTGGTATACTTTGCATTTTTATGGTGGAGTACAGACCAGGTACAGACTGGTTCACTTCTTTCATCAATGGAAAAACCAATTACAGCAAACAACTCATTTTTGCAGGCGTTTGCACCATAGCCGCCACTTTTATTCTGCTCACAGACAGTAAACTCTTTACCGCATTTGCCAATTTATTTTACCTGTTTGGCATATTGCTTATGCTCACCACTTTTGTCATCGGAAAAAATATCAATGGCTCCCGTAGCTGGATTCCATTAGGTGGTGGTTTTAACCTTCAACCCGCCGAGCTTTGTAAAATATTTGCAGCACTGGCACTGGCAAAATTCTTGTCGCGGCAGGAAGTGGATTTTACCAAAATACGTTCACAGCTTATTGCTGGTGCCATTACTTTATCTCCTGCGGTACTATCAATTCTACAACATGAGTTAGGGCTTGCACTTGTGTACACCAGCTTCCTTATTGCCATGTACCGCGAAGGATTGCCCGCACAAATATTAATCATTGGTTCTTCTTTTGGAGTATTGGTAATTGCCACGCTTATACTGGAACCCAATGTACTCGCTATCATCCTCACCGTTATTGCTGCAGTAGTGATATTTCTTTTACGTAAGCAAATTAAAAAGAAGAAAAGACTACTCACCATTATCATTACCATCTGGCTGGTTTGTGTAGGCGTGCAACGTTTTGTGGTGCCTTATATCTTCAATAATGTGCTTGAATGTTATCAGAGTACACGTATCTACAGCATGGTGGGTAAAGAATATGACTGTTCCGATAATAAAAAGGCTCAGGATAAAAGCAACACCAATAAACCGGTAAGAAAACCTGATGATTATAATGTACGTCAAAGTAAAATTGCCATTGGATCCGGCGGTTTCTTCGGCCGTGGATTTTTAAAAGGCACCCAGACCCGTGGTAAATACGTACCCGAACAACATACAGATTTTATTTTTACTTCTTTGGGTGAAGCTTTTGGCTTTATTGGTTGCTTCATCTTTTTATTGATCTACCTGTTTTTATTATATCGTATTGTGCGCATTGCAGAACGACAGCGAAGTACATTCAGCCGGGTATATGCATATAGTGTGGTAAGTATTCTCTTCTTCCATATTGCCGTAAACGTAAGTATGACCATTGGTCTGTTCCCTATCGTAGGTATTCCGTTACCGCTGATCAGTTATGGCGGCTCATCTTTACTTACCTTTACAACATTAATTTTTATTTTGCTCAGGCTCGATGCAGACCGGCAAATGGTATTAAGATAAAGCGAAAGCATGCAGATCATCCCACTTTCAGAAGGTAGTTTCACCATTGATAAAACCAAAGTATTTGTTCCTTTCAATACAGAAAAGGAAGAACTGAACAGCAGACCTATTGGCAGTTTGTTGGTAGAAATACAACCCTTTGTAGTGATCACCGACAAAGATGTGATTTTACTCGATGCCGGTCTTGGATATAATGAAGCCGATGAAACACCGCAATTATATAAAAACCTTGAAAGAGCCGGTATCAACCCATCACAGATCACCAAAGTGCTGATGAGCCATTTGCATAAAGATCATGCAGGTGGTGTAACCATTGATAATACACAAACACAGGAACGTTTTATCAGCTTTCCCTATGCAACTTATTATGTGCAGCAAAGAGAAATGGAATTTGCATTAGGTGTTGGTTCTGCATCCTACATTCCTGAAGATTTTCGTTTGCTGGAAGAATTCAGTCGCGTAGTATGGTTAACGGAAGATGAAGGATTGATTGATGACTATATCCGTTACCAACTCACCGGAGCCCATAGCAAATACCACCAGGTATTCTGGATCGAAGAAAACGGACAGACCATTTTCTTTGGAGGCGACGATGCCCCACAGTTACAACAGATGAAAAGCCGTTTTGTGGCCAAATACGATTACAACGGAAAAAAATGTATGGAACTCCGCAAACAGTGGTGGGAAGAAGGACAAGCTAAAGGATGGACCTTTTTATTCTATCACGATATACAATCACCAGTTTGGGGGCCGCTAAAAGGCTGATGATTACTGATCTGTTTTATTGGTATCGCGCATTTTTCTTCTCTGTTCCATTCTATGTTGCAGCTCTTTCCGAACCACATTCATAAACTCACGTTCAGCAACCAATGCTTTGTTTACACGTTCATCGGTAACAAGCACTTTCTTAATATCGCCCCTGAATTTTTTACGGATATTCAAAACACTTTCTTCAAAAGCAAGAATATCTTCTTTATGATCAGCCCTGGCTTTTCTTACCTCTGATGTATAGCCATTATACAGTGGCCAGAATTTTTCTGCTTCTTCTGTAGTAAGTGAAAGCTGTTTGGTAAAATATGCCACTTTCAGCACTTCAATATTCCGGTGCTGTCCCATCATTTTCCGCTGCGGTTCCTGTGCGCTTACAAGAGATACCATCAACACTGTAATAAAAAAAAGAATTGCCTTTTTCATGATCAACTATTTGAGTCAGCCTTTGCTTCGGCTAAAGATTCAGTAGATTCATCCAAATATTGTTTCAACTCGTCATCACTCGTCATTTCTATATGTTCATCTACTTCCGGTAAAGTTTCAACGCCATATACATCACGGTCGCCGGTATTAATTACCAGTTTCTCTGTTGCGGCCAGATAAGTATTCAGTTCATCTTCACTTAGTTTCGATATTTCCTGCGAAACATCTACCTGCGCATAATTAATATTGTTTGTTTCATCTGTTGTGTTGCCATTGTACAGAAAAGCAGTAGCCAGTATAACACCTGTTAACACAGCCGCAGCGGCATAAGACATCCATTTGCGGGTCTTTCGTTCCAACATCTGGATAACAGGAATTTCTCGCATTACCGTTTGTTCCATCACTGCTTCCATATTAAATTCGGGTGATGCAGTTTTTGAGTAGGGCATTTGTTTAGAAACAAGATTTAATACAGGTGCCAGCTCTTCCAGTTCCTCAGTTACATCCTGTCTGCGGATAGCTGCAAGTATACGACCAGGTAAAAGTTCAAAATAACCTGCAGGTATTGTATAAGCCTGTTTTTTTTCAACAACCAGTTCCAGAGATGACTGCTCCAGTAATTTTCCGGTGATGGTATCAAAATAACCAGCAGGCAGGCTGTAGGGCATATGAAACGGCCATTGGGCCATCGACGGATCGATTTGTTTCAACTCTGCTATTATGTCTTCTCTCTGATTCATTGTTTATTGGATACTCCTGTTAAAGCAAGGTTTAATTTTCCCGGATAAATGCCTCAATTTTTTTTGCTGCATGATGATAACTGGCTTTTAAAGCGCCTTCACTGGTATCAAGTACCCTGCTCATTTCTTCATATGGCATTTCATCATAATAACGCAGGTTAAACACCACCCGCTGTTTTTCAGGTAATTGCTGAATGGCCAATTGTAATTTCCACTCTAACTGGTTGCCGTCAAAATTACTATCTGCTTTTACTTTATTGGTTAATCCCTCACCCACTTCATCCATACTTACAGAGGCCCTGCGTTTCTGTTGTTCAATAAAACTAAGACACTCATTGGTGGCTATTCTATACATCCAGGTGTACAAACGGCTGTCTTCCCTGAAATTTTCCAGTCCCTTCCACACTTTAATAAACATATTCTGCAATACATCGTTCGCGTCATTATGATCCACCACCAACCGGCGGATATGCCAGTACAGCTTTTCCTGGTACTTTTTAATAATTGCAGTAAAACCCTGTTCCTTTGTAGCAGGCTGGCGGAACTGATTTAATAATACCTGGTCGTCTGAATACATGCAGGGTTATTTTATTCGAATATAATGGCCGTTGTGAGTTAGACCAAACCTAATCAAAAAGGTTTAATACCAATAACTAACATTTGTTTTAATCAGCATTTATTTTCATTAGTTTAAATTGATTGATTCGTTAGTTTAATCGGCTGAAAATTGGTAATTTGCCGGCGAAACCCATGCCTTCCAGTCATTATATTAACCAGTTCAGGCGCAATGTAACAGACAAGTATACTATTTACAACAGCCTGTTTGCAGCTTTACCTTTTTCAGGTATAGCCAACGTTGGCGCTTTGCTACCTATTCTATCTCAATCATGCCAGGATGAATATCACGCTGGTAAAAACCCAGTTCAGATCATCAACGATTTTTTTCAGCAGCATACAGAAGTACGCAGCGAAAAAGATAAACTCGACCGACTCTTCAAATTTGTACAGTACATAGAAAGACAGGTGGTACTGTTTGATGCCATTGAAGATGCAGCTTTCGATTCTGTTAACAATATACAGGGTCCGGGCAGTCTCAAAACATTATACAACGAAGCTGTTTTTGCCGGTAAAACGCAGGCATTAAAAAATAAACTCAAAAAATTCAGGATACGTGTGGTGCTTACAGCTCATCCCACCCAGTTTTATCCCGGCAGTGTATTGGGTATCATTCATGACATGAGTGAATCGATTGCCAAAAACGATTTTCATACCATCAACGAATACATACAGCAATTAGGTATCACACCTTTCTTCAATAAAAAACAACCTACTCCTTACGATGAGGCGGTGAACCTGATGTGGTACCTGGAAAATATTTTGTATCAATCGATCGGCAATATTTACAATACCATCGAACGCGACATCTTTGAACATGATTTCGATAGCGACAATCCTTTTATTGAATTGGGTTTCTGGCCGGGTGGCGACAGAGATGGGAATCCTTTCGTAAATGCGGCCACAACCATTAAAGTAGCAGAGGCACTTAGAAGTGCCATCACCGTTTGTTATTACCGCGATATCCGTAAACTTAAACGAAGACTGAGTTTTTCCGGTGTAGACACGTTGATTCATGAACTGGAAGCTATACTCTATGAAAACGTGTTCCGACCAACGGAGCAGAACAGGGTACACTTAAGCGATCTGCAGACAAGACTGGTTCAGATACGCGATCTTGTTATTGAAAAACATCATTCCCTGTTTTTACAAAGGCTGAACAGTCTCATTCATAAAGTAAAAATTTTCGGAACACATTTCGCCACCATCGATATCAGGCAGGATAGCCGTGTACACACACAGGTTTTACTGAATGTACATGAAACGCTGAAGCAACAAACCGGTAAAGGTATTTTGCCTGATGATTATCTTTCACTTGATGAAGCTGCGAAGATGAATGTGCTGGTGAAATTAGAAGGCTCACTCACTACTTCTATTTTCGAAACCGGCATCACAAAAGATACACTCGAAAGTATTTATGCCATACAAAGCATTCAGCACAATAATGGTGAAGCAGGTTGTAACAGGTATGTCATCAGCAATTGCCAGGGCAGTGTAAATGTGATGGAAGCATATGCTTTATTCCGTCTTTGTGGCTGGCAACAGGAGCAGATGCCAATTGATATAGTTCCGCTGTTTGAAACCATCGATGATTTACAGCAGGCAGAGCAGATCATGGATCGTTTATACCAGCATCCTGTTTATTTACATCACCTCGCGGGCAGAAAAATGCAGCAGACCATTATGCTGGGTTTTAGTGATGGCACCAAAGATGGTGGTTACCTGCAGGCCAACTGGAGCATTTACACCGCCAAAGAAAACCTAACTGCTATCTCCCGCAAATACAATATTAAAGCACGTTTCTTCGATGGTCGTGGTGGTCCGCCTTCACGTGGGGGTGGTAAAACCAATAAGTTTTATGCCTCCATGGGAACGAATATTGAAAATGAAGAAATACAACTAACTATCCAGGGACAAACCATTACTTCCAATTTCGGCACCATACAATCGTCGCAATACAATCTTGAACAATTACTGAGTGCAGGTATCAGCAATGAATTATTTGCGGACACCCGTATACAGTTATCGCAGCACGATCGTTTTCTCATGGAAGAGCTGGGTCGTATCAGTCACGAAACCTATCAGCAGTTTAAAGAGCATCCCCTGTTTCTTACTTATATGCAATTATTCAGCCCACTTAATTATTACAGCAAAAGCAATATTGCCAGCAGACCTGCTAAAAGAGGTAGTGCCGGTGGTCTACGTTTTGAAGATTTAAGGGCCATTCCATTTGTAGGTAGCTGGAGTCAGCTCAAACAGAATGTACCCGGATTTTTTGGTGTAGGTACCGCCTTACAGCAAATGAAAGAAAAAGGTTATTGGGATGACATTAAGGCCATGTTTCGTAATGTACTGTTCTTCCGTACACTTGTCGATAATAGTATGATGAGTATGCTCAAATCTTTTTTCCCACTTACAGAATACATTAAAGACGATCCTCAATATGGCCCTGTATGGCAGTTGGTAAAAAATGAATTTGATCTGACAGAAAAACTGGTACTCGAACTCACCGATGCAAGTATACTTATGGAAGATGATTTACCCGGAAGAGCATCTATACAAATGAGGGATAAAATTGTATTACCATTACTTACCATTCAGCAATATGCATTGCACCAGCTTAGGAAACCTGTGATCAGTAACAGCGAAAAAGAAGTTTACGAAAAACTCGTAACCAGAAGCATGTTTGGCATCATCAATGCCGCCCGGAACTCAGCCTGAGACAATATTGAATGTCGAACATCGAATATCCAACTTCGAAATTGGACATTCGATGTTCGACATTCAATATTCCACTAACTATCTTTCCATCCCCATAAATATAAACAGGCATAGGTTCTGTAAGGGCTCCATGCAGCAGATATTTTGAGCATGCGTGTTTTCATTTTCTTTTTATCGGCGGCGCTTATTTTATACAGTTTACACATGGCCTGCTGAATACCCAGGTCATCTACTGCAAAAACATCTTCTCTTCCCAGGCTGAACATCAATAACATTTCAACGGTCCATTTACCTACGCCTTTTATCTGGGTGAGTAATTCAATCACTTCTTCATTCTCCATCTTCTGCAGTTTTGTATCTGTAATTTTATGATCAATACAGAATTGTGCCACGTTCTGCACATAGGTTACTTTGGCATTACTTAACCCTATACCACGTAATGTTTCAAAAGGGGTATCGAGCACCTGTTGTGGCTTTGGTTCCTTTCCATTGTATAAAGTAAGAAAACGATGAAAAATTACTTTAGCCACTTTGGTACTCAGCTGCTGACTCATAATGCTGGCCATTAAATGCAGTGGTATGTTTTTATGTAGCTTGAGTTCATGCACAGAACCATCAAGAATGCTTGCAAGTTTCCCGTCTTTTTTCAGATGTTTCAGGTATTCCATATAGGGAAGATAGATATTCGGTTTCATTCGGAAAACTTACCTTGCTGTTGATTTACTATCATGGAACGACACCTGCAAATAACAGCCGACGGATCTCATACCATAGCTATTCCCGATATGCAGGTTACCTACCACAGTAAACATGGTGCCATACAGGAAAGCAACCATGTTTTTATAGATGCCGGATTGAAATATTATCACAAACAGCATCCCGGGCAACCCATACAAATACTGGAAATGGGATTGGGTACCGGACTCAACTGTTTGCTCACTGCCATATATGCCATAGAACAAAAGATACCTGTTAAATATCATGCTATTGAAGCTTTTCCTTTACAGGCTGAAGAAGCAAATACTTTGAATTATGGAAAATTATTGAACGAAGACGATCTCTTTCAACAAATATTTGTTAGCCCGTGGAACTGCAGCAATACGTTGCATTCCTGTTTTCAACTGTATAAACACCACACTGCTCTTCAACAGTTCGCAGATGATGGCTTGTTTAGCTGTATCTTTTATGACGCATTTGCCCCTTCTGCCCAACCTGAATTATGGACAGAAGAAATATTTGCCCGCTTATTTTCTCTCCTCGTTCCCGGAGGCTTACTAGTTACCTATTGCAGCAAAGGAGATGTTCGCCGTGTCATGGAGACTGTAGGATTCAAGGTTACCAAAATACAAGGCCCACCGGGTAAAAGAGAAATGGTAAGAGCTTTTAAAGACGCATAATTTTCAGTAGCTTTCTGAAAAATTGTAATATAAAATGAGCCATAACAAAGGTTAACGCCAACTGATATGTTTATTGGCGAATCCATTCGTGATACGGGACTAGTTATGACCAAAATCAATAAAAATAAGCACATGAAATACTGTTTCCTGTTTTTCTTCATAATTGTTTCACAAGCTATTAATGCCCAGGCCGGTGATGAAAAAATCATACGTGATTTACTGGAGCGCCAAACCCGCGATTGGAACCGTGGCAATATCGATGCTTTCATGAATGGTTATTGGGAAAATGACAGCCTGATGTTTGTTGGAAAGAATGGCGCCACTTATGGCTACCAGAAAACATTAAGTAACTATAAAAAGAACTATCCCGATACTGCTGCAATGGGTAAACTCAGGTTTAATATTCTGGAGGTACGCAAACTTGCTGCCGATCATTATTTTGTTCTGGGAAAATGGATGCTAACAAGAAGTATTGGCGACCTGAGCGGGCATTACACCCTTCTGCTAAGAAAAATAAAGGGTAAATGGATCATTATTGCGGATCATAGCAGTTAACAGGCATCGTAATATTTCGACAATTTCATAGACTTATTTAAAAACAGTTATATGGCACTCATCATTATTGGCATCATTGTATTGATTGTTGGTATTATCCTCAAAAAACAGGAGCGTGAAGAAATCCGGAAACTGGCCATTGGTGTGAGAATACTGGCATTTGTTCTTATCATCGTGGGAGTTCTCACTTCTTGCATCAAACAGGTTGATGCGGGACAAATAGGTGTAAAAAGCCTATTTGGTAAAGTATCGGATGATATTCTTACCAGCGGTTTAAATATAGTAAACCCATTGGTGGATGTTAAAACCGTTGACATCAAAACACAGAACTATACCATGAGCGGTATACATGATGAAGGAGATCAGGCCGGTGACGATGCCATCCGTGTACTTACTGCCGATGGACTTGAAGTGATCATTGATCTCACCGTATTATACAGGGTAGTAGGACAGGAAGCGCCTAAAATAGTAAAGGAAACAGGGCTTGATTATAAAGATAAAATTGTACGACCTCTTACCCGTACAAAAATTCGTGATAATGCAGTGTATTTTACAGCCATTGAACTTTATTCTAATAAGCGCGACCAGTTTCAGAACCGTATTTTTAAAAGCATTGAAGACGATTTCAAAAAACGTGGCCTGGTACTGGAACAATTGCTGGTACGTAACATTACTTTACCTGCTAACGTAAAAACTTCCATCGAAGAAAAAATAAAAGCAGAACAGGAGGCACAGAAAATGGAATTCGTTTTACAGAAAGAAAAACAGGAAGCTGAACGTAAACGTGTAGAAGCACAGGGTATTGCCGACTACCAGCGTATTATGAGCAGTGGTCTTACGGACAAACAATTGCAATACGAACAAATACAGGTTTTGAAGGGGCTTGTCACATCGCCGAATTCGAAAATAATTGTGATGGGAAAAGGTAATACACCGGTGATACTAGACACCAAAGAAAATAAAAATCAATAAATCAGGATGTTTGAACAGTAACTGATGTATAACGAACCATCAGCCTTTTAAAATAAATATGTCCAAAAAAAACACCAACGACTGAAGAAATAATATCGAGGTAGTCAAACGTTCTTCCAAAAATAGGAATCAGTTGAAGGTATTCGTTGATGACCACCAGTAAAAGACCAAAACAACAGGTAACATTAAGGTCGGTCTCTGTTTCGAGCCGGAAAATGCGTTGAAAAAACCAGCAGGCACCAAAAGGAAGCAGAAAAGAACCTATTAGATTGGGAGACAATCCAACCAATGGTTTAAAAAAAGGATCAATAAAAATAAAAGGACGAACCAGGAACTTGATAGACCAGATTAAAAGGATACCAACAATCATTATTCGTCGGGAAGCGTTTTTTAGGGGCATTATTGACTCAATTTCAGTTCTGAAAATAAGCATTTAAAAAGGTATTTCATAGAATTGTGCCTGTTGGGGTTCTTTTTTAGCCACAGATTCACAGATTTAAATTCACAATCTGTGAATCAGTATCTTTTTTGAAACGAATCAGAACCGAAAAAGTTACTCATTGAAATCAATCGGCTTGCTCCAAAGACGAATTACATACCACAAATAAGCCGTAAGACTTAATACAAACCAGCAATAAAAGAGGATATTTCCGATACTTATTTTTTCATGAATGAAGGCAAAATCATACATGATTCCGATGGTAGAATTAAGTGCCAGCCATAATAATCCCAGCGAAAGTGTATTCACAATACGAAGCAGGTATTTTCTGATGCCGGGTTCCAATAGAAAAGATTGTTGAACAAAATACAAACTGCAAGTCTGATTGTTCTATAAAATGGCTTTTCTTTTAAGAAATAATAAATAGCTGTGAGTTTCGGGCCGTGAGCTATGAGCCAGAAATTTATTAGAGAACAATACATTACCGTACAGCATCGAAACACCTGTAACTAATCGCTACCTAACACCTAATCCATACTCTGGTTACTCGATGCCGCCAGTTTCAGGAGCCTGTCGAATTGAGCAGGCGTAAGATCATTATAGAAATAGTAAATCGGGTTCACCGCTGTTCCGCGGTGATGCACTTCATAATGACAATGCGGCCCTGAACTTTTTCCGGTATTGCCAACATAACCAATAACCTCTCCTCTTTTCACACGTTGCCCCACTCTTGCTTTAATACGGTACATATGTCCGTACAATGTTTGGTAGTTGTTACCATGATTAATAACTACCCTGTTTCCAAAACCACCTGTATTAAATCCGGCATCAGAAATCACACCATCTGCTGTTGCATAAATGGGCGTTCCCCGTGGCGCCGTGAAATCCATACCCATATGCGCCCTTCTGTCTTTATAAATAGGATCAATACGATATCCGTAACCCGAAGCAATACGGGTGAGGTTTTTATTACTGATGGGCTGAATGGCAGGAATAGATGCAAGTAATTCTTCCTTATTTTTTACCATTTTGGTAATCTCATCAAAAGAACGTTCCTGGTAAGCCATACGAAGGGCCAGGTTATTTAACTGGGCCGTCATATTTATAACCAGTTCTGTTGAACCCATACTTTGTACAAGCTGCACTTCTTTTCTTTTCTCCATTTCTTTCACACGGGCACTATCGGGGATGGGATTGGCCTCAAAGATGGAACGATACACTGAATTATCGCGGTTGGCAATCTCATCCATCTGAAGCTCGAGTTGTTTCAGCCGCTCAGACATGATGCTGTAATTCTGACGCAAATCGTCGTTCTGCTGGCGGAGTAGTTTTTCCTTGGGGGAATCGATATAACGGAATGCAATCGCAAAAATGATGATACCGGTAACGATGGATGCTGCGATAAAACCAAATAACTGCAATAAACGCACCCGCAGGGGAGTTTCCAGCTTTTCATAGCGAAGCGTATGCGTATTATAGTAATATTTGATCTTTTTCATAAATCGGGGCCCGGTTACTCCGGAACAGGCCAATTCCTTACCTTTAATGCCTTTCTAAAGTGCTCAAAGATAGCTTCTGAGCGCCTAAAATACAGTTTTTAAAATTTTATGACCAGCGCAGAGATCAGAAAGCAGTTTTTAGATTTTTTTGCTTCCAAGCAACACCAGATTGTACCATCGGCACCAATCGTGGTAAAAAACGACCCCACCCTCCTGTTTACCAATGCAGGAATGAACCAGTTCAAAGATTATTTCCTTGGAAATAAAAAACCAGAATACCTTCGTATTGCAGATACGCAAAAATGTTTGCGTGTAAGTGGTAAACACAACGATCTCGAAGAAGTAGGTGTTGATACCTACCACCATACCATGTTTGAAATGCTGGGTAACTGGAGTTTTGGAGATTATTTCAAAGCAGAAGCTATTGCATGGAGTTGGGAGCTGTTAACAGAAGTATATAAACTTGACAAAGACCGTCTTTATGTAACAGTATTCGAAGGTGATCCTGCCGAAGGTCTTCCTGCTTCTTCAATTGCATTAAATGAATGGAGAAAGCTGGTACCAGAAGACAGAATTGTTTACGGTAATAAAAAAGATAACTTCTGGGAGATGGGAGAAACGGGTCCTTGCGGACCTTGTTCTGAAATTCATGTAGACTGCAGACCAGACAACGAAAGAGTAAAAATACCGGGCAGAGAACTAATTAACAAAGATCATCCACTGGTAATTGAAATATGGAACAATGTATTCATTCAGTTCAATCGCCTGAAAAATGGTAGTCTTGTGCCATTACCCGCCAAACATGTTGATACAGGAATGGGGTTTGAGCGACTGGTACGTGTAATACAAGGCAAACAGAGTAACTACGATACCGATGTATTCACAGGCACTATTGCATTTGTTGAAAGAATAACCGGAAAAAAATACGATTACAGCGACAGCAAAGAAGCGATTGCTTTTCGTGTACTGGCCGATCATATCAGGGCCATATCATTTACTATTGCCGATGGTCAGTTGCCATCCAATACGGGTGCCGGTTATGTGATCAGGAGAATTTTGAGAAGAGCCGTTCGTTATTATTATTCTTATCTCGATTATAAACAGCCACTTCTTTTTCAATTAGTGCCTGTATTGGCAACACAATTTTCAGGTGTATTTCCTGAATTACAACAGCAGCTTGATTTTGTAAGCAAAGTAGTAAAAGAAGAAGAAGATGCTTTCCTCAGAACATTGGATAAGGGTTTGAAAAGGATTGATGACATTATTCAATCAGCTTCCGGATCAACCATACAGGGTAAAGCTGCTTTTGAATTATTTGATACTTATGGTTTTCCTATTGACCTCACCAGGCTCATTGCATCTGAAAACAATTTATCGGTAGACGAACCGGGTTTTGAATCTGAAATGCTGCAACAGAAAAATCGCAGTCGTGCCGCAACAGCAGTAGATACAGAAGACTGGGTTATTGTTCACGAAGGCAATGAAAATAATTTTACCGGTTATACAAACCATGAAACAATCACGCGTGTAAATAAATACAGGAAAGTAAAAGCAAAAGGAAAAGAAGCCTATCAGCTCGTATTGGAAAGTACCCCTTTCTATGCAGAGAGTGGTGGCCAGGCAGGCGACAGCGGTACTTTGAATTTTGATGGTGAGATCATTGATGTGTACGATACCAAAAAAGAAAACAACCTCATCATTCATTTCTGCAACAGTTTACCTGCTGCTATAGATGCAACTGTACTAGCAAGTATTGATACATCTAAAAGACAATCAACCGCCATACACCATAGTGCCACCCATTTGTTACATGCAGCTCTCAAACAGGTACTAGGTAGCCATGTGGCGCAAAAAGGAAGTCTCGTTAATGAAACGCAACTAAGGTTCGACTTCTCCCATTTCTCTAAAGTAAGTGATGAGGAAATTGCTTCAATTGAAAAAATCGTTAATCAGAAAATCCGTGAAAATATTCCGGTAGTCATCAAAGAAATGAGTAAAGATGAAGCTGTGTCTATGGGCGCCATGGCTTTGTTTGGAGAGAAATATGGCGACACCGTTCGTGTAGTCATTATAGACCCCAATTATTCCATTGAGCTTTGTGGAGGTACGCATGTAGGTGCCACGGGTGAATTAGGCTTATTCAAAATAAAATCTGAATCTGCAGTAGCAGCAGGTGTAAGAAGAATTGAAGCAATCAGTGGACTGGCGGCTGAAGAATTTGTACAGGAACAGTTAGTACAGTTAGCTGCCATCCGCGAATCCTTGAAAAATCCTAAAGAGATTCTGAAAGCTGTAGAAAACCTGTATGCCGATAATTCGGAATTGAAAAAGAAAATAGAGAGCCTGGAAGCAAAACAACTTGCTGTTATTAAGAATGAATTATTACAACAGGTTGAAACAATTAATGGCATTCAGTTTGTGGGTGCTGTTATTGAAACCGGTAATGCCGATGGTTTGAAAAAACTTTGTTTCGATCTGAAAGACTCACTGACTAATTATGTGATAACCCTGGCTGCCAATATTGAGGGTAAAGCCAGTGTGGCCATTGCCGTAGCAGATGAATTAGTAAACAGCAAAGGACTGGAAGCACCAAAGATGATTAATGAACATGTAAAAACTTTGATCAAAGGTGGTGGCGGCGGACAAAAAACACTGGCCACAGCAGGTGGTCAGGATGCGAGTAATCTGCCACAGGTTATTGAAAAAATAAAATCACTTTTATACCCCCCCTACTAAAGTCAGGGGCTGGAATTTTGAGAGGATTGGAGTTGAAGATGTTGTTTTATGCTTACACCGGTTTTTAATAGCGAAAGACTAGTGCTTCGTCAATTTACTATTGATGATACAGCATTGATTCATCATCTGAACATCGATCCTTTGGTGCTGAAATATGTACATGAATTACCCAGTACACCTGAAAGAGCCTTAAAAAGATTACAAAACAGTATACTGCCCCATTATCTTCAATATGGTTATGGAAGATGGGCGGTAGAGCTGAAAGAAACCAATGATTTTATTGGCTGGTGTGGTTTAAAATTCAGACCCAAAAGAAATGAAACCGACCTGGGTTATCGTTTTATCCCATCTTATTGGGGTAAAGGTTATGCCTTTGAAGCTGCCAATGCCTGTCTTGATTATGGGTTTAACCATCTTCAACTCAACCGTATTACTGCAACAGCCCATATAGAAAACATTGCATCTCTTCGTATTATCGAAAAATGTGGCATGCGGTATTTAAGAGATGAAGAAGTAGATAATTGTCCAGTGAAAAGTTTTGAAAAAAGAAAGGGTGTATAGCTTATAACCAATAGTTCATAGCCTATTGTAGTCACTCATTTTTTCATTCACCATACCCCATAGGCCATACCTACAACCCAAATCCATGTTTTACCATTGACCATCAACTATGGTCTATTGACTAAAATCATTAACCTTTTTTAACATTTCCGAAAATCTTCGTAATTGTTTTTTTACTGTACATTTGGACTACTAAGTATTTCGTACACTTAAAAAAAGAATCTATGTATCGCAAATGGATGGCAGTAATGGTACTGTTTACAGGTATAACAGCCACTGCACAAACAACTGAAAAAGAAAAAACAGATAAGGATCCAAAAGAAAAGATCAGTAAGAAACTTTCCATTGTAGTGGATGGCGATAAGGTAACCATCAATGGTAAAGATGTGAAAGACATGAGTCAGGATGAAATGGAAAAACTGGGTCATATGGATATGCTGAAATTGAGCCCGGGTCTTCGTATGATGGCTCCAGACCGAAGTGCTGCTGACTTCTTTAAGCTCGATGACCTTCGCAAAGGAGGTAAGGAAAGAGCATTATTGGGCGTAATGAGTGAGAAACATGAAAAAGGCGCTAAAATTACTTCGGTAACCAAAGAAAGTGCCGCTGCAAAAGCTGGTTTGCAGAAAGATGATATTGTTACCAAAGTAAATGATGCTGCAATCGGTGGTAGTGAAGATTTATATGAAACCATCGGTAAATACAAACCCGAAGATAAAGTAACCATTTATTACCTGCGAGATGGTCAGGTAAAAACAACCACCGCCACATTGGGTAAGACCATGGAAATGGGCTTCAATTTTGATTTTGGAGATAATTTTAAAAGAGACTTCAGCTTAGATATGCCAGGTTTAAGAAACAGAGATGGTTTCGATTTCAATTTCGCCCGCAAACCAAGGTTAGGAATGGCAATTGAAGATACAGAAGACGGCAAAGGTGTAAAAGTTACAGAGGTAGATGATGAAACTCCTGCCAACAAAGCCGGTGTTCAGAAAAATGATATTTTGACTTCCATAAATGGTAAAGCAGTTAATTCTGTTGACGAAACCCGGGAAGCATTAAAGAACCTGAAAGATGGTGATATAGTAAAAGCAGGCATTACTAGAGCTGGTAAGACACAGACCATTGATATTAAAATCCCTAAAAAATTAAAGACGGCCGATCTGTAAGCCTTATAACCATTTCTCTAATTCTCATGTGTATATACCGCGTCACCCTTACAAAGAAAGGGATGGCGCGGTTTTTATTTGTAATTTTAATCGACCGGATTAAAATCCGGAGCAGGGATTATTCTTAAAAAATTCACTATGAGATATTTGCTGTTAGTATTTTTTTGGGGAAGCACATTTAATCAGTTAACCGCTCAGGTTTACCAATTAAAGCAGCCTCTTGTACACACATACTCTATTGTGGCCAGAGATGCCAGTACCGGAGAAATGGCAGTGGGTGTTCAAAGTCACTGGTTTAGTGTGGGCACATCTGTACCCTGGGCAGAAGCAGGTGTTGGTGCTGTTGCTACTCAATCTTTTGTTGACAAGTCTTACGGACCAAAAGCGCTGGAACTCCTTAAAAAAGGACTCTCTTCACAAGAAGTGCTAGACCAACTAACAGCAGCCGACCCTGGCCGGGAAGTAAGACAGGTGGCCATTATAGATGCCAAGGGAAATGTTGCCACACATACCGGTAAAAACTGTATACAGGTAGCCAGTCATATTAAGGGTATCGACTATAGTGTACAAAGCAATATGATGCTGGGTGATAAAGTAGATGAATACATGTCGGCAGCTTTTGAAAAAAGTGCAGGTAAACCATTAGCCGAGCGGGTATTGCTTGCGCTGGAAGCGGCACAACTGGCTGGTGGTGATATTCGTGGCATGCAGGCTGCTGCAATTATTGTAGTACCTGGTAAACCAACCGAAAGCTGGAACAACAAAACAGTAGACATCAGGGTCGATGATGCCAAGGAATCTTTGAAAGAATTGCGACGCTTATACAGGGTACATCTTGCTTATCAACATATGAATGACGGCGACCTCGCAGTAGAGAAAAATGATATGGCAAAAGCGATGGCTGAATACAATGCTGCAATGCAGCTTTTTCCCGGTAACCTCGAAATGCAATTCTGGACCGCCATTACACTTGCCAACAACAAACAGGTAGATAAGGCCCTGCCCATGCTCAAAAAAGTGTTTACTGCTGATAAAAACTGGAAAGAGCTTACCCGTCGTTTACCTGCTGTTAACCTGCTTACTGTTGACGAAAAGGATCTGAAACGTATTCTTTCCTTATAATTATCTCATAAATTAAGAAATCTGGTCTGCCGGGTAAACCAGGTGCAGTATTTTTGTGGTTCATGTCATTACAGGAAAAATACGAAGCGGTTATTGGTTTAGAAGTACACGCACAACTTGCAACAGCCAGCAAATTATTTTGCGGAGACAGTACAGGTTTTGGTGCTGCACCCAATACACATGTAAGTCCTATTACATTGGGTCATCCGGGAACCTTGCCCAAAACCAATAAAAAAGCAGTGGAATATGCCATCAGAATGGGACTGGTATGTAATTGTGAAATTGAAAAGAATAATTATTTCGCCAGGAAGAATTATTTCTATCCTGATCTTCCCAAAGGATACCAGATATCGCAACACACAACACCTATTTGCAAAGGCGGTTACATAACCATACATACCGGTAACGGTAGAAAAGAGGTGCAATTGAATCGCATACATCTTGAGGAAGATGCGGGCAAGAGTATTCATGACCTGGAAGATGATTTTACCTGTATTGATTTAAACAGAGCAGGTACAGCTTTAATTGAAATAGTAACAGAGCCCGATCTGCATAGTGCAGAAGAAGCCTGGCACTATGTAACAGAAATAAGAAAAATGGTGCAGTGGATAGGTGTATGTGACGGAAATATGGAAGAAGGGAGTTTACGTTGCGATGCCAACGTATCGGTTCGTTTGAGAGGAGAAAAAAAATTAGGCACCAAAGTGGAAATAAAAAACCTGAACTCGATTCGCAATGTGAAGAAAGCCATTGAATTTGAAATTGACAGGATTATTGGTTTACTGGAAGAAGGAAAAACGATACAACAACAGACCAGGAGTTTTGATGCATCGAACGATACCACATTTGCTATTCGCGATAAGGAAGAAGCTAATGACTACCGCTATTTCCCCGATCCTGACCTGGCACCTTTTCATTTGACAGACGACTATATTCAGGAAATAAAAAAAGCTTTACCTGAGTTGCCTAATGCACTCGCCGGGAAATATATGAACCGGTTTGGATTAAGTGAATATGATGCAACACAACTCTGCGATGCTAAACAAACTGCAGATTATTTTGAGCAGGTTACCCATCACAGCGAACAATATAAAGCCATTGCCAATTGGATGTTGGGACCAATTCGCCAGTATCTGAATGAACAACAAGCCGATTTTAGCTCGCTGTTGCTCAAGCCGGCAACACTTGCTTCATTAATAGAACTGGTTCAAAATGGTAAGGTTAATTTCTCTGTTGCGTCTTCTAAACTGTTACCTGTTTTATTGCAGAAAGAAACAGACCCACTAACCCTTGCAGAATCTATGAACCTGATACAAGTGAGCGACGGCAATGCCATAGAAACCTGGGTAAATGAAGCCATTGCTTCCATGCCCGATAAAGTGGCTGAGTATAAGAAAGGAAAAAAAGGTTTAATAGGTTTGTTTGTGGAAGAAGTAAAGAAACGCAGCCAGGGTAAGGCAGATCCCAAACAGGTAACCAGTTTACTCGAACAAAAACTCAATCAATAAATCTCAGATAGTGTATGAAAAAAATGCTATACATCGCGGCAATTGTTGCTCTGGCAAGTAGTTGTCAGGAAAAAAAATATGGTGCATTTACAGTGAGTGGTAAAATCAGTAATGCTCCTTCCAAAAAAATATTCCTGCAGGAATTACCTTATGGCGGTGAACAACCGGTAATACTTGACTCGGGCACATTGAAAGACAATGGCAATTTTGAATTAAGGGCTGTTGCCAAAGAGGAATCTTTATACCGCCTGGTAATAGAAAACGGGCCAGATATATTATTAGTGAATGATGGTAAAAGCATCCGTGTAACCATGGATGTTAATAATTACCGTGCCTACAAAACAGAGGGATCAGAGGCAAGCGAAAGCCTGCATACGCTATTTGAAAAATTCAGTGTAAAAGATTCTGTTTTATACAGCACACTTGGTATGCTGGATAGTTTACAGAGAGGTGACAATGACAGTCTGCTTACTATTGAAAAAGCCAAACGCGATGTGCAGATAAAAGAAATGAATAAACTGGTAACTGATTTCATTAATAGATCTGAAAGTCCCGCAGCAAGGTATTATGCCTTGGGAATGGGTTCACGCACTATGCCACCCGAAGAATTAAAAGCATTGGCAGATGCTTCAGCCATGAAATTTAAGGAACATACCGGACTTGCAAAAATAAAAGCGCTCTTAGCCGTTTATGGACAAAATCAGCAACAGGCAGGTAATTCTTTATTGAATCAGCAGGCTCCTGAAATTACTTTACCTGATACAGAGGGTAAAACTTTCAGTCTGAGTAGTTTAAAGGGTAAGTATGTACTGGTAGATTTCTGGGCCAGTTGGTGCATGCCCTGCAGAAAAGAAAATCCGAATGTAGTGGCTGCTTATAATAAGTTCAAGGATAAAAATTTTACTATTCTCGGCGTATCATTGGATCAGGAAAAGCAAGCCTGGCTTGATGCCATTGCGAAAGATAAACTCACCTGGAAACATATCAGCGACCTGAAATACTGGGAAAGTGCTGTGGTGCCTTTGTATAAAATTGAAGGCATTCCATTTAATGTTTTATTGGACCCAACGGGTAAGATAATTGCAATGGATTTAAGAGGTGAGGCATTGGAGAAAAAGCTAGCAGAAGTAATTCAATAGATGATAATTTACTTTATTGAATATAAGCAGATAAATCATGACATATTCATTCGTTTAATGTATAAGAAGCAAAATTATCGAAAAGAAATATGCAATGAATTATTGATGACTGAATGACATCTTTATACAGTTGATGTTTCGATAAACAAAGAGGTCAGCTCATTTAAGCTGACCTCTTTTATTTATTTATATCAATATGAATTAATTAGTTGCCGTATCCAGGATTCTGTTGCATAAAAGGATTGGCCTGAATTTCAGTACTTGGAATTGGTAACAAGAAGCGGAAGTTGCCAGCAGGTAAAGTTGTCTGCGCGGCAGGATTCGGCAAATCCGCAGTAATACGAACTACCGGAAGATTTCTTCTTTTTAAATCGAAGAAACGGTGTCCTTCGTAAGGTAATTCTTTGAAACGTTCATCCATGATTGCTGTAATAGCAGCATCTTTTGATGCCAAAATCACAGGAATATACCCGTTGATACGAGCAGCACGTAGAGCATTCAAATCTACAGCAGCACCTACCAGGTCATTATTCTCTGCACGTGCTTCAGCACGGATCAGGTACATTTCACCAGTACGGAATACTTTTGCATCCGCTACATTTTCGTTAGGAGTACCGTATGTAGTTCCTTCATACTTCTTGATCAAACGAGTGTATTTACGGGAACCACCAGCCAATAAAGGTTCGTTTTTATAGTAAGATGAAAAACGAATATCATTAGCCTGATCATACATATCCCATAGTTTCTGAGAAACTGTCCAAGTTATACCCCCAATATTACTCGCATTAGCTGAAATAGCACGGAATAATGAACCAATCCTACCCCCATCAGAAGCGGTACGGCTTAGTTTAAATGCTAATTCGCTTTTGTTAGCATCAGTCCAGATACCTGGGAAATCAGTACGAGAAGCTAATGGAATTCCATTTATATACTCAGTACTAAATGTAATAGCGTCATTCCATTCTTTAAGGTAGAGTGCCACTCTGGCTTGTAGAGCAGATGCCGCAAGATTTGTTGCTCTGAAAATATCAGCAGTTGCCGAATAAGCAGGCAATAACGGTTTTGCAGCAGCTATATCGGATTTTAGTTTTTGGAAATAAGGCGCTACTGTAATACGTGATGTTGGCTGAAGAGATGGAACTTCCATATAAGCCATCGCTAAATCAGTACCAACAGAACTATTGCTATAATAACGATACATCTCAAAATGGCAGAAAGCACGTAAAAACAGTGCTTCCCCTCGAATACGAGAGCGTAATGCTTCTTGTGTTGAATTAGCAGCTGTGGCAGTTGGCAGAGCTTGCAATACACGATTTACTCTGTCAATGATTCTATAATATAATGTTATGGCAGTGTATTGGTCACGTATAGATACATCCTGTGTACCATATTGCCATTCATGAACGGTTGCAGCATTGTAGAAATCGGCTGTAACTACTTCATCAGCAAAAACGGCGTTTAGCAAAATACCCATTTCTACATTCATGGCTGCATAAGCACCAATTAAACCCTGTTCATTGTTTAGAACAGTCTTCAGGGCTACATCACCGCCAATAAAGTCTGTTTCTTTAATCTCTAACAATTTCTGGCAGGAAAACAAGGTTACCAGCGCAGAAGAGAGTATTAGTATTTTAATTTTTTTCATCATGATTGTTTTTGAAATTCTAAATATGAAAACCTATACCAGTTTGATTAGAAATTAATATCTAAACCTGCTACGAACATTTTAGGGTTAGGATATTCGTTCAAGCTGATGTTGTTATCATCTTCAGGATCAAGGCCTCTCCATGGACTCCATACCGCCAAATTTTGCGCCTGAACATAGAAACGTGCTCCTTTGATCAGGTTATTTCCATTACCCAATTTAATAGTCGGAACCTGATAAGAAACATTCAGGTTACGGAAGCGTAAGAATTTAGCATCTTCTAAATCAGCTGATGTAAATCCACGATCAAAAGTAGATGCCTGAATAGATTTCACATCACCAGGTTGCAACCACTGTTCAGTTAACAATTCTCTGGAACCACGAACAGCAGCCTGATAACCAGGGATACCACGAGTAATCCAACTACGGATATTATTATATCGGATAACATCGAATTGATAAGAGAATAATGCAGAAACAGTAATAGCCTTAAATCTGATTTCCAAGTTCAAACCACCTTGGTGCTTTGGAAGGAAAGTGCCAAACTTCGCAAATTGACCGGCACTTGCAAGGCTATTAGTTGTTTTACCATCCAATGTTTCATAAATAGGTCTTCCATTAGCAGGATCAACACCTAAGAAATTATAGGTAAATTGAGAACCATATGGTAACCCTTTCTTAATCAAGAATGTACCTAATAAATATTCGTTCACTAATCCTAAATCTTCAATAGTATTTTTATTAATAGAGTGGTTAGCTGAGATATTTACATTGAAATCTTTTTGTTTGATTACATCAACATTGGCTGTAAATTCAAAACCTTTGTTAGACATTACACCGGCATTGATTGCCAATGTTCCGAAACCTGTTGTAGCAGATAATGGCTGGTTCACAAAAAGGTCAACAGTACGGTTTCTATAGTAGTCAATAGTGAATCTTGCACGATTTTTCCAAACAGCAAATTCTACACCGAAATTCCATTTACGAATATTTTCAATTCTCAGGTCTGGATTACCAGGACTGGTTGGAGCCTGTCCAGTAATAGTAGAACCTGCGTAAGTAGTTGTACCGAATACAGGTTGTTGAGGCCCCTGATAATTTGTGATACCTCCAAATGATACACCATTACCATAACCTCCTGTTGGTATTGATCCAATATTCGGAACGATACCATAGCTGGCACGAACTTTTAAATCTGTAAAAAAATTCTGATCAGCCAAAAACTTCTCCTGAAGTGCATTCCAGATAATACCAGCAGACCAGGTCGTAATCTCACGATTCTTAGGGCTGATGATCCGAGAAGTACCGTCTCTACGAATGTTACCTGTTATAGTATACTTATTATCGTAAGTATAACGCAAAGTTCCAAAGAAAGAACGGATACCAAATTGACTTTTAGCAGAAGAAGCATTCTGAGGATATGTGGTTTGTCCCGCTCCAACAGGAAGTGGTCCTGCACCCTGACCAGTTTCAGTCAGGCGTGGATCCAAGTTAAATAAAGTGAACCCAAGAGTCTTACTATATCCTCTTACCGTTTCAAAATATGCACCCGCTTCAACTTCATGAACAGAAGCAAAACGCTTAGAATAAACTAAGCTAGCCGTATTGATGAATTGAGAAATAGTTCTCTGACCCTCTTGAGCCATACCAGATTGGAACTGTTGCAAAGAACCAACATATGAGTTTGGATTAATATAACGAGAGGATTGATCACTTGATACATCAATACCGAAAACATTTTTTAATGTTAAAGAGGGCAATATTTTATAGGTAAGATTCAACCCGGCGTTTATTTTAATTTGCTTTCTTGTTAATTGGGCATTTTGGATACGCTCTAACAGATTAGCTACCTGGCGAAGATTCAAGAATGTACTTGCACCAAAACGAAGTGATCCGTCAGGATTAAAAGGATTCTCATAAGTCTTTGCACGGTAAGTCATTTGAAAAGGGTTCAGTGGGCTATTACCTAACTGCTCTCCTTCTGAATATTTACCTATTGAATATCCAATAGAAGAATTTAGACCTACAGTCAATTTGTTAGAGGTATGATCAACATTGAAACGAGTTGTATAACGTTTCAGACTAGAACCCAGGTCAATACCATCTTGGTCAAAATAAGAACCGGAAAGATAGAAACGTGTTTTATCAGTTCCACCAGACATGTTCAACTCATGAGACTGACTTAATCCTTGGCGATATAAAATTTCTCCAAAATTAGTGTTGATACCTGCAATACTATCCAGAATTTGTTTTTCTCTGGCATCGCTAATACCACCTAAATTTACGGGGTTCAAAGCAGAATAAGTCCAACCTGGAGTACCTGTAATTCTTATCCTTTCTTCATAGGCAAGCATTTCACGTGTATTCATCAAATTCAAACGCTCAAAACTTGGGCGCTGAGTATAACCAACCTGTGTACGATATTGGAAATTTGTTGCACCGGCTTTACCACGCTTAGTAGTTATTACAATAACACCAGTACCCCCTCTAGCACCATATAGTGCTGCAGCGTTTGCGTCTTTCAAAACCGTTAAAGATTCAAAATCGTTAGGGTTCAAAGTGGCAAAATCTGATTCATTGGTAGGTACGCCATCAATGATGTACAAGGGTTGCGCACCAGCACCTTGAATAGATTGTACACCACGAATACGAATCATAGGGCTGGTACCAGGTTGACCTGAACCAGAGTTAACAAGCATACCAGGAGCACGTCCTTGTAAAGCCTGATCGAAAGAACCAACAGGTACAGTTTCAATAGCCTTAGCATTGATGACACTGGCAGCACCTGCGAATTGTGTTTTTCTTTCGCGGCTATAACCAGTTACCACCACTTCTTCCAGAGATTTGGTATCAGGACTAAGAGTAGCATTCAACACATTACCACGAATGGGTAATTCGATGCGGTCATAACCAACAAACATAAAGGTGATAAACTTAGCAGCAGACCCAACACTGATGCGGTAATTACCAGACTCATCAGTAAGGGCGTTTGTGCCGCTAGCAGATACGGTAACACCAACCAGGGCTTGCCCTGTTTTTTGGTCAGTTACTTTACCTGTAATGGTTCGGTTTTGAGCCGAAACTTGCGCAATGCTGAACAATGCGCACAGAACAACTGTGACAAATTTTCTCATATTTCAGTTTTTAAAGTAAAAATGCGATTCGCAATTTAGTTAAAGAAAACATAAATGCACACTTATGACACGCTTAGAAAGAAAAATGCTGCGCTTTTTCTCAAATAAATAGAAACTGTAAAAAATAATAATGCCTAAAATACTGTTTACTAATAAAATAATAAATTTATGAAGATTAAGCACCTGCGACTTAGCTTTTGGAAAGTCCAAAGGACTCCATGAGAGTTCCGAAACTCCGAAGGAGTCCTTTGGACTTTCCAAAAGTTTTGCATAAGGTCAGTCGTGCCATTTGTATTTGCGGTTAATAGGTTTGGCATGATAGTTCAGGAAAGTCTGTTTACTTCCGGATATTGCTAAAACATAATCACGTTTAAGTTTAGTGCTGGAGCTCCGGTAATTTGGACTTGGTCATATAATACATATTAGTAAAAAGATTACCTATTTGCATACGCATATCATTTTTGATATGCGTATGCTTTAAAGTTTCGACAATGAAAAGATTAAGCGCCTGTTTAAAAATGTAAAATAAAATCAATAAAGGGTAAAAGTTAAAGCTAGCAACTTCGTTTTAAAGCTGACTAAACAAAAAACGATGTATTCAACAGATTTAACAGATGCCCAGTGGAACAACATTGAGAAGTATTTGGACAGTTCAGGCAGAAAAAGGAAACATAGCCTACGATTAGTATGGAATGGATTGATGTATTTATTAAAAACCGGATGTTAGTGTCCAAGGGACGACTCCTATGGAGGCGAATGCTGCCCAGAGCGTTTCCAAGCTGGCAAGTGGTATATTATTATTACCGAAAATGGGTTGAATCAGAACTATTTGATCAAATACTGCATAAACTTCGGACTAAAACAAGAGTACATCTTGGTCGGCAAGCACCTCCATAGGAGTCGTCCCTTGGACACCAACATTAGGTATAATGGACAGTCAAAGTATACGGTGGGGCAATAATAGATCATTGAAAAGCTATGATGGCAACAAAAAAGTAAAAGGGATTAAACGTCATGTGGTCGTTGATAAAAATGGGTTTCCATTAGCAGTTATGGTTACAGTAGCACATATTCATGATGGTCAGGCTGTTCAGTGTTTAATGCGTGTATTACAAGATAGTTATGCAAATATTGCAGATGGAGGATATCGAGGCAATATCATTGAAATGGTCAGAAAAAGTTTCGGATATGCGTTGCAGGTAGTAATGCGGAAAAAAGAGACAAAGTCATCAACCTTTAAACCAGTTCATAAGCGGTGGATTATAGAAAGAACCTTCTCCTGGTTTGATAATGACAGAAGGCTTTGCAGAAATTATGAATTACTCATGGAATCGGCTGAAGAAATGGTCAAGTTCTCTGCCATAAAACTTTTATTGAATAAATTTTAAACAGGCTCTCATATACTAATGAAAAAAACGGCGTCTCTAATTAATAGAGAACGCCGCCTTAAAAATAAAATGAGTTACAGCTTGGTTAAACGTAACCAATAAGTGCCGTAGCTTGAAGATGTAGCTCCGGGAACATGATGATTCAGTCTTAAATCAATTGTTCCTGTACAGGCAAAAACAAAGTTAGAAGTACCTACGGAGGTTACCGACACTTCCGTACTTCCGTACCTACCATATTTTTGATTTGTAACTGTTGCCTGACCGGTTGCAGGATTAATATTAACCACAATATCTGCGATTGCTGTTCCATAAGCAGGGTTAGGATACACTTTTAAAGAAATAGTGTTTGCCGTGGCTGCTGTAACAGATACAACATCTCCGGCACCCCAATCTGCCCACTCATCTTCACGAACTCTATAGTTGCCTGCAAATCCTGTTGGAACAAATGGACAAACAACATTAGCAGACCAGGTCATGACAGCCTTGTAATTTGGATTGCTGGCAAGTGCACCTACTGTATTAACAGCGTTATATGTAACCCCGCCCTTTGTTACAACTTCATTGTATAAAGTAAAATTAGAACCGGGATTCATAGCAGCTGTTGAAATGCCTAAAGCAGTAGCCATTTCAGATGCCGTAATATTCAAAGTAAGGGTACTGGCATTATATGGATATTCTTTTATTTTCTTCCAGGTTGATTTATCCAGGCTGGCATTACCTTGTGTAACATAAACTATTACTTTGGCAATTGCGGAGCCATATTCTTTAACATCTATGCTAACAGATTCAGAACCAATTCTGGAGTAATCAATGGTTGTTTTGTTTGTTTTTTCAAGGGTGAGGTATGAACCAACACCTAGCGATTCAAAATTGCCGAACACCTCTTTTTTCTTACAGGAATTTAAAATAAGAAGCAGGGCAAACGCTGTAAGCTTAATGATATTTATATGTTTCATAATATAATTATTTTATTTATCTAAACAACGTAGCAGGATTGTTATCCCAAAAAACTGGGGTTTCAACACCTGTGCCCGGTTTAGGGGTTGCATTTAAATTAAGGTTCGTATAAACACTTGGATAAAGGAACGTTCTGATAAATGTACCCGGACCTGAAATTTTTGTAAACTGAAAATTTGCAGGTTTTCCGGTTCTGCGGTACATGTTATAAGCATCTATTCCATTACCCCATAAAGCCACGTAGTATTCCTTCATAATTACATCAAGTTTTTCACCTGGTGTTGTAACTACATCGTAAGCATTTAATACTCTTGCTACAAAGTTATCAATAGATGTTTGTGAGGGTACTCTTGCGGGGTTAACAGTAATGCTTACAGTAGCAGGATAACCTAAAACTTTTGTAATTGATTTACGCATTCCGTTTTCAAGGTGAGTTTTAGGATTATCAGTGGTAATACCTGCCTGTGCTGCTTCTGCACGTAAAAAATCTGTAAAAGCGCTATGCCAGATAGGTTGGATACCCGCACCCCTTGCTCCTCTTTCAAGATTAACACGGGTTGCCTGATTATCATCAAACTCACCTCCAAAAGGATATATACCCACAGTTGTACGAAGGTTGCCATCTGGTGGTATACCTGAATTATCGCCATGATCACGCCCCCAGTAACCAATAGTTCCGTTTGCTACTAAACAAAACGGCATATCATACGTTGCACCTGTATATGGATTTGCAGATCCGGTGCTGTAGTGAGCAGGTCTTGTTTCTACCGAACAAGAACTAGTATTAGCTGTAACCTGGGCATTATTTAATACCTGGCGATAAAAATAATACCTGATCCTGGGATCTGCATTTACACCACTACCTCTTTCTACAGCGAGAGTCCACAAAAAATGAGTACCGATGTAATCACCTGCATTACCACTGGCTGTATAGTTACCATTATATCGTGGGTGACGGGTATTGGGATTTGCAAGTTTATTCCCGTACTTAAACTCAAAATCCTGAGCCGAGGTGTTAATTAAATCATTTTCAGTAAGAAGCGCTGTAATAGCTGTTGTATTATTTTGAACGAGACGAGTATTCATGTAAGCCCTAAGCTTCAGCGTTTTAGCTACCCTGCGCCAATTAGCAGCACCTGTAGCATTACTGGCATTGTAGAAAAGATCTAGTGTTCCGGGAAAGGAAGCAGCACCTGTTTTAGCAATGTCAGCTATTGCCTCATCTAATAATACAATAGCCTTTGCATAAACATCTGCACCCTTATCAGCTTTAGGATTCGTATTTTCGCCTCCCAAATTAGCTTCTGTGTATGGTATATCGCCAAACATATCAACCATGGTCATCATGGTATATGCTTTTAGAATTTTAGTTATACCCGCCATTGTAAATTTCTTTTCAGCAGTTGCCCTGGGTATTAATTCATTTGCATGTTTTATTACACCTGTATAGGCTGTACTCCAAACACCATCAAAAGCAGTAGGTGCATAGGCATTTTGATAATTAGGACCATACATTACTATTTGGCGTGTTAGTTCCATACCAGTACCTGATAAAGAATTAAACAGACCTGCAAAACTCAACTGCACCTGTGTAAAAAACAAATCAGTATTAGCTGTACTCGGACTAGGGTTGTTTGGATTAACCAGTAGTTCATCCAGTTTCTTACAACTCCCCAGAGAAACGAGCAGCATAGCTATAATTATAATCTTTTTCATCTTTTTTTCTTTTAAAGTTTAGAATGTTACCATTAAACTAGCCCCCATTCTACGGGAAGTAGGTCCAGAAAGATATTCCAATCCATTAAAGTTACCGGCACCTAAGCTTGATGTTTCAGGATCGAAATTGGTGTACTTCGGGAAAAAGGGAGCTTTGTACCATAAATTTTGACCAGAAACAACAAGTGTCACTGCACCAAACGGTGTTTTTCTGATTAAGTTATCCGGCAAACTATATGATAAAGAAGCCTCACGAAGACGAATTACAGTTGCATCGTAAGTAATGAGATCAGACATTCCAAAGAATCCACTGATATTGTTGAAATATGCTGTTGAGGAACTGATTTGCACCGTATTGGGACCTCCGGCTGCATTAACACCCGGTAAAACTATTGGCTGCAAGCGGTCAAAATCTGTATCTTTTGTTACTCCGCGTCCAAGTAAGGTGCCGGGAGTGTATGCCAGCATCTTACCACCTTTTGTATAATCCCATTGCATACGGAAACTTAAATTTTTCCAGCTTATAGTAGTAATTCCGGTTAATTTATAATCAGGGATCGGACTTCCCAATTCAGCAATATCAGTAGAAGAAATATAACCACCTTGATTATTAACCAACCGCTGGCCCGATTTGGCATCTTTAACTGTTACATTACCGTATAAGATTCCCAATGGTTTACCATTAATAGCAAAGGCGCCTTCATTTGAAAAACCTGCTACAGAAATACGTTCAATTTCAGAAGGTAAATTATAAACACGACTTCTGTATAGTGTAAAGTTTCCATCAAGTTGTACCTTCCAGTTTTTATTCCGAATAGCTGTATAACCTAAGGCAGCTTCTATGCCTTTTGATGTAACAGCTCCGGCATTAATAGAAGTTACTGTAAAACCGGATGACGGATCAAGATCTCTGTCAAGAATCTGATCCTCTGTAATCCTGTTATAAAATGTAAGGTCAATACTCAGTCTGTTATCAATCAACTTACTTTCTATACCTACTTCATATTCTTTTTGTAATTCTGGTTTCAAATTAGGATTTGCAAACCTGTTTGCAATAGAATTGGTACTGATGGGATTACCAGCTCTGTCTTCAAATACACGAGGGCCAAGCACCAACTGCGCTCTTGTAGAATAGGGTGACCCAAAGTTTGCACTGGTAGAAAATCCGGCACGTACTTTTAAATAATTAAGAACTCTATTTCCTTCCAGTGACTTGATGGCACTTGTAGGGATAAATGAAGCTGATATGTTTGGATAAAAAATACTTCTGTTGTTTTTTTCTAAGTTTGAAGACCAACTATTTCTGCCACCCACCGTAACATATAAATACTCTTTATAAGCAAGGTTGGCAAATCCAAACAAACCAATTGACATAGTAGAAGATTTGAAATCAAGCGCATTACCGCCCTCACCAACTCTCTCCTGAATCAGGAAGTTATTATGATTAAAGAGCCCATACACCAACTGCTGAGTACTTTTTAACCCTGTTTGTTCATATTTGGTTTTGTATGACTGGGCGCCAGCTTCAACATTTAAACGCCATTTATCATTAAATTGCGTTTTCCAGTTAGCCATGAATTCATGGTTGGTGATGTTATTATAACCATTTACCGTTCTGTGAATACCCTGCGTATATTGAGCACCGCCTGAAACACCTCCTTTATTTTGAGAAAGGAAATTAAAATCAGAATATTGGTCAAACCCGTAACGGTACATTATATTTAAATCTTTTGTAATCTCATATTGGGCGTTTAACTGACCAAATACACGGTTGATTTTCTGACCTGAAAACCCATTTTTTACAGTCCATATAGGATTTTGAATATCATTACTACCCCGGTAATAAATAGATGACTTATCAAGAGGATTTTCATATTCAAGTCCCATTAAATCAATAGCTGTAGGAGTATATATTAAGTTCCCAAATACAGAGGAAGCGCTGGGGTTACTACCAAAACTTGTTGCCACCGGAGGTGTACGAAAATCAGTTGTTGAATAATTAAAAGTTCCCCCTACTGTCATTTTGTTACTCAACTTTGCAGTTCCTCCAGCACTCAGGTTATTTTTAATCAAATCATTTCCGGGAGTAAAGCCCCTATCATTTAACCCTGTAAAACTGATATTATAAGTTGTGTTGGCACTACTTCCGTTTGCATTAACTGATGTTGTACTTATTAATCCCTTTCTGAAAAAACGGGGTACACTATTATAAAACTTGTAGTCGTACTTTGCGCCAATATATTGTGGTAAAGCCGCATTTAATGCAGCCCGACTATAAGGATGAGCCACTTGGGCAGGCGGATTAGTAAAACGTGCCCCCCAATTACTAAAAAATGCAAGCCCAAGATCCATATCAAATCCATTACCATATTGTTGAGTATATTCCGGAAGATTAGCTACCTCATTCACAAATAAAGACTGGCTCAAACTTACTTCCATTTTCTTATTCGTTCTTTTACCGGCGCCAGATTTAGTTGTAATCAGAACTACACCATTTCTACCTAATTCACCATAACGGGTAGTGGCACTTAATCCCTTTAACACATCGATACTCTCAATATTGTTTGGATCCAGATCCAAAAATCTGCTTGAAGTTTGATTTCCATACACAAAACTTGCCTGGGCAGTGGTAGAAGCGTCAAAAGGAACACCATCTACTACAAATAAGGGAGTAGCATTACCAGTAATTGTGTTAACACCTCTGATAATGATACGAGTACCTGAGCCAGACATACCACTTGCGCCCATAATATCAACACCCGGTGCTTTACCATTAAGAACCCGCACCACGTCACCATCTGGTCGAAGCTCAAGGTCTTTTTTACTAACTGAGGCAACAGCATAACCCAGTGCCTTTTTTTCACGCCTAATACCCGATGCGGTAACTACCACTTCAGCTAGTGACTGATTAGCACTTACCATTTGTACGTTAAAGGAACCGCCTCCTTTAACAGACAAAAATTGCTTGTCGTACCCTACACTTGAAATTTCAAGAGTAGCATTACGTTTTACTGTGATCTTGAATTCACCATCTGCATTTGTAGTAATGCCGTTTGAAGTACCCCGCTCAAGTATTGAAGCATTGACGAGGGCATTTCCTTTGTCGTCCGTTACCTTTCCGGACACACTCACTGTTTGTGCAAGTGCCAGCTGAACGCATAACACTAACATCCCAGTGAAAAGGGATAACTTTTTTCTCATGTTGATAGATTTAGGTTTAATGTCTAAATATAGGGCTATTAGTTGTAATGCTAAAAAATAGTTAAAAAATAATTTTATAGCCGTATAGCATATATGACAACAGTTTATTAACAATTGCTGCAAGAATCAGAAAAATCTAACATTTAAAGTTTTCACAGTATTTACACACGGCATTCTGTACGGGTATCGGCAGGTATTTCATCAAGCCCGGAGCCAACTGTTTGCTGGTTGAGGTAAGTGGTTCTCACTATTCTGAGCCAAAGAAAAAGCTTTTTGGAAACATCATAATTGATGATGGTATAGTAGCGGAACCCCTTTATTAAAAATGCCGGAATGGAAAACCCATACAACACGTCATTTTCATAGGCATACATACGTCTGTAGAGATTATCGGTCTCATAATATTGGAACCGTATATTATATGAAAATCCGGTTTTCATCATATTATGCGAATCAGGGGTTGAAAATGGCCAAAGGAGGTATAATGAAGTAAAAGCAAAGAGCGTTTTAGTAATGTGTTCAAAGCAAAACTAATAGCTCTCTACCATTTTCAACCTCTGTTACTCCTCGTTCCTATCTCTGTTCCTTCTCCGTGGAGGTTTATGCTGTAACCAGGGCCAAAGACCTGTTTTTTCGTTTTGTAAAAGTGTAAGACCCATTTACCAATACAAAAGCACCCTAACACCTCACACCTAACCCCTCACCCCAAAGGCTCTCCCGGGGAGGAATTGAGGAGGCAAAGAGGAAGCAATGAGGAGGCAATGAGGAGACAGCCCGTTATAACCCGCACCAGAGAAGGATCGTTAGTCCAAATCCGAGGAAGCAAAGAGGAGAAATTGACCATCGACTCAATAAAATTGGGGGTTCCACGGGGTGCTCCGAGGAAGCAATGAGGAGAAGAAAATGCTGAACCCTTGATTGTATTGCATTATAGGCGACAAAAAATTAAATTCCGAGAAGAAATTACCAGTTATCCCACCAAATCCCAAGAGCCGTCCCGGGTTTTCCCGAAGCGCGTCACATTTCCGATGTTCCACGGTTTTGGGGAGTTAGTTTTGTATGATCAGTTGCGAAAAACGTTTTTAGCTGTAAGCTACAAATGCGAATCACCTGTTGAACGGTGTTGGTCTGGCTTAAGGGGAGGTGGGTACCGGATGCTGGGTTTCAGGCCTTAGGTGTTGGGGTTTTCAAATTGGCTGCTTACCATAAACCTCCTCCTAAACCCCGGTACCTAATACCCAGTACCCCAGCTACTAATTGCTCAATGCTTGATTCGCATTATTAGCTAACGCATCTACTCCTGACTACCACCCATGGCAACGGTTTTAATACCCATAATAAATAATTGATAATCAATTAAAATAAACCAGCTTTGTACACAAGCCATGTTACGAAAACCCGGGCTTGCTGAATGACCATGTTCGCCGTATTATTTTATGTTCAAACCATCTTTCTTTCAACAAAAGGTACCTGGTACATCAAAACAGAAAAAGACTGAAATGATAATGATGCTGATGATTTTCGGTGGTGTGTAGTTTGGTTTTTTTTATCGTTTACTTTCTTTTTTGCCGTTGAAAATGAAGAATCAGTACCGGCAGCAACACCAGGTTGGTTAAGGTACCCGTTACAAGCGTTAGTGAAGTAAGCCAACCCAATGCCTTGGTACCGCCAAAATCACTGATACAGAAAATAATAAAACCGGCTATTAAAACCAGTGAGGTATAAATAATACTGATTCCCGTATGACGTATGGTTTGTATCAGTGTTTGTGATACCTGCCCATTATAATGCGGAAGCTCCTGCTTATAATTAATCAGAAAACGAATGGTTACGTCAATGGCTATACCCAAAGCCACACTGAATACCAACACAGTTGAAGGTTTGAGTGCAATACCTGCCCAACCCATAATACCGGCGGTAATAACGAGTGGGATAAGATTTGGTATTAATGAACATACCAATATACGAAACGATCTGAACAGGTAGAGCATGCATAAAGTGATCAGCAGAAAGGCCCAGAAAATACTTTCTTTTAGTCCTTTAATGATGAAACTTGAACCTTCTAAAAAAGTAATACTACTTCCGGTGAACGTAATTTTATAGGAGGCCGTATCAAAAATTTTATTGGCCTTTTTTTCATAGTCTGCAATCAGCAATGGTAATTGCGCGCTTCCCACATCTTTCATGTTTACAGTTATCCTTGCTACCTGTTTTGCACTGTCCATAAAATTGCTGATGATTTTCGCTACACCCGTTCCGCCATTACTGTCTGCTTTCTGTTTCAGGTATGGACCCATAAATGCCAGGTCGCCTTCATAGGGAACATCATAGCTCAAGGTATCACCATCGTAATAAGCCTGTTTCGCAAACTTAAGTCCTTCTGCAAATGATAAAGGTCTTGCTGCTTCGGGTTTTGAGCCGATATAAGCAGACAGCTCATTGATTCTTGAAACAGGACCTGTGTTCCGGAGTAACCCGTTTTTCTTCTTAGTATCTACCAATATTTCCAGTGGCATCACTCCGCCAAAATGTGCCTCGAACCATTTAAGATCAGTATAAATTTTATCGGCACGTGGGAGATCATCTACAATAAATCCTTCGCTTTTCAAACGAAAAATTCCCATTACCGCAAATACACTCAATGCAATGGTTATACCATATACCCATTTAGCATGATGAAAGGTCCAGCGTTCAATACGCACCAGTACTTTTTCCAGAAAAGGATTATCGAGGTATTTGGTATGCCTGTTTTTAGGCGGTTTAAGATAACTCAATACCACCGGTATGAAAATAAGCGAGATTACAAATAGCACCATGATATTAATTCCAGCTACCGCACCGAACTCCTGTAACAATGCACTCTTGGTTAAAGCAAATACTGCAAAACCAATGGCCGCTGCAATATTACAGAAGAGTGTAACGATACCCATCCTGCCTACCATTGTAATGAGCGCCTTTTCTTTATCGCCTGTTTCCCTGTATGCCGTATGATATTTATTGAGGAAATAAATACAGTTGGGGATACCAATTACTACAATCAATGGTGGTATCAATGCATTCAATAATGTTATTTTATAACCCAGCAATACCATGGTTCCCAAACTCCATACTACTCCTATGCCAACCACTACCAGGCTCATCAGCATGGCGCTGACGGAGCGGAAAAAAATCAATAGTGTTATGGCAGATAAAACAAGAGAGCCAATAAGAAACCAGTTCATTTCATCTTTAATCCTGTTACCCACTGTTGTTCTGATGAAAGGAAGTCCGCTTACATGCAATGTTGTTTTTGTTTTTGTTTCAAACAATTGAACCTCCTGCGTAATATCATTGACAAGGCGTGTTCTGCCTTTGCTGTTGATGGTGTCTCCGTTTACAGATACACCCATCAGGTATGCATGACCCGAATCGCTGTACAATAAAGTTTTATAAAATGGCAACTGAAGGAATACCTGTTTTGACGAATCCAGTGTTGCTTGTGATACATAGGGAACCCGGAATATTTTTTCGGGAACCAGTTGTTGCCTTTCACGATCGTTACGCAGATTAATTGCATCGGGTATACTCAATACACCTGTTACGCCATTTATTTTTTTCAATGATTGCTGTAAAGCAGCTACTTCATTAAAATAATCTACTGAATAGAATTCTTTTGTATCAAAGCCCAATACCAACATATTTCCATCACCACCAAATTTTTTCAGGAACGACTGGTATTCCTGGTATCGGGGATTATCGGTTGGGATGGCTCTTGTGAACTCATAACTCAATTGCACTTTTGTTGCATAATAAGTCATGATTCCGGTAGCAACCATTAACAAGAAAATCAGAACCAAACGTTGTTTTAAAATAAATTGACCCAATCTATACCACATGATCTGTAAATAGTATTTTTCTTAATGTATAAAAGATAGAACTAGTGCTGCTAATTATGTAGGAATTGAACTACAAAGAAAAGAAGATTATGTCATATACTGATAACATTGATTAGCGCATACTGAATTGTACATTGCATTATCCTATGAGAGCTGTATACAGAGAAGAGTAGTCTATCCAACTTTGTTCTGTTAACATCTTATATCCAATATCCATGATTCTCTGGAAGTACACATACCATGCTGTACTCTTGCTTTGCTGTCTGTATACCTCATTGGTAATAAACGGGCAGAGCACTTGTTCAAGCAGCGCATTAGCGCCTGTATTTTCACAAACATTCGGACAAGGCAGTTCTTCTTCTTCCAAAACAACAGTACCCTCAGGTTTTAATACTAACTATTCTTTTCAGAGCAGTGGCGCGCTTAATGACGGCTATTATATAGTTACGCCCCGTGTTCAAAATTCGGGGCGCAATGACTGGGCCGTTGGTACAGATCATACCGGCAACTCTAATGGTAATATGTTTCTGGTAAATGCCGGTACAGGAGGATCCGTATTTTTTACGCAACAGGTTGATAATCTTTGTCCCGGTTCAACTTATAATTTTTCTGCATGGCTTGCCAATGTAAATACCACCACTAACACTTTACCTATCTGCGGAAGCGGTTATGTATATCCGAATGTGACCTTCAATATTAAAAACATTTCAGGTACCGTTCTTGCAACTTATAATACAGGCAACCTGCCGCTTACAGCCAGCCTTTTGGTTGCACCTAACTGGCAACAGTATGGATTTAGTTTCGCACTTCCATCGGGTACCACATCACTTGTATTGGAAATGGTAGATTCATACGGTGGTCAGCCACAGTGTGGTAATGATCTTGCCATTGATGATATTCTTTTTACTGCCTGTACCCCTACTGCCACAGTTTCATTCACTACCGGAACAACCATTTGTGCAGGCAGCAGCACAACCATCAACGCAGCTATTGCAAATAACCCGTTTACATTACCTGCTTATCAATGGCAAAAGAGTACAGACGGCGGTACCACATGGTCTAATATTGGAACAGCAGGTACAGCCAGCAGTTATACTATCAATAGTGCAACGAGTACAGACGGAGCATCCTATCGTGTAATTGTAGGGCCCGATGTATCCAGCCTAACCTCCAGTACCTGCATTACCGCTTCGGCTGCTGTTGCACTTACGGTGGCTTCTGTAAAACTGAATGATGATGTTATTGAATGTAATAATGGTATCACAAGTTATAGTGCATCTGATCCTTATTATAAGGTTACTTACAGTAATAGCAATGCCGGAAACAGTTATTTATGGTCTGTATCCAGTACAGGTTCATGGAGCTTCCAGGGATCACATAGTCCTTCGTCTCAATACCCCCGTTTTCAGTTTAACAGTTCTGCCGCTTATACGGTAAGTGTACAGTTTACTACCAACGGTATTAGCTGTAGTGATACACAAATTGTTTTTAAAAATGCTGTTGCACTTGCAAGTATTCTTAATTCAAAAGATACTTCTATTTGCTACAATACTGGTTCAGTGAATTTATCGGGCAGCATTTCTTATGTTACCAATAGCTATAGCTGGAGCACATCTGGTACCGGTAGTTTCTCCAACGCTAATTCTTTATATCCAACTTATTCACCCAGCCTGGCCGATAAAATTGCCGGTTCGATAAACATCTATTTTACAGGAACTTCTACTTATAATGAAACAGGTAACTGTGGAAGTAATACCAGTAAAGATTCTATGATTTTGAGGATTTATCCGGATAATATTGGTACAAATACCAATACCGCTATCTGCTCTAATCAATTATTAACGCATATACCAACTTCTACCCAGGCTGGCAGTACTTTTTTATGGACTTCTTCTTTTACCAGTGGTAACGGTAGTGGTAATACCGCAAATGGTTCGGGTAATATCAGCGATCTTTTAATAAACAGTTCTTCCACTACTGCCGCTGTAGTAAGTTATGTGATTACACCATATTATGCAGGTTGTGCAGGTACACCCTATACACTTACTGTTACCATTAATCCTAATCCGGTTATTTCCATTACCAATAATACCGGCGAAATCTGTTCTGGTTCAGCTGCCAATATTCAGTTCAGCAGTTCGCTTGCTGGCTCTTCTTTCTCCTGGACTTCTTCCGTTATTTCCGGAGCTGCAACAGGAAATTCATCCAATACAACTCCGTCTTCAACAAATACCATTACCGATGTAATAACCAACAATTCTATCACAAATGCTATTGTTCAATACAAGATCACTACTATTTCTGCCAATGGTTGTACGGCCATTGACTCAACAACCATAACTGTTAAACCAAATCCAACAACAGCATCTGCAGGTGCGGATCAGTTATTATGTAACCTCAATTCTGCACAATTAAATGGCAATACTCCATTAGTTGGAACTGGTAACTGGAGCATGGCTTCAGGTGTTTCTGCTGTACTATTCAGCAATGCTTCTTTGCCTAACAGTTCGGTGAGTGGATTGGTACCCGGTGTGTATGTGTTTGTATGGACCATTTCAAATAGCCCGTGTGCTGTTTCAAGAGACAGTGTAAGTATTATTATCAGCCCAGAAACCGTTGCCGGAACACTTTCTGCAAATACCAATGTTTGTTATGGTAACAATACCGGCTCACTTACACTTTCAGGTTTTACAGGAAATATTATACGTTGGGAATTTTCCAACAATAGCGGAACAAGCTGGGGCTCCATTGCCAATACAAATAATACGTTTACATTCACTAATCTTACCACTACTACTTTATACAGAGCAGTTGTGCAAAGCGGTAGTTGTAGTATACAATATTCCAATCCTGTTACTGTTACCGTTGATCCGCTTACCGTACCCGGTTCTTTAACTGGTGCCATAACCGTATGTGCCGGCAGTAACTCGGGTACACTCACACTAACCGGTTATACCGGAAATATTATTCGCTGGGAATCTTCTGTTGATGGTGGTACCACATGGCCTAACAGTTATGCGGTGAATACCAGCACTTATACTTTTACTAATTTAACACAAACTACAGCGTTCAGGGCCGTAGTACAAAGCGGAACTTGTTCGGTTGAATACAGTAGTGCCGTTATTGTTACTGTTTCACCCATTACCGATCCCGGTACCCTTGGTAATGATGCCACCGTTTGTGCAACCGGCAATAGCGGCACACTATCGCTCAATGCGTATACAGGTAATATTATTCAATGGGAACTCTCTATTAATAATGGCGGCAGCTGGGCAACTATTTCCAATACCAGCGGCACTCTCAATTATACGAACCTTCTAACCTCTACACAATACAGGGTTCTGGTTCAAAGTGGTGTTTGTACACCTGTTTATTCAAATATTGTTACCATAACTGTTGTGCCCCCTGTTGAAATGCCCAATGCAGGAATAGATTTTGCCGTATGTAACGTTACTGCAGCAACTTTAAATGCTACAGCTCCTTCTGCCGGAAGCGGCAGCTGGTCATTCATTTCGGGTCCGTCTGCAGTTAGTTTTACCAATGCCGCAGATGCACTTACCACTGTTAATGGCCTTACAACCGGCATATACCAGTTTGAATGGACGGTAAGTAATGGTATATGTGCCAATTTAAAAGACACTGTTCAACTTACAGTATTTCCTGCTACAGTTGCGGGTACTTTGTCTGGCAGCAATACGGTTTGTGCCACTGCCAATAATGGTACACTCACACTGGCTGGTTTTACCGGCAATATTCTTCACTGGGAATATTCAATCGATAATGGTAACACATGGACCAATGTTGCTAACACAACTAATACGCTCAACTACAGCAACCTTTTTACCACAACGCAATACAGAGCCTCAGTTCAAAGTGGTGTTTGTACAGCTTTATATTCTAATATTATTACCATTACTGTTTTACCTGCGGTAACAACTGCGAATGCAGGAACCGATACACATGTCTGTTTCACTACTGCCACTATTCTTTCCGCTATTACTCCTACGAATGGCACGGGAACCTGGACTGTTGTTCCGGGCGCTCCTTCGGTTGTAAGTTTTACTAATGCGAATAATCCAAATTCAACCGTAAATGGTTTGGTGGTAGGTACTTACCAGTTTGTGTGGACCATTTCGAATGGTACTTGTGCCGATTCAAGAGATACAGTTTCCATTACAGTTGATCCACAAACTATTCCAGGTACTTTATCAGCAAGTAATACGGTTTGTGCCACTTCCAATAATGGCACACTTACACTGGCTGGTTTTACGGGTAATATACTTCACTGGGAATATTCAACTGATAACGGTAACACCTGGACCAATGTTGCTAACATAACCAATACGCTCAATTACAGCAATCTCAGTACCACAACACAATACAGGGCATCTGTTCAAAGTGGTGTTTGTACACCTGTATATGCTAATATTATTACCATTACCGTATTGCCTGCCGTAACACCTGCAAACGCAGGAAGCAATCAATCTATTTGTAATGTTACAGGTATTACACTGAATGGTAATAATCCAACATCCGGAACAGGTACATGGTCGGTACTGGCGGGCGCTCCTTCTAATGTTACATTTACAAATGCAGCCGATCCCACCACTACCGTAAGTGGTATGGTTGCGGGTACTTACCAGTTTGTATGGACCATTTCGAACGGCACTTGCCTTGATTCAAAAGATACCATGCAGGTTGTTATTCACCCTCCTTCTGTACCGGGTAATATTACCGCAGAAGCTACGGTTTGCGCCCTATCAAATAATGGAACACTTACACTAAGCGGTAATACAGGTACCGTTCAGCGTTGGGAATATTCAACCGACTATGGCAATTCATGGACAACCGTTACCAATACTACCAATACACTGGATTATACTAACCTTAGTACTACAACTGTATTCAGGGTTGCAGTACAAAATCAGAACTGCCCTGTGTTGTACAGTAACCTGAATACCATTACCGTATTACAGCCGGTTACGCCCGCAAACGCCGGACCCGATACTATTTTTATCAATGGTGTATCCAGTTATACCTTAAACGGTAATACACCAAGTTCCGGAACAGGTGAATGGTCTGTTGTACCAGGCGCCACTACCACACTTAATTTTTCAGGTATTACCGATCCCGGATCAACTATTACGGGTCTTGATTATGTACATGGCACACCTCCTACTAACGGTAAATATTTATTGGTATGGACCATTTCCAATGGCTATTGCCCTATTTCAAGAGACACCATGCAGATTACAGTACAACCTCCTACCATCCCAGGTGTTATTGGCCCCGATGCAGTGGTTTGTACAGGCAACAATAATGGAACACTTTATCTTACCGATTATCTCGGAAACATACTGCAATGGGAACTATCTGTTAACAATGGTGCCACATGGTCTGTTATTTCCTCTACCGTTGGTGCCAACCAGAATAGTTATACATACAGCAACCTTACAGAAACCACCTTATTCAGGGCACTCGTAAAAAATGGTGTAGGTGCAGAATTATATTCAGGTGTTGCAGCAACCGTTACCGTTCTTGAATTAGTAACTCCTGCCAATGCAGGACCAGATCAGTTACTTTGTAATACAACTTCCTCTACACTTGCCGGTAACAGCCCAACTTCAGGCATGGGTACATGGTCAGCTTTAGCTGGCAACCCTACTGTTGCAGCTTTTTCAAATACTGCAGATCCGAAAAGTGTAATCAGTGGTTTAACTTTTGGAACATATCATTTTGTGTGGACCATTTCGAATGGTATTTGTTCCGACTCTAAAGACACTGTAACTATTACCATTCAACAGCCTACTGTTGCAGGAAATATAAGTGCCGATAATACAGTTTGTATCACCAGCAATAATGGATCATTAAACCTGACAGGTTATTTTGGCAGTATTGTTCAAACAGAATATTCAATTGATAATGGAATAACCTGGTCAGGCATATCCAATACCGCCACTATAAACACCATCAGTTATACCAACCTCACACAAACAACACAATACCGTGGTCAAATAAAGAATGGTGTTTGCCCTGCATTGTTCACCAATATTGTTACTGTTACTGTTTTACCTGAACCAACTCCGGCCAATGCAGGAACCAATCAGGTATTGTGCGATGTAACTGCTACAACATTACATGCCAACACACCGGTATATGGTACGGGTATTTGGACAGTTGTTCCTGGAGCACCTTCTGTTATAAGCTTTACCAATGCCGCCGATCCTGCTACTACAGTGAATGGGTTGACTTATGGTACTTATCGTTTTGTGTGGACCATCTCCAATACACTTTGCACCAGCTCAACTGACACAGTTGAAATACGCGTTGTACCACCAACCATTGCCGGAAACCTGCTTACTTCTGCTACTGTTTGTGCCACCAACAATACTAATATACTTACGCTTACCGGTAACAATGGAAATATTATCCGCTGGGAATTTTCTGTTAACAATGGAGGATCATGGAACAGTATTTCTAATACAGGTAACACGTTCACGTATACCAATCTCAATACAACTACATCTTACAGGGCTTTGAATCAGAATGAAATTTGTTCTGCCATGTATTCCAATGAAGTTGTTATTACGGTGATACCTCCTGTAACTACTGCCAATGCAGGTACAGATCAGCGCTTATGTAATGCAAGTTCCACAACACTGAGTGCCAATACAGCAACCTCTGGCACAGGTACCTGGACAGTTGCCACCGGAGCCCCTTCTGTTGTGAGTTTTACAAATAATACAGATCCAAATACAACAGTAAATGGGTTAACAGTTGGCGTTTATCAATTTATCTGGACAATTACCAATGGAATATGTACCGGTTCAGCAGATACCATCCTGGTATTGGTAGATCCTCAAACTGTTCCCGGATCCCTGGTTGCCGATGCTACAGTATGCGCCACTGCCAATAACAATATTCTTTCTCTCAGCGGGTATACAGGAGATATTCTAAGATGGGAATTTTCAACTTCAGGTGGTTCTACCTGGAACAATATTGCAAATACTACCAATACTCTGGCATATACTAACCTGAATACAACTACATCCTATCGGGTTGCCATACAAAGTGGCTCATGTAATCCTTTATACTCTAATAGTGTTACCATCACTGTATTACAACCGGTAACAGTTGCCAATGCTGGTGCCGATCAAACACGCTGTAATGCAGCAGCAACCGTATTGCAGGCAAATCTTCCTTCATCAGGAACAGGTAGCTGGACTTATGTATCAGGCCCCTCTGTTCCTGTTTTTGCGAATGCCGGAGACTATAATACAGTTGTAACTGGTCTTACTGCTGGTACTTACTCTTTTGTATGGACAATCAGCAATAATCTTTGTGTTGATTCAAAAGATACCATGCAGGTGATTATTGCACCTGTTACTGTTCCCGGAACATTATCATCACACGCAACTGTTTGCTCAGGTTCAAATTCAGGTTCACTTCAGTTAGCAGGAACAACCGGTATCCTTCTTCACTGGGAACAATCAACTGATAATGGTTCAACATGGACCATCATTTCAAATAGTTCAAATAGCTATACTTATAACAATCTTACCGCTTCAACTTTATTCAGGGTTTTAGTAAAGAACAGCGTTTGTGCAACAGCTTATTCAAATCCTGTGTTAATTACCGTTATGCCTCAGGTAACTACTGCTGTTGCGGGGTTAAACCAGGTTATATGTAACAGCAATACAACCAGGCTAAATGGTAACACTCCTTCTTCCGGTGTAGGTGTATGGAGCCAGGTTGCGGGTACTACAACAGTCTTTTTCAGCGATGCTAATCTTGCAGGTACAAACCTGTCCGGTTTAAATACTGGCACCTATCAATTTATGTGGACCATTTCAAACGGTGTTTGTCCTTCTTCAAGCAATGAAGTTGAGGTAAGAATCGATCCGCCAACTTCTGCTGGTCAGTTAAGTAATGATGATACTGTTTGTAGCAATATCAATAGTGGCAGTTTATCTATTACTAACTATACAGGTTCAATCATCAGGTGGGAAAGTTCTACAGATAACGGAGCCAATTGGACCGCTATTAATACCACTCAGAATAGTTATACTTATTCAAATCTTACAGCCACTACCGGGTTTAGGGTGCTGGTACAAAGTGGTGTTTGTGCATCCTTGTATTCAAATACGATTACTGTAACAGTAAATCCATTAACAGTGGGTGGACATATTGCTGCTAATGACACTGTCTGTGTTACTTCAAATAACGGCACTTTACAGCTCACTGATTATGTAGGTGATTTAATCCGTTGGGAATCATCTACCGATAATGGTAAAAACTGGAACCTGATTAATTATACCGGTGCTCAATACAGTTTCAATAACCTCACAACTACAACCATGTTCAGGGTAATGGTGCAGAGTGGTGTTTGTTCTGCCGCATTCAGCGATTCTGTAAATATTGTTGTTGATGCAGCCACAGTGGCAGGAACATTAAGCGGTGCCAATACTGTTTGCTATAATAACAACAGTGGAAATATTATTTTATCGGGAAGACTTGGGTACATAGTTCAGTGGGAGTCTTCCGAAAACAGTGGTGCCAACTGGAACGTATTAACAGCCCCGCTGAGTGATACACTTCGATATACAAATCTTTCAAGAAACACATTATATCGTACGCTTGTTAAAAACGGCACCTGTGCCATCATGTATTCAACCCCGATCGAAATAAGTGTTGTGGCCCCTGTTACTCCTGCCAATGCCGGCGCAGACATTCTTGTATGTAATGCAGCAACATCGGCCATACTCCGGGGAAATACCCCTGCTGTAGGAACAGGCTCATGGAAACAAGTAACAGGGCCAAATACAGCTGTTTTGACTGATCCTTCCAATCCAAACACATTGATCTCAGGATTGGTAGCCGGCTCTTACCGTTTTGCCTGGGAAATATCAAATGGCATTTGTGTAAGTTCTTCAGATACCGTAGTAGTAAAAGTTGATCAGACCATTGCTGACTTTACTTTATCAGGTGTTCATAATTGTGGTAATACTGTTTACCGGTTTAATGATCACAGCCGATCTAATTTCGGAATTAACAACTGGAAATGGAGCATCGCTCCGGGCGATACTGTTTATCAGAAAGAAAACAGTATCAGGTTTACCAGCGAAGGTACTTATACCATGAACCTGAGTGTACAAAGCAATGCCGGATGTATCAACTCTTTACAGGCACAGTTTTTTGTTGACATTTTTGAATTCCCACAGGTAGACATCGACGCCATTAGGGATGTTTGTAAAGGTCAGCTTACTCAACTGTCACCCATTGTAAACTCAAGAGATACTATTGCCATGTTATTGTGGAACCTTGGTAATGGTACAAGAAGTACAGATTCACTTATATCTGTTCGTTACCTGGTTGACGGGCAATATACAGTTCGTCTTACCGCCACTACTGTCAACAACTGTTTTGATTCTGCCTACAAAGCCATGACAGTACACCCACTGCCGGTAATTAATATTACACCAAACAGCATTATCTGTAAAGGCGACTCTATTCGCATCGTGGCATCTGGTGCCATGAATTATATCTGGTTTGATCAGCTTAATAATATCACCGCATCTGGTCCGGATAATAAAATTATAAGACCGGCCGGCTCTACAACGGTTCGTGTTGTTGGATATGATCAACACAGTTGCAGTGAAACTAAATCTACCAGCATACGTGTAATCCAGCCATTGAAAATGTTTGCTGCGCAGGGCGACACATTATGTATAGGAGAAAGTAAACAATTGATGGCAACAGGTGCCGGTACTTATAAATGGTATCCTGAAACGGGTTTAAGCAGCAGCAGTATTGCCAATCCTGTAGCCCGACCCGTTGAAACAACTGTGTATAATGTAGTCGGTAAAGATGATTATAGCTGCTTTACAGATACGGTAAAGATCAAGGTAGTTGTTGGCCGCCCCACTCCAATCAGCATAGGAAGAGATACTGTTATCACTGCGGGAACAAGTTTCCGGTTGGGTGTATTATCAACCAATGCCATTAACGGTGGTAATGATCATATCCGCAAATGGCGCTGGGGAGGTGCAGCATCTATCAGTTGCCCAACATGCCCTGCACCCGAAGTAAAACTGTCGAACGATGCCTGCATCTCCTGTATAGTAGTAAACAATTACGGATGTGTAAGCACCGATACACTTTGCATTAAAACGCTTTGCCCCACAACAGAATTATTTGTTCCGAATGCCTTCTCACCCGATGGAGATGGTATAAATGATGTTTTATTGGTACAGGGTAAAGGCATTAAGCTGATAAAAAGTTTCAGAATATACAACAGATGGGGTCAGCTGGTTTTTGAAAAGGCCAATTTCTCCCCCGGCGATCCGGCATATGCATGGAACGGTATCGCTTTTGGAAAAGCAGTAACACCGGATGTATTTGTATATGTATCGGAAGTAATCTGTGAAAAAGGACTACCAACCATATTTAAAGGAAATATAACCATACTCAAATGAGCAAAAATTCTACCCTACGCATTATTGCAATAACAGCACTGCTGATTGCCGGTAAAATACAGGCACAGGATTTTACCTTTTCACAATTTTATGAACAGCCACTATTGCGCAACCCTGCATTGGCAGGTATATTTACCGGTGATATCAGGGCCTCTATGGCACATAGGAGTCAGTGGGGCAGTGTAACTGTTCCATACAAAACATCGTCATTTAGTGTTGAACATAAAATTCAAATGGGTGGGAAAAATGATTTCCTTACCGTTGCCTCACAAATGAGTATTGATGTGGCCGGAGATCTCCGCCTGAGAAGAACACAAATACTTCCTGCCATAAACTATCATAAATCTTTGAGCAATAATGATGATACCTATCTTTCACTGGCGTTCATGGGAGGGCCCGTTTCAAGTCAGTTCGACGCTTCGAAATTAAAAATGGGCGACCAGTTTCGTAACGGAGAATATAATGCAGCCAATCCTACATCGCAACCCATTACCAATACCAGCTATTCTTACTGGGATCTCAATACAGGTTTGTCACTAAGTACTTCATTCAACGATAAAACAAGAGTGTATATAGCAGCCGGGTTATCACACGTAACCAACCCAACCATAAGATCGGTTACAGGAACAACAGAGAATTTTCTCTCTCCAAGATTATCATTCAATGCCGGTATCAATGCACCATCAGGCGAACGAAGCCGCATCATGGGTTTTATTGATTATTTCACACAGAATAGAAACAAACAAATACTGGGTGGTGTTTTATATGGAATGACCATCAGAGAATATGACGATGGTAACGAACCCGATCTCTTTTACATTGGTAGTTTTATGAGGTGGGGCGATGCTTTAATTCCAACCATAAAAATGGAGTTCGAACATTTTAGTGTTGGTGTAAGCTATGATGTAAATATTTCAAAACTAAAAGTAGTCTCCAACTGGAGAGGTGGTATCGAATTAACAGCAACCTATCGTGGTTTTATGAAAATCAGGAACTCTACCATCGACAAAACCAGGTGCGTAAGGTTTTGATTAATTTACATTAAAAAGAAGTACGAAATAAACTGGCAACCTGCTCCCACCAATAAACCATAATAAATTTCAGCATTGGTATGGTCACTCACCAATAAACGGGAAGTACATATAAGTCCGGCTAGCAATAAAGCAATACTGATAAACAACCCAAACGGGGCCTGGTAATAATACGCAAACAAAATAACCGCCATTGCGGCACCACCCGCTGACATAGCATGCAGGCTGATTTTAATGAAATTATTAAACACCAGTCCCACAGCTGTTGCAATAAAAATTCCCATGAAAAAGAATTTAAGTACTGCAGGCTGATCCGTAAAATTTCTACTCAGGTAATACATCCACCAGTAAAAGAACATGGTAATCACAAAAGGAATGATCCTCTCTTTCTGTGTCCGTAAAAAAATACTTTCACTGAATTTCAGACGCCATAACAGGAAAACCGCAAATGCCGGGAAAAAAGCAGTAAGCCAGAATAAACCAAACAAACGCATTTTTAACTGCCAGGCAGTAATACCTGCAAATTCATATGGCACCTGCTGTATTAAAAAGAAGAAAATATAAGTAGGAATAAACAGCGGGTGAAAAACATAAGAAATAATTTTCGCTACTATTACCAGCAACAAAGGCTGTTTGTTTTCCCGTATTTCAACAACTTCTTTCATAAACCGGTTTTGGGTGCCAACTATTTATTCTGACACCGCAAAACTACAACTACTTGCTGACTTTGATAAAATACACCACAGTATTGTAATTGAAATCACTAGAAATATTTACTTCTGTACGTTTATTCTCCCCGTCGGTAATAACCATCAGTGCAGAATTTGGGGGCGTAATACCCAGGCTCTCCGCAAAGAAGATCATTTCATTCTTACTCTGATCGCTGTTTAATTTTACATAGAAAGTAACTGGTTTATTGGTTCGAAGTAACTGTTTATACACTACAATCTCCTTATTATAAATAACTGACAAGGAATCATAATCAAACGACCCGTTATCATATAAATCGATACGAACAGAATCAGATGTTGTATAAACCAATAATGGTTTGCTTGGTATACGCAACTTTATTTCATTAACGAGGTTGGTTGTTTTTACCTTCGGTATAAACTCCAGCAATTCACTTATGTTTACTTTTTTGTATTGTGCTGAATTTGTTTTGGCATTTTTATCTATACCCGGCTTTTGTTTACGTACAGCTACCAGAGAAGAGTCAGCAAAATTGGATTTATCTGACTGCTGCTTGTTTTTTTCATTACTTACATTTTCTTTTACTTTTTTATTGCGTGATTTTCGTTTTGCCGATGCAGGTTTTTTTTCTTCTGCCGGTATTTGACCCTTATTCAGTTGGGTCGTTTTCAGATGAACAGTTGTCGATTCACTTTTTGCATTTTTACCGGCAACAGGCATACCCGTATCAACAACTGCATCTTCATCCAGTTCTTTACCTGAAGGCTCCCAACGCGGGTTCTTCTCTGTAGTTAAAATAAGATCCGACCGCCTGTTGGTAATTTGTTCTGCTTTATTATAAGAAGCATCTTCCCTGCAAGCCATCAGGAAATATTTTTTTGCAAAAAAATCAGTATTAATTCTTGCCGGGTCAATCCCTTTCTTAACCAAGTATGCTTTTACAGAGGCAGACCTCTTTTTTGACATATTGATATTCGCCTCGCGCGATCCGATACAATCAGTAAAAGAAGCCACCATAATATTGAGTTGCGGATTTTCTTTCAGCTGACGAACAATAGCGTCCAATACAGGTTCGTCAACGGACCTGATGCTTGCACTTGCAAAATTATAATTGATATGCAGCCTTTTTTGAGTAATGACATCCACAGAATCAATCAACATTTTTATGATTTGAACCGGATCTGTCTTGCGCTCTGGCTGTATCGGTGCCGGCTTAACTGGCAGGCTATCTTTTTTTTGCGTGTGTGGTACCTCTGCAATTGTATCAACTAATTTGGGTATAAACGGCAATAGTATGGCATTAAATATTTCAAGACAGCAGGAGGAATTTCTATCCGAACTGAAATAAACAGTATCCGATCCCCTATAGTTTTTGTAATAAAGATCATTTTTACCCGAGTTAAGCGGATGACCCAGGTTACTGGTTCCCGACCATTGGTTCTGATAAGGGTGGCCATTACTTTTATAAATATCCATTCCCCCAAAACCCACTGCTCCATCTGAACTAAAATACAAACTGCTGTCGGCTGCATCGTAGTAGGGAGAAATCTCTTCTTTTACCGTATTAATATTTACACCCGCATTAATGGCCGCAGCTTCTGGTGTTTTCCCATTCATCTTTACAAACCATATATCATAGCTACCTTTGGTGCCGGGTTGATCGGAAGAGAAAAAAAGATACCGGCCATCTGTAGTAATAAAAGGCTGTTTCGACTGGTATCCTTTTACATTCACCGGGGCGGGTAAAACAACCGGCTTACCCCATTTAGCTGTGGCACCGCTTCGCTCCATATAATAGATACGATATTCATCTACTGAACCTTTACTGGTTTTCCATCCGGTGAAATACATCGTTAATCCATCTGCAGATAAGGATGAAGCTCCCATATTCAAATCTTCATCCGCATCAGTAATCAATTTTTTTACAAACCCGTTATTTTCATTTCCTGTATAGATACGTACAGGAAATATTTTTTGTTTCCGAACTGTTTCATGTCGCGAACTCGTAAACCAGAGAATACTATCGTTTGTTTTTTCCGGTGCAAAATTGGAACCATCTGCCGATCCTGTTAATGTATTTTTTGTAATGGTTGCACGCGGATTTTCTTTTCCCTCCTTCATGGCAAATATGCTGGATGCAATACCCAGTCTTGCCATACTCGCATATTCATCTTCTTTTCTGTATTGGGTAAGAAAATCGTTATAGGCTTTCTGTGCGTTTTGAGGATCACCATTCGACAAAACAGCATTGGCATACCACAAACCTGCCAAAATAAACCTGTTGTCCTTATAATCAAGATATATTTTGTATTGCTGCAGGGCTGCGGTATTATCATTATAAAGCCTGTATGATTCTGCCAATTGATAGGTTGCCCTGGTTATTTCCGGTGCTGTAAGTTTTCCGCGTTTTCTTATGGGTTGATAAGGATACACTTTTCCGGGTCTTGACTGTACCAAAGGGCTATCATATAAAACAGCCGCATATAATTTAGCTGCCTGGTAATAATCTTTTATTTTAAATGCAGCATCGGCAGTTTTTAATATCTTTTTTGCACGTTGTGCATACAGTTCCTGCTTACCCTGTACGAAAGAGAGTAATAAAATGACAAAAGCAAATACACAATATTTAGGGCTTACAATCTTGGGCATACAAACTTCGAATCGGTGATTTTTCTTCTTCCAATAAAGCTGATCGATAATTCATAACCTCCATTACCGGAGGATGCAGTTTTCATTTTCGACATATTAATATCATAACTGAATCCAATAGTGAGTCCATTCAGGTGAATACCAATATTGGGTGCCACTGCATCATTCAGACGATAAGTTGTACCTAAAAGCAGATCGGCCCCATCTTGTAGCCGCATATTAAGCGATACTCCTCCTGTAATTTCACTGGCATCACCCTGTTTTAGCAATACCGCATGCGGAGTAATATCAACTTTATCATTCATCCGCATTCTTAGTCCGCCATGAACCGCATAACGCATAGGAATTTTATTATTATTGCCGTTTGCCAGGAACTGGTTGCGTGGTTGTGTAGGATGATAGGCACTTACTCCCAAAAAAGCGTTCATGGCTTTATCCGGCTCAGCATCAAAATAAACAAGACCTACACTTCCATCTAATGCAGTGGCATTGGTTCGCATAAATTGTTCATTGGAGGGAATGGCAGGATCATATCCAATCAATGGATTATACTGGTTACCATATTGAAATTTTCCCGGGTCAATACCACGATTCAGCATACCAACCTGGAAACCACCGCTGATAATTTTATATTCAGTTAATCTTGCTTTGTATGAAACAGATAAATAACCATTGTTATAATAATAACCTCCATCACCTGTAGTCTGACTTAATACAGTTAATCCAACAGCGAAAGCATCAGACAATGCCATATCGCCCGAAATACCTTTTGTAGTATAAGGAGATGAAATAGAGGGCCACTGATAGCGATAATTGGCCGTTACACGGTAATAACCATCGTTCACACCCGTCAACGCAGGATTGAGCCATAAGGGATGCGCATAATATTGTGTAAAATGTGCATCTACCTGCGCCACCGACCTGTTGCTCATGAATAAAATCACCAGGCTGATCGTTAGTAAAATTTTACGCATCCATCCGTGTATTAAATGATATAAATAATATTATCTGACCAGGTTAAATGAACCTGCTCTTGTTATTTTATTACCCCCCTGCACTTTTACTTCCAATGAATATGAATATCGCCCAACAGCAGATGGGTTACCCTTATATAAACCATCCCATCCCTTTTGTTTATCTGTTGTAATAAACAATTCCTGCCCCCACTGATTATAAATAACCAGTCGCATGGTTTCAATAGTATTACCATAAACAAGAAATACATCATTCACCCCGTCGCCGTTAGGTGTAAATACGTTGGGTATATAAATACCATCACCAAATGGGTTAAGTGTTATGGCAACCGCTTTCACACTATCGCTTGTTTCACAAGAATATTTCCCAATGGCTTTTACCCATATTTTAATGGTTTGATTGGGTTGTAATCCGCCAATACTGTGCGAAAGCCCCTGGAAACCTGACGAGGGGTCATTGTATACAAGACCACTGTCGATACGCTGTTTATAACCAACAGCATTTCCCACAGCATTCCATCTAAAACGCAGCGATGTTGCCGTAATATTATCTGCCTGAATAACCGGCAGCCCGATTTTTTTTCTTACCATTACAGTTGTTTTTGCAGCTTTTGCCGGGCACAGGGCAGGACTGCCATTTGCACTCACAACAAATGTTGTATCAGATACAACACTGGTTAATTTGAGATATACACCCGTATTTACTGCTATAGGGTTTCCAGGAACATACCATTTATAAGTAATACCTGTTTGTGGCGACTGAATAAACAATGAGTCTGATTCGCCCCTGCAAACAGAATCCTTTGCAATTACAATCGTAAAATCATCTGCTACACGTCCGAGCAACACTTCAGTTGTATCTATTACCGAACAGGTTCCATCTGAAACAGTAATGATGTAACGATCGGTTTGTTTTGCCCACCGGGTTTGTGTTTGTACACCATCATTCCATAAATAAGAACTAAAACCTGTGCCGGCATCAAGTAATGTGCTGTCGGCACAGAGCTTCACACTATCCGTCAATGATGTACTCAATGCATTTACAGTAATAAGAATACTGTCTTTTGAAATAGCTGTTCCTATGGTTCTTGTAACTGTATATCGGGTTGTCTGTGTTGGCTCAACAGTTATGTTTTTTGTTCTTGCTCCATTCGACCAGGTATATACTGTATCGGGTTTGGGTGCCGTTGTTGAATCGGGGTAATAAGCCCAGATACCATCAAACCTTGCCCATATAACACGTTTACCCACTTCGTCGTAGTAGGCATAATTGGGTAATGAGGTTCTCGCCATAGCTGGTGGGCGCACCGTACCTTCCGACTGAAACTCAGTAAACCCTGCATCTTTTAACGGATCGAACCGAAATATTTTGTTGGTATTTGTAAGGAACTGGTTGCTGATATAATCACCCGTTGGCTTAAATCCGCCGAAGAGATAAAATTTTAACTTGTCATAATCGTAGGCCAATGCTCCTTCATACTGAATGGATGGATCATTAACCGGCAGTATATTTCTGAATTGATACGTATTCAAATCAAGCTCCCATAAATCTTTGAGCCAGCAAAAAATTCCGGTAGCAGTTGCCCATGAACTTCCCAATGTGCATGTACCTGTTAGTTCACTGCCACTATAATTACCCTGGCCTGAAAAAAGATATAATTTAGAACCATCTTTATTTCCGGCAACAATATTACCCCCCTTAGGTGGAGCCATATCGATGGCGGGATTATTTTTTTTCATCTGCCATGATGTTCCACTGTGTTCAAATATCCAGCTCTTAACCTGCGCCGAACCATAACCACCATAAATACCCATTTGCTGTAATAACGGGTTCCAATATCCGGAAGCTCCATAACATTCATTGTCCGGCACACCGGCACCTATCAACGTCCACGTACCTCCATTTGCAGGTAAGGCATAAATATTATCCCTTCCACTTCGCCAGCATAATAAACGGTTGTTGGTAAAGTCATACACAAATTCAGTATAATCACCAGGCCAATTGCCGGCGGGAATAATGGTTACTTCATTTTTTTTCAGGTCATACCTCGTAACAGTTCGGTTGATAATGGAATAGAGATATTGATTCACTTTGTCATATCCGAACGGTCTGATATTAAACAATGAGGGATTAATCTGGCTGCTGCTAATCAGTTGTTTCCATACACCGGGTAATACCGTGTCTTTAGGCAGAGGATCACGTAATTCTAGCCGAACAGATATGCCTTTACAAATAGTGGTATCAGACTGAAAAATAAATCGTGTGGTATCTGCAGCATAAGATGCGTGCAGATATGGTTGATACATGGCCATAAGCAGAGCCATGAATAAAGCAAATAATACAGTTCGCTTTTTCACGTGGATGGATATTGAATTTTGGCTGCCCTTGCAGATTAAAATAAAGGTAGAGAAAACCCGTAAAAAGATATAATATTATTGACTTGAAATAGAGAAAACCAGCGGATTTCAGCGATTTCTGTAAAAAGTAGAGATATCACTACAACTCTTTTCTCAACCTTGCTACAGGTATATTCAATTGCTCCCGGTATTTGGCCACTGTACGTCTTGCAATATTATATCCTTTTTCCTGCAGCATATCGGTAAGTATTTCATCACTCAGCGGTTTACGCTTATCTTCTCCTTCAATAATATCACTTAATATTTTCTTTACTTCCCTTGTACTTACTTCTTCTCCGCTATCGGTACTTAATGATTCACTAAAGAAAAATTTCAACCGGTAAGTGCCAAATTCTGTTTGTACAAATTTACTATTGGCCACACGACTCACAGTTGAAATATCAAGACCTGTTAACTCGGCAATATCTTTCAGTATCATCGGGCGCATTGCCGTTTCATCACCCGTCAGAAAAAACTCCTGCTGGTGTTTCATAATGGCACTCATTGTTCCGATCAGCGTATCCTGTCTTTGCTTGATCATATCAATAAACCACCTGGCAGAATCAATTTTCTGTTTAATAAAAAGAACCGCTTCTTTCTGTCTTTTATCTTTTTTACTGCCTTTCTCATACTCTTTCAGCATATCACGATATCCTTCACTGATACGCAGATCGGGTGCATTCTTTGCATTGAGTGTTAATTCGAGTTTGCCATTATTATTAAGGATAAAGAAATCGGGAACAATATAACTTTCTGCTTTATTGATCTCGCCAATATTACCACCCGGTTTGGGATTCAATTTGATGATCTGGTTAATTACATCCCTGATCTGATCATCGCTCAGGTTCAAACCACGTTGTATTTTTTCGTAGTGCTTTTTGGTAAACTCATCAAAATATTTGGAGAGTACCTGTATAGCAAGTTCAACTGAACCACCTTCCGATAATTTTCGTTTGAGTTGCAGGAGCAAACATTCTTTCAGATCACGCGCACAAACACCAGGCGGATCAAACTGCTGTATCTGCTGAATGATAAATTCAATTTCTTTTTCTTCCACTGATAAACCCTGCCTGAATGCAAGATCATCTGAAATAGAAGTAAGTTCACGGCGCAGGTATCCGTCGTCATCCAGGCTGCCCACCACCTGTTCCGCAATTTTATAACTACGTTCATCCAGTTCCAGCATACCCAGCTGGTTCAATACCAATTCATGAAAGCTGGTTTCTACCCGAATGGGAATCACTTTCTGGTCATCCATTTCCGGGTAATTGTCGTCTTTCATTTTATAGTCGGCAATCTCACCATCATCATCTGTAACATATTCGCTGATGTCTACATTATCATAATCCTCTTCACTGCCATCCAGTTCCATATCGTCATCGGAAGAACTTTCAAATTCATCATTCATTTCATCGCCGAATTCATCCGCATGTCCTTCTTCATCCATTTCCAGCGCCGGATTTTCTTCCAGCTCTTCTTTTATCCGCTCTTCGAGGTTGGCAGTAGGTACCTGCAACAGCTTCATTAACTGAATCTGCTGAGGCGACAGTTTTTGTAATATTTTTTGCTGTAGTGACTGACTTAACGACATAATACCAACTAAATACAAATGATGAACAACCTTGTTTATGGGTTATTCAGCTTTAACATCTGCCGATCTTAAAACGCCGTAAATTTACATACAATCAATGCACGATGTTGATGAAACGGATTTGTTTGTTTGTGAATTTATTCCTAATTACAAGCTTTGCAGGTAAAGCGCAAATGCCTGTTGCCACTGTTATGCCCGGCAAAATAATTGCCGATAGCAGCAGGCCATTCTTTTTTCGTTTATTACCCGAAGATTATTACAGCAAAAACCTTTCATTCTTTTGTAAGAAAGAGTTACAGATCGAGAAAATTACCAGATTACCATTAAGGTTCAGAATAGGCAACCTGGAACAGGTGAATTTACTGGAAGGAAAAAACAGGCCTTTTATTCCGGCATCATTCAGGCAACCTGCCGGCGGTTCTCAGAAACAATAGCCCTGTAACTTAACTGCGTTCTCAATACAGCCAGCAACCGGTCCTTATCTTCAGTATTGATCGTATCAAATGGAATTGTATCGGTAAAATAAGTAGACAGGTACTTGACGGTAATGCCGTTTTCAGTAATGATTATTTTTTTGATATCCTGCCATGCAATAATTTCTTTTCTTTTGCTTTATAACTCTCCATGGGTAACCGCCAGTTGATACCATCTTCATCAACTCTTATAAAACAATGGTTGATTTTACTATTTCTCTATAGTTTATAATATCGCTCTGCAACGCTATAAGTAATGAATAAATGCACAACTGATCCTATCCAACCTTCAGCGCCATCGTTATTGTCAGAAAATACCCGCATTATCCTGATAATTATTAAAGTCAAGGTTATAATACTCATACATAACCAGAAGCAGAATCAAAAATTCAATGGAATTTTCCGATAATAGGCCGTATAGGTATTACGCTCAGGCATGAACAGTATTATTGGTTAACACCTTACGAATAGCAGCCGACAGTTTTTCTCCTTTTTCTTTAATCTGTTCATCCGTCCACAATAAACCGATGGCCGTAGAAATACACCTGCTCATGATAGCATCACTGGCAGTAAAACTTGTTGGTTGCAGTTTAAGTAATGCCTGCTCCTGCTGCTCACTTAACTTATTTAAACTGGCCGCCGTTTTCAGGTGATCCCATTTGCTGATATAATGCCAGTTATTCGCATACCAATAAAAATTACCCGCCAGTATACCCTGCTCTTTCAGTTCGGCTACGAGGGCTTTTGTCAGTTCTTCTGTTGGCAGGAACCAGCTTAAAAAACTACAACTGTCGCCCGCTTCATCAGGCACTTTTCTGAAACTTACTCCAGGAATAGTTTCGAGATAAGCACGTAAGGCTTTGTTATTTTTTCTTTGGATAGATAAGAATGTATCGAGTTTACGGATCTGTGCAAGCCCCACTGCCGCATGCAATTCACTGATCCGGAAATTGTAACCCAGATAAGGATGCAGATCTGCGCCACGATCTATCCCTTTATGATCATGCCCATGATCGGTATAGGCATCCGATTGAATATACACTTCTTCATTGTTCGTCATTACCACACCACCTTCTCCACAGGTAATGGTTTTTACAAAATCGAAAGAGAAAGTTCCTGCATCGCCAATAGTACCCAATGCTTTTCCTTTATAGGTGCCACCTATGCTTTGACAGGCATCTTCCAGTAAAATCAGTTGATGTGCTGCACAAATTTGTTTCAGTGCATCGAGATCGGCCATGCTGCCACACATATGAACCGGCATTACACATTTAGTCCTGGGGGTAATGGCCGCTCTTACTGCAGCAGGATCAAGGGTAAGTGTTTCATCAATATCAACCAGTACCGGTATGGCGCCTACACTCAGCACCGCTTCAAAACTGGCCACAAAAGTGAAGGATGGCATAATTACTTCATCACCTGCACCAATATGCAAAGCGGCCATGGCTGTGGTTAATGCAGCGGTACCACTTGAAGTGAGCTGGGCATACTTAGAGCCAAATACTTCCGTAATTGCTTTTTCCAGTTCCTGCGCTTTCCAGACACCTTTTCTTGCACCATCAAATCCATAACGCATCAGGATACCTGTTTCCAGCACATCATTCACTTCTTTTCTCTCCTCTGCACCAAATAATTCAAACCCGGGCATAATATTGATTTAGGGTGTAAAAATAGAAAGGATTTTTCAATGTCTGATGTCTGATGTAGGATGTTGGATTTGTTTATAAATCAGACATCCTACATCAGACATCATCAAATCCCCTGCGTACCTTTGCCTCATGACTCCAACGCTTTTCTACTGTTACGACGCCTACTGTGGCTGGTGTTATGGATTTAGCCCGGTAATAAAACAGGTGCATCAAAACTTTCCACAGTTACCCGTTGAAGTATTATCGGGTGGAATGATTTTACCCGAAGAACCTGTATCTATTGCCGCTACAGCCGGGTATATTCAGAAAGCATACAAAACAGTAGAAGAACATACGGGTATTACCTTCGGGCCCGATTACCTTTGGCATATCAATAACCCTGAACTGAGCGACTGGTTTCCACATTCCGAAAAACCGGCCATTGCCCTTTGCATCTTTAAAGAATTTTATCCCGATAAACAGGTTGAATTTGCTTCCGATCTTCAGTATGCCTTACATTTTGAAGGACGCGATCTTACAGACGATGAAGCCTATCGTCACCTGCTGGAGAAATATAGCATCCACCCCGAAACTTTTTACAGCAAACTGAAAAGTGAAGAATATAAAGAACAGGCCTACTATGAGTTCTCTCTCGTAAAACAATTACAGGTTACCGGTTACCCTTGTGTGCTCTTACAGGTAAATGAATCGAAATTTCATTTGCTGGCACGCGGTTATACCGATTATGAAACCCTGGAAGTCCGAATGAATAATGTATTGAAAGAATTAAACCAGGACAATTGATTGAGAAGAAAACGTTAAGATACAAGGACGGCGATTTTGTTCCCGTTACACATAATAGTTTTCCTGTTAAAACCCAATACACATGAAGCTAATTGTTACGATTATTCTATCTTTTTATGCATATGCAGTGCTGGCACAGAATGCCGGTATGGATTTTGAAAAATATGAACCCAAAAGTAACCTGGTTGTTCCGGAACATAAAATAAGCAGGTCTAAATTTCCTTTTATTGATGTTCATAACCACCAGTTCAGTATGCCCACACAGGATGTAAAAGCACTGCTCAAACAAATGGACAAACTGAATATGCGGGTGATGGTGAACCTGAGCGGAAGAGGATTTAAATCGGTAAACGGACAATTTGGTTTACAGGATCCGCAATACCTGGCCAATGCCATTGCCAATGCAAAAAAAGCCACCCCTAACCGCATCATTCATTTTACCAATGTATCTTTTATTGGTGTAGGTGAGCCCGGCTGGGCCAACAAGGCAGTGAAAGAATTGGAGAACGATGTAAAAGCCGGCGCCAATGGCTTGAAAGTATATAAAAACCTGGGTTTCTCGTTTAAAGACAATACAGGCAAATTATTACGCATCGATGATCCGCGGCTCGATCCCATCTGGGCCAAATGTGGCGAATTAAAAATACCGGTACTCATACATAGTGCCGACCCTGAACCATTCTGGCAACCATTAGATGATAAAAATGAACGCTGGCTTGAACTGGCTACCAGGCCAGATCGTAAGCGAAACAATACCGATCCGGCTCCCTGGTCCGACCTTATTCAGCAGCAGCACAATATTATTAAGCGACATCCTGCAACAAATTTTATTGCCGCACATTTTGGCTGGTACCCGAATGATCTTGCTAAACTCGGAACACTCTTAGACGCCATGCCCAATATGTATGTTGAATTTGGCGCCGTTATTGCAGAATTGGGCCGGCAGCCAGGAATGGCCAAAGCTTTCTTCAACAAATACCAGGACAGAATTATGTTTGGAAAAGACAGCTGGGTACTCGATGAATACTCCACGTATTTCAGGGTATTGGAAACAACAGATGAATATTTCCCTTACCACAAAAAATACCATGCTTTCTGGAAAATGTATGGAATGGGACTGAGTGATGACGTACTGAAGAAAGTGTACTACAAAAATGCATTGCGCATTATTCCAAACATTGATAAAACCTTGTTTCCTGATTAGAAGAAAGTATAAGCCACAGATTACTGAAATGAAATCTGTGAATCTGTGGCTTATATAAAATCTAACTATTCTTCCAGCAAAGGATTTCGTTCTTTTCTTTTGAAACGATAAAAAAAAACTTTCCGGAAAAAGCAAACAAAATCCTTCATAAGAAAATACAGTCAGGATAATTGCTCCTAAAAATTCAAACTTATCCACTTTAGGTAAAAAGAAAAATAAGCTGAGCAAGCCAACGAGCAGAACAAGTATTATTCGAACTGGTGTTGATCTTCACATCACTTACTTCCATTCCTCCGTAACGTTGCTTCCAATTGTAGAAGGTTACATTACTTACTCCTAATTCCCGGCAGATATCCTGTACAGATTTACCTGCCTCATGTTCTTTAATCGCTTTGACAATTTGTGTTTCAGTGTACCTAGACTTTTTCATATTTACCATTTAAAGTTAGCAGTTTTGCTAACTTTCTAATGGCCGGAGTTTAGGGAAGCTTACATCCTATTAATACTTTTCTCTTTTATAATTTTTAACATCGTTATATACTTGATATCCCAGATAGGATAACAGCACTACAATTAGTAACATTCGAAAAGCAGGGTTAAATAGCTTAGACTCATTTTTAAACCCAAAAACAAATAAAAGAATAAAAAAGATTAAAGACATAAAACTTGTAAAGATGTTTCGCCATTTATATTTTTTTAAAAAAGAGTCCCTCAAATATGCTGATATAAAAAATACTGATATTATAAAAGCGGCTATAAAAAAATATTCCATGATAATTATTTTAAAGGTTAATTAAATTAACTACAACAGAATTCGGCATAACATACAGCACAGCATGCTAAGTATGCTGGAAAGGCCGGAAACGAAGCCGAACAAACTGCAACACATGCATAAAACCCCCAACGACAACACCAATCACCACCTACTTCTTTTGCTTCATCAACTGAACTTGTTTTCTGGATAGGACTATTTATTAAAGATTGAAACTTCATAAATGCACCTTTATCTTTTCGAAACAGCAAAATCATTGTTTTTAGCTTTGTAATGTTTTCATCAACATTGGTTTTACATGATAAACATTCCTCCGTTTCAGAGTTTGACCTAAGACCATATCGTTCAATAAGTCTATTTGAAGCAGCTCTTGATTTATCAACTTCTTCCAAATACTGATTTCTAGTCATTCCAAGCGCATTTAAGAACTTTTCTTCATTATTGAAATCGAGTTGACTAATATCAATCTTTGATTCAACAAGTTGAGTTATAACCTCTAAGTTTTTCGAAGCAATTACTTGCCAATCTTTATCTACTCTAACTAAATTAACTTTAGCCTTATCAGACATTTGAGCTAAGTTAGTCTTTTTTAGATCTTCCTCTTGATTGTTCTTGTTACAACTTACAATAGAAAAAGAAAAGAGAATAATTGCAGATAAAGCTGAGAGCATACCTCTGGTAAATGATGTTGTGTTCCTCATAAGATTTTGTTTTTTACTTAAATAATAATAATTTATAAAACTACATATATGAATTATGCCTGTCAACTGTGTCTTTTCGCAGTTAGCTATATGACTGCTGTATGTTCGTAATGCAAAAACCTGCGAATCAATCACATCCCAGTTTATTTAGTCTAACCCTTTTTCCCTTACTTTGCAGCCCTAATAATATTGTATATGGAGTATAGTAAACTGATATCCATCACCGGTCTCAGCGGTTTGTTTGAAATGGTTGGCAGCAAAACAGATGGCGCCATTGTTCGCTCACTCGATGATAAAACAACCAAATTTGTCAGCAGCCGTGTGCATAATTTCTCTCACCTTGAAAGCATTGAAGTGTACACCGTTCGTGAAAATGTAAACCTGGTTGAACTGTTTCAGGCTATGGACGCAAGCAAAGCTGCCCTGCCCGCAGAAAACGATCCTAAAGCAGTAAAAGCCTATTTCGGGAAAGTTTATCCCGATATGGATTTTTCACGTGTATATGCCAGCGATATGAAGAAAATGGTAAAATGGTTTGGTATACTGAAAGCCAATAATGTAGAGCTGAAAATTACAGAAGAAGAAACAGATGAAAATACGGAAGCCTGATTTCCACCTCTTTCCTGAAAAAGCTGCCTCAAAAGGGCGGCTTTTTTTAGCTTCAGACCATACGCTGCCTGCCGTTTTTAAAATAAGGTATCGGGGTTACTGTGTTTATTTTCGATACATTATTCCCATTTTTCAAAGAAATGTTATGCCTGTAAAAGCTGCTATCGGAGCGGGTTTCCGGTTTCGCGCTGCCCGGTTGCCTGATGCGAAAACCCCTTTATCAGCCACTGACAAAACAAAAGTAGCTTCAGCATACCGTGGAACATTCAGAAATGTGACACTGTTCTCTAAAACCTGGAACGTTCTCCGGGAAAAGCAGGGATAACTGGTTATTTCTCCCCGGAAATGATTGATTTATTGCAGCAAACCCAATAAAATCAAGGGGTCTGTTTTTATTTCTCCTCATTGCCTCCTCGGAGCACCCCGTGGAACACTTGATTTTATTGACTTCACCCTTCATTTCTCCTCAATTCGTCCCTGGAATGTTGCCAGGGGTTAGGGGTTGGGGGTTAGATGTTAGGAGGAATATTGGCTTTTTGTTTCCTCCTAACATCTAACATCTAACCCCCAACCCCTAACTACAAAAGATTCCCCTTAGCAACGGAATAATGTTAACATGGCAGAAAAGCAATATATTGAAGCACAAAAAGTTCCTGCCGGAAAAGCCGTAGATATACTCCCGATAATCTGCTTTTATAGCAAGGTAAAACAATACCGCCCTATATGCCCTGATTAAGTGTTTTTAAAAGCCGCAAAAAACCGCAAGATTAACGAGAATCCTTACCTTGTGGACTGAATAAAACCATATGAAAAGATCGCTCCTATTCCTATTCACGCTGCTTATACTGAATGCTTTATCGGCCCAGCAGTTTTATGAGCATACGCCTGCCGCCGATAAATGGGTAAGAAAACAATTCCGCAAATTGTCGAAGAATCAACGCATTGCACAGTTAATGATTATCAGGGCACATAGCAACCTCGGGCCCGATCATGTAAAAGAAGTAACCGATCTCATCAAAAAATATAATGTTGGAGGACTTTGTTTTTTCCAGGGTGGACCAGTTCGCCAGGCCAAACTCACCAACTTCTACCAAAGTATTGCCAAAACACCATTGATGATTGCCATTGATGGCGAATGGGGACTGGGTATGCGTTTAGACAGCGTTATTAACTTTCCGCGCCAGCTTATGATGGGTGCTGTTCCGGATGCCCGCATTATTTACAAATTTGGTTTGGCTGTGGGAGAACAGTGTAAAAGAATTGGCATCCATGTAAACTATGCGCCCGATATCGATATCAATAACAACCCTATGAACCCTGTTATCAACGACAGAAGTTTTGGGGAAGACAAATACAAAGTTGCGCTCTTTGGTGTACAGTATATGAAAGGTATGCAGGATGTAGGAGTAATGGCCTGCGCCAAACATTTTCCGGGTCATGGCGACGTGAGTGTTGATTCGCATTACGATCTGCCGGTAATCAATAAATCGCGTGCAGCCCTTGACCAGCTTGAATTATACCCTTTTCGTGAACTCATAAAAGCGGGTGTGGGTAGTATGATGATTGCACACCTCGCTATTCCTGCTATCGATACAACCGCTAATCTGCCCACCTCATTATCTACCAAAAATATAACAGACCTATTACGCAATGAACTGGGTTACCAGGGTATTTCTTTTACCGATGCACTCGAAATGCAGGGCGTTGCGAAATTCTTCCCGAAAGGAGATGCTTCTGTAATGTCGCTTATTGCAGGTAATGATATGCTTTGTTTACCCGGCGATATTCCGGGCAGTATTGCCAAAGTAAGACAGGCCATTAAAGAAGGAAAACTTAACTGGGCTGATATCAATGCACGGGTTAAGAAAGTATTATTAGCCAAATACCATCTTGGATTGAACAAAAAACAGGTGATTGACACCACTAATATTGCTGCCGATTTAAATGCAAAAACAGAAGAAATTAAAAAAGTACTGGCTGCCGATGCCTTGACTTTGCTGCGTAAAACAAACAATGACCTCATACCCATTAACGCCAAAAAAATAGCTTTTGTAGGCCTGGGTATTGATAAGGCCAACCAGTTTGCCATACGCATTCAGCAACAGGTAAATGCTGATCTGTTTTTCTTTGAGAACAAAGACAACAGCGAAAAAGCGGATAAGATTTTACAACAACTCAATCAGTACGATGCTGTGGTAGTAGGCTTACACAACTACAGCCGTAAACCCGCCAACCGGTTTGGGTTAAGTAAAAACAGCCTCAACCTGTTACATAAATTACAGAAAAACAATAGTATCACCTTTGTTTTTGGCAACCCTTATGCAGTTCAATATATCTGTAATGCCAGTAATCTTGTGGTATGTTATGAAGATGATGTTATTACACAGGATGCCGCTGCCAATCTTTTATTTGGAAAAATAAGTGCCAGAGGAAAATTACCTGTTACCGTTTGTGAAGGTTTTCGTTTTGGAGATGGTATAGTGTATAACAATATGTTACCGCTTGCTACACCCGAATCTGTTGGACTGATTAGTGACTCTCTGAATAAAATTGAAACCATTGCCAAAGCTGCAATCGACAGCGGTGCCACACCCGGTATGGTGGTATTGGTTGCAAAAAATGGTAAACTGGTGTACCATAAATCTTTTGGATACGTTAATACCGATCGCAACGTAGCCATGAGTAATGATATGGTATTTGACCTTGCATCGGTTACCAAAATATCTGCCACTACCGTTGCCATTATGAAATTATATGAAGAAGGGAAAGTAGACTTAAACAAAACGCTGGGCGATTATTTATCATGGGTAAATGGCAGCGATAAAGCCGGGTTAAAACTGAAAGATATTTTATTGCACCAGGCTGGTCTTAACCCCTTTATTCCATTTTATCGGGAAGTAATTGATACGGCAACCGGGCAACCTTCAGCACAATATTTTGTACAATCGCCCACCCCACAATTTTCACACAGGGTAGCAGAAAATTTATACCTGCGTAACGACTGGCACGATACCATGTATGCCCGTATCCTGAAAAGTAAACTTACTGCACAGGATAAATATGTGTACAGCGATAATGATTTTATTTTCCTTGGAAAGATTGTGGAAGCTGTGAGTGGTATGTCATTAGACGGCTATGTTCGCAAAACATTTTATGAACCATTAGGAATGGTAAGTACAGGTTTTCAACCCAGGAATACCATGCCATTGAGTAATTTGGTTCCTACAGAAGTAGAGGCCCATTTCCGCAAACAACAGATGCTTGGCGATGTACACGACGAAGGAGCCGCCATGTTTGGTGGTATTGCCGGTCATGCAGGCTTATTCAGCAGTGCCTATGATCTGGCCAAACTGTACCAGTTATTATTAAATGGGGGTGAGCTGAATGGTGTACGTTTGTTTAATAAATCAACCATCAATTTGTTTACCGCTTACAGCAGCGATATCAGTCGGCGTGGATTAGGTTTCGACAAACCCGAAAAAGACAATGCCACCCGAAAAGAACCTTATCCTTCCCCAAGTGTTTCATCATCAACTTTTGGTCATACCGGTTTTACCGGAACCTGTGTTTGGGTAGACCCGGAGCAACAACTGGTTTATATTTTCCTCTCCAGCAGGGTAAATCCTACCCGTAACAATAACCAACTCAGCCGCCTGAATGTGCGTCCAAACATACAGGAAGCCATTTATGGAGCTATAATGAAGTAAAACCAGATTTCTGGTATATTTCGCTGACAGACTATAACTTCGTATGCTATAAACTTAATATAAGCATATGAAGCCTGCTCTGCGATACATTCTGCCAGTAACCATACTGATGGTTATTTTCACTTCCTGCTCCAACAAAGCACCAAAGGAAGCCGGTTTAATTCCGAAAACTGCCAGTGCAGTTATTGTACTCGATCCGGGTGCCATGCAGGATAAATTAGCTTCCGGGGGAATAAGCGTTGATACCCTTTTCAGCCGCATTTTTAAAAATGATTCATCTGATACTGAAGACAGAAGAAAAGTAGATGATTTCAGAAACAATGCGGGTATTGACTGGAAAAAACAGTTGTTTTTCTTTTTCTCTCAAAAAGGTAATCCAACTGATGAGAGCACGACTGTGATGAATGTGATGGGCGGTTTATCTGATGCAGGCAAATTTGAAACATGGATCAAGGCACATAAAGAGTTCTCCTCAAAAACCATCACCAAAGAAAAAACATATTCTTACCTGGTTGCTGAAGATAATACCCTGCTCTCCTGGACCGATAAAAATGTAATGGTAACTATTTACAATTATACGCAAAGACCCAGCTATGATACGGTAGCCATGGAATTCAAAATTCCTGAAAAGAAAAATGTGGAAGCAGACCTGAAAAAAGAAGTTAACAGCTACTACACCCAGGAGAAAGATGCTTCTATGGCAGGCGTTCAGGCATTCACCAATATGTTTAAAGACAAAGCGGATGGTTATGTTTTTACCTCTTCCAACAGTTCATTAGGCGCTTTGAGCATGTTGCCATTATCGCTTCCTAAAGTAGAAGAGTTAATGAAAGACAATTATTCTTCTGCTACCCTGAGTTTTGAGGCTGGTAAAATAGTGGCCAAATCTGCTACGTATACCAACCCTGTTGTAAGCAATATATTGAAGCAATATGCCGGCCCAACCGTGAATACTTCTATGATTGAAAGATATCCGTCAGATAAAATAAACGGTATTATGCTGGCATCATTTAACCCCGAAATATTGGGTGGCTTTTTGAAACAACTGGAGGTTGAAGGACTGATCAATGGCAGGTTAGAAAAAGCAGGTTTTAGCTTACAGGATCTGTATAAATCATTAAAAGGCGATATCGCAGTAGTGGTATCTGATCTTGGTTTTAGTATGCCTGAACCCCAGCAAAAAAGCGATGAAAAAGATATGATAAAGAAAAAGCCCCTGGGTAAAATGATCTTTAATGCACCCGTTGGCGATAAAGCAAGTTTTATTAAATTAATGGATAAAGTGGTAGAGCTGGGTTATATCCGCAAAGAGGGTAATACCTATAAAAGCGGGGAGTTAATGAGCATGCTTGGCGTATATATGCAGGCCGATGATAAAAACCTTGTTATTGCCAGCGACTCATTAACCTATACACAGTACATGTCGAACAAAAACCGGGCAGTAATCAACAATGATGTACTCAGCCGCTTTAAAGGAAAATCAACTGTTTTCTATTTCGATATTGCCAATACCATTGGAGGCTTTATGAATGGAAATACTGCAAGTGATTACCATAAGTCGATGAAAACTGCTAAAGAAACGTTTAAGGATATCATTGGTACTTCAGACAATTTTGATGGCAAAAGCGTGAAAGCTGTTTTTGAAATACGCATGCAGAATGAAAAGCAAAACAGCCTGGTAACACTTACCGGCCTGCTTACAGATGTAGCAGTTGATATGCGTGTAGCCGCCAAAAAACAAAGAGAAATGGAAGAGAAACTGTTTCCGGGTGGCATACCTGCTATCATCCGCACCAATTAATTGAAATGATGATTGCAAAAAAGTCCTGCCCTGGCAGGACTTTTTCTTTGGCCAAAAAAACAATCAAAGCAAATGACTATTTCGCTTCATGAAGTAATACCGGTTCCTTTGAAAGAAACATTACTGAAACAGGTATCCGATATCTGGAACAGGGATATAGTATTTACAGTACCTGAATGGGTGAAGATTAAAGCTCCAAGCGGAACAGGTAAAACAACATTTATTCATTTACTGTATAAGCTGAGAACAGATTATACCGGTAGCATAAAATGGGGTGAACATAATATTGACACACTAAATGCTGAAGAACTGGCTGTGTTCCGTCAGCAAAAAATAAGTATTGTTTTCCAGGATCTCCGCCTATTCCCGAACCTTACTGCACTTGAAAACATAGAACTAAACAGGGTTTTACAAACACCCTGTTGCGAAAAAAAACAGGTAACAGTCATGGCGCAAACACTGGGTGTTGATCATATTATGCAACAGCCTGCTTCGTTATGCAGCTATGGCGAACAACAACGTGTGGCTATTATACGCGCCCTGGTACAACCATTTGAATGGCTCATTATGGACGAACCTTTTAGTCATTTAGATAAAAAAAATGCAGCTAAAGCTGCTGCTCTTATAACTGCGGCCTGTAAAGAAAGAAATGCCGGCATCATCATTACAGACCTGCATGATGATGATTATTTTGACTATACCAGGAAGCTTATTTTATAAAAATTTTTATGAAAGAGTTGAACATACTGTTGCGAAAATTAATTAAAACCGGTGCGGAACGGGTACGGTTTGTTATGGCCATCATTGGCCTCTCTATTGCGATGATACTGATTCTTTCGGCAGTTCAACTGCAAAGCAATTACAATGAGCTCTTACAGGGCAGTGGTAACCGCGACAGTATTGCTAATTTTCTGGTAGTCAATAAAATTTTGACCGATCAAAATTTAAAAAATACCACACTCTCTGATGCTGAGATAAATGATATCAGGGCGCAGCGTTTTACAGATGCTGTGGGCATTTTACAAAGCAGTCGTTTTAAAGCATCCATTCAAAGCAGCAGCGCACAGTTTCCATTTTATACCGACATTGCATTTGAAAGTGTACCTGACAGTTTCCTCGACGTAAGTACAAAAGAATGGAACTGGGAACCGTCTTCCGGTTTTGTGCCCATTATTGTGCCCGGTATGTTTCTGGATATTTATAATTTCCAGTTTTCTTTATCACAGGGTTTACCGCAATTAACCAGGGAACTGGTAAAAATGATTTTCTTCCGGGTAAATCTCTACGATAATAAAGGAATGGCACATAGTATGCGTGGAAGGGTGGTTGGTTTCAGCAACAGGATATCATCGCTACTTGTTCCGCAATCGTTTATGGATTGGGCCAACCGGCAATATGGAGGCAGCCTTAACCAGGCGCCATCAAGAATTATCATTCGCACAAAAGATCACGGCGATCCGGGTCTGGTTAGTTACCTGAAAGAAAAAAAACTCAGTACCGATCAGGATAAAACAAGGTTCAGCAGGTACAGACAGGTAGTTGACATGGTGGTGAATATTTCCGGTACAACAGGTTTACTGATGTTATTATTTGCCTTGCTCATCTTTACACTTTTTATCCAGCTAACCATCAGTTCCTGTAAAGAAGAAATAAAATTATTACTCACATTGGGTACTTCGCCAAAACAATTATCGCGTTTTTTAATGGGGCAATTTTTCCCGTCAAATATTATTATCACTACGCTTTCCGTTGCAATCCTTTGCATTTTGCAGTACATTGTATATAGCGTTTTGTTGAGTCAGCAGGTATATATTCTGCCGTATATTTCTGTTTCAACAGTGCTAACGGCTGTTATAATACTTTGTTTTATTTGGTTAGTAAATTTTATTAACATAAGAAAGTATATCGAAAAAAACTGACTATCTGATTGTTTAATAATAGATTATAAATAATATTTACTAAAATTCGTTTAAAACACCGTTTTAAAATTCAGTGAAAAAACGGGGTTTAATTCGGTGATTAAATGCTGTGTATATAAGAAAAATAGCAGACCTTTGTACTGATGGGAATAAAAAATGAATAAATCCCGTCACCAATACTTGTAATACCCATTTTACAACAAACCCTTGGTTAAAACCTATTAAAAACAGATTAGATGAAAAAGTTTCAAATCTTAGGCACAGTTTTACTGCTGTCAGTTGTTGCCGCCCTTTTGGTAGCCTGTCAGAAAGAACAGGATGGTGTTACAAATGAGGCAAGTGCAAAATCAGAAGAATCGCTACTTGCGGTTGAAGTTAATGCTGCAAATATTCCCGGGATGATTTCTCAGGATGCTGCTGCTTCAATGGCTGCGGAATATGCCAGAGCTTACGGCAGTTCACGTAATTCAAAATATACACAATCAGTTACTTTTGACATCAAGGATATTCAAAATTTCCTTGCTCTTCTTAAACGTAAGGGTAATAAGAGTGTAACTGTTAACTTTGGTGTTTACAATGAAAAAACTGCTCATGATCCTTCCCAGGTTGGAAGATTAACGGTATTTTTTACCGGTTCTTCGAAATCTAAAGGAAATGTGCGCAGCGATGCTCCTGCAGATTCACCTGAGTCCCTGAACCAAGGTAATTTATTGCCATAGAAAATTAGTGGAGCGTTAATTCAAATAGTTTTACCCCTCCTATATCTTTTTTAAAAGAGGCTTTATCATTATCAGATAAGGCCTCTTTATTTTTATAATATTGTGCAGTATGAATCTGAATAATTATGTAGAACTTTTTTCTTTACTCATAGCGCTTATTTTTTATAAAGATTTACGACAGACTGTTTTTATTTATTTTATCCCTTTCCTTATTATCATTTCGTTGGTTGAGATATATGCTATTAACAAAGACCGTCCTCTTAAGAATATCATGTATAATTTTTTTGTAGTGTTCCAATATATTTCTTATTCTTTTCTTTTCTATAAGAGTTTGCATGTCCCGAAATTTAAAAAGGTCGTTTTGCTTTTCTTTCCGGTTTTTGTCATTTATTTTCTAATCAACATTTTTTTTGTTTCAACCCTTTATGAGTACCAAAGCTATGTTTCTATTTTGGGCTCATTTTTCATTGTCATTTTTATTTGCCTCTACTTTTATGAGACGATTTTGCCTCAATCCTCTCACGTGAGGCTTTTTACGAGTTCCTTTTTTTGGATTGCTGTAGGCCTTCTTTTTTACAACCTGGGTTCTGTAATCATCTTTGCTATGCTTAAAGTTTTATCAAGTATCGATTTGCAAAACAAAGGAGTTATTGTTTTTCGGACCATTATTACCAGCTTAAACGTAATTTTATATGGGTCATTTAGTATAGCGTTCATTTTATGCAGAAACAACAAGAAGACATCCTCCTTACCATTGTAATTGCCTCGATCTTTCTGGTATTGATCGGCTTTTTTTTACTCATGATTGTATTCCTTTTCCTGAGACGGCAAAGGAAGTTTCAGCAGGAGCGCGATGAAATGAAAAACAAGTTTGAGCAAACCATCCTTAAATCTCAACTCGAGATACAGGAACAGACTTTCAGTCATATCAGTCGTGAAATTCATGATAATATTGGCCAGGTATTGAGCCTGGTGAGATTGAATCTGAGTACATTTACCAATATAGCTGAACAAGAAAAATTTGAACATACCGATGATTTGTTGGGTAAAGCGATTAAAGATCTCCGGGATATGAGTCATAGTTTACAGACAAACCGCATCCAGGACATCGGTATCATAGAATCCATCCGCCAGTTATTGGGAAATCTTCAAAAAAGCGGGCGTTATAAAACCAACCTGCAGATTGCAGAAAACTTTACAGGTATCGATAAGAACACGGATCTGATCATGTTCAGGATGGTTCAGGAGATCATCAATAATATTATTAAACATGCCAGGGCCGATCAGATTTCGGTTGATATTGAGGGAAATGAGAATGAGGTTAAACTCACTATTGTCGATAATGGGATAGGTTTCGATATGGAGAAGTTTAAAACAGCCGGTCCGGGAATAGGTTTACAGAACATATTTAACCGTGCCAAAATGATAAATGCCACTGTTGATATAAAAAGTGAGCCCGGAAACGGAACAGCTATTATATTGCAGGCCAAATCCAAATAATTCCAAACATTCAGTATGACTTTTGTAGCATTAGTGGACGACCATGAATTACTACGCAGCGGGCTGGCCTCGATGATTAACTCATTTGATGGCTTTAAAGTAGTTATGGAAGCCGGTAACGGTAAAGAGTTCATTGAGGCACTTAAGAATAATAAACCCCCGGCCATCATACTTCTGGACATTAATATGCCAATGATGGATGGTTTTGAAACCGCAGAATGGATCAAAGCGAATGTACCGGAAACACGTATCCTGGTTTTGAGTATGCTGGAAAACGATATTGCCATTATACGCATGCTTAAAAACGGAGCCCGCGGTTACCTGCTGAAAGACAGCAAACCCAAGGTATTTAAACAGGCGCTCGAAAACATTCGCGACACCGGCTATTTTATCAACGAACTGGTAAGTGACAAACTGATGCACTATATCAGCAATGAAGATTCTTTCCTGAGCGATGGCTCACCAATGAGCAGCTTAACAGAGAATGAAACCATATTCCTGCAATGGATATGCAGCGATAAAACCTATAAAGAGATTGCGGAAGAAATGCATATCAGCCCCCGTACCGTTGATACCTACCGCGATAACCTCTTTAAAAAACTGGATATCAAAACGCGTGTGGGTCTCGCCATTTTTGCCATTAAACATGGAATAGTCAGCGTTTAATATTACCCTAATCCTCTTCTTAACAATAAAGGCTACGGTTACAATAAAATCATCTTCAAAGTTTAGCTTATTATTTCTCCATAAACCCTATAACAAAACTACCTTCCTCTTCATAAAAATAGGTGTGCTTGTATTTGTTATAACTGATAGGTGCTCCCATTTTACGCATCATTGCCAGATACGTAAACAAGGTGGTAAGTGAGCAATCTACCTTTACAGCCATTTCAGCCGGTTTGCCTGTACTCTTCCTGGTTATGAGTGCATCCATTTTTTTCAAGGTCTCAATGGCAATTCTGCTTTTGTTTTTCATGCTTCTATTTTAACGCCCAAAATAGACAGCTTTAACATGTAAAAAAACCGTATAAATACCTGATTTTCCTGGTACAAGTTCGTGATACAAATACCTGATAACATGTATCACAGGTAAAATGATTATTGATCTGTTTTTGTTTATCAGTCATTATCAACGCATTACTAACAGATTTACTAACTTTAATTATGGTAAGAAGGAAAGCAGGTTTTTCATTTTTTTTTATCGCCTTTCAATGGTTATGCTACCTGATTGTCTTTCATAGTACGAGCGCACAAATACCACCTATCGGGCAATGGCGCGAACACCTCAACTACCAGCAAACCATACAGGTAGTAAAAGGCGATCGTATCTACTGCGCCACTACCCAGGCTCTTTTTTCCATCAATGATAAAGATGAAGCAGAACGTTTTTCAAAAGTAACCGGACTCAATGATATTAGTATCAGCAGCATTGGATGGGACAATACGGGTGAGCAATTATTAGTGGCCTATAACAACAGCAATCTCGACCTGGTTAAAGGTAGCATTGTTAAAAATATCAGCGACATTAAAAGAAGCGGCATCAGTGGCGATAAATCTATCTTCCATATTTATTGCCATAACGGAACAGCTTATCTGTCAACCGGATTGGGTATTGTATTGGTTGATCTGTTCCGTCATGAAATAAAAGATACCTGGATCATTGGCAACAATGGTTCACAGGTAAAAATCTATGCTACCGGTTTTTTCAATAATCAATGGTATGCCGCTACAGAACAGGGATTAAAATATACGTCTGCAACTACAGGCAATCCTGCAGATTATAGAAACTGGACAACAGCAAGCGTCACATCTAATTTACCTGTTGGCAGCTGCCAGAATATTTTAGTTATTAATAATAACCTGGTTGTTCAAAAAAACGATTCGCTTTTATTATTGAATGGCAGTAACTGGCAACTGCTTTACCATGATGCTGCCCGGCCCATTGTAAATGTAACGTCAAGTGGTAATCGTTTACTCATTTGTCAACGTACCAATACCGGCGCATCACGTGTTATCGTCATCAATATAAATGGCCTGATAGAAAGAACGATATCACAGGCCGGGGTTATTTCTTTTCCCCGTTCGGCCATAATCGATAATACCGCTGTATGGGTGGCCGATCGTTTTGGCGGACTCTCGCGTTTCTCAAACAGTATTGATCGTTTTATACCAAATGGTCCGCCCGGTATTGCCACCGGCGATTTATTAGCCACCGGTACAGCAGTTTATGCAGCTGCGGGTAGTGTAAATGATGCCTGGAACTATTTGTTTAACCGGGATGGGGTTTTTCAGTTAAAAGATGAAAACTGGTCATTTCGTGGATATTTTAATACGGCTGTTCTTGATTCTGTTTTTGATTTTATTACACTGGCCGGGGACCCCCGCGATAAAAGTATCTGGGCAGGCAGTTATGGTGGTGGACTTGTTCGGTTCAGGGAGTCTTCTATTCAATTATTTAAACAACAAAACAGCAGTTTGCGTGCTGCTATTGGAGACCCTGGCAGTGTTCGGGTAAGTGGTCTTGCCTTTGATAGCCGGCAGCGTTTATGGATTAGTAATTATGGGACTGCACAGAATTTGAGTGTAAGAAAACAGGATAGTACCTGGATCTCTTTCAGTATCCCGTTTACACACAGTGAAAATGCGGTGGCACAGATTGCGGTTGATGATGTTGACCAGTTATGGATCATGAGTCCGAAAGGCAATGGTTTGTTTTGCTATAACCCCGGAGTAAATATTGACAATACGAACGATGATCGCTGGAAATTTTACCGGCAGGGAGCAGGCAATGGCAATCTTCCTTCAAATAATGTGTATTCACTTTTAAAAGACAAAAACGGTTATATCTGGGTAGGAACAGATAAAGGTATTGGCATTATCCGTTGTCCTGAAACTGTTTTTGGGGCAGGCGGATGTGAAGCTGTTCAGCCCATTATTCAACAGGATCAATTAGCGGGTCTTTTATTCAAGGATGAGGTAGTACAATGCATGGCAGCCGATGGCGCCAACAGGAAATGGATAGGAACGCGTAACGGCGTGTGGCTCATCAGTTCAAATGGCGACAAAATCATCTATCATTTTACTGCAGAGAACAGCCCGCTTTTAAGTAACGATGTTCGTAAAATAAGCGTCGACCCTCTTACAGGAGAAGTATTTATGGCCACTTTTAATGGTATCTGCAGTTTCAGAAGTACAGCCACAGAAGGAGGTTCTACCCATCAAAATGTATTGGTGTTTCCCAACCCGGTACCGCCGGGCTACAATGGTACCATTGCCATTCGTGGATTGGCGAATAATGCATTGGTAAAAATCACTGAGTTAAATGGAAGGCTGCTGTACCAGACAAGAGCATTGGGTGGACAGGCTATCTGGAACGGAAAGAATTACCTGGGAAATAAAGTAGCCGGCGGCGTATACCTCGTATTGGTTCGTGATGATGATGGACAGGAAAAAATGATGACCAAAATTGTATTGGCGGGCGGGCGATAATTGTATTATTGCTTAACATAATCATAAATACGCATTACACTAAATTTTTGTCCACTCTTTTCCCCAGGTGCTACACGATACATTACCTGTCTTGTTTTTCCTGTAGGTTTTGATACACCATTACTATCGATTGTAAATAAGGGAAATCTTCGTGTAAGTACACCTTCCATCAGTAAAAATTCATCATTTCCTTTATAACCATCGCGTAATTTCAGATCATCTATAATATCGGGAAATACAATAGGTAATACATTATTGTTACCGTCTGAACTAATACAAATTACTGTTCCTTTATTCAGGGTATCACCAGTATACACATATAAAACCAGGTCGGGAAAATTATCGCGGTTTACATCATCTACTTCTGCACGGCGTATACGGCCCTTGATTTCAAAACTAAAATCACGTACACTGTTATCAAAGCCAACCGGTGAAATATTGATGGTATTTTTATCAGCATTACGGTTACTACAATTCACCTTATAACCAACTTTACCGATTTTCATGGTAGAATCATACTTTCTTGCAGGGGGTTGTGCATTCACCATATCGGGTAAACAAAAAAGCAGCATAACAGCAATAGCAGGTAAATAAATACGCATCTGATTAAAATTATTGAACACCTAATTTAGCAAATTTTACCGAAGCCTTACATGTTTCGCCTGTACTGTCCTCCTACTTCATATAAGGTATGTGTAATCTGACCCAGTGAACAGTATTTAACTGCTTCCATTAATGCCTCAAAGAGGTTACCATTTTGTTTTGCTATTTGTTTCAAAGAGGCGAGTGCTGTAACAGATTTTGTTTCATTCCTTTTCCAGAATGCGTGCAGGTTTTGAATTTGCTGTTCTTTTTCCTCCGTAGTTGAACGAATCACTTCACCGGGCAATACAGTGGGGCTTCCTTTTTTATTGAGAAAAGTATTTACACCGATTAACGGTAATTCACCCGTATGTTTTAGTGTTTCATAGTACAAGCTTTCTTCCTGTATCTTATTTCGCTGATACATTCTTTCCATGGCTCCTAATACACCACCTCTTTCACTGATTCTTTCAAACTCCATCAACACAGCTTCTTCAACCAGATCTGTCAGCTCTTCAATTGCAAAACTTCCCTGGATAAAATTTTCGGTATTTGCCGAACCCAGTTCGCGGTTAATAATCAACTGAATGGCCATGGCCCTTCTTACGCTCTCTTCTGTTGGCGTGGTAATAGCTTCATCATAAGCGTTTGTATGAAGGCTGTTACAGTTATCATAGATGGCATATAAAGCCTGTAATGTGGTTCTTATATCATTAAAATCAATCTCCTGCGCATGCAAACTCCGGCCACTGGTTTGAATATGATATTTTAGTTTTTGTGATCGGTCGTTACCCTTGTATTTATTTTTCATGGATTTTGACCAGATACGTCTTGCCACACGGCCAATTACACTGTATTCAGGATCCATACCATTACTGAAGAAGAAAGAAAGATTCGGGGCAAAATCATCAATATTCATTCCCCGACTCAGGTAATACTCTACATAGGTAAATCCATTCGCCAGTGTAAATGCCAATTGTGTAATAGGGTTGGCACCTGCTTCTGCAATATGGTAGCCACTGATACTTACACTATAAAAATTACGCACTTTATGATCAATGAAATAAGACTGCACATCACCCATCAGTTTCAATGCAAATTCGGTAGAGAAGATACAGGTATTCTGTGCCTGGTCTTCTTTCAGAATATCGGCCTGCACCGTTCCTCTTACCTGCGATAGTGCTTCTGCCTTGATATTGGCATATACATCAGCAGGTAATACCTCATCACCTGTTAATCCGAGTAAACGAAGACCAAGACCGTTATTCCCTTCGGGCAATCTTTCAGGAGAAGACGGGTTATAATAAACAGGTTTAGGTGCATGTATATATTTCTGTGTGAACACTTCCTCCACTTTCCCCCAAAGACCATTTGTTTCAATGTACTTTTCACAGAGCTGATCAATTGCCGCGTTCATAAAAAATGCCAGTAGTATTGGTGCCGGACCGTTGATCGTCATACTTACCGATGTTTTCGGATCGCAAAGATCAAAACCACTGTACAGTTTCTTGGCATCATCAACCGTTGCAATACTCACGCCACTGTTACCAATTTTTCCATAGATATCAGGACGTACGGCAGGGTCTTCACCATATAAAGTTACACTATCAAAAGCTGTGGAAAGTCGTATAGCCGGCTGCCCCAATGAAACATAGTGAAACCTTTTATTAGTTCGCTCCGGACCTCCTTCGCCTGCAAACATTCTTGTGGGATCTTCTCCCTGCCTTTTTAATTCAAATACACCTGCCGTATAGGGAAACGATCCTGGTACATTTTCCTGTAACTGCCAGCGAAGAATATCACCCCAGTCTTTATACCTGGGTAATACCACTTTGGGAATACGTGTTTTACTAAGCGATGTTGTAGTAAGTGGTTGCCTGATAATTTTATCACGCACTTTATATTCAAAGAAATCTGCCTCGTATTGTTTTACCAGTGCGGGCCACTGATCAATCAATTGTTTACAGTCGGGGTGTAATTGTTTTTCAAAAGATTGTTTTATTTCTTCCAGCCCTTTTGCCAGTTCTCCCTGTACCAATGACAATGTTCCTGTAACCTGGTACAATTTACTGGCGATGGTTGTTTGTTCATTCACCCATGAATCGTAAGAACGGTTATTATCGGCAATCTCGGCCAGGTAACGCACCCTTTTAGGTGGAATGATCTGCGATTTGGTGGTAGTATCTTTATGATGGCCTTCTTTTGAAAAATCACCAAAAGATATCTTTGTTTTTTGTTCCACGGCCACCATGAGTTTCTCAAATAATTCATTTACGCCCGTATCATTAAACTGTGCAGCGATGGTACCTACAATTGGCAAATCTTCCTCTTTTGCTGTCCAGAGGTTATGGTTGCGTTTATATTGTTTACGAACATCATGCAGGGCATCCAATGCACCGGCTTTATCAAATTTGTTGATACAAACCACATCCGCATAATCGAGCATATTGATTTTTTCCAGTTGCGATGCGGCACCATATTCAGGTGTCATCACATACAAGCTCACATCACAAAAATCGAGGATCGATGCATCGCTTTGCCCAACACCCGCCGACTCCAGTACCACAAAATCAAATCCTGCCTGTTTGCAGATGTCGATGGCGTCCTGCACATGCGCACTCAATGCCGTATTATCATCACGTGTGGCCAGGCTGCGCATATAGGCACGTGGATGCGAGATGGCATTCATCCTGATCCTGTCGCCCAGTAAAGCTCCACCTGTTTTCTTTTTAGATGGATCCACTGAAATAACCGCAATGGTTTTGGTTTCAAATAACTGGAGATACCTTCGCACAATCTCATCCGTTACCGAGCTTTTCCCGGCTCCACCTGTACCCGTAATACCCAATACCGGAATACCTACCCCCTTGTTATTTTGTCTCTTGTTTCCTGTTCCCTTGTTCCCCTGTTCCTTGTCTCCTCCATTCTCTGCATTGGTAATATGTCGTGCAATTGTACGAATATCTTTTACCTCACCAAGAGTCATGGGTTTATGATAAACTCCGTTTCCATTCAGGTTAAAATCGCACTGGCGAATTACATCTTCAATCATTCCCTCAAGACCCATTTGTCGGCCATCATCAGGACTATAAATTCTCGTGATACCGTAATGATGCAGCTCCCTGATTTCTTCCGGTAAAATGGTTCCACCACCGCCGCCGAAGATTTTAATATGTCCACAGCCATTCTGATCCAGTAAATCGCGCATGTATTTAAAAAATTCCACATGCCCTCCCTGGTAACTGGTAATGGCAATACCCTGCGCATCTTCTTCAATGGCACATTCTACAATTTCGGCCACACTCCTGTTATGACCCAGGTGTATAATTTCTGCACCTTTCGACTGGAGAATGCGGCGCATAATATTAATGGCGGCATCGTGGCCATCGAATAAACTGGCGGCAGTTACGATCCTTATTTTATGCTGGGGTTGGTACGACATATCCTTTCTTTTCACTGAATGGCAAATTTACAGCTTTCAGCCGAATGGTTAACAATCGTTAGTTTTTTGATGGCTAAGTTTACAAAAACAAACAGATGTCATTGAGCATTCGGGAAGCAGGAATAGACAGTCAGAAAACGATTACACTTTATGATGACCAGACAGGAACCATGGCAGAAATATTTTGCTTTGGTTGTTTATTAAATGCATTCATCATACACGCAGATGGCAATCCGATAAATGTGATTGATGGTTTTAAGGATGTAGCGGACGCCAAAACGGAAATGAACAATGGATTTAAAAGTGCTAAACTAAGCCCTTTTGTATGCAGACTGAGGGAAGGAAAATACCTGTTTCAAGACACAGAGTTCAAGATACAAGGTTTTCACCTGAACGGGCATGCCATTCATGGTCTATTGTGCCATGCTGTTTTTGAACTTACAGATAAAGGTGCAGATACAGATAAAGCATGGGCAACATTAACCCACGCATATAAAGGAACAGACAAAGGTTATCCTTTCAATTATACCATTGCTGTTACCTGGATCTTACACAGTAATCATTACCTGACTGTTAATACCATTGTAACCAATCAACACAATGGTATTATTCCGTTTGCAGATGGCTGGCACCCTTATTTTTCAACAGATACAACCATCGATCATTCAATTCTTTCATTCAACAGCAGCAGAAAACTGGTATTTAATGACGAACTGGTACCAACTGGTGCAGAAGAAAAAGACGATCGTTTTTTAGCAGGTGCTTTACTGGCGAGTATTGAACTCGACAATTGTTTTGTATTACCCGATAATGAAAAAGGCTATTGTAAATTGAAAGGAAAAAAAATTAGCATCAGTATCGAACCGGATTCTGCTTATCCTTACCTCCAGATTTATACTCCACCACATCGTAAGAGCATTGCTATTGAAAACCTTACCGCTGCTCCCGATGCATTTAATAATAAAATAGGGCTTCGTTACCTGAAACAAGCTGAGGTGTTTTCCTGTACAACAGGTTACCGTATAGAATTATTATAATTATTTCCTTGCTCCGGATTTAAGTCCGGAGCAAGGAAATAATTATAAATCTACCACTGCAATCATACTGATCTCCACATTCACGTTCCTGGGAAGTGTTTTTACCGCTACCGTTTCGCGGGCCGGATAATCGCCTTTGAAATAAGATCCATATACTTCATTTACTTCCGCGAAATGCCCCATATCGCTAAGAAAAATGGTTGTTTTTACAATATGGTCAAAAGTAATATGCGCTTCTTCCAGTACTGCCGCCAGGTTTTGCATGACCCTGTGTGTTTCTGTTTTCAGATCGCCGGTCAGCAGTTCGCCGGTAGCAGGGTCGAATGCTACCTGTCCGCTGAGGTATACCATACCATTCGCTTTCACCGCCTGGTTATACGGTCCGATAGGTGCGGGTGCTTTGGGGGTGTTGATGATTTGTTTAGACATGATCTCTTTTCTTTTGTGAATGGCAAATTGCTGTTTTTCTATCAACCCACCAACCTAAATTTGCAACATGCAAATAGTGGTCAAAGCTTCAGCGCTGCAACAAAAAGCATTTTTATCAAAACCATTACCTGCCAACAGCCGGGTTTACTGGTATGGCAGTGATATTTTGCCTGAAAAAGCAGATATATACTTCGATCTTTGTTATGAAGAAGATGGTGCCGCATTTACAGCAATGACAGATACACTCGTTTTCGCCAATGCAGTGCTATCTGTTGCAGATACACTACCCAACAATTATGTTCGTATCAATGCATGGAACGGTTTCCTGGAAAGATCTGTTACAGAAATTGTAACCGGGAAATATCCGGTTGCTATTACAACAGCAATGGAGAAACTGGGCTGGTTACATACGTTTGTACCTGATGTTCCGGGAATGATTTCCGCAAGAATCATTGCCATGATCATAAATGAAGCATTTTTTGCCTGGGGCGATGAGGTGAGTAGTAAAGCAGATATTGATACTGCCATGAAACTCGGTACCAATTATCCTTATGGTCCGTTTGAATGGTGTGAAAAAATTGGTATTGGCAATATCCATCAATTATTGAGTACCCTCTCAAAAGAAGATGAGCGTTATACCCCTGCACCTGCATTAGTTGATGAAGCTACCCAACTCAATTCAAAAGCATGAGTTATATACTCAATATCGATACTGCTACAGAAACTGCCGGTGTTTGCCTCAGCAAGGGAAATGATGTATTAGCAATATTAACCAGTACCGATCAGAAAAATCATGCTGCTTTCATACAGCCGGCTATTGCTTCTGTAATACAACAATCAGGTATAACTTTAGCTGATATTGATGCTGTTGCCGTTACCGGGGGTCCGGGTAGTTATACCGGTTTGAGGGTAGGTATGGCCACTGCAAAAGGAATTTGCTTTTCACTCGAAAAGCCTCTTATCGTTATCAATACCCTTGAAGTGATGGCCATAGCGGCCATTGAAAAAGCCAATAAAGAATCACAGCTGTTCTGTCCGCTGATTGATGCCAGGAGAATGGAAGTTTTTACTGCCATATATGACCGATCCTTACAAAACAGGCTGTTACCACAAGCTATGGCGCTGGAGCAGCAATCGTTTGCAGCTTTCCTGGATACGGCGATTGTTCAGTTTTCGGGAAGCGGAATGGAAAAATTAAGCAAAATTTCAGGTCACCCCAATGCAAGGTTTGTTGAAGTGCAGCATAATGCGGCACATCTGTCATCACTTTCGCTCAAAGCCTTTACCCATAAGGATTTTGCTGATCTGGCCTACTGTGAGCCTTTCTACCTGAAAGCTTTTTTTGATACCTCCAAAAAATAACCGCAAACCTTTTCGCTTTTTTGTATAAGAAAAATATGCTATGAACTATAAAGATTATCATATCTTTATAAGTGCAATTTTAGTTTGTTAACCCCCCATCATAACTTAATTGTCATGAGCCAATCATTGCAATCTGTGGTTTTAAACAACGGTAAAAACGCGATAAAGGTTGACTTTCTTCATACCAAGAAAGCAGCCCTTATCCTGCGTTCCATCAATCACAAACTCCGACAGCAAATCATCAAATTACTCGACGATCATCAGAAAATGACGGTTACGGAAATTTATGTGAAGCTTCGCCTGGAGCAGTCTGTAGCCTCGCAACACCTCGCCATTCTTCGACGAGCCGGTATTGTAAGCACTACTAGAGACGGTAAGTTTATCTTCTATTCCGTAAACTATAACCGACTTACAGAAGTGGTGGGTTTCGTGGAATCACTGGTTGGTTGACAGTTTAACTGACATTACGCCTGTTTTTCCGTAATTGATGAGGGTCTGGCCTGATCCTTGGTCATATCTTTGCCTAAACTCGCGAATATGTTTGTACAACAACTATATACCGGCTGTTTAAGTGAAGCAGCATATTATATTGAAAGTAACGGTATTGCCGCTGTGATAGATCCTTTGCGCGATATTGAAGAGTATCTTATGCTTGCCAAAGAACGCAACAGTACCATCCGTTATATTTTCGAAACGCATTTTCATGCCGATTTTGTAAGCGGGCATCTCGACCTTGCTGCCGCAACCGGTGCAACCATTGTATATGGCCCCGGTACACAAACCGGTTTTCTTGTTCATGTGGCAAAAGATGGTGAAAGTTTCAGCATTGGTGAACTTTCTGTAGAGGTACTGCATACACCCGGACATACACTTGAAAGCAGTTGTTATCTGTTAAAAGATGAACAGGGAAAGGAGCATGCTGTTTTTACCGGCGATACTTTATTTGTAGGCGATGTGGGCAGACCCGATCTCGCACAAAAAACAAACGAGATTACCATGGATGATCTTGCAGGTATGATGTATGAAAGCCTGCAACATAAAATCGTGCCATTAGCCGATGATGTAATTGTATATCCTGCTCATGGCGCCGGCAGTAGTTGTGGTAAAAATATCGGGCCTAAAACATTCAGTACTATTGGTGAACAGAAAACAACGAATTATGCTTTACAACAACAAAGTAAGGATGATTTTATAAAAGCTGTTACCGATGGACTTGCCGCACCACCACAATACTTTCCCATCAATGCACGTATTAATAAAGAAGGATATAACAGCCTTGATGCCATACTGAATAAAGGAATGACGGCCCTTGATATACCGTCTTTTAAAATAAAGATGAAAGAAGCGGGTGTGATTATTGTTGACACCAGGAAAGCATCTGTATTCACAGAAGGGTTTATTCCGGGATCCATTTTTATTGGTTTGGAAGGCCGTTTTGCAGAATGGGGCGGCAGCCTTTTACCATTTGACCAGGAAATTATTCTCATTACAGATGAAGGAAAAGAAAAGGAAAGTATTGTAAGACTTGCACGCGTGGGTTTTGAAAAGTTTGGAGGTCATTTAGCCGGTGGCTTTGAAGAATGGAAGAAAACAGGTCAATCCATTGACATGATTATTGATGTAGAAGCAGACGAACTGGCTATGGATATGCCCTTTGATGATCAACTGGTAATTGTAGATGTTAGAAAAATTCCTGAATATGCAGATGGCCACATCAAAGAAGCATTGAATATTCCGCTTGATGAATTAGCCGATCCTGGCAGTATGGCGAATCTCGAAGACAACCACAATATTTATGTTCATTGTGCAGGTGGTTACAGAAGTGTAATTGCAGCTTCTCTTATGAAAAGACAAGGCATTCATAACCTCAGAAATGTAGTAGGCGGCTGGGGCAAAATAAAAGAGCTCAACGACAAGTTCAAGTTCGAAAAATCGAAAGAAGTGCTGAATTGATGGTGGATGTAGGATGGCGGATGTAGGATTTGAAATAATACAATAAAAACAAATCAGACATCCACCATCCCACATCCTACATTTCTTTACACCATCAGGTGTTTATACTTCTCATACGCATGCGACCATTTCCACCTGCGATGACTCCAGAGATAATTGGCGGGTATTTTACGTACAGAGTCTTCCACTTTTTTTACCAGTAGTTTTGTCAGGGCACCTTCAGGGTATTCGTTGGGTGTGGTGGTAATCAGTTCAAAATCGAGCCGATAATAACCTCGTTTTACTTTATAAAAATGTGCATATACAATAGCTGTATTGTTCATTTTGGCGCCTTTCTCCGGTCCGCGTGCAAAGGGTGCGGGTTTACCGAAGAAATAAGTCCAGTAGGCTTTTGAAGGGTTTCCGGGGTTCTGATCCGCCACTAATGCCAGTGCGTAACGGTTTTTAGCATACAGGTGAAAGTTGTTTTTAAATTCAGTAGCGGGTACCAATAAACTACCAAATTTTGTACGCAGCTTATAAATTAATTTATCGAAAGTTTTATTACTTAAGGGCATATACACGCCAATAAAAGGGAATCTGCTGTCGAGCGAAACTCCCAGGTTCGCAAACTCCCAGTTAAAATAATGACCTGCAATAATCTGTACATTCTGATCGCCGTCGTACAGCTTATTCAACACATCAATATTAATGGCAAACCTTTTTCTGAATGTTTTCTCGGAAACGGAAAGCAGTTTGATGGTTTCAATAAAACTGTCAATAAAATTATGGTAGAAATCTTTGGCGATTCTTTTACGCTCGGTCACTGTTTTTTCGGGAAATGCAATTTCCAGGTTACTAAACACTACTTTTTTTCTGTATCCGATGATGTAAAACACCAGTAGATATAATCCGTCACTTATCAGGTACAACAACCGCCAGGGAAGCAGTGATAAAAGATAAAAAAGACCGTAGATGATTGGGTACATAAGATGGTTTTGATCTTTGATCTTTTGATCTTTGATCTTTTGATTTAAATTTGGGAAATCAAAGATCAAAAAATCAAAGATTATAAAATGATATTCTGAAGCAGCGCAGTTTTCTCCTGATGATCGGTATTATAATGCAGTCCCCTGCTTTCTTTTCTGAATTGTGCGCCTTTTACAATCAGGTATCCTACTGTAATCAGGTTTCTTAGTTCACAAAGTTGCGGAGATACTTTGGTAGAGCGATACAATTCTTCCGTTTCTGCAAATAACAAATCAAGTCTTTTCATGGCTCTTTCCAAGCGTACGTCTGTTCTTACAATACCCACATAATCACTCATAATCTGCTGTAACTCTTTCAGGCTCTGGGTAATCAGGATCATTTCTCTCGGGTCGGTTGTGCCTGTTGTTTTCCAGTCGGGAATAGTTGTTTCAAATGAAAGCTGCTCAATAATTTGAATACTGTTGAGGTAACAACGATGCCCGAAAACCATTGCTTCCAGTAAGCTATTACTTGCCAGGCGGTTGGCCCCATGTAAACCTGTACTGGCACATTCTCCACAGGCATATAAATTCATTACAGAGGTTCTGCCCCATTCATCTGTTTTAATTCCCCCACAACTATAATGCGCCGCCGGTGCCACGGGTATCATTTGTTGCATGGCATCAATACCAATACTTAAACACTTCTCATAAATATTGGGAAAATGATGGATAAACTTTTCTTTATCCATATGCCGGCAATCGAGGTACACATGTTCTGTACCTGTTTTTTTCATTTCGCTGTCAATGGCACGGGCTACAATATCGCGGGGGGCAAGGTCTTTCCGGGAGTCATATCGCTCCATAAAAGCCTCGCCGTTTTTATTCCGTAAAATACCTCCATCGCCCCTAACCGCTTCTGTAATGAGAAAAGATGGTGATATACCTGGTTCATACAGGGCTGTTGGATGAAACTGTATAAACTCCATATTCTCAATACGGCCTTTTGCACGATATACCATGGCAATGCCATCACCGGTTGCAATTTTAGGGTTGGTAGTAGTACGATAAGCCTGCCCACATCCACCCGTTGCCAGTAAAGTAATTTTTGCCAGTATTTTTTCTATCCGGTTGGTATGCAGGTTGAGTACATACACCCCATAACAGGTAATATCAGGCGTTGATTTGGTTACAAGAAAACCGAGATGATGTTGTGTGAGAATATCTACTACAAAACAATGATTGATCAGCTCAATATTGGGTATTTGCTTTAATTCTTCCAGCAACGCACGTTCCATTTCCTGACCGGTTACATCTTTATGATGCAGTATTCTGTTCTCGCTATGCCCCCCTTCTTTACCTAAACTGTATTCTCCTTTCTCATTCTTATCAAACTCAGCTCCATAAGAAATAATTTCTTTGATCCTCTCCGGTCCTTCTTTCACCACAATCTCTACAATCGCTTCATTACACAAGCCATCGCCTGCCACCAGTGTATCTTCAATATGTTTATCGTAACTGTCTCTGTTCTCATCCCAAACGCCGGCTATACCTCCCTGTGCATATTTGGTATTGGTTTCATCGGCCTGGGTTTTGGTGATGATTGCAACTTTTTTATCAGGAAAATAACGCGCAGTTTTTAATGCATAGGTTAACCCTGCAATACCTGATCCTATAACAAGAAAGTCTGTCTGCATGAAACTTTGTTTAAAATTCGATACGATATGCAAAATCCTTAGGCTTCAATGTAGCAGATGTAACCTGCATATGTATGATACTCACTTTTTTTCTATCAGCAGAAATGGCAGTAATACCAGTTGTTTCTATTTTTTTCAATGGTCTCGGTAATTCAATCTCTGTTTTCATTGAAAATTTATACATGTCTGCAAACATCCTCAGCATATTGCCTTCATTCTGGGAACTATCTTGTTGGTCAAGAGATACCCATGCAGTATCAATAGCACCAGCTTTTCTCTCCACATGATCTGATCCTAACTTAAATACAAATGAGTTATTGGGCGACAAAGTGAGAAATTTTCCCAACTTATCTTCCTTAAGTACCATTTTTAATCCAGCCTCCCCCTCACCTGAATACGACTGGCGTGCCATTGCATTATGAATAATACCTAATTCTTCGGCATTCACATAAGGATAAAATAATGATACTTTAAACAGGTTGTTAGGCTCGTCTACAAACATTCGTGCGTACCCCTTTCGTAATGCCTTTTTTTCTGTTTCAGAAAGATCGGCAGCTGAATCTACGCTACCTGCAAAATGTATAATACTGTCTACAACTTCTTTCTTCGTTCTTACAGCCGTTACATTGTTTTCAGCTTCTGCCATAGATGCGATCATAGAGGTGAACGAACCGGCAGTTCTCGAACAATCAATATCAATAATGTATTTACCTGTGCCATCTTCGTTTATCTGATATTTTTCTATCACATCAAAACATCCAGTGCATAAAAAAACAGTAAAAAGTGCTAACAATACAATTTGTATTCTTTTCATACTCTTAATTGTAATCAGTTACACGGGCTCTACCCATGCACCATTTTCTTTTAAAATATTGATCAGTTCTTCCACTGCCACTTCACTCTCCACATTTCTTTTTACTACTTCTTTTCCTTTGTACAAGGTAATCTTTCCTACACCACTTCCTACATACCCAAAATCGGCATCGGCCATTTCACCCGGACCATTTACAATACAACCCATAATGGCAATTTTCACACCTTTCAGGTGATTGGTTACTGAACGGATTTTTGCTGTTGTTTCCTGCAAATCAAATAAAGTTCTTCCGCAACTCGGACAGGATATATATTCTGTTTTGGAAATGCGGGTACGTGTAGCCTGTAAAATACTGAAGGCTGTAGCATTAACGAATTGTTCAACAGATGTGTTAGACAGGTAATTACGTCCACTGGTATCTGTATTGGCTGAAGATGCCTGCTTGTAACTGTTACCGGTCATACCAAAACAAACACCATCACCAAAACCATCCAGTAACAAGGCACCTGCTTCAGTGGCATAATGAATAAGGTGTTCATCGGTTGTCTGCCAGTTGCTGTCAACAATCAGCACTACTGGGTTTTGTATTTTCTGTTCCTGTAACTCAACAAACATCCTGCGTACAGAGGGCATGGCATGATCGTTGGTACTGCTTAAACAAAGCACAACAGTTTTATCGGCTGCCAGTTGTTGCATTTGCACAGGTGATGGACTGCTGCCATCATTATAACAATCTATCATCACAAAATTTACTGTTTTGCTTTTGTCAGTATTGCTGAGGTATCCATTCCCATCATCAATCGGACAATATTTCTCCTGGTCCTTTGCCTGTTTCCATGTTTGTGGATACACAATTACTTTCAATGTACCGGGTAAAGCAAAATCCATTAACTGGTCTCCGGTGAAAATACAATCTGCCGCCGTGTCGCTGATGTTCCACTTGTCGGTATCTGCATCGTAAGTATAACCTACTCTTTCTAATGTTTCTGCTGTTATTTTTCCTGCTTTACTTAAGTCGGCAACTACTACAGGTACCTGTTTCCCACCAATATTTCCTACTTCAAAACTTTCTCTCCGCTGGTAGTTGAAAGGATTGTAAGTAAGTTTTTCAATAGCGGGAATATGGTTTGTTACTCTTTCTTTCGCAGTATATCTTTTTACCAGGTCTCTACAAACGGGTATTTCAAATTCAGGGTCTTCGGTTAAACTCACTCTTACGGTATCACCAATACCATCTTCCAACAACGTACCAATACCTGCTGCACTTTTTACACGACCGTCTTCCCCATCACCTGCTTCTGTTACACCGAGGTGTAATGGATAACACTCCCCAAACTCAGCATCCATTTGTTGTATGAGTAAACGATATGCCTGAACCATTACCTGCGGGTTACTGGCTTTCATACTCAGTACAATATTGTGAAAGCTTTCGTATCGGGCAATGCGCAGAAATTCCATGGCACTTTCTACCATACCCATGGGTGTATCGCCATAGCGGCTCATGATACGGTCGCTCAATGAGCCATGGTTGGTACCTATACGCATGGCAGTTCCATGCTCTTTACAAATGCGTACCAGAGGTGTAAACTTCTCCTGTATTCTTTCTATTTCTTCTGCATAATCGGCATCGGTATATTCAATAAGTTCAAATTTCTTTTTGTCGACATAGTTACCGGGGTTCACCCTTACTTTTTCAACAATTCTTGCGGCTATTTCGGCGGCATTGGGGGTGAAATGAATATCGGCTACCAGCGGTGTATTATATCCTCTTTTTCTCAGTTCATTTTTTATGTTGAGCAGGTTTTCGGCTTCTTTTTTACTTGGGGCCGTAATTCGCACCAGTTCTGCCCCTGCTTCTATGCAGCGTATGCTCTGTTCTACCGTAGCCAGGGTATCCATGGTATCGGTAGTGGTCATGGTTTGTAAGCGGATGGGGTGGTTATTACCCAATAAAAGATCACCAATACGCACTTCCCTGGTCTTCAATCTTTTGTACTGTGTAAGCGAATGACAGTATGCTTGCATAAATGAGATATGAGGTACAAATTTAACAGGAAAAGGGGAGAATGGTTGTGGCAATGATAATATGAATAACCTCAACTACAGGCAAAAGCCTGCCGCCGCCCGAACTGGCAATTGGAGCATGAATGATCAATCGTAGTGAAACCGGCATTGAAGCACATAACATTTCTGATCTACGCTCTTTTTTCCATCAACTTTATACACCAGCCGATGTTCTCCGGTGATGCGTTTTGACCAGTATCCTTTTAATGAATGTTTCAGCGGTTCGGGTTTACCTATGCCCTGAAAGGGTGTTTTTCTGATGTCCTGAAGTAGCTCTTTAATCTTTTCTGCAATAGCGTTATCGGTTTCTATCCAATACACAAAATCTTCCCATCCGTTCTCAGTAAACTCAATGTTCATTTGGGAAGTTTATATTTTACTGTTTTCCCTTTTTCCAATTGATCAATCGACTCATGAAGACGATTTCTGTTATTGACACTTGACAATAAATGCCCGGTTTCTGTGAGGGAATTGTATTCCTTGATCGACATAATTACTACAGCATCTTCCTCTGTGGTGCGGGGAACGATGATAACATCGAGTGATTTGCTTACATCATCAAGGTATTTCTTGATATTGGAGCGGAGTTGGGATACTGATACTGCCTGCATAGAAATTTTATTGTACTTACAAATGTACAAAATTATGTACACTTTAAAATAGTTCTTTTAGACTATCCCCACTACGGCAAAACCACTCACTGAAGGAATTGGATTGGCAGGTTTCTAAGGTATAAAGTCGGCTATCTTCAGGATTTGAGTGGCAATTCTTCTTCCTCTTTCCCCGTTTCAACCCACTGAAAACAGCCATTTTTGACCCAAAAAACACCCGAAGCTAATTCGCTTGTTATCAAGTACTTACTCAGATCAACAACACAGTAACAACACAGTAACAACACAGTAACAACACAGTTCAACACTAAAACAGTGTTATACTGTATTGGTATACTGTTTTAGGTGAGTTGTAAATACGAGCATTTTCCCTGCCATTTGCGAAGCGGAACTGGTAGTGCAGGTTTCTTCTTTTCAATAAAGCTTTTTTGAAT
>JBMOKQ010000046.1:0-8606 GCA_049324295.1 Bacteroidota bacterium
TGTTCTTCACAAAACATCTTACTGCCTTTTTTCTTTTTATAACCTACATGTGTATTTCTTTTTCTACACCCTCATTCTTATTCACAATTTCCCTTTTTGAGACAATAAAAAAACTACCGGACTATTGAATAATATACTGCTTTCTATATTATACGCTTAGTATTGCCAAAAATCACATACTACCCACGCTTATTTTGAAAAAGTTGGAAAAAAGATAAAACTTATTTCAATTTTTTCATTGGGAACTGTTGCCTGCGTTCTTTTCCACTCTTTTGTCCGGCTATTTCGGCGACTAACGAATCAGAACTTCTTTTGTAAGTACCCGGTCAGAATTAAATTTAACCAGGGTCTACTGAATAAGTAATATACTAATAAAGCAGCTTATATCTCTCTACAATCACACATTGATTTATGCAGGGATGCTAAAGACAATTTCTACTGGCACTCGCAAAAGATGGAAAAGCATCACACTTAATCACCGGTAGGAAAATTTCGAAACTTTCCTAAAGTTAAATCGCAAGTACACTGCGTATTCCTACAGATGTTTTGATTCAGCGTTATTAATCGTAGTTGTATTCCTTTCGCCAAATTGATCATTTTGTTGGCTTCAACAAAATGATCGGAAATCGTTTACCATGGTGTTTGCAAGATATTTTGGCTTTTCAATAGCTTTAAAAAAATGTGTCATTCTGTTCAATTAAATACTTTTTCAAAGCCTCTTGCACTCCAACATTCCACTCCTTTATACTCGTGTGCCGCCCCATTAAACTTTAACGATAATTGCTGCTATCGGAGCAGGTTTCCGGATCCGCTTTTCCCGGTTGCCTGAAGCGAAGAACTCTTTAACAGCGACTGATATAACAAAAGTAGCATCTACGTGCCGTGAAACATTCAAATATGTGATGCGCTTCTCTAAAACCTGGGACGTTCTCCGGGAAAAGCTGGGATAGCTGGTAAATTCTCCCCGGAATTGCTCATGCTACTGCCCTCAAACCCAATAAAATCAAGGGGTGTGTTTTTATTTCTCCTCATTGCCTCCTCGGACCACCCCGTGGAACACTTGATTTTATTGACTTCTTCCTTCATTTCTCCTCAATTCGTCCTCGGAATGCAAAGAACAACACTTACTGGTATTGACTTCTATCGAAGCTCCTCCTCATTGCTTCCTCATTGGGTTCTCATTGCCTCCTCTGTTCGTCCTCAGAAAGACCTTAGAAATTTGGGATTAGGGGTTAGAAAAAATGGGGTCGTTGATAGTTAATACCTAACCTCTGACAGCAGAATGACATCGGTGTTTGTCAATATGCATAAAACAAAAATGAGTGTATGAGTAAAAGCGATGAGCGGGATCGGAGTTTGAAATGAGATGCCATTAAGGTTTCACAGTTTACCCATAATGGGTAGTAGGAATATTTTGAAAATCGTTAATCAAAACTGTGTCGCTGTTATAAAAGCGAACCATACCATCTGCATAACCTGTAAAATCAATTGGATGGGTCGGTATGAAAATTAATTTGTCAACCTGGAAGAGTTCTTGAAGTTCTTTGGTTAAATCTTTTTCCTTTATAATTGGGTTTTCTGTGAAAACTTTGTCACACATTGTTACTTTATCAGTTGTTCGTGTTACGTTTCCGCCATCAAGTACAATGTTTGATTTTTTAGGTGCAAGGTTTATCTCTTTACATATTACATTGACATTGGAAATCGTTTTACTCCATTTTACGGTGTCCCGCAAGTAGTCAGGATTATATACGAATTGAACTAATGTTGGTGGCAGTTTTGTTGAGCAACTTATTCGTTATTTTTTTTCGTGAATGTATGTGTCCACGAATACCTGTCATGAACTTCAGTCAAGTCAAGTTGTGTACTTGTGATATTTAATAAAAACGTGTCAGGTCGGTAATATTCTTGCTTGAATATTAAATATTGTTTTCCTGAACTAAAATTTGTTTCAAAATTTCCTTCACTTGGTCCGCCTATTACACAAACAGCATGATTAATAAATTTGGTTGAAGTAAAAATTAAAAAGTTACTGTCAATTGCTGAATTATCTCTCGGGAACATTTGTGTCCCATTAGATGCTAAAGAAGATTTCCAATTCCATTTTCCATTTAATTGTAGTACAAAATCATTTGCCTCTTTTTTGCAAGAAAAAAGGATAAGTAATGAACTACAAATAAAAAAAACAGCAATTTTTTTCATAAGTTTTGTTTTATTGTTTCTAAATAGTATTAAGAACATTCATATTTTGTCTATGAAGATTAAAAATTTTATGTTTCATTATCTGTGGGCTGTCCTTTAAAATTGTCACCAACGTTCAGGCTTGCCGCAGGGCTGTTATTTTATAACTGTCTGCCCGGCAACTGAAGCCGATTAGAATTATCGATGCTGAAGTTAACAACAAAAGCTGAATAGAATTCCTCAAGCCCGATATTGGTTGATAGTAGTACAACAGCCGATTGTTATTCCGTCCGCAAGCCTTGCGGCAAACCTTTTGATGGTGGCATGTGCCTCGCCGTTAAATTACTTTGTGTGTCAGAGGCGGATGCTTCTTTGCTCTCGCCAGAGCATTTTTCCTGGCATCAGAGCCAATCGTTAATAAATCAGCTTCAAATTTTGGAAAGCCTTTAATTATTTCTTTGACAAGAGCATTCGTATTGATGATTGTAACTCCTTTGACATTATCGAAGGGCTTTTTAAATTCCTTGTCATTGGTTAAAGCATATCGGCGAACTGATGAATAGTGATGAATTATTGCATGTCTAAATATTGCATACAGCTCAAGTCCTGAAAAGGTAGGGAGATATTCAGAAATGAATTTTTCAACTCTGATAGATAAATCTGTTTCTGATTTAGGATATCTGAAAGAAGCAAGCTGGTCTATAAAGCAAATACTTAAGATAAAAGCAGAAATTGTTCTTCGCCTATTATGTTTTATGTCGCCAATTCCATAGATTTTAAATGGGTGAATTATTTCTTGGATTTTCTTTTGTTCTTGTACTGGTGTCATATCATGCCATATTTTACATTATTCAGGGACTAATCTATATCTGCCTTTGATATTGTGAACGTAATATGAACCACTTGAACTTGCATTTTTAAACTCTGTCCAAACACGAATAGGTACTTTTTCGTGTACATATTCCTTTCCTTTGTCGGTAGTATAAACTAAGAAACCAGTAGCCCCGTCACAAGTGTAATAAGTGGCACTCGCTATCCATGAGCTTTTGCCATAAGGTAATTTGTCAGTGGACTTGAAAGTTGCATCTTGTATTGCGTTAATAGCCTCGCTGTAAGAATAGAATTTGTCAGGGAAGTCTTTGCAAGATTGGGATTTAACTGCTCCTCCAATGAGAAGCAAGAATACTAGTGAAAAAAATATTTGTTTCATAAAAGCAATTTGAAGTGTTAGCAATTATAAGATGAATGCAGTCTGAATAATGTATCCTACAACGCTTGAATAAAAACGTATTGCTCGAATAGGCGATGTTGGTTCAACTCATAAATCTACGAATCTTTTTTATGATATCAGGTTGCGCATATTTTCTTAAAAGGATGAATATTAATGACTTATAAATATTGCGTCACTCAAAAAAGCTCGCACACTAACCTAAACAAAAAAGGGGCCGCAAAAATTACGGCCCCTTCACTATTCAAAACGGTTGTTATTATTCCAACGTCTTATAATCCTTAAACAATTTCAACTCAATCGTCTCCGCCACAGAACGCAAAGCCTTCCATTTGGCATCAAACAATTCATTGGCTTTATTAATCACTTCTGATATTTTGTCTTCTGCTGCTTTCATCAGCCTGTCTTCCTGCTCACCCGGCATTGCTGTTTTACCCATCACTGTCTGACGCGCTTCACCTAAAACTCCGTTTACGGTTACCTGTGGAATATTTCCATAACCCTGTTTGGTTTGAGGTTTGCCATTCAGCATGGTACGAATATCTGTTAAACCATCTCTGATGGGTTTAATGGTTTTACGGATAGTGTCCGCTCTTTTAGCATCGAGGTTGGGCAATGCTGTTTCAATTTTATTGATAATGGTTTCTGCATCCACCATCCTGTCATTCAGGTCGCCCAGGCGGATCGTACTTTTATTCAGCCTGTCATTGGCTTTGCGGATCGCATCACGTACTTCTTTTGATATTGGCGCATACGGATCATCATTCACTACTATCATGGCACTATCGCTCAGGTTTCTTCCTAAAGTCAATACCACTTTGTATGTGCCCGGATCAACAGGTAATCCCGGAGGCTCTGCATTAAATGCACCACCTCCACCAGGAGCTCTGCCTCTTGCTCCGCCACGGCCACCAACGCTTCCACCGGTGCGTATACCTCTTCCTTCCATTCCCCAATAGTATTTATTAAAACCACTATCAACCTTCATACGCAGTGTTCTTACCAATACATTACCTGCATCAAAAATGCGAAGGGTTACGGTATCACTAATTCTGTTTCTGCCCGTATCACTTGCCGATTTATTGACAAAGAAACTGATGGGTGCACCCGCTCTTTTATTTTCTCCCTCATAACTTCCCCAGATACTGTATTCAATACCTGATGCCAGTTTACGTTTTGCCTGGTAAGCAGGCGGCGCAGCAAAAGCAGTAATTTTTGTACTGAATAATTGCCCTTTATTGGCAGCCAGTTTGCGTAGTGGATTAATATCATCCAGAATATAAATGGCACGACCAAATGTGGCAATTGCCAGGTCGGCTTCTCTTTCCTGAATCACCATATCATAAGTTGATACAGAAGGGTAACCATTTTTAAACTGCTGGAAACTATTACCATAATCAAAACTCACAAATAAACCTTGTTCTGTTCCCACAAAAATTAAATTGGGTTCTGTTGGATCCTGGATAACGCATAAGGTATATCCTGTTACTTTCTTCTCATCCACTAAACTGGTCCAGGTTTTACCATAATCAGTAGTGCGGAATAAATAAGGCTTGTTATTACCCCTGCGGTAATCATTCACTACCACATAGGCTTCTGCAGCATTATGGCGTGAAGCACGAATTTGGGGTACCCACGCACCTGTAGGCATCCCTGGAATTTTACCACGGAAATTGGTCCAGGTTTTACCGCCATCTGTTGTTAATTGCACATTACCATCATCTGTTCCAACCCAGATAACGCCCTTCTGTTTGGCAGATGGCTCAATGGCAAGTATGGTACAATGGTTTTCTGCACCAGTAATATCTACCGATAAACCACCATTATTGCTCTGATCAATTTTTGCACTGTCGTTGGTGGTAAGATCTCCTGATATCTGCGACCATGAAGCGCCTTTATCGGTACTTATGTTCAGCATCTGGCTGCCATAATAAATCGTTTTCTTGTCAAAAGGATCCTGTGCAATAGCAGCGTTCCAGTTAAAGCGCTGTCGGATACCGGTTGCAGTAGTTGGCGGACGTATGCCCCATCTTTCTCCTGTTGCAATATTATAACGACTCACACTTCCTCCCTGACTCATACAATATACCCAGTTGGGGTCTTCTGCATCGGGCATTACATCAAAACCATCACCACCGGCAACACCCTGCCAGAATGCATTACGAATACCGCCCTGTCTCCATACATATGCCGGACCATGCCAGCTTCCGTTATCCTGTAAACCGCCCATTACATTATAGGGAATATTATTGTCTACATTAATGTGATAGAATTGTCCGAGTGGTAATTTCTCATCAAACTGCCAGTTCTTACCACGGTCGCGGGTGATGGCAATACCGCCATCATTTCCGTCAATGATGAAATTACCATCTTTCGGATGTATCCAGAATGCATGGTGATCGGGGTGAATACCTGCATAAGGAATTACTGTTTTAAATGTTTTACCAGCATCTTCACTTACGGTAATGATCTGATTAATATTATACAACCTGTTTTCGTTAGTGGGATCAACCGCTATATCCTGAAAATAAAAAGCACGATTGGTTACTACTGCAGCTTCACTGTTTACAAGCTCCCAGTTAAAACCACCATCTACGCTTTTATATAAACCATTTTTTGTGGCTTCTACCAATGCATATATACGCTTCGGATCGTTACGACCAATGGTTATACCAATACGGCCATAATCGCCATCGGGTAACCCGTTTTCTTTACCCAGTTTTTTCCAGTTTTTTCCGCCGTCATAAGTAACATAAAAACCACTGCCTTTACCGCCACCCTGTAAGCTCCAGGGAGTACGCAGGTGCTGGTACATGTTTACAAATAATTTATTGGGGTTTGAAGGATCCATTACCATATCACCTACACCCGATGTTTCATTGGTATACAGAATTTTATTCCAGGTAATACCACCATCGGTTGTTTTATAAACACCTCTCTCCGGATGAGCAGCAAAAGGATTACCCATAACACCCACATAAACTACATCAGGATTGGTTGGATCGATGATGATGCGATGGATATTACTGGTTTTCTCCAGCCCCATCATTTTCCAGGTTTTGCCGCCATCAATCGTTTTATACAAACCTGCACCCAGGCTAATAGAGTTACGCGGATTACCTTCTCCGGTACCCGCCCATACAACACTTGGATTACTTTGCGTAATAGTAACAGCTCCTATATTCAAAATAGGCTGTTCATCAAATATCGACTCCCAGCTGGCACCGCCATTCTCGGTTTTCCATACCCCGCCACTCGCTGTACCAAGATAAATGATGTTTGGATTAGTCCATACGGCATCAATAGAAGTAACACGACCACTCATACCGGCCGGACCGATACTGCGTGGTTTTAAATTTTTAAAATGCCTGGAAAGATCTGCCTGTTGGGCAAATGAAGACATTGCAGTGCCAAAAAGCATTGCAACAAACAGTAGTTTTCTCATTCAATTGGTTTTTGGAGATCGGAATTTCCGAAATGCGGAGCAGTTTGCCAAATATCAGGGATGATTGGTTGAGGAAGCGAGGAGTCCGGGAGTCCGGAAGATAATACATTAGTAGTAAGACCTCCGTGTAACTCTGTGCCGCACTCTGTGAAACTCGGTGGTAAAAAACCACAGAGGTAAAGGAGTATGGCACAGAGTTACACGGAGGTTACTTTACTGAATCAATCATCTTTCGGACTTTCCTCTTATATTTAAACTTCAACTTCTGCTATTGAATAAAAATCGTTTTGTGAAGGGATCTCCGGTGCAAGTGGGTCTGTATGCCGCACTGGCAGCTTTCCTCACTTATACCATGATATTCGGTTTCCGGAAATCTTTTACCGTCTGCACTTTCGATGGAATGACAGTAGGAAGCTTAAGTTATAAAACCGTTCTTGTACTCAGCCAGATGCTGGGCTATCTCGCCGCCAAATTCTATGGTATCAAATTCATATCGGAGTTAAAACGCTTTGGCCGAAATAAAATCATACTCATCCTGGTTGGTATTGCATGGATGGCCTGGTTATGTTTTGCACTTATTCCTGCGCCGTATAATATTCCTTTCCTGTTCATCAATGGCTTTCCATTGGGTATGTTATGGGGTGTGGTTTTTTCTTATGTGGAAGGAAGAAGAACCACCGATTTTATTGGTGCGGCACTGGCAGTGAGTTTTATTTTTTCATCGGGTTTTGTAAAGTCTGTGGGTGGATGGCTGATACAACTGGGTGTTTCTGAATTTTGGGTTCCGTTTTGTACAGGACTTGTTTTTGCTTTACCGCTTTTGCTATTTATCTATTTAATGGAGCGTATTCCACCACCAGATGCGGATGATGAAGTTGCACGTATGAGCAGAACCCCCATGACTGCCGAACAGCGCAGTTCATTTATAAAACAATTTTTACCAGGTATTATTGCCTGCATCCTTATTTATGCATTCGCCACTTTGTTTCGCGACATCCGCGATAATTTCAGCGCCGATATGTGGAAGGAAATGGGTTACCTAAACCAGCCCGCCATTTTCTCCAAAACAGAAACACCGATTACACTCATCATTTTAGTGTTGATTGGTAGTATGGTCATGATTAAAAACAGTTTCAAAGCATTAATGCTGGCGCATGTTTTAATCGGTATTGGCTTTTTACTGGCAGGCATCAGTACCTGGCTCTTTACCAGACAAATGATTACACCTATGTGGTGGATGATTCTTGTTGGACTTGGTTTGTACATGGTGTACATTCCTTTCAATTCTGTTTTTTTTGAAAGAATGATTGCTGCTTTCCGGTTTACAGGTAATGTCGGTTTTTTAATTTATCTCGCAGATTCCTTTGGCTACCTTGGTAGCGTGGGTGTATTATTGAGTAAAGAAATTTTTAAAGTACAATTGAACTGGGTGGCTTTCTTTTCTAATAGTGTAATGATTTTGTCGGTAGTGGGTGTGTTAATTACCATTTATGCAGGATGGTATTTTTGGAGAAAGAAAGCTGAATAAATGAGTAGTATGGAACACGGATTATCATGATTGTTATGATTTATCATGATAGATCATAACAATCATGATAATCCGTGTTCCATTTATAATATTCTTTATCAGTGCTGTCCGAGATAATCTGATCACAGCTATTTTTAATAAGGTTTACAATACAAGTTCCCAAAAAATATTGGTTTTCTTCAAAGCAGGGTGTCATCCATCAAATAAATTTAATTCTGCGGTAA
>JBMOKQ010000047.1:0-103100 GCA_049324295.1 Bacteroidota bacterium
TAGCCCCGGACTTTAGTCTTTTCTTTTTACCCGGATTGAAATCCGGGGCAAGGATAGAAGAGTGTGTTGTGTTTAGAAAAGCCTCGATCATTAATTAATTCAAATAACCTAGCCCCGGACTTTAGTCCGGGGGAGCGAAGCGTAAGAGATGCTCCGCCACAAGATTCCGTAGAAATACCCTGGTAAAAAGGCTGATTTTGTGTTTAAATAAATCATCAATGCCACTATCAATTGTTTACCTGCATTATGTATGGAGTACAAAGTATCGAAACCCTATCTTGCTACCATCTGTAAAAGAAGTTTTGGTAAAGCATATTAAAAACAATGCATTCAAGCATAAAATTCATATAGTAGCCATCAACGGACATTTAGATCATTTGCATTGTCTTGTTCGTTTAAAAACAGGACAAACAATAGATGGCGTGATTAAACTGATAAAAGGAGAATCTGCCAGATGGTTTAATGAACATTATAAAAATCTACAACTGGTATGGCAGGCAGATTATTTTGTGGCATCAGTCAACAGGTCAGGACTTGAACGGGTGACCCGATATATTGAACAACAGGAAAAACATCATGCCAGGGTATCTTTTGAGGAGGAATACCAGTCATTTATCAATCATCATAAAGACTTAGATGAACAAACTGAAAGTTAAAAAGCCCGGTATTACCCGGGCCTCTTTCCAAAAACCAACAACATTTGTAGAAACAAATGCCTAAACTCTATCGGGTGCCTCTGGTGCAGAGGGTGGAACTGATTTTATCGGTGGCTTTGGTTTAGCCGGCGGTGGTGGTGGAGCCTGTCTATTTACTTTAATCTTGATCTTTTCCGGAGGCGGCGGTGGTGCCGGTTGCTCCGGTTTACGAATAACGGTAGGTGGTGCTTCAACTGGTGGCGGAGGTGGCGGTGGCTTTCGAACCTTTGATTTTTTGTTACTTTTTACTGTAACAGGTAAAGCATCTCTGCCATCTACCACTTTAACTTTATCTTTTTTACCTGATTTTGAAGGTGTATTCTGTCCTTGGGCAAATAAACCTACCCCCAACAGGCTCATCAACAATAAGGTCAATTTTAGTTTCATATGGTTACTTTTTTATAAGATGCTATTTTTAAAAGTTTCCATAAAGAACACATAAAATATACGGGAACGGTATTCGTATGCCGGAGAACAATTAGTTTTGATATTATGTGGATCATCTGCAAAAAAGAATGGCAGCAGTTTTTCAGCAGCCTCACTGGTTATATAGCCCTGGTCGTGTTTCTTTTGATCAATGCGTTGATGTTGTTTGTATTTCCCGATACCAGTATACTCGAATTCGGATATGCCAGCCTTTCCGGCTTTTTTAGCCTGGCACCATGGATACTTTTATTTATAGTACCTACCATTACTATGCGTAGCTTTTCGGATGAATACCGATTGGGAAATTTTGAAATACTCAGAACCCTGCCACTTACACCCGGTGAACTGGTATGGGGCAAATTTTTTGGAGCTATTTTGATTGTTTTCTGTGCTATAATCCCTACAATTATTTATGCATTTTCCATCCAGGCACTCAGCGCTACAGGCGGTATTGATGTAGGTGCAACCATCGGAAGTTATTTAGGGCTGCTGTTGCTCGGAGCTGTTTTTACTGCTATCGGCATCTGCGCCAGCAGTTATACCAACAATACGGTTGTGGCTTTTATTGCCGGGGCATTCGTTTGTTTCCTGTTATATAATGGTTTTGATGCAGTAAGTAAAATTGCTGTTTTTAACGGAGGTATCGACTATTATCTTGAAATGCTGGGTATTAGTTTTCATTATCGCAGCATCAGCAGAGGCGTTATTCGGATCGGCGACCTGATTTATTTCGCAGGTTTGATCGGCTTCTTTTTATTACTCACCCAGAGAAACCTGTTGAAAAAATAGACCATGCAAAAATTATTGCAACATAAATATGGCTGGCTGGGTTTATTAACTGTATTACTGATAGTCATCTATCTCTCTGCGGGTATTGGTTTTCGTATGGATTTAACTGCCGACAAAAGATACAGTCTTACACAGTCAACAAAACAATTGCTCAAGAACCTCGATACAGTTATAGAAATACGGGTATTTCTTACAGGCGAATTACCGGCCGACTATAAAAAATTATCTATAGCTACTGCAGAACTGCTCGACGATTTCAAATCGCTCTCAGGTAACCTGGTTCGTGTACAATTTGAGAAACCGGGAGAAGATATTGCTGATGATACCGCACGTGCTATTTTATACGATAGTCTTGCCCGGCTGGGTGTTGTTTTTGAAAGAAGCGAAATAACGGGTACCGATAAATCAACTGCTCAACTCATAGTACCATCTGCACTTGTACTATATGGAAACAGGAAACCCTTGGCCGTTGACCTGCGCAGCAGCCGCAAAGTATTCAGGCAATACAATGTAATGAATGATGTAGAGCCATTGGAAGACAAAGAAGCTACAAGAAATGCGGCGGAAGCATTACTTGAATATAAGTTTGCCAATGCCATTGATAAACTCACAAGAAAAACCATACCCACTATTGCTTATCTCGTTGGGAATGGTGAACCTGTTGACCTGAAAGTAAATGATCTTGGCGAAAGCCTGCGTAACGATTACCGGCTGGCTGTATTCGATTTAAAACAGGGCTACCCTGATCCTGCCATGATTGATGCAATGATCATCGTAAAACCCACACAAACTTTTACCGAAGAAGATAAACTGAAACTCGATCAGTATGTAATGAATGGTGGACAACTGATCTGGTTCATTGATAAACTTCATGCCGAACTCGATAGCCTGATGAGAAGCCAGGCTGAATACACAGCTTTTGACCGTGGACTTGATATTGACGATCTGCTGTTTAAATATGGAGTGCGTATTAACGGCGATTTATTGCAGGATCTGAACTGTTCTAAAATACCGATTGTAGTTGGACGTAACCCGGATGGTTCACCCAATATGCAGCGGGTGCCCTGGCCTTATTATCCGTTTCTTTCATCGCAAGCCGATAATCCTATTTCAAAAAATATAGACAGGGTACTGTCTATATTTCCATCGAGCATCGATACAGTAAAAGCGCCGGGCATACAAAAAACGATTTTACTTACCTCTGATACAAACAGCCGCAGTATTTCTTCTCCGGCCATTGTATCTATCAATAGTGTGAGGAATGAAGAGGACCTGCGTAGCTTCAATAAAAGTTTTGTACCGGTAGCGGTATTGCTGGAAGGAACTTTTCAGTCATTATTTGCCAACAGAGCCAGTACCACACTAATAGATTCGGTACAAAGAACCACCAACCGCCCTTTTTTACAACAAGCTACAAAGCCGGGTAAGCAAATCGTTGTATCTGATGCTGATATCGTAACCAATGCTGTAAGCAATACAACGGGCCCCATGCCTATGGGAGAACTGCCTTTTGAAGGATACAGGTTTGCCAATCGTGAATTTTTCCTGAATTGTGTAGATTACATGGTAAGTAATAATGGTTTATTTGAAAGCAGGAACAAAAGCATTGTGCTCAGGGTGCTCGATAAAGAAAAGATAGCTACCCAGAAAAATACCTGGCAGTGGATTAATATTGTTGCACCACTTTTATTGCTGACTATAATGGGTTCAATACTCCAGTGGAAGCGGAAAAAGAAATATGGTTAATGAATGTCTGCGAAGGTACGGAGCGCTATCTTTACGCCATAATTTTCGCGCATGACAACTCATCAGATCGTTTATCTTGTTTTTGGAATTGTATTGGTACTGGCACTTGTGTTTGATCTTGGTTTACTGAGTAAGAAAAATGCTCATATCACCATTAAACAGGCACTCAAACAAACTTTCTTTTGGGTAACACTGGCATTAGGCTTTTTTGTGTTTATGTGGGTGGAAGAGGGACAGAAGCTGGCCCTGGAATACCTGAGCGCCTACCTCATGGAATGGAGCCTGAGTATCGATAATATTTTTGTCTTCATCCTTATTTTCAATTCTTTCAAAGTAAAAGAGAAATATTATTCAAGGGTACTGCTTATCGGTATCCTGATGGCTATTGTATTCAGGGTATTGTTTATTACAATTGGTGTGGCACTGGTAGAAAAATTTCATTGGGTATTATACCTATTTGGTCTTTTCCTGGTATATACCGGCTATAAAATGTTTACTGCCAATGAAGAAAAAGAATTTGAACCACACGATACCAAAATATACCGTTTTCTTAAAACCTACCTGCCACTGGCGCCACATGATGGCGATGGTAAATATGTGGTAAGGGAAAATGGTAAACCATTATACACTACTTTATTTGTGGTAGTGGTATTACTGGCATCTATTGATCTGGTATTTGCACTGGATTCTATTCCGGCGGTGATGGGTATTTCAAGAGATAAACTGGTAATCTATACATCAAATATTTTCGCGGTATTAGGATTGCGCTCCCTGTTCTTTCTGTTGAGAGGAGCCGTTTCGAAATTCGATTACCTGCAACAGGGTATCGCAATTGTATTGGTAATTATTGGTATAAAAATGTTAGGAGAGCATTATATCAATATGTGGATTGATAAATCTACACAGGTATTTATTTCATTAGGGTTGATTATACTCTGTATTTCCGGATCTATTTTTTACTCCATGTTCGCAAGTAAAAAAGGATCGCCACAGGATGTACAGGATAACTCTATATAACCTTAAAATGATAGTTTGTTCTATTGTCGTATTCACTTCAACATATAGCCCGTATTATTCAAGCTGATAAAATTCCGTCAGATGAAAGGACTGTCTCGTATCTGCTTACAGACAGTCGCAAACTGGTTTTTGCCGACACCACTTTATTCTTTGCCATACAAGGCCCTCGAAGAAACGGGCACGAATTTATTCCGGAACTATACGAAAGAGGACTGCGTTTTTTTGTGGTACAGAGAGATAAAGTAATAACCGAAAAATTTCCGCAGGCTGTCTTTCTTCCAGTGCCAGATGTGTTACAATCATTACAGGTGTTGGCAGCTAATCATCGTTCGCAATTCAATATACCTGTTATTGGTATTACAGGTAGCAATGGTAAAACCATCGTAAAAGAATGGTTATACCAGTTACTGCATACAGATAAGCGAATTGTGCGTAGTCCGCGTAGCTACAACTCACAGATAGGGGTTCCATTAAGCGTATGGCAGCTGGATAACACTTATAACCTCGGCATATTTGAAGCAGGAATTTCACAACCCGGCGAAATGGACTCGCTGCGAAAAATTATTCAGCCTACGATTGGTGTATGGACAAATATTGGAGCCGCTCATACGCAAGGTTTTAAAAGCGAACAACAGAAAGCAGAAGAAAAAGCCAGGTTATTTGCTGAAGTAAACAGCCTGGTGTATTGTAAAGATGCCATTGTTGCTTCTTTTAATCCTGCCGACAACACCAGTGGCCTGCCCAACAAGAATACCCGCCTTGTTTCATGGAGCAGGTTTAAAGAGGCAACACTTATTGTTCGTTCAGAAGAACAATCTCAGCAACAAACATTAATCAGCGCTGTATGGCAATTGCAGGATATACAGATTACAATACCGTTTGCGGACAAAATATCAGTTGACAATGCCATTACCTGCTGGTGCGTGCTTTTATTAATGGGTTATGATACTAAATGGATTCAGCAACGCATGTTATTACTGGAAGCAGTTGACATGCGTATGCAATTGAAACAGGCAGTAAATAACTGTTACCTGCTGAACGATAGTTACAGTAACGATACAGCTTCACTTGAACTGGCCCTCGATTTTCTTGTGCAGCAGGCAGGTAAAAACAAAACAACACTCATTCTTTCCGATATATTACAAAGTGGTGAAACAGCTGATACATTATATACCGGTATATTAAAGCAATTAGTAAAACGAGGAGTGAACAGGCTGATTGGTATTGGTTCGGCTATGATGGCCCAGGAATCAATATTGAAAAAAATGGGAGCAGATGTACAGATTGACTGTTACGATTCTACGCAGGCTTTTCTTCAAACTGCATCGTTAAACCAGTTCAGAGATGAGTATATTTTATTAAAAGGTGCCCGTATTTTTTCTTTTGAGAGAATAAGCCAGTGGCTTGAGCAGAAAGTGCATCAAACTGTAATGGAAGTAAACCTTACAGCGATGGCCCATAACCTGAAAGCGTATCAGCAACGGCTTAAACCCAGTACCAGGTTAATGGCCATGGTAAAAGCATTCAGTTATGGAAGTGGTACGGCTGAAGTAGCAAGAATATTGCAGTTTCATAAAATAGATTACCTGGCAGTGGCTTATGCCGATGAAGGTGTTGAATTACGTAAAGCAGGCATCAGTTTGCCTATCATGGTAATGAATGTAGATGAAGCAGGGTTTGATGCAATGATTCAATACAACCTTGAACCTGAAATTTATTCTTTTGGTATTTATACATTGTTTCACCAGTTCCTCGAAAAACAGGCCATTCAACAATACCCGGTACATATTAAGTTCAATACCGGGATGAACAGACTGGGCTTTGAAATTACCGATGCACAACAGTTGGGACTAATGATGGCCCGTAACGGTACCATGGCTGTAAAATCGATATTGAGCCACCTGGCTGCAAGTGAAAACCCTTTACTCGACGATTTTACATACAAACAGGTTAACAGGTTTAAGGAAGCAATTGCTGTAATGCAGGAAAAACTGGGTTATTCATTTCTTAAACATATTGCCAATTCAGCGGGTATATTCCGCCATCCGGAATACCAGTTCGATATGGTAAGGCTGGGAATAGGTTTGTATGGTGTTGACAGTGCCAATGAAAACCAACTATCCTTACAAACTGTGGTTACACTAAAGTCCACAATAGCACAGATAAGAGATGTGGCTAAACATGAAACGATAGGGTATAACCGAAAAGGCATTCTTACAAGAAACAGTCGTATTGCAACAGTTCGTATTGGTTATGCAGATGGGTATAGCCGGTCGTTGGGAAATGGCAATGGCTACATGTGGGTGAGAGGAAAAAAGGCACCTGTTATAGGGAATGTGTGTATGGATATGACCATGATAGATGTTACCGATATACCCGAAGCGATGGAGGGCGATGATGCAGAAATATTTGGCAGGCAGATTCCCGTACAGCAACTGGCTGAAGCTACCAGTACCATTGCATATGAAATCATGACGGGCATCAGTCAGCGGGTGAAACGCATCTACATAGAGGAATAACATCCTGTTTTAACATAGCTGCCCAATGGGCATTATCATACTTGTTGGTTCAGCCCCTATCTTTGCCCAGTATAAATTTATCAGGAAGTGAAAGGAAAACATCTGTTTTTATTGATTCTGACCATTATTGTTGCCGACCAGGTATTAAAGTTTTATATTAAACTGAATTACTATGCCGGAGAAGAACATAAAGTGCTGGGCGACTGGTTCAGGCTTCACTTTGTAGAAAACGAAGGGATGGCCTGGGGTTGGAAATTTGGTGGCGGCTTTGGTAAAATAGCCCTCACACTTTTCAGGCTGGTAGCCGTTATCTGGGGAACGTTTCTCCTGCGCGATTTCCTGAAAAAAAATTACCACAAAGGTTTTATGATCTGTGCGGGTTTAATTTATGCAGGAGCATTGGGCAACCTGATAGATAGTTTATTTTATGGTCTCATCTTTGAACAAAGCAATCCGTTTACCCAGAATGTAGCCACCCTGTTTCCTTCCGGAGGAGGATATGCCGGTTTGTTACATGGTAAAGTGGTAGATATGTTTTATTTTCCTATTATAACAGATGCTAAATATCCGGCCTGGGTACCCTTTTTTGGCGGGGATGATTTTGAGTTTTTCCGCCCGGTATTTAATCTGGCCGATGCATCCATTTCTGCGGGTGTAATTGCTGTTCTGCTCTTTCAGAATAAATTCTTCAAACATACCAAAGAAGAAAAGCATTCAACGGTAGAAACAAAGTCTGTAGTGGATGATAAGACACAGATATTTTAGTTCAATAGAATCAATATTTTTTAGCCGCAGATTCGCAGATAATGAATTTTCGATCTGCGAATCTGCGGCTAAAATTTATATATTTTAAATAAGATCAGATCAGGAAGTAATTAAAAAATCTGCTTTCTCTTGAGGGAAACAGACTGGTTAGCCGCAGGAATTACCTGGTCTATTAAACCTACACCTTTTGCATAATAAGCAGTTCCTTCAATTACAGAGCGGTAACTGCCACCATCGGGTTTAAAGTGTATGACTCTTTTTACACTGATTACATCAGAATAAGTAGTTCCTAAAACAGGATAAGTAATGCCTTTCCCCATAATGGTGAATACAGCTTTACTTACGCCTACTTCAACCCCTAGTTTTACTTTACCGTATTCGTCAGTTTCCCAGGTGGTTGCCACGGGAACATTATCTTTCAGAAACGGGTAAGAGATAAAAGAGTTGGGAATGGAATCGAAAATAAATAGGTAGTCAAAATCTGTTGTACTTAATGCATAGTAATTGCCTGTATTATCCTTAGAAAAATAATAGGCTTCTCCTAATGGATTGGTATCATACTGTTTAAATACTTTATTATCAAAGAAAGTAGTCTGATTGGTTACCGTTACCCTGAAAGTATCGAGTGTACCCAGTTTAGGCAGGTATTCATAGGTCCAGTTAGAATTTAAAGTATTGGGAAAATAATCGGTGCTTGTTCCGCCACCTGATGATCCTCCGGTTGTACTTGTAACTACCGAAAAGGCACAAAAACTACTGTTGAACGTGAGTACAAAATCGGCACGGTTAGGCAGAATGGGTTTACCATAGCCTTTTAGTTTTACGGTTGCCGGACCTGTTGTTAAAGCGAAACCAGAATCAATAAACCACATGCCATTAACCGTATCTGTATAAATCTTGTATTTGCCCTGAAGTGTAAAATTTACTTTAATAATAATATAGTTACTGTCTGTCAAGGCCTGGTCAATCACGTAATCACCTCTTACATCAGCATCCTTGCAGGAACCTGAACTATCTGTTAATGAACCCTGTGCGGTACCGCCCAGCCCAGCTCCTTCCTTACTTACCTCTTTCTGGCAGGCCCAAAAGAACAAAACTGCCGACAATAAAAGCACCCATCTGGACGTGAACTTATTCATAATGCCTTTTCTTTAGTATACTCTTATAGACTAAAATTAAACCAATAACGCAGCCTGATCCATCAAATTACTATTTTTTAGTAATTGGAATACATTATTTAACGTAGTAATTGCAATTTGAGATAGGGCTTCATCGGTGAAAAAGGCCTGGTGAGCGGTGATCAGTACGTTTGGGAAACTCATAAGACGCTGGATATCGTCGTCCTGGATGATTTTAGTTGATAAGTCCCTGAAAAACAGTTTTTCTTCCTGCTCATAAACGTCTAATCCAAGGGCGCTGATATGTCCTTTTTTCAATGCCTGGATCATGATTTTGGTATCTATTAACCCTCCTCTGCCCGTATTAATGAGCATGGCGCCTTTTTTTACATAATCTATTGTTTCGGAGCCTATCAGGTGCCTGGTTTGTTCATTTAAGGGGCAGTGGAGTGAGATAATATCAGATTGCAATACTTCTATCAATGAGTGATAAGTAACGCCCATAGCTTCCATTTCTTTATTGGCAACCAAATCAAACGCTTTTACGGTACAGCCAAAACCAAGCATGATGCTGCAGAAAGCCTGCCCTATATTTCCGGTTCCCACAACACCTATTGTTTTACCATGCAGGTTGAAACCCAATAATCCATTCAGTGAAAAATTTTGTTCACGAACACGGTTATAGGCTTTATGTGTTTTACGGTTGAGTGTTAATATCATGGCCACTGCATGTTCTGCAACGGCTTCTGGTGAGTAGGCTGGCACCCTGCAAACACGTATTCCATGTTGGCGGCAGGCTTCTATATCAACATTATTGAATCCGGCACAGCGAAGGGCGATTACTTTAATGCCATTTTCTTTTAATGAAGCAATAACAGGAACTGTAATCTTATCATTTACAAAAACACAAACAGCATCTGAACCATTGGCAAGTGAAGCGGTACTTTCATTCAAAGTCACTTCTAAAAAGTGTAACTCAAATCCCAATGCGTCATTATATTTTTCGAAAAAAATACGATCGTAGGGTTGAGTAGAAAAGAAAGTAATTTTCATGGCGTAAATATAGTTAGTAGTGAATAGTCAGTAGTGAGTAATTTTCTGTTATATACTCACTACTGACTATTCATTGTTCACTATCAAAGAATTTCTACCAGACTATCTTTAGTTGCCTGAATAGTAGCATCCAGATCGGCATATGAGAGTGCATTATTCAGGAACCAGCTTTCATAAGCTGATGGCGGTAAATAGATACCCCGTTTCAGCATAGCATGAAAATATTTATTGAATAAACTGTTATTGGCAGCAGCAGCAGATGCAAAATCAGTAACAGGCTGCTTACTAAAATGAATGCTGATCATAGAGCCTTTCCTGTTGATAACATAAGGAATGTTGGCATTGGCCAATACTTTATTCAATCCATCATGCAGGTATGCTGTTTTATCGCTTAATTCCTGGTAGATGGCGGGATTGTTTTTTAATTCATTCAATAATGTATAACCTGCAATCATGGCAATAGGATTACCACTGAGAGTGCCTGCCTGGTACACATTACCCAAGGGTGCAATTTTTTCCATAATGGCTCGCTTACCACCAAAAGCACCTACGGGCATACCGGCGCCAATTACTTTACCATAAGTAACAAGATCAGCATCAATATTCAATACCTGTTGAGCACCACCTGCAGCCAAACGAAAACCTGTCATTACTTCATCAAAAATGAAAACGATACCTTCTTCATTACAGATTTGTCTAAGCCCTTCCAGAAAACCGGGCTGAGGAAGAATACATCCCATATTACCTGCAACAGGTTCGATGATAATGGCGGCAATTTCATTTTTATGAGCAGCTACCAATGAACGAACTGCTTCAAGATCGTTATACGCACAGGTCAATGTATCATTTGAAACGCCGCCTGTTATACCGGGTACAGTTTGAATATCAAAAGTAGCCAACCCACTTCCTGCTTTTACAAGAAAAGCGTCTGCATGACCATGATAACAACCTTCAAACTTGATGAATTTATTTCTACCGGTGTATCCTCTTGCTAAACGCAAGGCGCTCATACATGCTTCCGTTCCACTGCTCACCATGCGAATAAGGTCAACATTGGGTGCCATGCTTTTAATGAGCTCAGCCATCTCAATTTCCAGTTGAGTTGGAGCACCATAGGAAGTAGATAGTAAGGCTTTCTCCTGAATAGCTTTCACTACGGGTTCATATGCATGGCCTAAAATCATCGGCCCCCAGGATGCGATATAATCGATATAACGATTACCATCTGCATCATATAAATAAGCGCCTTTTGCTTTCTCCATAAAGATGGGTGTTCCTCCCACACTTTTGAAAGCCCGTACAGGGGAATTCACACCACCAGGAATAGATTGTTGTGCGCGTTGGAAGAGGGAAATACTTTTATCGTACATACTATTTTTTTACCACAGTGTTACACAGAGTTTACCACGGAGTTACACAGAGGGAGATAACCGTGCAACTCTGTGCCATACTCCGTGTGACTCTGTGGTAAAAATTTACTATCAGGAATTAATCAACTTAATGGCGTCTTTTGCGAAATAAGTGGCAATCAAATCTGCTCCAGCTCTTTTAATAGATGTGAGGCTTTCGATGATTGCTTTTTCTTCATTCAGCCAACCCATTTTAGCCGCTGCTTTTATCATGGCATATTCACCACTTACCTGGTAAGCACTTACCGGAACCTCTACCGCATTTTTTACTTCACGGATAATATCCAGATAAGCCATGGCAGGTTTAACCATTACAATATCTGCACCTTCTTCCACATCCATGATGGTTTCTTTAATGGCTTCTGTTCTGTTGGCGAAATCCATCTGGTAAGTTTTCTTGTCTCCAAATCCGGGAGCACTGTCCAATGCATCTCTGAATGGGCCATAAAAGCAGGAAGCATATTTGGCACTATAACTCATAATGCCCGTTTTTGTAAAACCACTTTCTTCCAAGCCCGTTCTGATGGCACCAATTCGGCCATCCATCATATCGCTGGGTGCTACAAAATCACAACCGGCTTCTGCATGACTGATACTCATTTTTACCAGCGCTTCAACGGTTTCATCATTTAAAATTTCACCATCTCTTACAATGCCGTCGTGCCCGTAAGAAGAAAAAGGGTCCAGCGCTACATCGGTCATTACTACTATTCCGGGAACAGCATCTTTAATGGCTTTAATACTACGTTGCATCAATCCATTTTTATTCCAGGCTTCTTTACCTGTATTGTCTTTTAACTCGTCTCTGCACTTGATAAATAGCAACACAGAACGAATACCCATCTCCCACAACGTTTTCACTTCTTTCACCGTAAGATCTAAGGACATACGATAATAGCCGGGCATGGAGTTGATTTCAGTTTTTACATTCTCGCCTTCATCAATAAATAAAGGAGCAATAAAGTCTGCCGGGGTCAATATTGTTTCCGCCACCATCGCACGAATAGCAGGAGATTGGCGGAGGATACGGTTTCTTCTTTGCAGTTGCATAAATCTTTGATTTTTTGATCTTTGATTTTTCGATTTATTTTCTTTGCTGCCTGTTTTTTAAGTCAAATGTTTTGTTGGCAGCAGCAAAAATCGCTGTTAGTTCATTTGCTTCCTGTATTAACCTGTTAATGCCTTTATCTGAACTTAATAGACTTTCTTTTATAATTTCTAACCAAATAATACGATTCGTCGATTTCTTCCAGTACGATTTTTAATTTATAAGCAAAATCAGCTTCAGATTTTGATCTGTTGGTAGCCCGGTAATTTGCACCCACAGAACCCGCAGATCTAATCAATTGTTTTGCAATTTCAAAACCTGCTGCTGTCTTCGGCAGGGAGTTACAAAAGTGAATGATATCAATATTGAACTTTTTAGTTCTAAATTGTAATTCAATTCTATTCATGTTGTAAAAATACAACATGACACAGCGAGCCTTTCGGAGCGGGCTATTTGATAGTGAAATCAAAAAATCAAAGATCGAAAAATCAAACTTCAATCCATTCTCCCGGATGCAAACATGCCTGTAACAACTTCCATTCTTCCGAACCTTCCTGCGGTTGGTAGTTGTAATCAAACCTCACAGTTGGCGGAAGGCTCATCATGATACTTTCAATTCTGCCATTGGTTTTCAGTCCAAAGATAGTTCCTCTGTCGTGTACAAGATTGAATTCTGTGTACCTGCCTCTGCGTATTTCCTGCCAGTATTTATTTTCAGGGGTGAAACTGCTGTGTTTTCTTTTTTCAATAATGGGAACATAACTTTCTATAAATGCATAGCCACATACTTTGGCAAAGTCCATCCAGAAATGAACATTCTTTGTTTCATCCGGACGTTGGTAATCATAGAAAATACCACCAATGCCACGTCTTTCTTTATTACGGTGCCAGTTCACAAAATATTCGTCACATTCATGTTTGAATATTGCATAAAAAGAAGGATCGAACTGATCACAGGCGTCTTTATAAGTCTGGTGAAAATGCTTTACGTCTTCTTCAAATAAATAATAAGGAGTGAGGTCGGTACCACCACCAAACCACCTGTCGATCACAGCGCCGGCTTCATCATACAGTTCAAACATCCGGTAATTGCAATGCACAGTAGGTACAAAGGGATTGTATGGATGAATAACAAGACTCAATCCACAGGCGAACCAGCTATAGCCGTTAATTTTTAATTGCGAGCGCATCAGGTCGGTTACTTCGCCAAATACAACAGAAGTATTTACACCGCCTTTCTCGAGTACATTACCATTAGCAATAACACGTGTGCGCCCGCCACCACCTTCGGGGCGTTCCCATTTATCTTCCTGGAATTTTGCTTTTCCATCTGCCCTCTCCAGTGCAGAACAAATATCGTCCTGTAACTGGTGGATGAAGGATATCCATTGGTCTTTGATCATACAAATACTTTTTTTGCGTGAATGGTGAATCGTGAATATTGTTCAAATTCACGATTCACGATTAGGGATGTCTGAATTCTTTCACCGCATCCACAAATGCCCTTGCATGGTCTACAGGTACATTGGGAAGGATGCCATGGCCGAGATTAGCGATATGTCTTCCTGGCCCAAATGCCTGCAGCATTTCTCTTACTTCTTTCTGAATAACAGGAATGGGCGATAATAATTTAGCCGGATCGAAATTGCCTTGCAGTGAAACATTTTTTCCTGCAAACTGTCTTGCGAGTTCAGGTTTAATGCACCAGTCAATACCAAGTCCATGTGCGCCGGTAGCAGCCATGCTGTCAAGACTGTGCCATGCCCCTTTGGCAAAGATGATGGTGGGTACTTCTTCTTTTACTGCATCAACAATCTGGCGAATATATCTGAGCGAGAGATTTTCAAAATCCTGCGGACTTAATAATCCTCCCCAGCTATCAAAAATCTGAACCGTATCTGCACCAGCTTTTACCTGAGCTTTCAGGTAGGCAATAGTGGTATCGGTTATCATTTGTAATAGCTGATGTGCAAGTTCGGGTTGTGTGTAGCAGAATGCTTTTGCTTCATCAAATGTTTTAGAGCCTTTGCCCTGTACCATGTAACATAGTAATGTCCATGGCGCACCTGCAAAGCCTATCAAAGGAACACGGCCGTTTAGTTCTTTTTTGATGAGTTTTATCGCATCAAAAACATAACCCAGCGTTTCATCTACATCAGGTACATGCACCCGATTGAGATCAGTTGTTGTTTTAATTGGGTCAGGTAATACTGGCCCCTTGCTCTCTATTAACTGTACCTCAAGACCCATGGCCTGGGGTACAACAAGAATATCCGAAAATAAAATAGCTGCGTCTACACCCACAATGTCTACTGGTTGTAAGGTAATTTCACAGGCAAGCTCGGGTGTCTGGCAGCGTTCAAAAAAACCATATTTTTCACGGAGCACCATATATTCCGGCAGGTAGCGTCCGGCCTGGCGCATCATCCACACAGGTGTTCTTTCTGTTGTTTCACCACGAAGGGTACGGAGGAGGAGGTCGTTTTGTAGCATAAGTGTTTAAAGTGAGTGGTGAGTAGTGAGAAGTCAGTACTGACTTCTCACTACTCATTCAAATAATGAATCGCTTTTCTCACCAGTTCATCTTTTCCTGGCTTATTCGCGGTGATTGTTTTATTGTTTGAATATTGTTGAATAGCAGTTGCCGTTGTTTGTCCAATGGCAAATAAAACGGTATCTGCAGCAGGTTTATTTAATTTGAAATAGCTGTCTACTGCACTTGGGCTAAAAAACAGGATAGCCAGGTAGGTTCCTTCAACCTTTTTGTGCAATGGAATGGTTTTGTACACAACTACTTCATTCACCTCAATACCTGCTTCCAACAGTTGCTGTGGTAATTCGTCTCTGCGCTGGTCGCCACAAAAGAAAACTACTTCACCTGTTTCGCCCAACTCAATAATTGCATCAGCAAGATCAGCGGCGCTATTACCTGTACCTGCAATTGCGTTTTCTCCAAAATAGTCCTTTATAATTTGTGCAGTAGTATTTCCCATGCAGTAAATGTTCCATTCCGGCACCTGCTGGTTAAGCATGGTGATAACTGATTCAACGGCATTCATACTGGTGAATACTACTGTGGCATATTGTAAAGCTATTTGTTCCACTTCCTGTTGCACATCAATATCCTGTACAGGTTCTGTATCAATAAATGGAACAACCTGTAAATAAATACCCAACGCTGCTGCTTCATTTACCAGTGTTTGTTTTACCGGTCGGGTACATAATATGGATATATCAGTTGCCATTGGTTCTGATTGCTTTTATAATTTCAGCGCCGCCTTTTTCTACTACTTCTTTTGCAGCTTCGGTTCCTATATGTTCCGCATTGGTAATGGATACTTTTTTGTACACTTCTATTTTCTGCTTTCCATTGAGTGATAAAACATTTCCTCTAAGGATAATTTCATCACCTGCTATTTCTGCCAGTGCACTGATAGGTGTGGCACAGCCTCCCATCAATACGCGAAGAAACTGGCGTTCAGCAGTGGCACAAACAGCAGTAGGGTAATGATTGAGTTGCCGGCACTGCTCAAAAATGTTTTGATCTTCATTGCGGCATACAACCATTACTGCACCTTGCGCAGGGGCAGGTAACATCCAGTCAAGTTCAATCGATGTTGACGGACGGAGATTGATACGCTCTAAACCCGCTGCGGCAAAAATGGCTCCCTGCCAGTTACTCTCTTCCAGTTTACGTAAACGGGTATTCACATTGCCACGGAGATTATCGAACTGATGATTGGGGAACCTGTTAAGCCATTGGGCTTTGCGGCGAACACTGCTGGTGGCAATCGTGAATGAATCATTATTCACCATTGACCATTCACCATTCACGAACCCGATAGCTTCGGGTGTGGCTTCATCCTTATACACCAGCAAATCCTTATGGGAGGCTCTTTTCAACACCGCAGCTTCCCTGATACCTTTTGCAAGCTGTGTAGGCACATCTTTCATGGAGTGAACTGCTATATCAATTTTATTACTGAGCAGGGCAGCATCAAGTGTTTTCGTGAAAATGCCCTGTACACCTATTTCATACAATGGAGTAACCAGGTCAATATCACCTTCACTCTTAATGTACACAAGTTCGCTTGCAATTCCTTTTTCTTCCAGGAGCTGCTTTACCCATGTGGCCTGCCACACGGCTAACTGACTGTCGCGTGTACCTATTCTGATTACCTTATTCATGGTTGCTTAGTGACTGCTGGTCATGAAATCGTTGATCGCCTCAATGTAGTAACAACCGGGCTGGTGCCTGTTGCGCATTTTTACGGCTACATTGTTTACCACTTTCTGAATGGCTTCCGTATTAATATCTTCTGCTGCTTTCCGTGAAGTTAAAAATAATCCACAGGAGTGCATGTCGTGTAATTTTTGTTTAACCGCTTTCAGTACAGGAACATGCCGACGCTGACTGGTCCAAATGGCAAACTCATCCATATGCTGCTGAATAATGGCCATGGCCTTAGGCACTTCGGCTTTACGTTTGCGAAGTGTCTGGTCGTTGATCCTGGAAAGGTCATCTACATTGGCTAACACAATATTGGATTGTTTTGCCAAAGCAGGGTCAATATTATTGGGGATGGAAAGGTCGATCAGTATTTTTTGTTTACCCACTGCTACATTTTTTGTAGTAAGCACGGGTTTTTCTGCATTGGTAGCAACAATTACAATATCTGCATCATTCACTTCAGTCTCCATCTGGCTCCAGTTGGCATATCTGAGATTCATGCCTGTGGCCAGCTCAATAGCTTTTTCTTCTGTTCTGTTGATGAGTGTGATATTGCGTGTATCTAAATAATCAACCAGGTTTTTGCAGGTATTACGGCCAATTTTGCCGGTGCCAAGTAATACAATTTTTTTATTACCGGTATCTGTCAGTTGTTCACGAATAAACTGGATGGCTGCAAATGAAACAGAAATGGTTCCGCCACTTAAAGCGGTTTCATTTTTTACCTGCTTGGATGATTGGAGAACAGTGTTAAACAGGCGTTCCATAAATGCACCAACCATGGCTTTCTCTTTGGCAAACTTTACAGCGAGCTTCATCTGCCCCACAATTTCATAATCTCCCAAAATCTGTGAATCAAGACCGGCACCTACTGAGAAAATATGCTGTAATGCGTCTGAATCTTTTTTGATGTAACAAAGCTGAAGAAAGGTTTCAGCGTCACCAACTGTTACTTCACAGAGTAACTGAATAAGGGTGTCGGCATCGGGAGCAAGACCATAAATTTCAGTTCTGTTACAGGTGCTTAAAACAAACAATTCTTTTAGTCCAAGCCTGCGGGCATTATCCAAAATAATATTGTACTGATCCGGGTTAATAGCAAAGTTGCCACGAATACCCGCATCCGTTTTCTTATAGTTGATTCCTGCTACAAAAAATTGTCCTTTCTCCATATACTGCCACGATTCTTTTGGTCTCGCTTCAAATAAGTACGCAAAGGTATCCCGTATGGTTTCTTTAAAAACATGACAAACGTCATTCCATTGTCATTTCTCTGTCAGGATTTTATGTAAACGGCCATATTCTTACCTGAATATAAATCTGATTCGCACTAACATTCGTTCATTTTACCCTATAATAGTTACAGAACTTTTTACAATGTGAATTGTTAGTCTACTTTTGCAAATTCAAACCGATCTATGGCAACAAATGCGAAGCGCGCGCTTTTATTGATGAACCTGGGCTCTCCTGACTCAACATCTGTAAAAGATCTCCGGAAATACCTGAATGAATTTTTAATGGATAAACGTGTGATTGATATCCCATACCTCGCTCGTGTTTTACTGGTGAGGGGAATCATTGTTCCTTTTCGCGCACCGAAATCAGCAGAAGCTTACCGGAGTATCTGGACAGATGAGGGCTCTCCTTTAATTGTGCTTACAAAACAGTTACAGGAAGCGGTTCAGCAAAAAACAGCAGAACCGGTTGCTATTGCCATGCGTTATGGAAACCCCTCACCCAAACAGGCATATGATGCATTGCTGAAAGAACATCCCGGGTTGGAAGAAGTGGTGTTATTCCCTTTATATCCGCATTATGCCATGAGCAGTTATGAAACAGCAGTGGAATATGCTAAAGAACATTATCAAAAAGGAAATTATGCATTCAAACTAAGTGTCATAAAACCCTTTTATGACGATGCAGATTATATAGATGCACTGGCACAGTCAATGCAGCCCTATACCGAACAGGATTATGATCATATTTTATTCAGCTATCATGGTATTCCGCAAAGACATATCCGTAAAAGCGACACTACCGGATGCCATTGCCTGCAGGTAAATAATTGTTGCGAAACAGCTTCGGCTGCACATGCAACCTGTTATCGTCACCAGTTAGTTATTACAACAAAACTGGTAGCCGAAAAACTGGGAATACCCAAAGAGAAATATAGTATATCCTTCCAGTCGAGATTGGGTAAAGGATGGCTCGAACCCTTTACCGATAAGCGTTTAGAAGCTATGCCGGGAGAAGGTATTAAAAAACTATTGATAGCCTGCCCCGCATTCATCAGCGATTGCCTGGAAACCATTGAAGAAATAGGAGAAGAAGGAAAAGAAACCTTTATGCATGCCGGAGGAGAATCTTTTACCCTGATACCCTGTTTGAATACACATCCGGCATGGGTGAGGACAGTAATTAGACAATTTGAAAATTTGAAAATTTGAAAATGAAATTGCTTTTCCCCAAGGCTGTTTATATATTTATAAAGTAAAGAATAAATCTCTTGAAAAGCGAGTCAGTAAGTTGTTGTCTCATTTTCAAATTAGCACATTTTCAAATTTTCAAATTCTCCTATTGTATAATTATTATAAGGCTCTCCACATCATCTTCATCGTAACCTGGTTTGCGGGGATGTTTTATATGCCCAGGCTTTTTATCTATGCAACAGAAGCGGGAGAGAAGGATGAAACTGAAAAGACCATTTTGCGAAAGCAGTTTGCTGTGATGATGAAAAGATTGTGGTACGGTATTACCTGGCCCTCCGCAGTGCTGACGCTTATTTTAGGTTTATCTGTTTTATTTCATGGTGGCTGGCACAAGACTTTATTGGAACCTGCCGGAACATGGTTATTGGTAAAACTGGTTTTTGTCATTTTTTTATATCTCTATCATTTTTCCCTCCACCGCATTTTTAAACAGCAAATGGCCGGTGTTTACAAATACACGTCCAATCAATTGAGAATATGGAATGAAGTGGCTACCGTTTTCCTTATCGCCATCGTAATGCTGGTGGTGGTAAAACAAAGCCTAAGTGCTGTTTGGGCTGTGGTTGGATTGATAGGCCTGGTAATGCTGTTAATGAGTGCGATAAGTATTTATAAATACCTGAGACGAGACAGGTGAAAGCTGTGAAGTGAATATAGCTTATGGTCCATAGTTGGAGCAATAAAATGCATTATAACATTTTGATTTTCAAACAAATATAACATTTTTCATCTCCCCGTTTTCTACTTAATCTCTAACGCCTAACCCCTAACCTCTTAGCCCTCACATTTCCTCCCCTATATTTCTTACCTTCGCAGCCTTTAAAACCTGCCTGATACTGCATTTCAGGCATAGCAAGCTGACCGAAAGACTATGAGTGCTAAATACGCTGAATTTCAAGGATTGAACCTCCCGGCCATTGAAAAGGAAATACTGACCAAATGGAAGGATGGACAGGCATTTGAACAAAGTGTTTCATTGCGTGAGGGTAAAACGCCCTTCGTATTTTATGAAGGCCCACCCAGCGCCAATGGTATGCCGGGTATTCACCATGTAATTTCACGTACACTGAAAGACATGGTTTGTCGCTACAAAACCATGCAGGGTTTCCAGGTAAAACGTAAAGGTGGTTGGGATACACATGGGTTGCCTGTAGAATTAGGTGTAGAAAAAGAACTGGGTATTACCAAAGAAGATATCGGCAAGAAAATTTCAGTAGAAGAATACAACCAGAAATGTCGCGAAGCAGTAATGCGGTACAAAGACATCTGGGATGATATCACCACCAAAATGGGTTACTGGGTTGATCTTAATGATCCATACATCACTTTCGATAATAAATACATTGAATCGCTCTGGTGGATTTTGAGTGAGTTGTATAAGAAAGGCTTTCTCTATGAAAGTGTTTCTATTCAGCCTTATTCTCCTGCTGCCGGAACAGGATTGAGTTCTCATGAACTGAACCAGCCGGGAACTTATAAAGATGTGAAGGATACAAGTGCAGTGGCGATGTTCAAGGTAATACCTCCTTCAGAAAAGTATGATTTTGTTAATAAAAAAAGCCTTTCCTTAATTTTTGAATCAGCCTTAAATGGTGCAAATATTCAAGTTGCTAATTTAACAAAGGATGTTATTGATTCATTAGGAGTCGAAGTATTCTTTTTGGCTTGGACGACTACACCATGGACACTTCCATCAAATTTGGGATTAACAGTAGGTCCTGAGATTAGATATTCTTTAGTGAAAACTTTTAACCCTTATACTCATCGACCTATTAACGTTATTTTGGCAAAAGCGCTTTTGTCAAAACATTTTAAACCAGAAGGAGAAAATTTAGATTTTAATAGTTATAAAGATGCTGATAAAGTAATTCCATGGAAAGTTTTAGCTGAGTTTGAGGGGAAGGAGTTATGTGATATTCGTTACGAGCAGTTAATGCCGTACGAAGCAAATTCCCCTTTAAATGCAGGTGGAAGCCCTTTCAGAGTTATACCTGGCGATTTTGTGACGACGGAAGATGGTACAGGTATAGTACACACCGCACCAGCATTTGGTGCAGATGACTATAAGGTTGGACAGAAATACAATATCGGCATTCTCACCATGGTTGACCGTGAAGGAAAATTTGTGGATGGACTGGGTGAATTCAGTAATCGTTATGTAAAGAATTACAAAGACGATAAAGATTATGTGGATGTAAACGTTGACATCTGCGTAAAACTGAAAAAAGAAAACCGTGCTTTCAAAGTAGAAAAATACGAACATAGTTATCCGCATTGCTGGAGAACAGATAAGCCCATTCTTTATTATCCTTTAGATGCCTGGTTTATTAAAACCACAGCAGTAAAAGACAGGATGGTGGAGCTCAATAAAACCATCAACTGGAAACCAAAAAGCACCGGTGAAGGACGTTTTGGTAACTGGCTGGAGAATATGGTAGACTGGAATTTAAGTCGCAGCCGCTATTGGGGAACGCCTTTACCAGTATGGCGTACAGAAGATGGAGCCGAAGAAGTTTGTATCGGATCAATTGAAGAATTGAATGAAGGTATCCGTAAAGCCAATGAAGTATTGGGTGGAGATGTCAATAAAAATTATTTACACGAAGGCATACTCGATCTGCACAAACCTTATGTAGATGAAATTGTATTGGTGAGCGCATCGGGCAAGCCTATGCATCGTGTGCCCGATTTGATTGATGTATGGTTCGACAGTGGTGCCATGCCTTATGCACAATGGCATTACCCGTTTGAAAATAAAGACCTGGTTGATAAGGGCCAATCTTTCCCTGCCGACTTTATTGCGGAAGGTGTAGACCAGACCCGTGGTTGGTTCTATACTTTACATGCTATCGGTGTAATGCTGTTTGATAGTGTGGCTTACAAAACCGTGGTAAGTAATGGACTGGTGCTGGATAAGAATGGCAACAAAATGAGCAAACGTCTCGGTAATGTGGTGAATCCATTTGAGACGATTGAAAGATATGGTGCTGATGCCACACGCTGGTACCTCATTACCAATGCTTCTCCCTGGGATAACCTGAAATTTGATATTGCAGGTATACAGGAAGTACAACGTAAATTTTTCGGAACACTCTATAATACCTACCAGTTCTTTGTACTCTATGCCAATGTAGATGGTTTTGCTTTTAAAGAAGCGAACATGCCATTGGCAGATCGCCCGGAAATTGACCGCTGGATTCTTTCTTCACTCAATACACTGGTAAAAAAAGTTACAGCTGCCATGGATGATTATGAACCCACACTGGCAGGTCGTGCCATTGAAGAATTTGTAGATGAACATTTGAGTAACTGGTATGTGCGTTTATGCCGCCGCAGGTTCTGGAAAGGTGAATATGAAGCAGACAAAATCAGCGCCTACCAGACTTTGTATGAGTGCCTGGAAACCATCGTAAGACTTATGGCACCTATCTCTCCATTCTTTAGTGATGCAGTTTTCCGTAACCTGAATGCGGTTACAGGAAGATTTACTGTAGGTTCTGTGCATCATGCAGATTTCCCGGTGGCAAATGAATCGGCTATCGATGCTGCATTAGAAGAAAGAATGCAACTGGCGCAGGATGTTTGTTCATTAGTATTGTCGCTGCGTAAGAAAGTAAATATTAAAGTTCGTCAGCCATTACAGAAAGTGTTGATACCTGTTCTTAATCCATCCATGAAACAACAACTGGAACTGATTGAGGATTTGATTAAAGCAGAAGTGAATGTGAAGGAGATGGAATACATCACCGATACGGAAGGAATCATCAAGAAAAAGATTAAACCTAATTTTAAGGCATTGGGCACCAGGCTGGGAGCAAAGATGAAGGCAGCGGGAGCGGTAATTACTGCTTTTGGACAGCATGAAATTGCTACCATCGAAAAAGAGGGCTCTATCAACCTAAGTCTGGATGGTGAAGCCGTAAATATCCTGCTTTCAGAGGTGGAGATAGCTGCAGAAGATATTCCGGGATGGAGTGTAGCCAGTAAGGGCAGCCTTACTGTAGCGCTGGATATTACCCTTACCGACGAACTGAAACAGGAGGGAGATGCCCGTGAATTCGTGAACCGGATACAAAATATTCGGAAAGAAAGCGGTTTTGAACTCACAGACCGTATATTCGTGACCGTGCTTGAGGCTAAAAGCCTTAAGTCGTCTATTGTTAAGTATAACGATTATATTTGCCGCGAAATTTTGGCAGATGTCATTCAATGGGTGCCTGAAATAACCGATGGCATTGAAATTGAGGTAAATGACAGCCTGTTGAAAGTGGTAGTAAACAAAAAAGGATAAAAGCGTATGGCTACTAAAAAACCAGCCCCTAAGGCAGCGAAAAAACCGGCTCCAAAGGTGGCACCAGCCAAGAAAACAGCTTCAAAACCAGCGCCTAAGAAGGCTGTTGCTAAACCAGCGCCCAAAAAGGCGGCTAAACCGGCTCCCAAACCTGCTCCTAAGAAAGCAGCTCCGGCTAAAAAAGCGGTTCCTGCCAAAAAAGCAGCTAAACCTGCTCCCAAGCCAGCACCAAAAGCCCCTGTAAAAGCACCGGCAAAAGCTGCCAAGCCAGCGCCAAAACCGGCAGCTAAGCCTGTAGCGGCTCCTAAGAAAGTTGTGGTTACTGCCCCGGTTAAACCTGGTACCAAAGCGCCGGTTCCGCCTTCGAAACCAGCGCCACCGGCAAAACCAGTATCGGTTCCTTTGCCTCCGATGAAAAAACCGGAGCCAAAAGGTCCACCAGCACCACCTGTTAAACCCGTAAGAAAGGCCCCCGAGCCACTGAAAGAAGTAAAGGTTCCTAAAACCAATACCAAGAGCAGTGTGCCCTATCAGCCCGGATATACACCATTAGAAAAAAGAATAGAAACTGTGAGAAACAACGAAACTTTAGTGAAATACAGCGATGCGGATTTAAATGAGTTCCGTGAACTGATCAATAAAAAACTGGAAGCTGCTAAAAAAGAGCTGACCTATTTACAGGGCCTCATTACCCGTAAAGATGAAATGGGTGGCGATAACGATGATGCCCGTTACATGACCATGGAAGATGGCAGTATGAGTATGGAAAGAGAGCAACTCAGCCAGATGGCCAGCAGGCAGATTACCTATATCGATCACCTGGAAAAAGCCCTCATGCGTATCGAAAACAAAACCTATGGTATCTGTCGGGTTACCGGTAAGCTCATCGATAAAGCACGCTTACGCGCCGTACCACATGCCACATTAAGTTTAGAAGCAAAACTGGGATTGGTGAAGCCGAGTGCGGAGTAAGTTAACTTAATATTAATTTTATTTACTGGAGGTGGTAGTCTTGTCTTGATCAGACTACCACCTCCTTTTACATTTAATATTTGTTGTTGCAATTATTTAATACCCAAATTTCATGCTTACTGTATCTGGGTTCAACTTTACATAAAAGTGCGATAGAGGCGGTGTAGTTATTTTACTATTGTATGGTTAAAGAAATTATATTAAATTGTTGAGTCATAAATGAAAGTTTTATTCGGCATATTATTAGGAATGATTATTGTCTTATGTCTCCTTTATGGGAGTAAAAAGGTTATTAACCCATATTATACTTTGACCATCCCTAAATTCTTGACGGATACAACAAAAAAGAAATATTTACAAGAGGATTTGATAGAAATTAAAAATCAAACATTGACAATTGAGGAAAAATTTGCTTCGGTAAATAAACGATTAGATGACATGCTTGTTTTCGGAGGTATAATTCTGACTCTAATTCTTGCCATTAACATAGGGGTATTTGTAAATTCTGAAAGGCAAGTGGATAAGCATATGAAAGATAACTTTGAAATTCATAAAAATAAAGTTTTAAACACTTTATCTGATGTAGAAAAAACAGCAGGAAGGATCAAAGCAGAGTTAGATATAGCTCAAGATTTACGAAAAAAATTTGAGCAACCGGAAAAAATTAATGTACCATCATGATAGCAGAAATTGAAAATCCACAAATGTCGCTGATAGATTTATCTAGTATAGAGGATAAAGTTAAGGATAATACTGCAACATCGACTGAATATGAATCACTAGATAAATATCTCTCCTTTTTGGGAGTTGAGAATTATATTTTGAATGCTTTAAATAAAAGCCTGATAAGAAGTTATGAGGAATTTATTACGCAGCGAAAAAACAGTAATAATAGTGATATCAATCTGTTAGTTGGTACGGTTTTGGGTGTTATTTCTATTTTGAAAAAACATATAACTGGAAAATTATAGTTTATGAATGCTTTTGTGGTTTTTGATGTCTCAGATAAGTTAGCTGAAGTAAAGGCAGGCTTAAAGCAAAAAGGTTATTGGAGTTCTTGGATAGCTAAATCAGGAACATATTATTTACCAGCAAATTCAATGTGGAAACCTGATTGTGATCTGCAACAGGCAAAAAAAGATGTGGAGGATGTTGTAAGGAGGGTCACTGGAAATGGTAGTATGATATCATTACAACGGTGTATAGTTCTTTCTGTAAATCCATGGGAGGGTATAGTGGGTATGCCATAATAGTTATCACCCATCAATACTTTCTACCTCACTTCCTGCATTTCAACCAGCTTCTTATAAATTCCTCCTTTCATTAGTAATTCGTCATGTGTACCTCTTTCGGCGATTTCGCCTTTCTGGAGTACAATAATTTCATCGGCATTACGGATGGTAGAGAGACGGTGGGCGATGACAATGGATGTTCTTTGCTGCATCATATTGTTAATGGCATCCTGAACTAGTCTTTCACTTTCTGTGTCGAGTGAGGATGTGGCTTCATCTAAAATTAAGATAGGAGGGTTTTTGAGAACGGCGCGGGCAATAGTTACACGCTGGCGTTCACCACCACTGAGTTTGGAACCACGATCGCCGATATTGGTATTAAAACCCTCTTCTTTCTGTTGAATAAAAGAATAAGCATTGGCCACTTTAGCAGCCTGTTCAATCTGATCCTGTTGTACATGATCTATACCCAATGCAATATTATTGGTAATGCTGTCATTAAATAAAATAGGCTCCTGTGTTACAATACCCATCTGGTTGCGTACAGAATGTAATGTATATTCTTTGATGTTTACGCCGTCAATCAGTAATTCACCTCCACTCACATCATGAAAGCGGGGAATAAGATCGGCCAGTGTACTTTTTCCTGCGCCTGATGAGCCTACCAATGCAATGGTTTTTCCTTTTTCAATTTTCAGGTTAATGTTTTTCAGGATGGTAATATCATCATAAGAAAAAGAAACATTCCTGAACTCTATCGAATGTTCAAAACGTTCCAGTGTTTTTGCATGAGGGTTATCTGTAACTGTAACCGGTGCTTTTAATACTTCTTCAATTCGCTGTATGGCTGCACTGCCTCTTTGAGCGCTATAAAATGAACCGGATAATGATTTTGCCGGGTTAATAATTTGGGTGAAGAAAACGATATAGGTAATAAAACTTTCTGCTTCTAACCCCATTTGTCCGTCGAGCACCAGTTTGCCTCCAAACCATAGAATGCAGGATAATACCAGTACTCCCATGAACTCCGACATTGGGGAGGCCAGGTCTTTGCGGAAATTCATTTTGTTGCGGATATGGTTAAGGGCAGTATTGTTACTGATAAATTTATATTGTAAAATTTTCTCCGCATTAAATGCCTTGATCACACGCAAACCACCCAATGTTTCATCGAGTATCGACATCAATGTGCCAAGTCTTTCCTGAGAAGCAGTTGATTGTTTTTTTAGTGAACGGCTCAGTCTTCCAATAATAAAACCTGTAAGGGGTAAAAGTACCAGCAGAAATAAAGAGAGTACCGGGCTGAGTAATACCAGCATAATAAGAATCACCAGTATATTCAATGGGTCTTTAATTAATCCTTCCAGTGTACTCATTACGCTCCATTCTACCTCATTGGCATCATTGCTCATTCGGCTGATAATATCTCCTTTGCGTTGTTCGGTGAAATAGCCGATGGGAAGTTCAAGGATTTTGCTATACAGATCGGCCCGGAGCTTGGTCATAACATAATTACGCATAGGCGCCAGTACCCGGAATGAAAGATAAGTAAACAGGTTTTTAAAGAAAATGGAAACGATAATAATTCCACAAATGGTAGCCAGTGCATATATTTCTCCGTGTTCAACAATGAGCTGACTGATATAGTATTTGAAATAATTTAACACACCATTAGCGGTAAGGCTAAAGCTGGGTTCAACATTTACCAGTTTGTCTTTACTAAAAAGTAATTGCAGAAACGGGGCCAGCATGGCCAGCGATACAAGCGAAAAAAGGATAGAAAAAATGTTGAAAAACAGGTATAATACAATGTTTCGCTTCTGGTTACGCAGGTAAAAAAGTATTCTCGAAAAACGCTTCATAATCAGGATAAAATCGGTAAAACACAGCAAAGTAAGTAATTTTACCACCAATTAAAGCGATCAGCATGGAAGAGGGAAAACGTCAACGACAAGTGGCAGGAGCCATACAGGAAGAAATGAATGATATTTTCAGGCGACTGAACCTGGCCATGATTGATGGTGGGATGGTATCTATTTCATCGGTTAAAGTAACTCCCGATTTACTGGAAGCACGTATATACCTGAGTATTTTCCAGGTAAAGGATCAGAAAGCAGTAATGAAAACCATTGAACACCGTGCATGGGAAATTAAAAAAGAACTGGCCGACAAAATGAAACACCAGCTCCGCCGTATCCCCGTATTACATTTCTATCTCGACGATACATTGGATTATGTGTTTAAGATGGAAGAGATTTTTAAGAAGATTAATGAGGAGAAGAAAACAGGGGAAGAAGAATAGGCGTGAATGGTGAATATTCACCATTGACCATTCACCATTGACCATTCACCACTCACCAAATCCACCACCTTGAACTTTCTATTTGCCTGGCGTTATTTCCGGTCCAAGAAATCTACAAATGCAATTAATATTATTGCGTGGATCAGTGTTACGGCCATTACGGTGGGTTGTGCGGCATTGATTATTATACTCAGCGTATTCAATGGTTTTGAGGAACTGGTAAAAGGTTTGTACACCGATTTTTATACCGATATCAGGATTGCCCCCGCAAAAGGTAAAATACTGAAACTGGATGCAACCCAGCTGAAGCAGATTAAATCAGTAAAAGGAGTTGCCATCGTAAGCCTGGTGGCAGAAGAAAAAGCTTTACTGGTAAATGGCCCATACCAGACCATTGTACTCGTAAAAGGAGTGGATGAACAATATGCTTCCACGAATAAAATTTCGGAACATATTAAGCGGGGAAAATTTGCACTTGGAAATGTAGCAACACCGCAAATAGTATTGGGTTATGGAATTGAAAATGCGATTGGTGCCGATGTAGAACGTTCACTTTATCCGCTTACTTTATACACGCCCAACAGAAAGGCAAAATTCAACTCACTGGATGGGTTGAGTGTAAACAATATTACCGCATCGGGTACTTTCCAGGTACAACAGGAATTTGATAATAAATACGCTTTTACCAACCTGGCTTTCTTCAGGTATATGCTGAACATGGATGCAGATGAATATAGTGCGGCGGAAATAAAAGTAAAGGATGATGAAAACCAGGTGAAGCAGGCATTACAGGAAATGCTTGGAACAAATTATAATGTTCAGACCCGTTATGAACAGAATAAAAGTCTGTATGCAGTAATGCAATTAGAAAAGTGGGTCATTTATGCAATTCTTTCACTGATACTGGTTGTAGCTGCGTTTAACATGATTGGGGCACTCACCATGCTGGTACTTGAAAAACAAAAAGATATTGCCGTATTACAGGCTATGGGTGCATCCTCAAAAAGAATACGATCCATTTTTCTTTCAGAAGGATTATTACTTGCCGGAGTTGGAGCCGTTCTCGGCATGGTGCTTGCCACAATTATCTGCTGGATACAGATAAAATTTGAACCTGTTAAACTCGCAGGAGATACTTTTATTGTAAAAGCATATCCGGTGAAACTGATTCCTGCAGATTATATATTGGTGCTGATAACTGTAATATCCATTGGGTTCCTCGCTGCCTTCATTCCCGCCCGAAAAGCAAGCAAGCAGGAGTTAGCTTTAAAATAAAACCCTCCGTGTAACTCTGTGCCTTACTCTGTGCAACTCCGTGGTTTAACCACAGTGGACACAGAGTAAGGCACAGAGTTACACGGAGGGCTTATTATAAGAAGAGCCGCTTAGAAAACTAAGCGGCTCTTCTCTATATCATCTCTCTCACGTTTCACGTAATTCTTAGTAATCTCCAAGTGTCTCTGGCAACTGTGCCAGCGCTTTGGCCAATTGCTCATCACTCGGCGCAATGCCATGCCATTCGTGACTGCCTTCCATAAAATCAACACCTTTACCCATGGCTGTTTTCATCATAATACAGATGGGTTTACCCTGACCGGTCATTGATTTAGCTTTATCCAATACTGCAACCACATCATCCATATCATTGCCATTCATATCCAGAACGGTCCAGTTAAAGGCCTTGAATTTATCGTGCAGGCTGTCCATTGCCATTACCTTGCTGGTTGGGCCATCAATCTGCTGACCGTTCCAGTCTATGGTGGCAATTAAATTATCTACTTTATGGTGTGCTGCAAACATTACAGCTTCCCAAATCTGTCCTTCCTGTAATTCACCATCGCCATGCAAAGAGAAAACGAGGTGGGGGTCGTTATTGAATTTTTTGGTTAATGCAGCACCAATGGCAACACTCATGCCCTGACCCAATGAACCGCTGGCAATACGTATGCCGGGTAAATGTTCATGTGTGGTAGGGTGCCCCTGTAAACGGGTATTCAGTTTGCGGAAGCTGGCCAGTTCCTTTGCATCAAAATAACCCGAACGGGCAAGCACAGAATAATAAACGGGGGAAATATGTCCGTTAGAAAGAAAAAAAAGGTCTTCACCAACGCCATCCATTTTAAACTGGCGATCGTGTTTCATGGTATGAAAAAAAAGGGCGGTTAAAAAATCGGTACAACCCAATGAGCCACCGGGGTGTCCGCTCTGCACACCATGTACCATTCTAACGATGTCGCGCCTAACTTGTGAGGCCGCTGATTGCAGTTCCTGGATGCTTGCCATATTAAGGTTTTAAAAGTGCTGCGAAGATAAAGGGAAAACGTGAATGATGAATGGTCAATGGAGAATGTCTGGTGGCGATTTTGAAGGGAAGCGACACATAAGTAAAGGGTTATGTCAAATAGCATTTTTTGTTGATTTTGTTTTCATAAATCAGGTGACCCCCGATTGCCCATTGCCCATTCAGCATTCACTACGCACTATTTCCCCTCAATTCATTAGTTTTGCCCACTTAAAATTGTAATATGTCAGAAGACCTGGATTTAATATTAGCCGATACAGAAGACAGTATGGGCAAAGCCATAAATCACCTGGAAGCTGAACTTACCAAAATCAGGGCAGGAAAAGCCAATCCGTCGATGCTGGATGGTATTGCGGTAGATTACTATGGTTCTCCCACGCCCATTAACCAGGTGGCCAATATCAGCGTACTGGATGTACGTACTATCAGTATACAGCCCTGGGAGAAAAATATGCTGGCGGCGATTGAGCGGGCCATCATGGCGGCCAATATTGGCATTACACCACAGAACGATGGTGTTCAATTGCGTTTATTTCTGCCACCGCTTACTGAAGAAAGAAGAAAAGAACTGGTAAAAAAAGCAGCAGGAGAGGGAGAACATTCAAAAGTGGCCATCCGTAATATCCGCCGCGATGCTATTGAGCAGGTTAAAAAACTCCAGAAAGATGGTCTGAGTGAAGATGCCACCAAAGACGCTGAAAAATCTATCCAGGATATTACCGATAAATATATTTCACTGGTCGATAAACACCTGGCAGCTAAGGAAAAAGAGATGATGGCGGTATAGGAGGATGTCGGAAGTGAGATGTCTGATGTAGGATATAAATTAACAGGGATTAAGATTTTATACTTTGAGGTTGCAGGTTAATCTGCAACTTTTTTTACAAATCAGACATCCGGCATCTCACATCAGACATTCTCTCATTTCTTATTCACGAGGTACACCCCGCAAAGTATTACGCCCAAACAACCTACCTGTAGCAAGGTAATTTGTTCTCCGTAGAGCAGACCCCAGAAAACGGCTACAAAGGGAATGCCGTAAGTAACCATCGATGCAAATAATGTTCCTGCTCTTTTTACCAGCATATAAAAAATGATGGAAGCAAAAGCAGTACCCAGCACACCGAGTATAAATGAGGCCCCGGTAGCTTTCAGCACGGTATTGTTGAGCAAAGCCATATTGAGATAGCCGGTGCTGTATAAAATGATGGATGATGGAATAATAAGAAATACAAAAGCAAGGGAGGCAATATTGAGTGAACCTACTTCCTTCATATACCTGCCTACCATATTTACATTGATACCATAAAAGAGGGTGGCGAGAAGTACAAGGCCTGCATAAGAAAGATTGTTAAAACTCACTTCTTTACCTGATAACATCAGTAGGCATAATCCTGCAAAACCGATAATTACCCCGAGTATCTTGGTACTGTTGGCTTTGAGCTGAAAAAAAGAAATACCCACGAGTATGGTAAACATGGGTGTAAGTGCATTGAGTATACCGGCCAATGAACTATCTATTTCTGTTTCGGCTATGCAGAATAAATAAGCAGGAAAAAAATTACCCAATAAGCCGGAAAGAATTACCAGCAGCCATTTATTACGGGGCACCTGTTTAAGTGCTTTCAATGCAAACGGAGTTAACACCAGCCCCGCACTCAGGATACGTATGGATGCTACCTGGTAGGCACTTAAAGCATACATGCCTTCTTTCATCAGTATAAAAGAACTGCCCCAGATAATAGATAACGCAATAAATATTCCCCAGTTGATTAACCTGTCTCTCACAGTTTAGTTTTTGTAAAGGTGAGGTTTTGAGATGAGTATTTGGCCACAGATTCACAGATTTAAGTTGATGAATCTGTAACGAATAAAACTAACTTTAAGAAATTAACAGACCATCTTATGATACAACTCAATAAAATAAGTACCCGCGCCCCTAAAAACCTGAATAAAGAAAAAACGAAAGTTAAAACCACAAAGCTGGTTGCAGAACTGGATGAATTACAAAACCTCTTATTTGCGGAGGGCAAACATTCGGTACTGATTGTAATTCAGGGCATGGATGCCAGTGGGAAAGATGGCGCCATCAGAAATGTTTTTGGTAATATGAATCCACAGGGTGTGGCGGTAACTTCTTTTAAAGCGCCCACGGCACTGGAGCTGTCGCACGATTTTCTCTGGCGCATTCACCGGCAGGTGCCTGCAAAAGGAATGATCCAGGTATTCAACCGGTCGCATTATGAAGATATACTGGTAACACGTGTACATAAATGGTGTACCGATCAGCAGGCAAAAGAAAGAATAAGGGCCATTAACGATTTTGAGTGGCTGCTCACCAAACTTAATCATACCCATATCCTTAAGTTCTACCTGCATATTTCACCTGAAGAGCAAAAGCAAAGACTCACAGAACGCATTCACGATCCACAGAAACAATGGAAATACAACGAAAAAGATCTGGAAGAGGCCAAACTCTGGAAAGAATACATGCGCATGTATGAAGACTGTTTTAATCAATGCAATAAAGTACCCTGGATCATTACACCTTCCGACCAGAACTGGTATAAGGAATATGTGATGGCAGAGGCACTGCACAGTTTGTTAAAAGGACTGAATATGCAATATCCGGGACTGAAAAAATAGCGGTTTTCTTTTTAGTTTAATTATAGTATTTTCATTATTCATCAAACCAATACCATTATGGGAATGCTCAAAGAATTCAAAGAGTTTGCCATGCGTGGCAATCTTGTAGATATTGCAGTTGCTTTTGTGATGGGTGCATCATTTGGAAAAATAGTTACCTCATTTGTAGATGGAGTTGTAATGCCGGTAGTGGGCATGCTGACAGGCGGTGTAGATTTTAATGATAAAGTGCTTGTGCTCAAGGAGGCCGTAGCCGAGGTAAAAGATGCCAGTGGGGCTGTGATAACCAAAGCAGCAGCAGAAGTGTCTATTAAATATGGCAGTTTTATAACCAATGTCCTCGATTTTATCATTGTGGCTTTTGTGGTGTTTCTGGTCATTAAAGGAATCAATAAAATGAAGGCCCCCGCCGAGGCTGCGGCCCCTTCCGGACCATCGGAAAGTGAGAAATTACTGGCTGAAATCAGGGATTCGTTGAAGAAAGTCTAGGAGGAAGTCCGGAAGACGGAAAGTCTGAAAGTCCGGGAGAAGATGCTGCGGTCTTTCGGACTTTCTGTCTTCCCGACTTCAAAGTGGATAAATATTAGCCCCTTCGGGTACAAATAAGCTCCGAAGGGGTTTTCTTTGCAGCTAAAGCATGAACCAGTGAATACAGTGAGCTACCAGATTAAGTTAGACCAGTTTGAAGGGCCGTTCGACCTGCTCCTTTTCTTTATTGAACGCGATGAACTGGATATCTATAATATTCCCATCACCAAAATCATCAAAGATTTCCTTGATTTTATTCACCAGGGAGAGAAACTGAATATTGAGCTCAGCAGTGAGTTTATTCTTTTTGTATCTACACTCATGCGCATCAAGGCAAGGTTATTATTACCACGTAAGGAAATAGATGCACAGGGTAATGAGATTGATCCGCGCCAGGAACTGATCGACAAAATTCTGGAGTACAAACGTTTCAAAGAGGCAGCGGTTCAAATGGCCGAAATGGAAGCCATGCGCATGCTCATGGTAAAACGTGGTAACCTGCAGAAAGAACTGATTGATATTGGAGAAGACGCTTCAGAAGGCACAGAGATACAGAACATTACCATGTTCAAGCTGATGAAGGCTTTTGAAAAAGTGATGCAGCGTGTACACGACCGCCAGAATAAACCCGTACATACCGTAGTTCGTTATAACTATACCATGGAAGGCAGTCGTGATTATATGCTCGACTTTGTGTCCAAAGAAAAAACGGTGGCTTTTGAAAAAGTATTTGAAGTATGTAGCAACCGTATTCATGCCATCTTCCTGTTCTTATCTATACTTGAACTTACCCAACAAAAGTTTATGAAACTGATGGTGGCTGAAGGAAAGAATAATTTTATTGTAGAATGGAACGAAAAGCGCGAAGAAGAACTGAAAGAAGAAGGGTTAACCGAAGAAGATTTCACCAATACTTTTACCGACGATCCAGTACCCACAGAAGAATAGGTTTCCTGCTTTGATTGATATAACCACTGATGGTGGTTAAAAAAGAAGGGGCTACTGTGGCACATCCCTGGCTGTTACAGATCTGGTCGGGATAAATTTCTTCATCGGGAATACATTCATGCGAGTGAATAACCACTGCCCGTTTCCTTGCATTGCTGTTGCTGCTGTCAAGCCCATGCAACCGGTACGATTTTCCAAAAATACCCTTGTATTGAGCACCCACTTTATACCTGCCCGAAGAACTGCATTGAGAGCCTGGCTGGTTGGAGTAGCGTACATCCGATAAATATCTTTCCCTGCAATCGCCATGTGTAACGAGGCCGGCATGGAGAATGCTATCTTTTTGAATATCATATACAAAGAATCTTTTCTTGCCGTTGTGTATGTTTAAGTCGAGAAGAAAACAAATACGGCTATCCATTTTTTTCTGTAACACGTATTGTTTTATCTGTGATTGATATGGATGGAATATGCGTTGTGCCTTTGTAATATTGCAGCAGAAGAGAGCAGATGTAAGTAATAGAAAAAGTTTCAGCATATGTGTTTAACAAGAGATGAGGTCTGCTCTTATTTCCATAAAAAAATCTGTGAATCTGTGGCAAAAAAATAAAGCTACAGATTCGAAGATTATGAAAGAGAGATTATCCTAAGAGTACAGTTGAACTCACTGTTTCTTTTAAAAGTGCGAACGGCATCGGCAATGCCTTGCGCATCATAACTACATTCTCTGAGCAATAGCTATCCAGCAATTTCCGGGTTTATACCGTATTTCCTTCAATTCATCTTCGGGTTTCCTTTTTAATGCTGGTTGCATATTAAAAGGGATGCATGAGTTATACTCTTTTGCATGTATAGAGAAACCCTTCCGTATACCAGAAGGGTACCAGAATGAGCATCGAATAAAACCCGAAGGAAACCTTAAGGTTAAACGGACTGGTAACGGACTTGTAACGGACTTATAACGGAGAAAAAGCGCAGCGATGTTGAAACTTTATAAAAAATCTATATATTTATACAAGTACGCTGTTATAGCCTTTCAAAATCATCTTCTTCAGCTAAGCGGAAGCTTCTTTGAGTTAACTTTTGGAAAGTCCAAAGGACTCCATGAGAGTTTCGGAACTCCGAAGGAGTCCTTTGGACTTTCCAAAAGTTATCCGGCACTACCTGTCAAATGAGCAATGGTTCTGCTTACTTTTAGAGTACGGTCAATTGCCCCGATTTTCTAATTTATATCGCTCCAATTTTTTGGGAGGAGGTCACAGCAACTCAGAAATCCAATAGATTCATTTTATGAAAAAAATAATCGCAACCCTTTTTTTGCAATACCTGACTACTACACTCACTGCGCAAACAAATAATCTGAAGCTTCACATTCGGATACCTATTCAGTATGAGCAACAAAAAGCTAATATTTCTACACCTTTTGGAGTAAGAGAAGCTCAAGCGAATGCCATTAATTTTGGAACTGATATTCTTCTCGCGTACACTGTTAAAAAAATTAACTTTTACGGGGGCATTGGGTACTTCCGAAATAGATTTAACATTCGGCGAGAATATGATCATCGGGCATTAAATGCGGGTAGTGATAGTATTCCCCTAGGGACAGAGGCGCTTTATTATACATATTCTCTTCTTCGGATACCGACCGGGTTTACGCATAGTGTACTTAAGCAAGGTAATACACAGGTACTATTAGGGGTAGAGCATGTTTTTAATTTTTCTTTTCGACGAAAATATAATGGAGCAGTTCCATACAGTGGGGCGCGAAATACAAATACTCAATTCTCATATTTCGGGAATTGCGCCAACGTGGTCGTTAATCTTAAGGTTCAACAAATGGAATTTGGAGCCTTTATACGAGTCCTCAATAGCTATAAAAAGGATAGATTTTTAAAAGAGAATGAAGACGAAACGGTTATTCGATATCTGGATGCCTTCGGCATTAGTGTACTATATTCTTTCAAACTTTAATTCAATACTATGGGAGATAACTTTTGGAAAGTCAAAAAGACTCCATGAGAGTTTCGAAACTCCGAAGGAGTCCTTTGGACTTTCCAAAAGTTTTGCATAGGGTCAGTCAAAGCCATCTTTCGCTATGAACAATAATAACCAGGGAATTGAAAAACTACTCGAGAAAAAGGGCATGATTCCTTTAGTGATAGTGCTGTTTATTATTGCCAAAGGAATACTTGGTCTGTTTTTTACAGATCCAAGGAGTGTAAGGATGTTTAATCTTGTAGCTACCAGTCTCATGTTTTTATTGCTCTTACTTGTCGTTCATTATAAAACGAAAACAGGAGAAGCAGTAAAATACCGGCCATTGTTATATATAGGTGTACTGATTTATCTCGCTTTCGCAATTTTCATTCTATACTTGCATTTCACAACATAAGGGTAAAAAAAATCTGTGCATCTGTGGCAAAAAAATAAAGCTACAGATTCGCAGATTATGAAAGAGAGATTATCCTAAGAGTACAGTTGAACTCACTGTTTCTTTTAACAAAGTGCGAACGGCATCGGCAATGCCCTGAGCATCATAATTACATTCTCTGTGTAATTCTTTTGGAGTGCCGTGTTCCACCAATCTGTCTGGAATACCTAAAATGGTTACCTCTGCCTTATAGCCGTATTTGTTCATGAACTCGAGTACGGCAGAACCAAAACCGCCTACCACTGTTCCATCTTCAACAGTAACAATCTTATTGTATTTGCTGAAAACTTCATGCAATAAATCTTCATCAATGGGTTTTACAAAACGAAGATCATAATGCGCCGGATCAATACCTTCTGTTCTTAGTTCACGAATGGCTGTTGTGGCAAAATTGCCCGGGTGACCAAAGCTCAATATGGCCACATCTCTTCCGTCTTTTATTTTTCTTCCTTTTCCAATCTGCACTTCTTCAAAAGCCGTTCTCCATTCAGGCATTACACCTTCGCCACGGGGGTAGCGGATTACAAAAGGATAGTTTGTTTTTTCCAGCTGAGCAGTGTACATCAGGTTACGCAGTTCCTGTTCGTTCATGGGTGCACTCACAATAAGGTTGGGAATACAACGGAAATAAGGAATATCGTAACAGCCATGATGCGTGGGGCCGTCTTCACCCACGAGTCCTGCACGGTCTAAACACAATACCACGGGTAATTTCTGAATAGCTACATCATGCACCACCTGGTCGTAGGCGCGTTGCATGAAGGAGGAATAAATATTACAGAACACACGTAAACCCTGTGTGGCCAAACCGGCACTGAGGGTAACAGCATGTTGCTCACAAATGCCCACATCAAATGCACGATGCGGCATTTTTTCCATCATAAATTTTAAAGAAGATCCACTGGGCATGGCAGGTGTAATACCCATCACTTTATCATTCAGTTCTGCCAGCTCAATCATGGTATGACCAAATACATCCTGGTACTTGGGTGGCTGCTGTGTTTCAATTTTCTTCTTATAAATTTCACCTGTAACCTTATCAAACAAACCGGGAGCATGCCATTTGGTCTGGTCCTTTTCGGCCAGTGCATAACCCTTTCCTTTGGTAGTGATGATATGGAGGAGTTTAGGACCTGGAATTTCTCTCAGGTCTTTCAATGTATCTACCAGTTTGGTAATATTATGACCATCAATCGGACCAAAGTACCGGATCTTTAATGCTTCAAACAGGTTGCTGCTTTTACTCACTACACCTTTCACACCTGCTTCGAGCTTGGAAGCCAGGTCGCGGCTCAGGTTTTTACCAACAGGTAATTTGCCGAGCAGGTTCCAAACTTCATCTCTTACTTTATTATAAGTAGGTGAAGTGCTTATATCGGTAAGATATTCTTTCAGTGCACCCACATTAGGGTCAATGCTCATACAGTTATCATTCAGGATGATAAGCATATCGCTATCAGCCACACCCGCATGGTTCATGGCCTCAAAAGCCATACCGGCCGTCATGGAGCCATCGCCTATAACGGCTACCGATTTACGGTTTTCGCCCTTGTATTTGGCGGCCATGGCCATACCTAATGCGGCTGAAATAGAGGTAGACGAATGTCCTACCCCAAAAGTATCGTATTCACTTTCCGATCTTTTTGGAAAGCCACTGAGTCCCTTGTATTTGCGGTTGGTAATAAACTGATCTCTTCTGCCTGTGAGTATTTTATGGCCATAAGCCTGGTGTCCCACATCCCATACTAATTGATCGTAAGGTGTATTATACACGTAATGAAGGGCCACACTCAATTCTACCACACCAAGGCTTGCCCCAAAATGACCACCATGAACGCTTACTACGTCAATAATATATTGTCTCAATTCATCACAAACCTGGTGTAACTGCTCACGGGAGAGCTTTTTCAGGTCGATGGGATGATTGATATGGCTTAATAGCTGGCCGGGTTTAATATCCATGCGGACTGTCTTTAAAATGTAAAAGTACGTTTTTCGTGTTTAGCAATATTCTGCGATACGTTAAGAAACAGTCCACAGCAAGGAAGGTTCGTCGACGGGTAACATTAATTTCCACCAAACAACTGCGGTTTTTGCCATTAATCAAAATTCAGGTGCCACAGGGAAAGCTTTACCTCTATATTTGTTGATACATGAGGACGAGCAAATCTACATTATACTGGTGGTGTCAGTTAGGAGGATGGTTATTTTATGGCCTGACCATGGTCTTCTTTGCCTTTATTTTTGAGAACCGTACCAATTATATTTTCTATCCCCGATTAGGGATCACCATCCTTTCAGGACTGGTTTTTACGCATTTATTACGTGAGCTGATTGTGAAGATGGAACTCAGGCCACCCGTACAGGTACAGAAGTGGTGGTTAATGACTATCACTGTTTTAAGCATTATTGTATTATATAGTTTGACAAACAGTTTTATTGTGGAATGGTCTGGTTTATACGATAAAGCCAGGAAGGTTTCTGTTGAAAAAAGGTTTCTTTCCAATGTAATTTTCGATTCACCCATGGTACTGGTATGGGTGTCGATTTATTATATCTGGCATTATGTGGAACTGGGCACTAAGAGTGAGATCCAGAAAGTGAGACTGGAGAGCCTGGTAAAGGAACTGGAACTTAAAACCATCAAATCGCATATCAATCCGCATTTTATTTTTAATGCATTGAACAGTATCCGGGCGCTGGTAGATGAAAACCCCAACCGTGCCCGTACCGCCATCACTGAACTGAGTAATATTTTACGCAGCAGTATGCAGGCAGAAAAACTGGAAACCGTACCTTTTGAAAAAGAGCTGAATATTGTAAAAGATTACCTGGCACTGGAACATATTCGTTTTGAAGACAGGTTACATGTTGAATACGAAATTGATGAAGATACGCTCGATCAGCCTGTACCACCAATGATGCTGCAGACACTGGTTGAAAATGCCATAAAACATGGTATTGGTAAGCAAAAAGATGGTGGATTTATAAAAGTGATCTCAGACTATCGCGATGATCATCATGCGTTAATTATTCAGAATACAGGTAAATTAGATAATAATACCGGCAACGACGGATTCGGTATCAACAGTACCAGGAACAGGCTTAAATTATTATTCGGCGGAAAAGCTAACTTTGAAATCAGGGATATTGGCAACAATATGGTGGAAGCTATTGTAAAAATGCCCGTACAACACGTTTATTCATAATTCTATATAATAATCAGCGCTATGGCTATCAAAGCAATCATTATTGATGATGAAAGACTTGCACGAAATGAGTTAAAAAAGTTATTGCAGGATCATTCAGATATAGAAGTGATTGAGGAAGCGGCAAATGTTGATGATGGAATCGAGAAAATAGAAACCCTCAATCCGGATCTTATCTTCCTTGATATTCAGATGCCGGGTAAAACCGGGTTCGACCTCTTGGCAGAAGTTGAAAAAGCACCTAAAGTAATTTTTACAACAGCATATGATGAATATGCCATCAAAGCATTTGAAGTAAATGCACTCGATTACCTGCTGAAACCTATTGAGCCCAAAAGACTGGCCGATGCCATTCAGAAATTACAGGCAGAAATGTTTAAAGAGTCTGCCGGATTAAATGGCATCAACAGGGGGCCATTAACAGAACATGACCAGGTATTTGTAAAAGATGGTGAGCGTTGCTGGTTTGTGAAACTGGGTGAAATCCGTTTATTTGAAAGCGTAGGTAACTATGCCAAAGTATTCTTTGGTACCAATAAACCATTGATCTTAAAATCGCTGAACGCATTGGAAGAAAGACTGGATGACAGGATGTTCTTCCGCGCCAACCGTAAACATATCATCAACCTTCGCTGGATTGAAAAAATTGAACCCTATTTCAATGGTGGTCTTTTAGTTGACCTGAAAGGTGGTGAAAAAATTGAAGTAAGTCGCAGACAAACGGTGAAGTTTAAAGAAATGATGAGCTTGTAGCAATGAATGGTGAATGGTCAATGTCCGAAGGACTCCTTTCGGAGGTGAATAAAGATTCCCAACATTGCCCATTCATCACCAGACCATTCACGCCCCTTAATTCAAACGCTAATATGAAAAAATACCTCTTATCGCTCACGGTACTTATCGTGGGTGCTGCATCAGCACAGAATGTAGAAGAACTAATCAGTCAGAAAGAAGTAGAACGTATTGAGCGAACACTTTCTTCCGATGAAATGGAAGGCAGACGCACTTTTACAAAAGGCATTGATAAAGCAGCAGCTTTTATTGCCGATGAATTCAAAAAAACAGGATTGCAAACCTGGAACAACAGCGGTAATTTTTTGCAGCAGTTTCTCATGGTGCGTCCGAAGTTTATCAGTCTTACCGCAAGTATTGGTGGTGTTAGTCTCGATAGCAGAGATGTGATTGTTGTTACCTGTCAGCCGGAACTTAACATTACGGAGCAGTCAGGGTATGAAAAAGTGACAATTGCAGCAGGCGCCAATTTGGGAACAGAAGCACGGAAATACCTCAGTGCAAATAAGAATTATGTAGTAATTGTTGATACCGGTTTCTCAAAAACTTTTAATACGCTTACACGCCTTAAATCGACCATATTTAAAACCGATAAGAATGTAGTGTTTATACTTGCTGCTACTGATCCTGCTACTTATAGTGTAAGTGCAAAGCATGAGATTACGGAAATGCCTTTGGCAAATGTGGTTGGGGTATTGCCTGGTAAAAACAAAAAGAATGAGTATGTAATTTTCTCTGGTCACTATGATCACCTGGGTATTATGGGTAAAGACAGAAATGGTAATGTGCAGACAGACTCTATTTTTAATGGTGCCAATGACGATGCTGCCGGAACAACAGCTATGATGGTGCTGGCGCAATATTTCAAGAAGATAAACAACAACGAACGCACACTTATTTTTGCAGCTTTTACAGCAGAAGAAGTAGGAGGTTTTGGTGCCACTTATTTTTCACGCCAGTTCGATCCCAAACAGGTTATGGCTATGTTTAATATTGAAATGATTGGATCGGAAAGTAAGTGGGGTAAAAACACTGCATTTATTACCGGTTATGAAAAAACAGATATGGGTAAGATATTGCAGGGAAATCTGGTTGGCACAGATTTTACTTTTCATCCTGATCCATATCCGGCGCAGGACTTATTTTATCGTTCAGATAATGCAACACTGGCTCGCTTAGGTGTACCGGCTCATACTATTTCCACTACCAAGATTGATGTAGATCCTTACTATCATAAAGCATCTGATGAATTCAGTACTATTGATATTGAAAATATGACACGTATTATCCGTGCCATTGCCTTGAGTTCAAGGGGTATTGTGAGCGGAAAGGAAACGCCTGCAAGGGTTGATACATCTGACCTCAGGTAAAATAAATTAAACAGAAATATATTCCTGCTATCCCTGCTCCAGGCAGGGATTTTTTTGTAGTATATTACAACCGGGTATTTACCTTTTTTATGTGTTCATGCAGTACATTCACACATTCCTGATCATTTTGAAATACCAGTATGCGTAGTTTTATCTTTCTCTTTTTCTATTGTTTGTTTTTGTCTGAGGTAAGTGCCCAGAAAAATTATAATGAGGAGATAATCAATTGGAAAAAAGCACGTCTGAAAGAACTAAAGTCTGAAAAAGGCTGGCTCAACCTGGCTGGTTTATTTTGGCTGAATGAGGGGAAGCAAACATTTGGCGGAGCGGGAAATGATGCGATACGTTTCCCGATCCCATCATTTCCTGCAAATGTGGGGTACTATGAAAAGAAAGGGAATACGGTAACACAGGTAATAGATAAGGGTATTTATATAAAAGTGAACGGGGCTGCACAAAAAGAGGCAGTAGTATTTCATCCGGATTCTTTACAACAGCCTCTTATATCCTTTGCATCCTATCGCTGGACATTTATTAAGCGGGAAGATAAAATAGGCATCCGCTTCCGAAACCTGGAACACCCTGCTGTAAAAGCATTAAAAGAAATTCCCTGTTTTCCTGTTGATACAAGTTTTCGTGTAATGGCAAAATTGCTGAGACCATTGATTCAAACAAGTATTCCGATTGAGAATGTACTGGGTCAGACAACCATGCAGTTTTCACCAGGTAAATTAATTTTCGCAATCAATGAAATCCAATATACACTTGATGCGCTCACAGAAGAAGATAAACTCTTTATTATTTTCGGAGATGCAACAAGCGGAAAAACAACCTATCCTGCCGGCCGTTTTTTATATGCAACGATGCCGGGTGATGATGGAATGACGATTCTTGATTTTAATAAATCATATAACCCACCCTGTGCGTTTACACCCTTTGCAACATGTCCACTGCCACCAAAGCAAAATATTTTACCAATTGCAATTACTGCTGGGGAACAAAGAGCGGGTAATCATTGATTGTATTTTCAATAGCTGTATTATAGAAATCAGGAGAGAGATGAGCCCGGTGTATTTACGCTTCAATGATTAGTCCATATTTATTCAATAAACCCTGAACGGTAGCCAGCGAAAACTTTGCTTTCTTAAGGTTATTATTTTCAGGGTCAATAGAGAAGTTAAAAGCGCCACGAAAATCGGCGCCGGAGAGTGTTGTATGGTCAAAACGGGCATTGGTAAAATCGCAACCTGAGAAAACAGCTTCGCTGAGAATGGCAGTGGTAAAATCAACTTCTGTAAGATTACAGTCTTTAAAAATGGTGCAGGGTATTTTCCTCTCAAAGAAATTGGAAAAATTGAGGGAGCAGTTTTCAAAATAGGGCGTAAACATTATGCGGTGACAATGTTCAAAACTAATACCCATCATTTTGCAGTCTATAAATTTCACTTCACTGAAGGATGTGTTGATCAGTTCAACACGATCGAGGTTACAGTTAGTAAATGAACATTCAAGAAAACGATAATCAGAAAAACTGGTGCCGCTGAAGTTCCCATGCACAAAATGGCATCCTTCATAAGTACCTGGCGACAATTGAACTTGCTCCGATGATTCGAATTCATAAAACTTGTCCTCGAAATAGGCGGCATTCATTGGTATGAAATAAATATACGGGATAAGAAACCGGAACAGGGTTAACCATTCTGCTGAACAGTGGCGCTGCTATGAATGGCCGCACTCATTTCTTTAATCAGTGAAACATCTTTTTCAATGGCATTACCCACCACAATTACATCGGCACCTGCTTTACAGTTGCGGTATGCTTTTTCAGGATCGGTTATACCACCGCCAATAATCAGGGGTGCTTCAATATGACGGGCCACTTTTTCAATCATGGTTTCATTGATAGGGCGTTTGGCACCACTGCCGGCATCCATGTATATTAGCTTCATACCCAGCATTTCGCCGGCCATAGCGGTACACATGGCTATTTCGCTTTTATCGGCCGGAATAGGGGTGGCATTGGAAATATAAGAAACGGTGGTAGGGGCGCCGCCATCAATGACCATATAACCCGTGGGCATAATTTCGAGACCACTCTTTTTTACAAAAGGGGCGCTTATTACATGCTGACCAATAAGCAGTTCGGGATTACGGCCCGAAATAAGCGAAAGGTATAAAAGTGCGTCTGCATACTTACTAACCTGTGAAGGAGAGCCGGGAAACAGGATTACGGGAATATCGCAGGCGGCTTTTATCTGCTGAATGCATTCATCGAGATGGCTGGAAATAACCAGACTGCCACCTACAAAGAAATAGTCCACTTTAGCATCAACAGAAAGGGTAACCAGCTGGTCAATATTGTTGCCGTCAACCTTATCGGGGTCAATCAGAACGGTAAAAGATTTCCTGCCGGATCGCTTTTTTTCTGCCAATTGTTGATATAAAACCTGCTTCATTCGGTATCAGATGGATGCTTCTGCAAAAATGCAGAAAAGTTTTTGTTTAAGGTGCTAAACGACTGATTGTTTCGCATTTATTTGAAAGATAATGTGTTGGGCCGGTTTTGCAGCCTGAACACCCTTGTTTTTTTGTCATTTTTCTACCTATTGATTTACGGAAAAATCCCCATTCAACAAACCTTCACCCCAAAAAATCTTTCCCACAAACGGGGATATTGCGGCAAATTCAACCCTGATTTGACCTGTGAAATAATTCACATTCTTTATTCACAAGCTGTGCATATTTACGGTCTTGGTTTATCAGTTTGGAAAGATATTTTCGTCAACCGCTTAACATTTCGTTAATCCGCAGGACCCATTAAATAACCGCTAAAACCAGAACCGCATTATGGCTACTACCCGCTCTAAGAAAGGCTTGCAATTCGGGCGCCGCTTCACTAAGGAAGGCGTAAGCCCTTATGATCAGTTTGAATATGATTACAGAGATTCTGTGATCAAGAACCCCAATGGTGAGAAAGTATTTGAGATGAACAATGTGGAGGTTCCCAAACAGTGGAGCCAGATAGCCACCGACATCCTTGCGCAGAAATATTTCCGCAAAGCAGGTGTTCCGCAGCCCGATGGTTCTGTAGGCAGAGAAACAAGCGTAAAGCAGGTGGCTCATCGTATGGCCCAGTGCTGGCGTGTTTGGGGAGAGCGTTATGGTTATTTTGCTGCTGAAAAAGATGCACAGATATTTTATGATGAGCTGGTGTACAGCATCCTTAACCAGGCCTGCGTACCCAATTCACCACAATGGTTTAATACCGGATTGCACGAGGTTTACGGAATCACCGGTAAACCACAGGGCCACTACTATGTAGATGCCAAAGATGGTAAGCTTAAAAAATCAAGCAACGCCTATGAGCGTCCCCAGCCACATGCCTGCTTTATCCTGAGTGTGAGCGACGACCTGGTGAATGAAGGTGGTATCATGGATCTGTGGACCCGTGAAGCACGTATTTTCAAATATGGTTCTGGTGTGGGTACCAATTTCTCACAGATCCGTGGCGGCGGTGAAAAACTGAGTGGTGGCGGTACTTCCAGTGGTTTAATGAGTTTCCTGAAAATTGGTGACCGTGCGGCCGGTGCCATTAAAAGCGGTGGAACAACACGTAGGGCAGCGAAAATGGTGTGCCTTGATCTCGATCACCCCGAAATCATGGAATTCATCAACTGGAAAGTTGAGGAAGAAAAGAAAGTGGCTGCACTGGTAGCCGCCGGTTATGATAATAGTTACGAAGGAGAAGCATATGCAACCGTATCCGGACAAAACTCCAATAACTCAGTTCGTATTCCCAACAGTTTCTTTAAAGTGCTGGAAGAAGATGGCGACTGGGAACTAAAAGCCCGTACCGATGGCCGTACCATGAAAAAAATTCCGGCACGTGAAGTATGGGAGAAAATTTCATATGCTGCATGGCGCTGTGCTGACCCCGGTACACAATACGATACTACCATCAACGAATGGCATACCTGTCCGAAAGGAGGTCGTATCAATGCATCGAATCCCTGTTCGGAATATATGTTCCTCGATAACACGGCATGTAACCTCGCATCTATTAACCTGCGTAAGTTTCATGATGATGATACCAATATTTTTGATGTAGAAGGTTTTGAGTATACCACACGTCTCTGGACCACCGTACTGGAAATTTCTGTACTGATGGCGCAGTTTCCTTCAAAAGAAGTAGCGCAGTTATCGTACGATTACCGTACCCTCGGTTTAGGTTTTGCGAACCTGGGTTCTATGCTCATGGTAAGTGGTATTGCTTATGATAGCGAAGAAGCCCGTGGTATCGCTGGTGCCATTTCCGCTATCATGACAGGTGTATCTTATAAAACATCTGCTGAAATGGCTTCTTTCCTCGGTGCTTTTGATAAATATGAGGAAAACAAAGAAGACATGTTACGTGTAATGCGTAACCACCGTGCAGCAGCTTACGATGCTGAAGAAGCTTATGTAGGAATTGAGATCAAGCCACAGGGTATTAAAGCCAAATATTGTCCTGATTACCTGTTGAAAGCAGCTACCAAAGCATGGGATGAGGCAGTTCAATTAGGTGAACAACATGGTTACCGTAACGCACAAACCACTGTAATTGCACCAACCGGAACCATTGGCCTGGTAATGGATTGCGATACTACCGGTGTAGAGCCTGATTTTGCGTTGGTAAAATTCAAGAAACTGTCTGGTGGTGGTTATTTCAAAATCATCAACCAGTCTGTACCACAGGCCCTGAAAAACCTGGGTTATAATGAGCAGGAAGCAAAAGCCATTGAGCTCTATGCAGTAGGTGCCGCTTCATTTGAAGGCGCTCCATACATTAATAACGAATCTTTGGCAGCAAAAGGATTTACTGCCAAAGAAATTGCGAAACTGAATGGCGCTGCAAAATCAGCCTTCGAAATTGGCTTTATCTTCAACCGCTTTACATTGGGTGATGAATGTATGCAGCGTTTAGGTTTCAAAGAAGAGCAATATGCAGACTGGAGTTTTAACCTGCTCGAAGCATTAGGTTTTACCGATGAGCAGATTGATGCAGCCAACGATTATGTATGTGGTACTATGACCATTGAAGGTGCACCATACCTGAAAGATGAACACCTGTCTGTATTTGACTGTGCCAATAAATGTGGTAAAAAAGGAGAACGTTATATCCACGCTTACGGACATATCCGTATGATGGGCGCCTGTCAGCCATTCCTAAGTGGTGCTATTTCAAAAACCATCAACCTGCCACATGAAGCATCAGTAGAAGAAATTGCAGATTGCTATTTACTAAGCTGGCAGTTAGGTTTAAAAGCCAATGCACTGTATCGTGATGGTTCTAAGCTGAGTCAGCCATTGAGTAATAAATCTGATAAGAAGAAAAAAGAGGAAGATTCAAGCGACAAGCTACAGGCTGCAAGTGAGGAAACTCCCGTTGCTGAAACAGGTTCCAATATTGTAGACATGAGTCAATTAACTGTTGAAGAATTACTGGAAGAGGTACAGAAGCGTATGAATGCTTCTACCGATACCAAACTGAAGCGTCAGTTATCAACTATCGTAGAGAAAAAATCATTGCCTGCCAAGCGTCGTGGCTTTACACAGAAAGCTAAAATTGGTGGTCAGGTAATTTTCTTACGTACAGGTGAATATGCTGATGGAACACTGGGTGAAATATTTATTGACCTGGCTAAAGAAGGATCAACACTCCGCAGCTTTATGAACTGTTTTGCTATTGCTGTTTCTGTTGGCTTACAATATGGTGTGCCATTGGAAGAGTTTGTAGAGAAATTTGTGTTCACCAAATTTGAACCATCAGGTATGGTCGATCATCCGAATATTAAAACAACAACTTCTCTGGTAGATTTTGTGTTCCGTTCACTGGCCTATGAATACCTCAACAGAACAGACCTGGTACATGTGCTCGATCGTCCTACCATTGGTAATACCGGTGAAGATGATGGTGATGCTACTTTACTCGGTAAACCCGAATTAAGCAGTGTTCGTGTAACGGCACCATCGGCCAATGCAACACCTGCTGCACAGCCACAGAAATTGCAAAGAGCTGCAGCTCCTGTTAAGGCAGAATCCGGCGGACTGGATGCGGTAAATGCAGCTGCTAAAAACATGCAGAGCGATGCACCGGCCTGTAATACCTGCGGACATATTACCATTCGTTCAGGTACCTGCTACAAGTGTTTGAACTGTGGTAATAGTATGGGATGTAGTTAATCTGAGATGAAAATTGTTAGTAAATACAATAAAAACCGCCAGCTGATTTCAGTGGCGGTTTTTTGTTAGCCATAATTCGTAATTATCTTTCCTTACAAGTAATAACCAGGGGTTGTTACTACTTATCTCCATGTAAAATCTAATCTGCTCATAGAGTAAAAATTTCGAAAAAATGGCAGTTCACTACACCTGAGGTTGAGGCTACGCATGGTTCGTAGTATACGTGTTTATATTGCGAACGAAAGAAAGGTTGTACTAAAAAAGTTTCCAAAAATGGAAATTATTGTTTAATTTTACAACCTGAAGTACATGCGATATTTCGAAACTCGCTTCCTTGAGGAAGCAAAAGAGTATTTGGCTTCACTTGATATGAAGACCGTTAGAAAAGTACTGTTTAATGTAGACTTGTCGGAACAAACCAATGATCCCAGGTTATTCAAGAAACTGCAGCAGGATATATGGGAGTTTAGGACTTTATACCAAGGTACACAAATACGATTCTTAGCGTTTTGGGATAAAACAGATAGTAAAACAACGCTTGTTATTGCTACGCATGGTTTTCATAAGAAAACAGACAAAGTACCATCGGGCGAAATAAACCGGGCTTTGAGATTAAGAGAACAATATTTTAAAAATAAATTTTGAACTATGCCTAAAGTGAATAAGGGAGTGAAAACTTATACACTCGCCGAAATGAAAGACCAGTACATTGGCAAAAGAGGAACTAAAGAAAGAGAACAATATGAGTATGAACTCAATATGGAACTCGTGAGTCAAATGATCAAGCGGGTACGTCATCAGTGTAACCTTACGCAAGAGCAATTAGGAGAGTTGGTAGGTGTTCAGAAAGCGCAAATATCAAAACTTGAAAGCAATGCCAATAGTGCAACCATCGATACAATTATACGCATATTTACTGCTATGAAAGCCAGCGTTCGATTTAGTGTACAGATAGGTACTCAGTCAATTCAATTGGCTAAATAGAAACTTAGTCAGCTCAAAAAACTCTGATTGTTTTATTCTTACCTGTAAGGCTACTCCCGATCCACCGTCTATCCGGCGAATTACCTGATATGAAAATCATAGCATGTTTTTTTTGTGCGGTTATTGGCCTGGCTGCCTGCACCAAAGAAAGCGACGCACTCAGAACAGCCATACAAAATAGTAATCCCCCTGTTACTGCTCCATTACCCGTACAGCCGGCATTAAAACGCGGTGTATTCTATCCTACATCGGGTATACAGGTAATGGGGGTAGTAAAAATTATACAACAGTCTGCCGGATTACAAGTACAATTAGATAGCTTTTCAGTAAGCCCTGGTCCAGATCTCAAAGTATATCTCTCAAGTGCGGCCATGCCGGGTAATCACCTCAATCTGGGCAACCTGCAATCAAATACCGGAACCCAGTATTACAATATCCCTGCCGGCACCAATCTGTCTGCCTATCCGTTTGTACTCATTCATTGTCAACAATACAATCACCTGTTTGGTTATGCAAGTCTTCAATAAAAAACGAATCATTATTCTGAGTCTCTTGTTGGTTGTTGTACATAATCAGATATCTGCACAAGGTTGTAGTGATGCCGGTTTTTGTACGATTCCTTTACGCCCAGCCGCTGCAAGTAAAAACAATATACAAACTGAACTTGCTTATTTGCAGGGAGAAGAAAATACCAGCCTGGCTACTGTATCGGTTAGTTATTCCAGGCAGTTGTCAAAAAAACTACAGTGGGATCATAAACTGGTACTGGCTTATATAAATGGAAATTATGGTTCGGTATTTAACCTCGGAGATTATTATTCCACGCTTCGGTATGGTATTAAAACAGCTTCAGGAAAAACAATACATCTGCTCGGTGGAGTAAAGTTGCCATTTAATCAGTCGAACCTTAAAATCGGGAACGTATCACTACCCATGGTTTACCAGACCAGTTTAGGTACTTACGATCTGATTGCAGGAGCTGCATTTGCTGCCGGTAAATTAGATATGAATGTGGCGTTTCAATTACCTGTAATACAACATAACAGAAACAGTTTTATCATGGAGCAGGCCCCTTTACCGGGAGCGTTTCCTACCACCAACCTGTTTCGCAGAAAAGCAGATGTATTGTGGCGGGTAGGTTATCCGCTGAAATTGAAAAAAGGTAAATGGAACTTCAATCCAAATCTCCTGGCAATTTATCACCTGGGTGAGGATAGTTATGAAAATGTATTCGGCAAAAGAGAAAATATTGATGGTTCATCTGGTCTTACCCTGAATGCCAATCTGCAAATGAGTTATCGTATTAATCAGCGAAGATCTTTGCAGTTAAGTCTTGCAACACCTTTTGTAGTACGTGATGCGAGACCCGACGGACTAACCCGATCTTTTGTTGCATCGGTATCATACCAGTTCGGATGGTAAATAGGGCACTTGAATACCTGATATCTTTTGCCTCTATACCACTTTCTTAAAATTCAACTTTACTGAATTAATCGCCAGTACCACATCGCTTAAACCCATTACCAATGCACCGAATGTGGGACTGAGATAACCAAGTGCAGCAACAGGAATGGCCACAATATTATACGCAAAAGCCCAGAAAAGATTTTCCTTGATGGTGATATACGTATGCTTACCCAGCCCGAGCGCCATCGGCAGATTTTTAAGCCCATGATTCATCAATACTACCTGTGCGCTTTGCATGGCTACCTGGGTAGCATCGCTAAGCGATATACCTACGGTTGCCTTTGCTAATGCGGGTGCATCATTAATGCCATCGCCCACCATGGCAGTTGGTGCTTCGGCATTAAACGCGGCAATCTTTTCCAGCTTTTGTTCCGGTGTTTGTTCGGCGATGATGGTATCGATACCTAATTCTTTTCCTGCTTTTTCACACTTCTCTTTCTGATCGCCACTTAATAAAATGGTACGAATACCTTTTGCTTTTAATGCGCTGATTACGGTTTTTGATTCCGGCCTGATTTCATCTGCCACATCTATCCACCCCAGTAGTTGATTATTACGAATGATATAAACGTTATGTGAAGCGTCATTGGTAAATGAGGTTGCTGTTTTAAAAGAACCGGCTATATAATTGTTTCCTTCTTTATCGGTTGCTTTCATACCCAACCCTTTCACTTCTTCAATAGTTGCCCATCTGATTTCATCTTTTGTTTTCCAGTTACGTACAATGGCATTGGCAATAGGGTGGTTCGAATATTTTTCAAGCGAGAAAGTGATACGCTTAAATTCCTCTTCGGTACAATCCGAAGACTGTAATGCAAAACCGATAATATTGAAATGACCCGTTGTGAGTGTACCTGTCTTATCGAACACTACCTGTTTAATACTTTTAAATATTTCCAGGCTTTTAGCATTCTTGAATAAAATACCATTGCGGGCCGCACGACCGAGTCCTACTGCAATAGCTGCAGGTGTGGCAAGCCCCATGGCGCATGGACATGAAATAACCAGTACCGCAATACCTCTTAGCAGGCTGGTGCTGAAAGGATGATCGGCCAGAAAATAATTGGATAGAACAGTAATCAAAGCAATACTTACAACCGCAGGGACAAATATGGCACTGATTTTATCGGCCAGTTGTTGTACGGGTGGTTTCTCTGTTTGTGCCTCACGAACCATTTTCAGGATGCCCGATAAAATGGTGTCTTCACCAACAGCCGTAACATAAGTTTTCACCGTGCCGCTTTCAATAATACTTCCGCCAATCAGGTGGTCCTTCATCTGTTTAAATACGGGTACACTTTCACCGGAGATAATGGCCTCATTAACCTGTGCTTCACCCCAGAGTATTTTGCAATCCATCGGTACCTGTTCGCCGCTTTTAATGAGTAATAAATCACCTACTTTTAAACTGGTACTTTCAACAGGAAAAATATGTTCCTGGTGCTGATCGTCGTAAGCGATCATATTTGCCATGGATTTTTGTGTAGTGGCCAGCTTTTTCAGTGCAGCCTGTGTTGTTTCAACAGAACGACCCTCCATCCAGTTACCCAGAAATACCAGTGTAATGATGGTGGCCGCTGTTTCATAAAATAAAAATTCTTCTGCACGACCAATCAGGGTGCCATATAAACTATAACCAAATGCTGCAGCTGATCCAAGAGCAATCAGTACATTCATATTTGGAATGCCCTTCCATAAACTTTTGATGGCACTTCTTCCAAAAAAGTCCATACCCACCACAAAAACAGGAATGGTTAAACCTAATTGTACATAGGGGTTCATTAATACATGAATATGAACACCCGGAATCATATGAAGCATGAGCGGGGCGGTAAATACAAAACAAAACCAGAAACGCTGTAAATGTGTAGATAAGAATTTTTTTGGCTTTTGTTCTTCCTGATGCCCGTTGCCGGTAACATGATAACCAAGACCATTAATTCCTTTTACAATATCTTTTGCGATGATATTTTCAGGTATTTCATAACTAACGTCGCCACCAATAAAATTCACCTTAACATTTTTCATACCCTTCGACTGCAGGTATTTATCTACTGTAAGGGCACAATTGGTGCAGGTCATTCCTTCTACTTTCAAATTCACTTTTTCCATCATCGAAATATTAGGGGTGATTATTTCACCACACAAATTTACCAAATCGCGATGCCGGTATCTTTCGATTTGAGAAGAATATTATTACATCGATGTTGCAGAAGGGAGTCGGGAAGTCCGAAAGTCCGGAAGACGGAAGAGATGAGTAGAAGATAAGGTATGAAATATCCACAGAACAATAATGTTGCTATCCTAATGCAAATACACTTTCTACTACTTAAACTCCTGTCTTTCGGTCTTTCGGACTCCCTGTCTTCCGGACTTTCCAACCCATAGCCCTACCTTTGCAGTATGGATGCAATTTTCGGACTGGCACAGATAGCACAGGTGGCAAAAGCTTTATGGAGCGAAGGGAAAAAACATAAGATATGGGCCTTTCATGCAGAGATGGGTACGGGCAAAACAACTTTTATTCATGCATTGTGTGAATACCTGGGCGTTGAAGATGCCATCAGCAGTCCCACATTTGCCATTGTTAACCAGTACCAAAGCAAAGATGCAGGTATGGTATTGCATATGGACTGGTACCGCTTAAAAGATGAAGAGGAAGCCATCCAGGCAGGTATTGAAGATCATCTGATCAGTGGGCAGTATTGTTTTATTGAATGGCCCGAAAAAGCTGCAGCACTTTTACCGGATAATACGTTTCATGTTTATCTGCAAATGCTCGATACCGTTACGAGACGTGTTTATACCGATGCTGAAGCCATTTGATTCTGATGGGAATATGTTAACTTTAATCTTCTGTAAAGAAATATAACCCACCAATAATGGCAACCAGTAAACCTTCTATCAGCACTTCCTTTTCGTATGAAACCCTTGAAGAAACACTGGATGTAAAACCTCAGGGTGCAAAGTTGCATATTGGTATTCCCAAAGAAATTGCTTTCCAGGAAAACCGTATTGCCTTAACGCCAGATGCTGTTGGTGTACTGGTATCGAACGGTCACCAGGTGGTGGTAGAACATAATGCGGGCGAGGGTAGTCATTATTCAGACAGAGATTATGCAGAACTCGGTGCCACTATCGTGTACGAACGTGAAGCTATTTTTAAATGCCCTATTCTTGTAAAGAGTGCACCTCCTGTAGCAGAAGATATGCCTTTTCTGCAAATGAACCAGACCATTGTTTCTCCCATTCATTTATCGGCACTGCGTAAAGAGTATATCGAGAAAATGATGGAGAAAAAAATTACCGCGCTGAGTTTTGAGAATTTTAAAGATGAAAGCGGCACTTATCCCATTGTAAGAAGCATGAGTGAAATTGCAGGTAGTGCGGTAATGCTCATTGCCGGTCAATACCTCAGTAGTTTTAATAAAGGAAAAGGTGTTTTGTTGGGAGGTATCAGTGGTATTCCGCCCACCAAAGTGGTCATTGTCGGCGCTGGCATTGTTGGCGAATTTGCTACACGTAATGCACTGGCACTTGGTGCTTCTGTAAAAGTCTTTGACAATAATGTGTATCGCTTAAAACAGTTACAGAATAATCTGGGTCAGCGTATCTGGACCAGTGTACTGGAACCACGTATTTTATCGAAACAATTAAAAACCTGTGAAGTAGCTGTTGGTGCTTTGAGTAATGAATACGGACGTGCACCGGTAGTAGTAACAGAAGAGATGGTAGCAGCCATGCGCCCGGGCAGCATTATTATTGACGTGGCGATTGATCGTGGGGGTTGTTTTGAAACCAGTGAACTGACCAGTCATCAACAACCCACTTTTGTAAAACACGATGTCATTCATTATTGTGTACCCAATATTCCCAGTGGTTTTGCGAGAACAGCCAGCCAGGCCATTAGTAATGTACTCATGCCGTTAATGTTATCTATCAGTGATGAAGGTGGGCTGGAGGAAATGGTATGGCACAATTTTAACCTCCGCGAAGGTATTTATATGTTTAAAGGAGCACTTACCGATTTTTATATCAGTCAGCGTTTTGATCTCAAGTTTACTGACCTGAACCTGTTGATTGCCAGCAGGCGATAAAAATTATTTCCCTTTAGGCAGGTGAGCAATTACTTCAATCTCCAGTTTTGCATCGGGCATATATAACCTGCTTATCTGTACCCATGTGGCAGCGGGATAGTCGCCATTATACATTTTTTTGCGTGCCTCGTTATGCGTTTTCATTGCTTCAATATCGGTGGTATACAAATTTTCTTTTACTACATTTTGCAGACTGGCACCAAAATGATTGAGGCTTCTTTCAATGGTCTGGTAAATACGCTGAATACCGGCAGAAGTAATATCTCTCGATACGGTACCTGATACATACAATATGTTGTCTACTTTTACCACCTGTGCATAACCTGCTGTAGTATCCTGTTCTGATCCGAAATGAAATTTCTTTTTTTCAATGGGTTGTGTTTGCGCTGAAAGGGAAGCAAAGGTTAGTATGAAACTTATACAAAGCAGGGCTATTTTCATGATCATTTGTTTTCAGTGAAATTAAACTGAAAAGTAAAATTCAGGAAATAGTATTGCTGAAACTGTATGTATCATGTTAATCAGCTTAATGAAAGGATAAGAGGTTGTGTATCTATTATTTCGGAAAACTAATTTTACCCATACTCACCGCCGGAATACCGTTTCTGCCCGCACCCAATTTCACTTCACCTCCACAAATGGCTTCATTGGCGAGGATGGCAAAGAGAACGGCTTCTTTGGCATCGGGGTTTACTTCCAGTTCATCGGTGTTTCTGAAAATTATACCCGGCAACTGTTCCCTGATATGTTGCATGAGCAATGGGTTATGCATACCTCCGCCACTTACATACGTTACAAAATCGGTTTTTCCACCCATACTTCTTTGTAATGCATCTACAATCATATCGGCAGAAAAACGGTTAAGCGAGGCCATAATATCGGCATGCGACAGATTTGTATTGTCAGATGCCTGTAAAGCATCTGCTAAATACTGTAAGTTGAAAAGTTCGGGGCCGATTGTTTTTGGAAAATCGTTGGCAAAAAACTGGTTTTGTTTCAAGGCGTTCAACAATGAATTACTGATGTTGCCTGCTTTAGCAACCGCTGCATTTTCATCATAATATTTTCCGGGAAAATACTCCTGTATATAAGCATCCATCAAAGTATTTCCTGTTCCTACATCGGTACTGAAAACGGCACTGGCATCGAGGCTAGATGGGAGATAGGTGAAATTGGCGATACCGCCAATATTCAACATAATCCTGTTCTCCTTTTTATTACTGAAAATTAGGTAGTCGCCATAAACAGCCAGTGGTGCGCCTTCGCCGCCTGCTGCCACATGTTTTTGTCTGAAATCGCTTAATGTAATAATACCGGTAGCTACGGCCATATGATCGCCATCGCCGATCTGTAATGTAGCATTCCCGAATTCATCATCAGGATGAAGAAATTTTGGTGCATGGTAAATGGTCTGGCCATGACTTGCAATCAGGTCTACTTCTGAAGGCTCCTTTTGCCATTTTTTCAGGCAATCAAGAATAATGTTTGAGTGTTCAAGCGCAACCCAGGCATTGAGTAAACACACTTTCTCGAGGTCTACCTGCCGTTTAGAAAAAACAGACTTGATATGATTTTTAAATGCAGCGTTATAGGAAACGGTCTCAAATGCAAGTAATTGCAGGTTTGTGTTCATACCCTGACCAGAAAAACGGCATAAGGCCACGTCGAGCCCATCAACGGAAGTGCCACTCATCAAACCAATAATGGTTCTTTCAGTCTTATTTGCAATTTTATATAACGCCGCTATATTCTGGTTCATGGGTTTAAATTAGACTTAAAAACGCATTTTTATGCAATTTTATGCAAGATTTTTTTGGAAATACGCAAGTTCCTGCATTAATTTTAGGATAATTATATCCAAGCTGCTATGCTGAAAACCGAACGCCAAGCTTATATACTACGTCAGATTGACCTTCACAATCGTATACTTTCCTCTGATCTGAGTACGGAAATCAATGTATCCGAAGATACGATTCGCCGCGACCTGAATGAACTTGCCGATATGGATAAGATTATTAAGGTACATGGAGGTGCATTGTCTAAATCTTTCCACAGTTCTTTTCTCAAATCAGATGTATATAAAGCAGACAGTAAAAGACTGATTGCACAAAAAGTAGTTCCACTCATCAGGAACAATATGTTTATTCTTACAACAGGCGGTACCACCATTATTGAAATGGCGCGTATACTTCCTTCCGATTTGAATGCCACTTTTTTTACCGGAAGTATTCCCGCAGCGCATGAATATGCACAGCACCCGAATATAGAAGTGATTTTCCTGGGTGATAAAATTTCCAAAAGCTCACAGATTGCTGTAGGTGGAGAAGCTATTTCAAAAATCAGCGGAATAAAAGCTGATTTATGCATAATGGGTATCAATGCTATTGATGAAACAGGTATTACCGATAACGACTGGGAAGTAATACAGGTAAAGAAAGCGATGATACAAGCCGCAGAAAAAACGGTTGTGTTGTCCATTGCAGAGAAGGTAAACACACACCAGAAACTAACAATTTGCGGATTGGATGAAATTGATACGATGATCACAGAAGTAGATCCTTTCAATCCATTATTTGAACCCTATAAAAAACATGGCATTACTATTTTGTAACCATCTATAAACGCTGAAATATGAAAATAACACCACTTATGAAGCCGGGTAGTGTACGAGTAGCATTGTTAGCAATGCTCACTACACTATTTACGGTAGCCGGTATTGCACAGGTTCGCATATCCGGAAAAGTTACCGCCAAAGGCGGCGCTGCTGTTGAAGCAGCTTCTGTAGTTGTAAGAGAAAATGGTACAGGTGCCGCTACCGAAGCATCGGGTACCTATAGTTTTACCGCTGCACTCAAACCAGGTACTTACACCATTGTGTTTTCCAGTACCGGTTATAGAACACAACAATCGTCTTTAACCGTAACAGGTAGTAACAACAATTATACGGTTAATGCAGAACTTGCTGAAGATGTTTCTAAACTGGATGAAGTAATCGTAACAGGTAACTCACAGGGTACCACACGTCGCCAGTTAGGAAGTTATATCAGCTCAGTGAATGCCGAAGACCTGAATAAAGGCGCAACCGGTAATGTACTCGCTGCTTTACAAGGTAAAACAGCCGGTGCTCAGATTTCTCAAAATTCAGGTGATCCTGCAGGTGGCTTATCTGTTCGTCTGCGGGGTATTAGTTCCATCTCTTCTTCATCGGAACCATTGTATATTATTGATGGTGTAATCGTAAATAATGCCACCAACCGTGTTACCAATACATCGGGTAACTACGATGGTGGTAATTTTGTAGGAAGTATTGGTCAGAGCCGATTGGTAGATATTAATCCAAATGATATTGAAAGAATAGAAGTATTGAATGGTGCCGCTGCCGCAGCTATCTATGGTAGCCGGGCCAATGCAGGTGTTGTTCAAATATTCACCAAAAAAGGAAAAAGCGGTGCACCTTCGGTAAGCTTCTCCACGAGTTTCACCAGTAGCAGCTTACGTAAGAAAATCGGAGTAAACCAGGCTCCCACTAAATTCGGTGGTCCCGCCGATGGCCCCGGCGCATTAACCCAGGATATACTTATAACTTCAGCTACCACTACCACACCGGTAACACGATACGATTACCAGGATTATATTTTCCGTAATGCCAATGGTACCGATAACAATATCTCCATCAGTGGTGGTAACGATAAAACCAAATACTATGTATCGGGTTCTTATTTCTATAACCAGGGTATTGTAAGAAATACCGATTTTCAACGTTACAGCTTCCGTAGTAATATAGACCAGGTGCTGAATAAATGGGCCAGTTTTAACCTGGGTCTGAATTATGTAAACAGCACAGCGAATGAAAAACCTGATGGTAACTCATTCTTCTCACCCATGAATTCAGTAACTATCATCGGTAATTTCCATGATATCCAGACAAGAGATGCGTTAGGTAATGTTAGGGTAGTAGGTGAACGTGGAAGAGTAAATCCGGTTTCTGTAATAGAAGATATCAAACAGCGGCAGACTACCAACCGCTTAATTGCCAACCTGGGTCTGAAATTACGCCCTATCACAGGTTTAACGGTTGACTATACCATGGGTATCGATAACTATTCACAGAATGGTACCACTTATATTCCGCCATTTGCATACAACGTAAGTACAGCATTCTTTGGTGGCGGGCCAACACTTGACCCCACACAGAATGGTTATGCAAGTACCGGTAACAACAGTTTCTTTGCCATTAACCATGACCTGAATGCTACTTACAGCAGAAACATCAGCAATAATATTAACTCTGTAACACAGGTTGGTTTCTCACAGCAATATGAGAAGAATAATTATTCTTTATTACAGGGAAGGGGTCTTGCTCCGTTTGTACAAACTGTAAATGGTGCGAGTACTATTTTAGGCGGTGTGGATGAGCGCAGCGAATTATCAATATCAGGTGCTTATGTACAGCAGAACTTCAAATACCGCAACCAGTTCTTTATTACCGGCGCCATGCGTGTGGATGGTTCATCTGTATTTGGTAAGAACCAGCGCAACCAAACATACTATAAAGCAAGTGGTAGCTATGTAATTTCCGGAACCGATTTCTGGGCCAAATCTGCTGTAGCAAAATGGTGGGACCTGTTTAAAGTACGTTTAGCCTATGGTGAAAGCGGTAACCTTACAGGTATTGGCGCATATTCAAGATTCAATACTTACAGTTCTTCTTCTTACCTTGGTAGAACAGCGTTGAATTCAAGTGGTACATTGGCCAATGAAAATGTAAAACCGGAAAGACAACAGGAAGTTGAATTGGGTTTCGACATGTCTTTCCTGAATAACAGGATCGGTCTTACAGTGAACATCTATAACAAGAAAGTAAACGATCTGCTGATCAACCGTTTTATTGCACCAACATCTGGTTTCAGCAGCCTGCTGGATAATTTCGGATCATTGGAAAACAAAGGGTATGAGATTGTATTAACGGGTTCACCGGTGGCGAAGAAAGATGTAACATGGAACATCACTGCCATCTATAACCATAACCGTAACAAAGCCAATCGTATTGGTCAGGCACTTACTTTGTTAAGTACCAATGCGGGTGCACCGGTGGCTATTATTGAAGGACAGCCTGTAGGTGTATTCTACGGAACATTCTTTGCACGTAATGCGGATGGTAGTCAGTTAAAAAATGCAGGTGGTATTCCTCAAACAGAAAGAGGTGTACAGAATACAGCTACAACTTATACAACAGGTAGAAATGCCGGATTACCAAGTGGTGCGGTACTGCGTAGAATAATCGGCGACCCTAATCCTGATTATACTGCCAGTCTGGTAAATGAAGTCTCATACAAAAAACTGAGTCTGCGTGTGCAAATCGATGCGGTGCAGGGAGTAGATGTATTCAATGCCGATTTCCGTACACGTCAGGGTGTGGGTAATGGTAAAGTAGCAGAGCAGGAACACCGTGGTCAGTTACCCCGTGGATATATTAGTGGCATCTATGCTATTGAAGAGTGGCGCATTGACAACGGAAGCTATGTTAAACTGCGTGAACTGTCGCTCAGTTATAATATTGGAAAAATAAAAGGGTTCAGCGATCTGAGCATAAGCTTTAGCGGTCGTAACCTGATTAGTTGGGATAATTACAATGGTTACGATCCGGAAGTGAATGCCGGTGGACAAAGCACCATTCTACGTGGTATTGATTTTGGTGCGGTGCCCATTCCACGCACATTCAGTTTCGGTATCCAGGCTAAATTTTAATCCTTAAAAATTACTTGTATGAAATGAGCCATGACAAATTTTGATACGAAACGAAATGTCTATTGGCGAATTCCATGTGACTAAAATCAATAAAAAATTACCACATGAAAAAAAGTATTCAAACATCAATATATACAGGTCTTGCAGCACTGCTGTTCACAACGGCGGGTTGTAAAAAAGACTTCAATAATCCCAATGCAGCTACATCCGACCAGGTATTCAGTTCTGCAAAGGGACTGGCAGGTATTGTAGTAGGTTTACAGAGAACCTATGCATCAAACGTAGCTTATGGCATGTCTGATGCCACCGGTTTAATTACCAATGAAACTATGTTGATGAACCCGGGAAATACATCTGAGTTTCAGTTCAGCACGGGTGGTACGGCAGTAGATGGTACCAATGCATTGTTAGGCAATGTATGGGCCACTGCTAACAAAATCATCTTCGATGCCAATAATGTTATCAATGCAGCAGCGAAATTGTCTGATAAAAGTTATGCAAGCGGACTCATTGGCTATGCAACCATCTACAAAGCATTGTCGATTGGCTGCCTGGCCAGCTATTGGGAAAAAGTACCCGATACTGTTGGAACCGCAACAACCACTTTCTCCGACAGAACAATAGGTTTTACCAAAGCCATTGCTGCCATTGATAAGGCCCTGGCTGCTATCAGTGCCAATGCCATTAGTGCATCATTCGCTGCTGATGTTCCTGCAGGTGTTGATATTGTAAACACATTGTATGCGCTGAAAGCACGTTACTCATTGTTTGCAGGAAACTATGCTGCTGCTCTGGCTGCTGCCAATGCTGTTGACCTTACTAAACGCTCAACAATGAATTTTGAAGCCGCCAATCCGAACCCTGTCTTCAATTTTGTAACATCTACCAATAATGTGTACCAGCCGGTAGATTCTACTCTGGGTTTACCTGCGGCTATTGCACCTGATCTGGCAGATAAACGTATTCCTTTCTATACGGTCATCAATGCAACCATTAATCCGCGTTTCAGGTTAAATGGTTTCTGGAATACAGCTACTGCTGCTATTCCATTGTACTATCCCGGTGAAATGACGCTGATTAAAGCAGAAGCATATGCCCGGCAGGCAACACCCGACCTGGTAAATGGTATACTGGAACTGAATAAAGTAGTTACGAAAAAAGCAGCCAATGATCCTCTGGGTATTGGTGCTGATCTTGGTCCTGTTGCTCCGGTAACCGCCGCAGAACTGCTAACCCAGATTTATAGGAACCGTTGTATAGAGTTATACCTGTCCGGAATGAAACTGGAAGATATGCGTCGTTTTGGTCGCCCGAATACAGAACGTAAACGTAACCTGTTCCCTTATCCTTTCCGCGAAAGAGACAGTAACCCGAATACACCTGCTGATCCGGCATTTTAATAACTGATCAGATATATATGAAAGCTCCGGAAATTGCTCCGGGGCTTTTTTGTTTTAAGAGACTTATCCAATAACAGAAAAGTTCTACGCACTGTCTCCCACTCACGCCAAAGGCGCGAGAATGGGGACGGAGCGAGTTACATAGCTTGGGGGTACCATTTACTTTTAGTATTACTTATTCGTTGTTGAATAGTCGTGCGTAATGACTAATTATTAACTTACCTAAGTGTAAGTGATCGGCAACGTGCCCATTCTCTCACCTGCGGTGATAGAGGGAATCTGCGGGGAACAAGGCCCTGGAGTATTATGCTTTGGGGCTTTTTGTTTGTGAGGGGAAGTTTAAGATATATTCTACATTTCCCATTTCGCTACTTTAACTTAGGAAGCAAATTAATTGGTTACAGTTTTAACGTATTCAATTTTTTTTTCTTTGCAAGGCTACTTAACCTAAAGAAGTTTTTCGCAGACGGCTCTCTCGTAGAGACATCTGTGCGGAACGTTTAAGTAAAGAACACTCTACGGAAAAAATACCCTTCTTCTCGAAAATGCTCAAGCTGCTGTTTGCTACGCGGAGTGGCTCTGTAAAAGCTGATAAACAAACAACAGACTAACTTACAAATTCACTTTTTAGTAGAAACCTTAAAGGGTATTTTCCTACTTTTACCATATGTTTTACAGACGAAAAATCATACTGGCTTTAATACAGGCATTTGATGATCATTTGCCTAAAATATCCCTGCAAAAACTACTTTTTTTGTTTACAGACAGACAAGTCAGACCTGAATATGGCTTTGTTCCCTATAAATACGATTGTTATTCATTTTCAGCAAATGCCGACCTTACTGCAATGGTAGGGCACGGGCAATTGTCAGAAGACCAGACCAGTTTTACAAAAACCGATTCCGCAGACTATATAAAAATGCTTTCCGAAAAGGATAAAAAAATATTGTTTGATATTAAAGCTGCATATGGTAAGTTGACAACAAATGCTTTGATGAAATTAACTTACTTAAACTATCAGTATTATGCAATCAATAGCATAAAAGCAAAGGAAATTTTAAATGAAGAACAATATGACAAGGTTTTAAAAGCAAAGCCAGTTAATGATAATAGGGTTCTTTATACAATTGGGTATGAAGGAATTTCTTTGGAAGCATACTTAAACCGGTTGATTAAAAACGATGTAAAAGTTTTAGTAGATGTTAGGAATAATGCACTAAGCATGAAGTTCGGTTTTTCAAAAACACAATTGAAGACTTTTTGTGCCAGCCTGAATATAGAATATTTGCATATTCCGAAAGTGGGTATTCAATCTAACCAGAGACAGGAATTGAAAACACAGACCGATTACGATAACCTCTTTGATGTGTACAAAAAGCAAAATTTAAAGAAAACCACCAACCAGCAACAACAAATCCTGAACTTATTAAAAGAGAAAAAGAGAATTGCTTTAACCTGCTTTGAAGCAAATATTTGCCAATGTCATAGAAAACATTTAGCAGACGCAATTATAGCGCTACCTGAGTGGAATTATGAAATAAAACATATTTAGGGTATGGCGTTGACCAAAGTGCTGTCAGAATAAGTTCTTCATCTCGAATATGTTGGAAATTTACTTCTGCTCAATATCCTGAGAAAAAATACATTCACCCCTTCCCATCCCCCGAAATCAGCTTCAGCATTCCCGTTTCAGTAACCACAAATAAAGACTGGCGTGAGATGATATGGGAAGGTAATTCTTCCAGCTTCCACAACTCAGCACCATTGGCTTCAGATAAATTTGCCACATCAATCTCAACTATATCAATACCAAAAGAACGTTCACCAAGCAGGTTGTACACTACTGCATGGGCTATATTATAAAAAAGCTGGCTTGACTCATCATTGCAGAGTGTATGATATACGATGATACTGTTATACTCATCAGCATTACCAACAAATGAAAAATACAGTTCATCTAAACCAATACCGGCATCTGCAAGTAGCTTCCCCATCTCGGGATTAAGAGACATGGGCGCTTCCAGTGAAATGATGGTCCACGCCGGTATATCCGGTGCCAGCGCAACCAATGCATCTGCTTTTTTAAAATGATGTGGTTTGCCATCAACCGAAATAGTGAGTGTACCTGTATGCTGGTTGGATACGCTGAGCACAAAAGAATAAAATCGGCCATAAGCCCTTAAGTGCGTATTCAGCTCATTGATCCAGTAAGCGGCTTCTTTTTTAGACCTGTTATGCAGATCGAGATAGGTTGTATTGTTTCGTTTGAACCATTCCCAGAAATGGCGCTTTGATAATTTACTCATGTTCTGTGTTTCTGTTATTGGATAAATAAGGGACCGGCCACAATGTAAACCTACTAAAAGAAGGCAGTTATTTGCTGGTCGGTCCCCGTTAAAAATGCTTACAAAACAGCTTCCAGTATTCCTTCATTATTAGGAATATCGGTAGCAATGGCTTTAATAGTTGTACCTGCCAGCAGACTATTGTTCTGCGTGGCCGTATAGGTCCAGTCGAGATCGTAGATATCTGACACCGCCTCTCCCTGTTCCAGCAGGGAGCCATCAGCAGCATAAATTTCCACTTTAACGCCGGTTACCCTGAAATCGTCTTTAGCCCGCACAACGATCTTGTCGCCAATCAGTCCTTGATAAGCCCTGGTATTGATGCTGACTACTTTGGGTGCAGACATAAAGTCTTCCAAAGCCCTGCTATACAGATTTTGTCGGGGTCTTAAAACGGCCATGTAGGCTTCTGCGAGATTCGGGTCTGCGTCACCAACTACAGCTTTTGCATAGCGCGAACCCATGAGAAACTGATCCTGCAATTTAACCTGTTCAGCTGTAGGAGCCGCTTTTCTACGACCAGGCGCTTTGGCAACGATTGTTTTGCCGTCCCAATTGCGAAATACGAGTTCCTTACCCAATTTACCCTGAAATTTACCAGTGATTACACTGTTGTTTGAATATGCCATAAAAATTAGTTTTTATTTTTTTAAAAAATGTTTTTGTTTGATCAGCCATTCACATCGGAGAAGGTTCCCGGGTCCGCTCTTCCCGGTAACCTTGAGCGGAAAACTCCTTTGTGAGCCACTGATAGAACAAATGTAAAATTTGCCTGATCCGGTAAAGTTGAAAATGTGACGCGCTCTGACAAAACCTGGGACGCTCTTTGAGAAAAGCAGGGATAACTGGTAAATTCTCCTCGAAAAAGCACCTTTTACTACCCTCAAACCCAATAAAATCAAGGGTTTCATTTTTCTTTCTCCTCATTGCCTCCTCAGACGGCTCCATGGAACCCTTAATTTTATTGATTTATTCCTCATTTCTCCTCATTGCTTCCTCGAAATGGCAAGAGTAACCCATACTGGCATTGGCTTGCATCGAAGATCCTCCTCATTGCTTCCTCATTGGGTCCTCATTGCCTCCTCTGTTCCTCCTCTGCAAGCTGTTAGATATTGGGTGTTAGGGGTTAGGAGAGATGGGTTATGTAGCCCCTGATACGCTGGCCCTCACTGCAACATAGCGCCTGAATTAGCCCGGGGGCAGAAAGCAAAAATGAATCTGCCAAAAAACGATACAATCGGGCACGGAGCAGGCATTGAGGTATCAATAAGGTTGTATATATTAGCAAAATATAATAACTGTTTGCCTGTTGTGAAGCCGGTAATACTGTTTACGCAATAGGGCAGGCGAAAGTTGTACCTGTGTTTTCGAGTGAAAAAACATTATCCATAAATCATAGAAAATATGCGACCACCTTTTTTCATCTGGCAGGATAAAGTGCTGAAAAAAATTCAGCCGGAAGAAGTGATTGCCATCACATCAGAAAAAAACTATATCAAAATATTCGTTACGAATAAGCAGTATTATTTGGTACGCTCCACCTTAACTGCTGCATTAAAAAAACTACCTCCCGATTTAATTAAAAGAGTGCATCACCGGTTAGCAGTATCGGTTAATTATGCTGATTATATTGCCAGGGATCATCTGCAAATTGAAGGAGAAGAAAATCCATTACCCATTTCCCGACAGCATTACCAGGCATTTATAAACAGTTTGAATATTGTAGGTGGTGATACGGGTGTGAAGAAGAGAAGAAGGGGTTAGGGGTTGGTTTTTTCTTTGCAATAGTATCAAAAGCGGAAGAATTGCTACAGTATTTTCCTGATTTCACCCCCGGAAGCTGCTTTTATTTTGGTCAATACCATAACCGGCATTGAATTTTTTCTTTGTAAGGTGTATTTAACCGAGGGAAGTTTTTCGCAGACGTCCAAAGGATTCCCATGGAGAACACTGCGTACTGCACATTTTGGGTATTTGCATAAAACAATACAATTGCGATTTTTTTTTTCGTAGTTACACATAAAATAAAAAAGATTATCACAGAATCTGCGGGAAACGTAAAAAAAGTACACGCTGTTTGGAAGGGATGGCGTCATACAGATTACTGCTTTATTTATCATTATTACTGATATGCTTTTTAAGGCTTAGTGCGGCTGTAATTTTTTTTAAAATTATAATGAAGTGAAACGTTCCACATATAATCTTTATTATTCTGGATATTTGATGAAATGGTTTTGTTAAATCCATGTTGCAATGTAAATGGCAACTTTATATGTGAAAGGGTAACAGCACCGGAAATGTATTTGCCATTAGTGCCATCTAAGTATAAGTAATAAATGGAAGGCGCTAAAGCAAGGCGAATAGTGTTGCTTAGTTTTAAATTAGTGGCAGTAATGTTGAATGCGATATAATGGGTAGTTCTTGCACCGTCTTTTTGTAAACCATTTCCTTGTAAATAATATATACCAGTACTAAATTGTTTATTTATTTTATAATCGTTTGACAACTCCCATGCTAAAAAGCGGCGCATTTGCGAAATAGTGGAGGTGCTACCGTTAACAATTATCTCTCTAGTTTGAAAATTAAACGCCGGATGAGCACCCATACGAAGGCTGTATTTTTTTGTTGTAACAGCATGATACCGGAACCAAAAAAGCATGCTCCCTTTTTTAGCATCTGGCGTAAGACGTATATCAGGGTCAAAACTAAATTTATTTTTACGCAATGAGAGTAATATCATTGAAGCAGGGCTGTTTAGTGAAAAAGTGGGTACAATAGAAAACCCGTTAGAAGAAACCACCAGTGAGCCGGAGAAGGTAATTTTTTTTTTAGCACTGCTGTCTGTTGGTTGTACTTGTGCTATAACAGTGCCAAAAGTCGGCAACAGCATACAAGTAGTAAGGGTATTTTTAGTAATCTTTATAAATAAATTTCGCTTTAACAACAAAGTACTTTGGTTATTTTCTGCAAAAATATTAAATGAAATCGAGGATCTGCTTATACGGATTACCGGATTGGTTACCATTATTACAGATTCCCTTTTTTTCGCAAGGTCTACTTAAGCTAAAGAAGTTTTTCGCAGTTCGGGTGTTTCATTGATTTCAGGGTTCAGAAATTGTATAGTCCTGAAATAAACTTACCGTGTAAAACAACCCAATAAAACAGCAGGCAACCTCAATAATCAGGAATTGACCTCAACATGCCAGACAGCTTTCTTTCAATCTGTAATACCAGGCGCGTATTGATAATCATTTATTTACCTATCTTACAAAATCATTTAAAAATTCAATTCTTATTCATGATCCGTTCCTTGCCCCTCCGATTGTATTCCGGTTTAGGTATTGCAGTATTACTTGTGTTACTGGTAGGGTTTATTACCATCGATTCGCTCGAAAAGCAGGCAAAAGAAACCAATCTGGTTCGTCATACCCACCAGACTATTTCTTATGTAAGAGATATTCGTTACTCGATTATGCAGATCATGGGAGGAAGAAGGGCCTATTGGGTTACGGCTTCGGTAAACGACATGAACCCGTTTGAAAGAGGAGCCAGCTTTATACCCACCCGTTTAACACAGTTGAAAGAGTTTGTAAGCGATAATGCGGAGCAGGGGAAAAATGTAGTCTTCCTCGATTCAATGGTGACCGATCTCCTGCGGTATTGGAAAACAGAGGGTGCTATTCAACCCCATATGCCCGTAACAATATTCAGAAATATTATATTGGAAGAGGAAAGGAAACTGAGTTTTATTACACGCCAACTGGAAAGAATAAAAATTGATGAAGAAGGGTTATTGATAAAAAGAGAAGCAATAGTTGCGGGTTATAATGAAAGAACCAAACTCATTTTATATATAGGTATCAGTGTTTTACTGATAGTGGTGTTATTACTTATTAATGCCGTGATTCAAACCCTGAAAAGCCGGTATAAATCAGGTCTCCGTTTACAGTCAACATTGGAAGAAACGGAAAAAGCCAGTAAACTGGCACAGGAAAAGAACTGGGTACTGGAAGGTATGAGTTATATTAATAACCGCTTGCAGGTGGTTGAAAGTTCATCGGAACTGGCCAATCGCATCATTACAGCATTGGTTCAGTACCTTGAACTGCCTGCAGGTGTGATTTATTTTGTAGACCCCCAAAAAGAAAAACTCATTACTTCAGCCTCTGTTGCCGTGAGTGCAAGTTCCCGTAAAAGCTTTACCATAGGAGAAGGTATTGTAGGTAATGCGGTACTCGATAAAACAGTTTCTATCATTAAAAATATTCCGCCCGATTACTGGAAAGTAGAATCGGCACTCGGGCAGGTTACGGGAAACGGAGAAATAGCATATGTGCCCTTATGGATGAACGAAGAATTAAAAGGATTAGTAGAACTGGGTTGTTTTTCTACCTTCTCTGAATTGCAGATTGCATTGCTAAAAAACTGTTCCGATATTCTTTCAGCAGCCATCAGCTCATACCAGTCGAGAGACAAAATCAATGAGCTGTTAGATGAATTACAGGAGCAAAAAGAAACATTATTAGAACAACAGGAAGAATTAAAACAAACCAACGATGAGTTGAGCAGGCAAACCGAGGAACTACAGGCATCGGAGGAAGAACTAAAAACACAGGAAGAAGAGCTGAAACAGATAAACCTTGAATTAAAGGAAAGAAATGACGCCATTGAAAATGCAAAACATGCATTGACCGAGAAAGCAAAGGAACTGGAAAATACCAGCAGGTATAAATCGGAGTTCCTGGCGAATATGTCTCATGAATTAAGAACGCCGCTTAATAGTGTGTTGATTCTTGCCAAATTACTTGCAGACAATAATACGCAGAACCTGAATGTGAAACAGATTGAATATGCGAATATTATCTATAAATCGGGTAATGATTTGTTACAACTGATCAATGATATTCTTGATCTTTCTAAAATTGAATCCGGAAAAATTGAGTTACTGGTAGAAGATGTTTCCGTAGAGTCGGTTGCGCACGATATTACACAGTTGTTCTCGGTAGTAGCGGCAGAGAAGAAAATTAATTTTACGGTAGAAGCAGGAGCAGGGGTGCCGTCGGTTATTCAAACAGATAAACAACGTTTGCAACAGGTGATCAAAAATCTTTTGTCTAACGCATTTAAATTTACACCGGCTGACGGAACTATTCTTTTAAGTTTCAAGGTATCATCCGACAAAGAAAAATTACTGATAAGTGTTTCTGATACAGGAATTGGTATTCCACAGGAAAAACAACAACTCATTTTTGAAGCTTTCCAGCAGGCCGATGGCTCTACCAGCAGAAAGTATGGAGGAACCGGTTTGGGGCTGTCTATTAGTCTTGAGCTGATAAAATTGCTTGGTGGCAGCATACATGTGCAAAGTGAAGTGAATAAGGGAAGTGTATTTACATTAGAAGTACCATTACTTTTTCAGGGAACTGCATCAAGCGAGCCACAGGAACAGGGCAATGATTTTTTATTAAATGAACAGGTATTGCCGCTGGAGCAGGTAAGGGAACAAACGGTGATTGTTGACGACAGGGCGCAGTTAAAAAAAGGGGAGCGGTTAATGTTGATAGTAGAGGATGATGTAAATTTTGCCACCATCATCCGCGATTATGCACGTCATAAAGGGTACCAGGTAATTATTGCTTTGGAAGGAGATGAAGGTTTGTACTATGCAAAAAAATATAAACCCAATGCAATCATTCTCGATATCCAGTTGCCGGTAATGGACGGATGGACGGTGCTGAAACATATCAGGAGCGATGAACAACTCAAAAGCATACCTGTTCATATTATATCGGCATTTGATGATAGCCGTTTCAAACAGGCCGATGTAATGGCTTATCTTAAAAAACCGATTGATACAGATACACTCGAAAGAGCATTTGGTATGCTGGGTGATCATATTCGCAAGGAATTGAAACAGGTATTGATTATTTCAGCCGTTCATTTTGAAGAAGATCATCTGCATCAGCTGGCAACGGAAAAGGAATATAAACTTCATTTCGAACAGGTAACTACTATAGCAGAAGCAGCAGCATGTATAGATAAGCGGCCATACGATTGTTTAATTATTCATATTGGCGCTTCGATACAATTGGAAGAAGCAAAACATATTCACCGGCATTTATCAGACAAAAAATTACCCATCATCATACACCTCGATGAAGATATTACGGCTGCAGATGAAATGAAATTCAGGAAAATTTCGGGTATCATTATCAGAAGTGCCGTAACAGCTAATACCCGTTTACTGGATGAACTGGAACTGTTTCTTCATGAAATGGAGGGTGTTGAAACAAAGGCCTCCAACCAGTTGCCCACAACACTGAGCGATCATACACTGATCAATAAAAAAATACTGGTGGTAGACGATGATATGCGGAACGTGTTTGCACTAAGTGCCTTACTGGAATCGAATAAAATGCAGGTATTGGCAGCAAGCGATGGACGCGAATCGCTGGAGCAGTTAAAAAAATATCCCGACACCGACCTGGTACTGATGGACATTATGATGCCCGAAATGGATGGTTATGAAGCCATTCAACGTATCAGAAAAGAGTTGAAAATGACGAACCTGCCCATCATAGCACTTACGGCCAAAGCAATGGCAGGAGATAGGGATAAATGTATTGCGGCAGGAGCATCGGATTATATTACCAAACCCGTTGACATGCAAAAACTATTGTCATTGATGCGTGTTTGGTTACCGAAATAAAAGGAGAATAAACGAATAAGGATGGGAATACCGGGCAGACCAGAACTTAACACACATGAGTTTGAACAGTTATTGCATATGCTTCATCATGTGTATGGCTATGATTTTTCGGGGTATTCAAAAAGTTCTTTGTTGCGCAGGATTCACAAGTTTATGGATGAAAAAGCGTTGACCAATGGTAATCAACTGATAAAATTGCTGGTGGGAGATGTGGTTACATTCAATGCATTTCTGGAAACCATAACGGTGAATGTTACGGAAATGTTTCGCGACCCTGTTTTTTACAAATCGCTGCGCGAAAAAGTATTGCCTGTATTGGCTACTTATCCGCAGATAAATATCTGGCACGCAGGCTGTTCAACGGGTGAGGAAGTATTTTCCCTGTGTATTTTGTTATTTGAAGCGGGGTTATTGCACCGTACAAGAATTTATGCAACTGATATCAATGCAGCAAACCTCGAAAAGGCCAGAACAGGCGTATTGCCTATGCATCATATGAGAGAATATACGGTGAATTACAGGCAGGCAGGTTCGCTCAACGATTTTTCCGATTATTATACTGCATTGTATGATCATGTGCTTATTAATAAAGAGATAAGAGAAAGGGCTGTTTTTCTGCAACACAACCTGGTAACTGACCGGTCCTTTAATGAGTTTCAGCTGATTCTTTGCAGGAATGTGATGATTTATTTCAATAAACAATTGCAGAATAAAGTACTCCGTTTATTTTATGAGAGTCTTTCTTCATTGGGTTTCCTGGGATTGGGTATGAAAGAGAGTTTATTATTCTCGGAGCATAAATTGAAGTTTACGGTTGTTGACCCTGCGGTAAAATTATTCAGAAAAAAACACTGATATTTTGAAAGGAACAACATACGATATAATACTTATTGGAGGTTCTGCTGGCAGTATTCCGGTTTGTGTGTCGCTGTTGAAGGCTTTAAAAAAGGACCAGTCCGTTCCGGTAGTACTCATTATCCATAGAATGAGAAATGTGGTGAGTGAACTGGATAAATTACTGACAAAAGAAGTAGGTCAGAAAAAGATTACTGAACCCGAAGATAAACAGGCTATCGGGTCGGGTAAACTGTACCTGGCGCCTCAAAACTATCACCTGCTTTTTGAAGAAGATGGCAGTTTTAGTCTTGATTATTCTGATGCTGTTCACTATAGCAGACCATCGATAGATGTGAGTTTTGAGAGTGCCGCTCTTGTTTATGGCAAAAAAGTACTGGCTATTTTATTAAGCGGCGCAAATGCAGATGGTGCAAAAGGAATATCGTTGCTGGCTCAACTGGGTGCAGAGTGCTGGGTGCAGGATCCTGTATCGGCACAATACCCGGCCATGCCATCTGCAGCTATTGCCATTACTAAAAAAATAAAAATTTTAACCGAGGCAGAGATGCAACAACGCTTACATGAATTATAATTATATTGCTGTCAGAGATGAATATACCTCCCATGCTACAACATGATTTCACTATTCTACTGGTAGATGACAGACCCGAAAACCTGTTATCACTGGAAGAAATATTGCTCAGACCCGGCCGGAAATTTATCAAGGCACAATCGGGTAACGAGGCATTGAAACAGGTGTTGAAATATGAACATATTGGGCTGATTATGCTCGATGTGCAGATGCCTGAAATGGATGGCTTTGAAGTGGCCCGGATATTAAAATCGAACCCAAGAACAAAAGATATATCTATCATTTTTGTAACGGCACTCAATCGGGAAGAGCAATATGTATTAAAAGGATTTGCTGAAGGAGCCGTTGATTATCTCCAGAAGCCACTTGATATTAACGTGGTGCGGGCCAAAGTAAATGTATTCGAACAATTATACTTTAACCAGTATCGCTTAAAAACTGCATTAGCGGAACTGGATCGTATTAACAAGCAACTTGAAAAGTTTGTTTATATCGTATCGCATGACCTGAAATCGCCGCTTTCATCTGTTATCATGATGCTTGATCTCATCAAGAGCGATCCACATGTACGTGACAACGCGGAAGTGAAAGAAAATGTTGATATGGTCTACCAGGCATCGGGCCGCTTGTCTGAAATGATCATGGCGCTACTGGAGTATTCTACCACCAGTTTGTCGCAACAAACAATTGAGGAAGTAAATGTACACCAGATGGTAGAGCAATTGGCCGCATTGTTGTTTCCGCCAAAACATATCAAGATACAATTACTTAATCAGTTGCCTACCCTTGTTACCAAAAAGGTAAAACTGGAACAGGTATTTCAGAACCTGTTGAGTAATGCAATCAAGTATAATAACAAACCACAGGGATTAATACAAATAGGTTATACCGAACAGGATAGTCTGCATGAGTTTTTTGTAAAAGACAATGGCCCCGGTATTGCCGAAGCAGATAAAAACAGGATATTTAAACTGTTTGAGATAACCGATAACCAGTCGCATCGCGACAGCAGTACAGGTATTGGATTAAACCTCCTGAAAATAATTGTAGAGGAACAGGGTGGAAAAATATGGGTAGAATCAACAGAAGGAGAGGGAAGTGTTTTTTATTTCCAGTGGATGAAATAAAATATTATTTATAATCGGTAATCAGTATCCGCTCTTCACAAAAATCAGTTTCCATCTGATCGTTGCTGCTTATAATAATAGTTTTACCATTACAGTAATCATTAATCAGCCGATGATACAGTTCGTATCCTGAAGCATCAAGATTGGTGCATGGTTCATCTAATAATAACAAAGGAACATCACTGAAAATAGCCTGTGCCAGTTTTACCCGCTGTTTCATTCCACTACTGTAATAACGAATTTGTTTGTGTGCGGCTTTCTCAAGTCCTATAAGTTGAAGAATGGCATCAATCGAAACAGCCGGGATCAATGGTTTGAATGAAGCATGAAATTTCAACAATTCCTTAGCGGTCATTTCTTCAATCAGTTCTAAATAAGGGGCGGCGAGCGACAGGTACTTGTATATGTTGTCGTTGGTGATTGCTGTATTGTTTTGCTGCCAGGTAATTTTTCCTGCGCTGAGGTTCAGGCTGCCGGCAATGGCTTGTAACAGGGTACTCTTACCACTTCCATTCGGACCGGTAATGGCATAGATTTTACCCGGCTGAAAAACAAAATCAACTCCACGAAATATCCATTCCCGGTTAAATTTTTTACCAGCATCCGAGAGTTGAATATGCATAAGGAGAAAATAAAGTAGTGGAACTGTTTAATTTAATCTTCTTCTGTAGCGCCTTTGATAAAGCGTTTGATGATACCCCTGCCGCTTTCACGGATAAAAGTTACAATCTCATCTCTTTCGTCGCTGGCGGTTAATTCCTCTTCAATAAATTCAAGTGCCTGTGAAGTATTTAAACCTTTATTGAAGATGATGCGATAGATATCGAGAATATGGTTAATCTTTTCCAGTTCAAAACCTCTTCTTTTCAAACCCACACTGTTTACGCCGCCATAACTCAGCGGGTTACGCACCGCTTTTATATAAGGTGGTACATCTTTACTCACAAGGCTGCCCCCGGCAATATAAGCGTGCTGGCCAATGGTTACAAACTGGTGAACGGCACTTACACCTGCTATCCAGGCCCAGTCGCCCATAACAACGTGACCGGCTAACTGCACGCTATTGCTTAAAATGCAATTATCGCCGATTAAACAATCATGTGCAATATGGCTGTATGCCATGATGAGACAGTTATTACCCACTTTTGTTTTCCAGCGGTCGGTGGTACCGCGGTTGATGGTAACAAATTCACGGATCGTAGTATTGTCACCTATTTCAACAGTAGTTCTTTCGCCGGAAAATTTTAAATCCTGTGGAATGGCACCCAGTACCGCACCGGGAAACACGCGACAGTTTTTACCAATGCGTGTGCCATCCATAATGGTAACATTACTGCCGATCCAGGTGCCCTCACCAATTTGTACATCGCCATGGATCACCGTGAACGGATCTATTTTTACATTCGGGGCAACCCTTGCATTCGGATCTATATAGGTATAAGGATGCGTCATGGTAACTGGTTATTAATTGGGTAAGGGTATGAATTAAGGTCTTTTAACGATTTGTGCCACGAGGTCGGCTTCAGTGGCCACTTTTCCGCCTACATACACCATTCCTCTCATTTCACAAATGCCCCGGCGTATGGGTCCGGTAAATTCCATTTTCAATAACATGGTGTCGCCGGGACGAACCATCTGTTTGAATTTACAGTTGTCTATTTTCAGGAAATAAGTATCGTATTGTCCCTCCGGCATAGAGTTGATACAAAGTATACCACCTGTTTGGGCCAGTGCTTCTATTTGTAAAACACCGGGCATTACAGGATTACCGGGAAAATGGCCCGGGAAAAACCATTCATTGAATGTTACATTTTTCACACCCACAATATGTGTATCGGTTAATTCAATGATTTTATCTACCAAAAGAAAAGGGTGACGATGTGGTAATGTTTTTTCAATTTTCTCCAAAGGAAAAATAGGAGGCATGGTTGGATCATATACCGGTACATCTTTCACATGTTTATTCTTCTTGATGTACTGTTTTATTTTTTTGGCAAACTCTACATTACTGCTGTGCCCCGGGCGGTTGGCAATAATTCTTGCTTTAATAGGATAACCAATCAGTGCAAGATCACCCACCACATCCAATAATTTATGACGGGCCGGTTCATTCGGGAAACGGAGTTCCAGGTTATTGAGGTAGCCTTCACTTTTTACTTCAATCTTATCGCGTTTGAAAACTTTTGCAAGACGTGCCATTTCTGCATCTGTAATGGGCTTATCAACCACAACAATAGCGTTGTTAATGTCGCCACCTTTAATAAGATCATTATCCAGCAACATTTCCAGTTCATGCAAAAAGCAGAAAGTACGACAGGGTGCAATCTCCGTTATAAAATCCTTGATGGTTTTCAAACCTGCATGTTGCGTGCCTAATACAGGGCTGTTGAAATCAATCAGTGTGGTAATCTGGTAATCAAGTGCAGGCAATGCCACCATTTCAACACGCTTGGCATCATCGTAATGATAAATATTTTCATCAAGACTGTACCATGCTTTTGCGGCTTCCTGTTCCAGCACACCTGCTTTTCCGATCAGTTCAATAAAAGGAGAAGAACTGCCATCCATGATAGGAATTTCAGGACCATTCAGTTCAATCAGCACATTGTCGACACCCATACCTACCAATGCAGCGAGAACATGTTCAACTGTACTTACTTTGGCATCGCCCACCTGTAAAGTGGTACCACGGCTGGTATCGGTTACCAGGTCGCAATCGGCTTTAATAATCGGCTGACCCGCCAGGTCAACACGCTGAAACAGGATGCCAAAACCCGGGTTGGCGGGTTTAAGTGTCATGTCAACCAAAACACCTGTATGTAATCCTGTGCCACTGATACTAACGGCACTACTGAGCGTATGTTGTTTGTCGGGATTGAAGTTATTGTCCATGCTGTTTTTTTTCCGATGAGTCCAAAGGACTCTTTCAAGGGGCAGACGATGATTAAGCATCTTCATCATAACCCCTGATATAAAATATAGCGCAAAAATAAGATTTCGGGACGGTTAATAAATGCTTTAGGATGCATTTACACGATCGGCAAGTAGTTGTTCCACCATTTTTTCTAGTTCTTTAACCCTTTTTTCGAGGTCGGGCAGGTTGCGAAGATGGGCCTGAGCACGTAGCGAGCGGGTAAAATCATCGGCCGGGGTACCCGTTAAAGTCCGATTGGGCTCCTTGATCGTCTTTGTAATACCGCTCTGTCCATTTATTTTACTGCCATCGGCAATGGTAATATGACCGGCTATACCTGTTTGTCCGCCAATCATAACCGATTTGCCAATTTTAGTGCTGCCGCTTACACCCGTTTGTGCCGCTATAACGGTATTGCAACCTACTTCCACATTATGGGCAATCTGAACGAGATTATCAAGCTTGGCTCCTGAGCGAATAATGGTAGAACCCATTGTGGCGCGATCAATGGTGGTGTTGGCACCTATTTCCACATAACTTTCTACCATCACATTTCCAATTTGTGGTACTTTCTTAAAACTGCCGTCGGACTGTGGTGCAAAACCAAAACCATCACTGCCAATTACAGCGCCTGCATGAATAACCACATGATCGGCAATAACACAATCGTGATAAATTTTTACACCCGCATGTAAAATGCAATGATCACCTATACGCACATTATCGCCCAATACCACACCCGGAAAAATTTTTACGTTATTGCCAATCTGAACCTGCTCACCAATATGAGCAAATGCACCAATGAAAACATCTTTACCCAGTTTTGCCGTTTTGGCAATATAGCTGGGTTCCTGTATACCTGTTAACTGCTGTGTCATCAGCTCCTGGTATTTGCTGAGAAGCGTGGCAAAAGCAGAATAAGCATCAGGTACACGGATGACAGTATTGATTATTGCTTGTTTTAATACCAACGATTCATTGATGATAATAACAGACGCTTTGGTACAATAAAGGTAGTCTTCATATTTAGGGTTAGCCAGGAAGGAAAGCTGGCCCGTAAAGGCTTCTTCAATTTTACCAAAAGAAGTAATGGCAATATTGGGGTCGCCCTCCAGTTTGCCATTGATCAACATCGAAATTTGCGCAGCGGTAAATTGCATAGAGCGTGATTTAGTCTTTAGTCGATAGTTGATAGTCGATAGTCCATGGTCCAGGGCCATTAACTATGAACCATGGACTATCGACTACACACTACCTGCTACGTCAATAAACAAATGTAATTTTTTTTGACGGGTGCAGAAAGGTTTTGATGGATCAGGGCATTATCGACCTGAGATATGTCTTTCACTTCACCCTCCCTGAACAGTATATTGATGCGTTCATCAACGGTCTGGTACAGGGTATTGGTGGCTTCACCCGTAAAACATACATAATGAATATCTGCAAGTGGAATGCCAAATTGTGCTGAAGCCTGTTTTTCCTTTGATTGTACAAAATCATCATCAAAAACATCGGCCTGTATCCTTGATTTGTAAAGCCGGCGGTTTAAAAAACGGCTACACAGTAACGACAGAATCTTGTCGGGGTGAATGGCCCATCTTTTTAAAGCATGCATAATATCATGATCATCGAGTGAGCAGAACAGATTGAGTGTTTCATCGTTCATATGGCCATTAAAACTTCCCAGGAAAAAATCGAGGGCCGATTGGGTCTGTAAAGCGGTATCGGTATCTGTATAAATGCTGCGTACTCTTTCGAGTATTTTAACCAGCATTTTTTCGGCACTCAAAACGGTTTTGTGAAGGTACACCTGCCAGTACATCTGTCTTCTTGCCACTAAAAACTTTTCAACACTGTAAATACCTTTTTCCTCAATCATCAACTGTCCATTATGTACGGTGAGCATTTTTAAAATGCGGTCGTAGCCAATGACTCCTTCACTTACACCACAGAAGAAACTGTCGCGGCTTAAATAATCCATGCGATCCACATCTAACTGTCCGCTGATTAACTGGTGCAGGAATGGCTTATGGTATTGATCGGTGAAAATAGAAATGGCAAGTGAGAGTTGCCCGTTAAGATCGCGGTTCATTTTCTGCATGATCTGTAAAGACAATTGCTCATGATGTACACCCTGAACCACTACATGTTCCAGTGCGTGTGAAAAAGGGCCGTGACCAACATCGTGTAAGAGTATGGCCGCTTTAACGGCAATTTCTTCATCAGGTGAAATTTCTATGCCTTTACTTCTCAGCTCATTTACTGCATTGCCCATTAAATGATAGGCCCCAAGTGAGTGGTGCAAACGGGTATGAACGGCACCCGGATAAACCAGCTGTGCCATGGCCATTTGTTTGATACGGCGCAGACGCTGGTAATAAGGGTGTGAAATAATATCAAATATCAATGGGTGATTAATGGTAATAAAACCATAAACCGGGTCATTGATGATTTTTCTTTTTTGCTCAGGCATACCTGTTGTTGATTTGTTAAATCGCCTGTTGGCGCAGTTGGCAAAAATACAAAGAGATGACTGATATACAGGAATGAAATAGATTTACCGCCTGAAGCACTACTGAAACCTCTATTGCCTATAGCAAATTGTTACGTTTAGCCATTTATTTGATTATTTTGACCTTATATCTTGTAAGGTAATAACCGTAACAATTAAGTACTGCTTATGCCACTAGCCAGCATTTTATGGGTTGATGATGAGATTGAAAGTCTTCAGTCTCAGAAAATATTTCTTGAACAGAAAGGGTATGATGTAACTACACTTACCAATGGTTTTGATGCCATTGAATACGTAAAAAACAATCCGGTTGATGTGGTACTGATGGATGAAACCATGCCTGGTATAACCGGTCTTGAAACCCTGGTGCGTATTAAAGAAGTAAATGCAGGTATACCCGTGGTGCTCATCACCAAAAATGAAACGGAGAACCTCATGAATGAGGCAATTGGCCGGCAGATCAGTGATTACCTGATTAAACCTGTTAACCCTAACCAGGTATTGCTGAGTTTAAAAAAGATCATTGATAATAAAAGACTGGTGGCAGAAACAACCACTAGTGCCTACCAGCAACAGTTCAGGGAACTGTTTATGGCATTGAACGATAATCCTGATTTTAACCAGTGGATGGATATCTATAAAAAACTGGTGTATTGGGAACTGGAAATGGAAAAAAGTGACAGCCCCGAAATGCGGGAAGTGTTCCAGACACAGAAACAGGAGGCCAATACTGAGTTCTTTAAATTCATCAGTAAACATTATGCATCCTGGGTGTCGCCAAAATCAAGTGCCTCACCTATAATGAGTCACCAGTTGTTTCAATTCAAGGTATTACCACATGTAGAGAAAGGCATACCTACTTTTTTTGTACTGATCGATAACCTGCGTTTCGATCAGTGGAAGGCCATACAACCCATATTTGCAGAGAGTTTCAGGATACTGGAAGAAGAAACATTTTATTCCATTCTCCCCACTGCCACACAATATTGCCGTAATGCCATATTTGCGGGTATAATGCCCATTGAAATTGAAAAACAGTTTCCCCAGTTATGGAAAAATGATGATGATGAAGGAGGAAAAAACAATGAAGAAGAAAGTTTTTTCCGTGCACAACTGAAGCGATTGAAAAAAGATGATTTAAAAGTGAGTTATCATAAAATTTTGAATCACCATGACGGGCAACAGCTGGTAAACAATATGCATAACCTGATGCAGAATGACTTAAACGTAATTGTGTATAATTTTGTAGACATGCTGAGTCATGCCCGCACAGAAATGGAAGTGTTGAAAGAACTGGCAAGTGATGAAGTCAGTTATAGAAGTCTTACCAGGAGCTGGTTCGAACATAGTCCGTTACACCAGGCATTGAAGAAAGTAGCGGATAAACCCATTAAAGTGGTATTGGCAACCGATCATGGCAGTGTAAGGGTAAAAACACCTCATAAAGTAATTGGCGACAAACAAACCACCACCAATCTCCGGTATAAACATGGCCGTAACCTCAATTTTGAGGCAAGAGATGTGCTGGCATTCAGGGATCCTAAAGAAGCAGGTTTGCCGGTGCCTAATGTAAATTCATCGTACATCTTTGCCAAAGAAGACGGTTTTCTCTGTTACCCTAATAATTACAACCATTATGTAAACTATTACCGGAACACTTTCCAGCACGGAGGCATTAGCCTGGAAGAAATGGTGGTGCCGATTATTAAGATGGTGAGCAAGCAGTAAGGAGCCGCGAGCCATGAGCTACGAGCTGTAAGTATTTTTATTGTTGGCTTAAAGCTCATAGCCCATAGCTCACGGCTCGTAGCTTTAATGTGAATAACTAATTAATACTCCTAAACGCCAAACCCTGCCTGAATGGTACATTTGTTGGGTTATTGGATCACGAAAAGACAGCAATCAGGATGAAATACACACAAACTACTTTAGACAAGCTGGAAGATATTCTTGGAGAATCGGAATATGTGGTACGTTATGAGCGGGGCACTTTTCAAAGTGGGTGGTGCCTGCTGGAAGCCAAACGTATTGTTGTACTCAATAAATTTCTGAATATAGAAGGCCGTATCAATACTTTAATGGAAATTATTCCCCAGCTAACCATCGATTATGATAAACTTACATTAGAGTCTCAAAAGCTCTATGAAGAAGTGGTAAAAAAAGCAGCTACGGCAGCCTGATTTTTTTTGCGGGAAATACGGTATCCCATCTAATCTTATTTCAATAGATTTGGCCTGTGTTCGTTCCCAAGCTCAGCATAGAATTTTTAGGTACAGGTACCAGCAGTGGTGTACCCATGATCGCCTGCGATTGTGAGGTATGTAGATCTGCTGATCAAAAAGACAAACGCTTAAGAAGCAGTATTCTTGTGCAATCACAGGAAACTTCTATTGTAGTAGACACTACGCCTGATTTCCGATACCAGATGTTGCGTATCAATAACCGGAAATTAGATGCAGTACTCTATACTCATCCTCATAAAGATCATCTGGCCGGGCTCGATGATATACGGGCCTATAATTATTTCACCAGAAAGCCAATGAACATTTATGCAAACACTTTAACAGAAGAAGCATTACGACGCGATTATTATTATGCTTTTTCTGATACCAGATATTCCGGTGTTCCTGAACTGCATCTTATTACCATTGATAATAACCCTTTCCTGGTTGGTGATATACCTGTAGTACCGGTAGAAGTATTACATCATAAAATGCCGGTGTTGGGTTTCAGGTTTGGCGATTTTACCTATATCACCGATGCCAATAAAATTGAAGACAGAGAAAAAGAAAAGATAAAGGGATCGAAAATACTGGTGTTGAATGCCCTTCGTAAACAGGCGCATCTTTCTCATTTTACTTTGCAGGAAGCAGTTGATCTGGCAACTGAGTTGGAAGTGCCGCAGGTTTATTTTACTCATATCAGTCACCAGCTCGGAAAACATACAGCTATTAATGCTGAATTGCCTGAGCATATGCAATTGGCATATGACGGGTTGAAACTGGAGCTTTAAACATCAAATCATCACTAGGAGGAAAGGCATACAATTAACCATTGTATGAAAAACAAATTACGTCCTTACTTTAGCTTTAGCAAAAAAGAAAGAACAGGAATCTTATTACTTGTTGGCATCTGTTTATTGCTTGTCATCCTGCCTAATTTCTTTCCGGAAAAAGAGTTAAAAATCAGCGATAAAACATCGTTAACAGGTTTACAGTTGTTGGAAGAATCAGAAAAGAACAACCCGGTACAAACAGGTGCGGGTTTATCTGTGTTACAGGGAGAACTGTTTTCATTCAACCCCAACAGCATCGACGCTGCCGGATGGGTACGTTTAGGGCTGGATGAAAAAATAGTGAAACGTATTCTTAATTATAGAAATAAAGGCGGGCGATTTTACCGGGCCGGGGATATAAAAAAAATATGGGGACTGCCACCCGATAAAGCTGCTCAGCTTATTCCCTTTATTGTGTTACCGGAGCAGGAGAAAAAATCAACACAGGCAAAAAAGGAGGTTGCCGTGATTGATATCAATACAGCAGATTTGAAAGACTGGGAGTCAATGCCGGGCATAGGAGAAACTTTAGCCGGCCGTATTATTAAATACAGGAACCATTCGGGTGGTTTTGCCCGTAAAGAAGAGTTAAAAAATGTATTCGGATTAACCGATAGTACTTTTTTACTTATGGTGCCTTATCTGAGGGTAACCGCCACCAGTATCCCTAAATTATTGCTAAACAGGGCATCTGCTTACCAGATCATTCAAAAAGCAGGGTTTCCTGCTGATTTGGCCAGTGAAATCGTAAAAAAACGACAGCAGGAGGGAAATTTTAGCGACTGGTCGGAGTTGGAATCTTTACCGGGAATGAATACAATTTTGCTTGAAGCACTCAAAAAAGCATTTCAGCTTGAATAAAAAACTGTTAAGCCCCCAAGCTTTTTTGGATGGTATCTATAAATGATATTCTTTTGCACTGAAAACTAACAAACGGTCGTTTGTTTTCAGAAGGTTGCCTTAATAACGATTGTTTAGTGGGGCAACCTTCATCTATTTAAACCAACAGCAATGGAATTCAGACCAACAGAACTTACAGAACAGGTTGCACAAACAGCACGCGATTTTGCCCAGCAAAATATTCGCCCACAGGTAATGAAATGGGATGAGAGCCAGGAGTTCCCGGTATCGGTGTTTAAAGAAATGGGTAAGCTGGGATTGATGGGTGTACTGGTTCCGGAAAACTATGGTGGCGCCGGACTGGGTTATTTTGAATACAATGCCATTATCCAGGAAATAGCCAAAGTATGTGGCTCCATTGGACTTAGCCTGGCTGCTCATAATTCGTTGTGTACCAATCATATTTTATCGTTTGGAACCGAAGATCAAAAAAATAAATGGTTACCTAAGCTGGCAACAGCAGAGTGGATAGGGGCCTGGGGTTTAACAGAACCCAATACCGGAAGTGATGCCGGTAATATGAAAACCGTGGCGGTAAAAAAGGGGAACGATTGGGTGCTCAACGGTACCAAAAGCTGGATCACACATGGAAAGAGTGGCGATATAGCTGTTGTGATCTGCAGAACAGGTGAACCCAGAACAAGTGGCAATTCTACTGCATTTGTGGTGGAAAGAGGGACAGCTGGTTTTACGGCCGGGAAAAAAGAAAATAAACTGGGCATGCGGGCCAGTGAAACAGCCGAGATGATTTTCGAAAACTGCCGTATTCCCGATAGCAACCGTTTGGGAGAAATGGGAGATGGTTTCCGACAGGCTATGAAAATACTGGATGGCGGAAGAATTTCCATTGCAGCTTTATCGTTGGGTATTGCAAAAGGAGCTTATGAATCGGCTGTTCAGTATTCAAAGGAAAGACAGCAGTTTGATCAGCCCATCTGTAATTTCCAGGGAATCAGTTTTAAACTGGCCGACATGGCCACAGAAATTATGGCAGCGGAATTATTGATCTGGCAGGCCTGCGACCTCAAAAACAGGGGGCAGAAAGTAACCAAAGAGGGCGCCATGGCCAAGTATTACGCCAGTGAAGTAGCGGTAAAAACAGCCACGGAAGCCGTACAGATTTTTGGTGGTTACGGCTATACAAAAGATTTTCCGGTAGAAAAGTACTATCGTGACGCAAAATTGTGTACTATTGGTGAAGGAACTTCTGAGATCCAGAAATTAGTGATTTCAAGGGAAGTGCTTCATGGATAGTCTCTTTTCGATTGCTTGCTTATATCAAAGTCCCGCCCTTGTGGCGGGACTTTTTTTGATTTCCACTAACTAAAAAACTATTCTGCAACAAAAGGCGCTGTTCTTGAAACGGACTGGTACCAGTTAACGTGTCTGCTCGCATACATTACAATTGCCAGTATAATAAACAAGCCAATACTACCAACCAGTAAAGCAGTATCTTCTAAACGTAGCACGATAAAAATAAAACCGTATAAAAGCGATAACAGCAATGTAAAGTAAGCGGCAGTTTTTACCTGCTGAAAATGACTGTGTACATAAACTGTAATCAGTAAAATAGTTGCTGATGACGCAACAAAATAGGCAAGATTGAAAGAAGCTATTTCACTGATGGAAAGTAATAGTGTATAAAAGATAATTAACGCAAACCCAACCAATACATACTGAATCGGGTGCACGGGTTTTTGCTGCATGATTTCCATAATAAAGAAAAGTGCAAAACTGAGACCAATCAATAATATGGCATATTTAATGCACCGGCCTGTTTGTGCGTATTCATTACCAGGTTGTAACAGGCTCACACCGAATGCCAGTGATGCGTTGATGGTTTTTGCACCTGTAATTAATGTACTGAAAGGCAGGTTGGCTTCGTTGAATAACCAGTTGGCAGAAAAACCAGTCTTATCAATTTTACGACTGGAAGGAATGATATTACCATCGAAAGATGGACTTAACCATTTCGATTGAAGGGTAAACTGACTATTGCCAGCCAGCGGCATAAAATGTAGTTTTCCGCTGCCGCGCAAACAAGTCTTTGCAAGAAAATATTTGTTAATGACCCATCTCCTCAGTGTTGGCAGCGCATTACGCTTTAGCATCAGATTCAGGTAATTTGGGATGACGGAGTTCTACCGGTTTACGATCGGCTTTCCGCATCTGCATATTGAGTAATTCCACGATAAAAGAGAATGCCATGGCAAAATACACATAATTTTTAAGATGCAGTTTGTGCGCATTTACACTGTCCCATCCTTCAACAATCAATACAAAACCAATCATCACAAGAAATGAAAGAGCCAGCATTTTTAGTGTAGGGTGTTTATGTATGAAATTGGAAATATTGGCGCTGAATAAAAACATAACCGCCATAGCAACTACTACGGCTGCTATCATAATTTCAATATGTTTGGCTGTACCACCTGCTGTAATAATACTATCGAAACTAAATACCATATCAATGAGCATAATCTGGAAAACACCATTCCCAAAACTTAATTTTTTGCCTGTATTGCCTTGCTCCTGTTCGGCGTCACCTTCGAGTTTATGGTGAATTTCCCGAACTGTTTTATACAATAAGAACAAACCACCAGCCAGCATGACAAGACTTGCCAGGTCAAAATCTTTACCCCAGGCACTCACAACAGGTTTGCCTTTTTGTGCCAATAACCATCCTAACCCAAACAATAAAATGATTCTGGTACTCATACCCATGATCATCCAAAGCAGACGGGCTTTTTTCTGTTGCTTTTTTTCCATGCGATTCATAATAATGCTTACGAATATTACATTATCAATACCCAACACAATCTCCAAAATCACAAGGATGAAAAAACTAATCAGACTTTCAGAAGTAAATAAATGTTCCATATTATTGGCTTATACTTGTACTAAATGCTTGCAAATATTTTTTACAATAGAAGGTCCCTCATAAATAAAACCTGTCCAAACCTGTACCAATGATGCGCCTGCATTTATTTTTTCAACCGCATCTGCACCTGTGAAAATACCACCACTGGCAATGAGAGGAATTTTTCCTCCTGTTCCTTTCGACAGGTATTGCACTACTTCAGTCGATCTTTCTCTTACAGGTTTCCCACTCAATCCGCCCGCACCAATCGTTGTAATAGTCTGTTCAGGTGTAGCAAGCCCTTCACGACTAATGGTGGTATTGGTAGCTACCAATCCATCGAGGTTAACTTCAAATGAAAGCGATATAATATCATCTAATTGTCCCTGAGTTAAATCAGGAGCAATTTTTAGTAAGATGGGTTTGGGTTTTTGTTTAGCCTGGTTGCTGTTTTGCAACACAGAAAAGATTTGTTTAAGTGAATCTTTTTCTTGTAATGCCCGCAAACCGGGTGTATTTGGTGAGCTCACATTCACTACGAAATAATCTACAAAATCAAACAACTCTTCAAAACAAATGCTGTAGTCTTTCCATGCCTCTTCATTGGCTGTAATTTTATTCTTACCGATATTTCCTCCAATGATGAGCTGCGTGTTTTCTTTTTTTCTTGCAGCTAATCTCGCAGCGATTGCCTTTACCCCATTATTATTGAATCCCATCCGGTTGATAAGTGCCTTATCGGCAGGTAAACGGAATAAACGTGGTTTATCGTTACCGGGTTGAGGTAGGGGAGTAACGGTGCCAATTTCTACAAAACCAAAACCCAATGCTTCCAGTTCATTCAGGTAAAGTGCATTTTTATCGAAACCGGCTCCCAACCCGACGGGATTGGTAAAATTTAATCCAAAAACCTCTTTATGTAATACAGTGTTTTTATAGGAAAAACTATTGCTAATCAGTTTTTTAACTGGTCCGGCTGAACATGCAGAGCGCAACATATCCATCGAAAAGTAGTGTACATCTTCTGGCGGAAAACAAAAAAGCAGCTGTCTGATAAGCGGATAAATCATGGTGCTGCGAAGATAAGGGGCATTTACAGATTGAAAGAGTCCTTAACGGCGGGTAGACTGTTTCATTAAATTTGGTTGCATAAACAACTGTTTTAAAAAAATCCTTACATTTGATAGGTAAAACCAAGCTTATGCAGGAAGCATACATAGTAGCCGGTTACAGAACGGCAGTGGCAAAAAGTAAACGTGGCGGATTTCGTTTTTTTCGTCCGGATGACCTGGCTGTAGAAGTCATTAAAGGTTTGATGGCCACCGTACCACAACTGGAAGCAAAACGTGTAGATGATGTTATTGTGGGAAATGCTGTTCCGGAAGCGGAACAGGGTTTACAGTTTGGCCGTATTATTTCGGCGCGTGCATTAGGTATAGATGTAGCAGGTTTTACCATTAACCGTTATTGTGCCAGTGGGCTTGAAAGTATTGCATTGGCCACAGCCAAAATTCGCACCGGTATGGCAGACTGCATTATTGCAGGTGGAACGGAGAGCATGAGCCTGGTACCTACTGCCGGATGGAAAACCGTTCCGGCCTATTCTATAGCCAAAGAAGAACCTGATTATTATTTAAGTATGGGTTTAACTGCGGAAGCAGTGGCCAAAGAATTTAAAGTGAGCCGTGAGCACCAGGATCAATTTGCTTATCAATCGCATCAGAAAGCGATGAAAGCTATTGAAAATGGACATTTCAAATCGGGTATTCTGCCTATTACAGTTGAAGAAACCTACCTGAATGAAAAAGGTAAAAAAGCGGTACGTTCTTATATAGTTGATACCGATGAAGGTGTGCGTGCCGATACCAATATAGATGCATTGGCCAAATTAAAACCTGCATTTGCCATGGGTGGGTCTGTTACTGCAGGTAATTCCTCCCAAACAAGTGATGGCGCCGCTTTTGTAATTGTAATGAGTGAAAGAATGATAGTGGAGCTTGGACTGCAACCAATTGGCCGCCTGGTAAACTGTGCATCTGCAGGTGTACATCCCCGTATTATGGGTATTGGTCCTGTGGCAGCAATTCCCAAAGTATTGAAACAGGCTTCTATGAGTTTGAATGATATTGACCTGATTGAGCTAAATGAAGCGTTTGCCTCACAATCGCTGGCAGTGATCAGGGAACTTGGCTTAAATCCTGATATTGTAAATATTAATGGTGGAGCCATTGCACTGGGTCACCCATTGGGCTGCACCGGCTGTAAACTAACTGTTCAGTTATTGAATGATATGAAAAGACTGAATAAGAAATATGGAATGGTCACAGCCTGCGTAGGTGGTGGCCAGGGAATTGCAGGCATCATTGAGCGATTGTAGAGTAGTTCAATAATGCCTATAGCTGATAGCATATCACATAGTGAGTATCAATAACCATCGGCTATCCGCCTCCTTCAATAAATTCTCCTCTTCCATTCATCATTCCTTTTCTTTCTCTGAACAAACCGGATAGATTGTTGGTATTTCTATTGGCTATTTCAGCATATCTTTTTTATTGACCTCATAACCGTGGCCCTCTGGTTAATAAAACACTGAATACCTAACGTGGAGTGTTCCCTGCCGGCTGTAATTCTTTTGCGATACAATTGATCGCCCTGTATCACTGTAATATCTGTGTTGAAGAAAACAGAATAGTAAGCAGTTTTATCGGTACTGCCATCATTGTTTTTGGTGTGTACAACTTCATCCTGGCTAAAACCACCCTCATAATTCTGGAGGAGAATAAAGTTATTGGCTTTGTATATTGTTGCGAACTTCAAACAAACTGTATCATCATTTTGCAATAAGTTGCTTTTCTCTTCAGCTGTTAAAATGCAGTCTCTGAAAACGGGCAGCTGTAAATCTTTTCTGAGTAGATCTGGCAAATTAGTGAGATAGATGTTTTTGATATTCGTTACTACTGCTTCTCTTTTTTTGGTAATAGCAAGTCCGGGAGTGTACACATCACCTGCATCAATGATTACAATCGATTTTGAATGACCCTGAACGGGTATTTCAGCAGGTAATGTTTTTTGGGTAAGCGACAGGCTTTTACAATCTGAAAAGACAAGATTAATATTAGTATGCCAGTCAGAAAAACGAATATTTTTTTTCTTCTCTACAAAATTTCAGTGTAAAGATATCAGGCATTAAAAATAGTCAATGGGTGAATTATATGTGATTAGCAGATGTTAACTATAAACGGTATATAAAACGGGTAAGTTTTATAAACTGACAAAAAACAACTGATACCCTGACCGATGTCATATTTTTCCTGCATGGTTCTTGATAGTTTCACCACATAAATAGGTGATATGAAAAAGATACTTGTTCCAACCGATTTTTCCATTGCTGCAAAAAATGCGGCATTGTATGCTTTTAAACTGGCAGAACAGCTTAAAGCAGAAGAAGTTATCATGTATCATGCTTATGAGGCGCCGGTAAATATTGATCCCATGGTACCTGCGGTTGTTATGCCCGATATTGATACGCTCAGGGAAAGCAGTGAGAAGGCATTGGCTCAGTTTAAGTCTGTAGTTTGTCCATTTTGTGCCTTGGGTATTCAGGTGAGTACATTGGCCAGGTATGATCATCTTGGAAACGGGTTAGATGAGATATGCAGGGAAACAGGAGCGGCTCTTATTGTGATGGGCGTTACTAGGTGGTAATTTGATTGAAGAGAAAATAATCGGCAGTAATGCGTTAAGTGTGGCTAAAAATGGAACAGTTCCCATAATCATTGTGCCTCCTAAAGCCATTTTTACAAAAATTGAGGAAGTAATGCTGGTCTGCGATTTTAATAAAGTAGTGGAAACAACACCTGTACAGCCCATTAAACAAATACTGGATGCTACCGGTGCCAAACTTTTTGTATTGCATGTTGACAAAGAAAACCGCAACTGGTTAGCCGATACTCCTTTTGAGAGCCTGATGTTGGATACACTGTTACAGGGTTATGCACCACAGTATTATTTCGAAAACAATAATGATTTTGTAGAAGCAGTAAATATTGTGGCGCAGGAAAGGATGATTGACCTGATTATTACCATTCCTAAAAAGCATGGTTTGTTTGAGGGATTGTTTCATGCAAGCGCCACCAGGAAATTAGCCTATCATAGTCATGTGCCGATTATGGTGATACATGAATAGTAGACTAATTTAAATATTTTCCCACAATCGGCACCCTTCTTCCCACGCCAAACGCTTTTGGTGAAATACGGATGATGGGGCAAAACTGGTTTCGTTTGTACTCATTGTTATTCACCATTTTTAGTGTGCGATCTACAAGTGCCGCATCGTACCCCATGGCTTTTATTTCTCCCGGTCCCATTCTTTTTTCTATGTATTGATAGAGTACCTGATCTAGTAAACTGTAATCGGGTAAGCTGTCGCTATCTTTCTGGTTAGGTCTTAATTCAGCACTCGGTGCTTTGCTGATGATATTTTGAGTAATAATTTCTTTTTCCCTGTTGATATAGTTGGCGAGCGCATATACCTGCAGTTTGTAGCAATCACCCAGTACACCAAGGCCACCGGACATGTCGCCATATAAAGTACCATAACCGGTTGCCAGTTCACTTTTATTGGAAGTATTCAATAATATATAACCAAATTTATTGGCAATGGCCATTAACAGGTTACCTCTGCTTCTGCTCTGTATATTTTCTTCGGTAAGAGAAAAAGGCAAACCATTAAAAACAGGATCAAGTGTTTTTGTAAATGCATTGAATACTTCGTCAATACGGATAATATCGTATGGATTGTTCAGATTCTTACTCAATACTACAGCATCATTAACAGAATGATCTGTTGAATAAGGAGATGGCATTAAGATGGCCCTTACATTATCAGCACCCAGCGCATCGCAGGCAATGGCTAATGTTACTGCTGAATCTATTCCACCTGAAGAACCCAGTATGGCTCTACTGAAACCCATTTTCGAAAAATAATCCCTGATACCCATAATGAGTGCATCATATACCTGTGCAATATTTAACTCAGGTTCTAATATAGCTGGATTCAGTTCTTTATCGGGCACCCGGCTAGCTGGTTCCAGAATGGGGGCCTGAATACTTCCATCATCATTCAGTTCAACTGTTACCATCGCTTCCTCAAACATGGGGAGCGCGGCACAGAGGTTGGCATTTTTGTCAAATACCAGTGAGGCGCCGTCAAAAACAATTTCTGTCTGGCTGCCTACTGCATTGCAATAAAACATGGGTATTTTATACTTCTGTACATTCGCCTTGATGACTGATTTGCGGTCTTCATCGTGTGTATAATCAAATGGAGAGGCGCTGATATTGAGCATGAGATCGGGTGCTTGTTCCATCAGCAAATCCATCGGACAAATCCTATACAAAGGATTATCGCCAAGATTCCAGATATCCTCACAAATGGTGATGGCTAATTTCTTCCCTTTAAATGGAACAACTTTCCACTCATATGCCGGTTCAAAATAGCGGTACTCATCAAATACATCGTAAGTAGGTAAAAGTGTTTTATGAATTTCTGCTTTTACTTCTTTTTCATAGAGAAAAAAAGCTGTATTAAAAAGGTCTTTTCCTTTCCAGGTATTATTATGTGCCGGAGAACCTATTAATACGCCAATAGTATCTGCGTGTTCACGTATCAGGTTAACCGCTTCATAACACTTATTAATAAAATCATTGAATTCCACAAAATCCCTTGCCGGATAGCCGCACACGCTCATTTCACTGAACATGATAATATCGGCACCTGCTGCTTTAGCATCTTTAATAGCACTGATGATTTTAGCTGTATTGGCTTCAAAATTCCCGATATGATAATTCTGTTGTGCGATACTGATCTTCATACAAACACCTGTTTAATTGCTTCAGGAGCAAAGTTCCGTAACTTTTGCATAGGTTTTACAGTGTTCTTTGATTTGTGCTCAGGGTTTTATCAGCATCTTTGCAAAAACCAGATGAATATGAACCGATGGCCTGTGGTATTATTACTGATGATCTGTTTCTCCTGTGGTAATAAACCCAATGTTCCCGATGTATCTTCTATTAAGGCACCTGTGAGCCTGCAGCGGTTTGAACAATCTTTTTTTATGCTGGACACAACCAAAATTGAAGAGTCACTAGGGGAACTTACGGCAGAATACCATGGTTTTGCACAGGATTTTTTATTCAACATACTGGGAACTGCTCCTGATGCTGTTAAGAAAGACATTCCGGTTTTCATTCGCACATACCGATCAATGGCTAAAGATGTAGCAACACAATTTCCTGATCTTACCAGGGAAGTAAATGAAGTGCAGCAGGGGCTACAGTTTGTAAAGTATTATTTTCCTGGTTATCGTGTGCCCGAAAAAATCATCACATTCATTGGTCCATTAAATAGTTACGGAAGTATCATTACACCTGATGGACTGGGAGTGGGACTGCAATTGTATTTAGGCAGCAATCATCCATTATACCTGAGTGAGGAAGGGCAACAATTATACCCGAGGTATATTTCCAGAAGGTTCGACAGGAAATATATTCCGGTAAATGCCGTCAAAAATGTAATAGATGATTTGTATCCACCTGTGTATGTTGACAAGCCTTTGGTTGAACAAATGATAGAAGCAGGTAAGCGATTATACTTACTTGATCAGCTGATGCCCTATGCGGCGGATACTTTAAAAACAGGCTATACACAAAAACAACTGGATGGCTGTTTGGAGAATGAGAAAAATATCTGGAGTTTTTTTATACAGAACAACCTGCTATTTATCAGTGATCCCGAAATGATCCGTGATTATATGAGCGATGCTCCCAATACCCCTACGCTTGGACAGGCATCACCGGGTTTTATTGGTCAGTTTGTGGGTTGGCAGATAGTGAAAAAATGGATGTCGCAACAAAAAGAGCAGGGAAACATGAAAATGCTGATGGAGACTTCGGCTAAAAAAATATTTGAAGAAGCGAAGTATAAACCCTGATACTCACCAATTCCCTAATATCTAACACCTAACTCCTAATGCCTTATAAACAGGTGTTAGGCATTAGTTCATTTTGGAAGGAACAATCATATCAAAAGCAGGAATATTTACTTCGAAAAACTGTTTGGTGTGCTGGTTTTCCATCTGGTAGGTTCCATGCATTTTACCCATTTCCGTTCGAAGATTGCAGCCACTTACATATTGATAATGTTCACCAGGTTGTAATACAGGCTGAATTCCTACCACACCCTCACCCTCTACTTCTCTATGTTCGCCATTACTGTCGAAAATATGCCAGTGACGACGTAATAATTTGATGGTAAAATTGTTGTGGTTCTCGATGGTAATCCGGTAAGCAAACATATACTCACCATTCAGCGGGTTGCTGTAGTCAGACTGGAAAAAAGTCTCCACACTGATCTCTACCCCTTCTGAAATTTTGGATACCATAAGGTTGGTTTGAATAAGGTAAAAATAAGGAAAATGGATGATAGTCCATAGACCATGGTCCATGGTCTATGGACTATCATCTACAGACTTTTTTAACACCAAAAATTCCGTCCAACCCGTACCTTCGCAGCACTTTAAAAAATAGGAATTATGACCAGGATTGCCGTAGCAAAAGGGGATGGGATCGGTCCCGAGATTATGGATGCCGTTTTGTCGATTTTTACCGCCGCCGGGGTGCCTTTAGAATATGATTTTGTGGATATGGGTAAGTGGGTGTTCGACAAAGGATACAGTAATGGCATGACCCCAGAGGCGCAGCAAAGCATTGAATCGCTGGGTATACTTTTTAAGGGTCCGATGGAAACCCCCAAAGGAAAAGGTGTAAAAAGCGTAAACGTTACGGCACGTAAAACATGGAATACTTATGCCAATAAGCGTACTTTCCAGACCCTGCATGGGGTTGATACAGTGTTCAGCAAAGCCGGAATTCCTATTGATATAACCATTGTTCGTGAGAATATTGAAGATACTTATGGCGGTATTGAGCATATGCTCACTCATGATGTGGCACTGAGCCGAAGATTTATTACTCGTCCGGGCAGTATGCAGGTGATTAAATATGCATTTGAAATGGCTAAGAAGAAAGGGGCCATGAGAATTACCTGCGGACACAAGGCCAATATCATGAAAATTACCGATGGATTGTTCCTGGAAGTATTTTATGAAGTGGCTAAAGATTATCCGGAATTAAAAGCTGATGATGTAATTGTGGATGATCTCTGTATGAAACTGGTAAGTAAACCCGATTTGTTTGATGTGGTTGTGCTGACCAATTTACAGGGTGATATCGTGAGCGATCTTTGTGCCGGACTGGTTGGCGGACTTGGTTTTGCACCATCGGCCAATATTGGCGATCATATTTCCATCTTTGAAGCGGTACATGGAACTGCACCCGATATCGCCGGAAAAAATATTGCCAACCCAACAGCATTGTTATTAAGTGGTATTGGCATGTTAAGGCATTTGGGGTTGATGGAGTCGGCGGCCATGATTGAAAATGCTTTATTATATACCCTGGAAAGTGGGGTGCATACAGGTGATTTTGGTGATAAGAGTATTGCATCTGTAAACACAACTGAATTTGCCGCAGCCATCATTGGTAATTTCGGAAAACTGCCTGCACATAGCCCTAAACCATTGCTGGCCGATCAGCCGGTTACACCTACTATTTTTAAGCTGGAGAAAAATCCCATGCTGGAGAGTTTGGAAACAGCAACAGAAAATATTATCGGGGCTGATGTGTTTATTGAAAGTAATGAACAGCCGCAGGTAGTAGCTGAAAAATGCTTACAGCACACACTCGATTTATTCAAACTGGTTACCATCAGTAACAGGGGTACACAGGTTTGGCCCAAAGGCTCATCTTTTACCAACCTTGTAAACCAGTATGGATGTCGTTTTGAAAGTGTGGGAGAAGTGCCTTTAACCCAGGTAGATATTCTCGAACTGTATAAAAGATTATCTGCCGATTTTAAAATCTGTTCAACAGAGCTGCTAAATGCCTGGGGCGATAAAAAAGCCTATAGCCTGGCGCAGGGACAATAGCCCGGCTCCTGATTTTACCGGGAAACCGTAAAATAATAGTGAAAAAGAAAGCCTTGCAGCTTGTAGCTTGACGCTTGACGCTTTTTTCCTAATTTCACGCCTCAAACAAAAGAGCAATCGAACTATATGGCAGAAGTGATTTTAATGCCCCGACTGAGTGATACCATGACAGAAGGTGTTATTGCCGCCTGGCATAAGAATGTAGGTGATGCAGTTAAGAAAGGTGATCTCCTGGCAGAAATTGAAACCGACAAAGCCACCATGGAACTGGAAAGTTACCAGGATGGTATTTTATTGCATATAGGTACGCCCAAAGGCGGCAAATTACAGGTGAATGACCTGTTGGCCATTTTTGGGAAAGCGGGTGAAGATATTTCAGCTTTACTCGCACAACATGCCGGCGGCGCTGCCCCTGCGGCCCCTGCACCAGTTGCAGAAACACCTGCGGCCGCACCGGCAACAACATCGGTTGATGTATCAAATATGGAAGAAGTAGTACTGATGCCCCGTTTGAGTGATACGATGACAGAAGGTGTAATTGCTGGATGGCACAAGAATGTTGGCGATACAGTTAAAAAAGGAGAAGTGCTGGCCGATATCGAAACCGATAAAGCCACCATGGAACTGGAAAGTTATAAAGATGGTGTTTTATTATACCAGGGTGCTAAAGCCGGTGAGAAAATACTGGTGAATGAGCTGCTCTGTATTATTGGTAAACCCGGATTGGATGTAGACACAATTGTAAAAGCAGTAAAAGCCGGAGGCAGTCAACCTGCGACCGCAGCACCAGTTGCTTCATCGTCAGCAGCTCCGGCACCTGCAGCAGCACCCGTTACTGCCGCAACAGTAGTAAATGAAGGCAGAATACTGGCATCGCCACTGGCTAAAAAAATTGCCGGAGAAAAAGGAATTGACCTTCGTTATGTAAAGGGTAGCGGCGATAACGGACGTATTACTAAAAACGATGTGGATACATTTGTACCTGCTGCAACAGCCGCCGCTCCAGCGGCCAAAACAGCTTCACCGGTTGCCGCGGCTCCTGCCGGACAGGTTAGCTTTGAAGATGTACCCGTATCGCAAATGCGTAAAACGATTGCCCGCCGTTTGAGCGAAAGCTTGTTTACTGCACCACATTTCTACCTCACCATGACCATTGATATGGACGCTGCCGTAGCTGCACGTACCAAGATCAATGAAGTGGCTCCGGTAAAGATCAGCTTTAATGATATGGTGCTGAAAGCAACTGCACTTGCATTAAAACAACATCCAAAAGTAAACAGCAGTTGGCTGGGTGATACTATCCGCTTTAATCATCATATTAATATTGGGGTTGCCGTAGCTGTAGAAGATGGCTTGCTGGTTCCGGTTGTTCGTTTTGCCGATACCAAATCATTGAGCCAGATTGGTGTGGAAGTAAAAGAATACGCACAAAAAGCAAAAGATAAAAAACTACAACCCGCCGACTGGGAAGGAAGTACTTTCACTATTTCTAATCTCGGTATGTTTGGTATTGATCAGTTTACGGCGATCATCAACCCGCCCGATTCATGTATCCTTGCGGTAGGTGGTATTTCACAGGTACCTGTTGTGAAAAATGGACAGGTAGTTCCCGGTAATATTATGAAAGTAACCCTCAGTTGCGATCACCGTTCAGTAGACGGTGCTACCGGGGCAGCTTTCCTGCAAACGCTGAAATCTTTGCTGGAAGAACCTTTGAGGATGCTGGTGTAAGAAATCGAAATTCAAAAGTAAAAATTCAAAAAGAGAAGTTGTTTTATAGAAGAAAAGCTCGTCAGTGATGACGAGTTTTTCTTTTTTTGAATTTTTACTTTTGAATTTTGCTTTTCAATTATTCCCACTCACATCCAATAGGCGCCCCCGGCGTAATTTCTCTGTGCTGGGGAAGTGCAATGTCTTTGGGCTTTTCAATTCGCTCCACGGCATAAAGATAATGCGGGCGTAAAGCAGCATTTACAGCGGCTTGTTGTTTGGCATAGGATTTAATACTGTTCAGACGATCAAAACAAATAGATTTTACCTGGTAGTTGGCAGTATTATCCTGGCTGAGGGACAGCAACCAGGTAAGTACAATCTGTTGTGTTTGTGCCTGTACCTGTGCCTTTAAGCCATCCTGTTTTTTACTCATCCATGTTTTTTTGATAATGGCATCCAACACCTCACTCCAGCCAATGGTGCCTGCCTGGGCCTTGAATTGTTCAAGGCGATTGGCTCTTTCAGCATTGAACAAAAAGCCCAGTTCAAAATGTGCAAGCGCCTCAGCAGCTGCCATCGGATCGAAACTCATACCGGTACGTTTGGCAAAAGTTTCACCTACACCATAATACATAGGTGGACGTGGCGGAATAAGCATGCTGATACGATCGGATAAAGTAAGCACTTCAGGAGTTAAACAATCTAATACAGCCTGTAATGCTTTTTGCTGTATAGTATTGTCAAGCACCTGTGGTTTTTGTTGTGCATCGCCACGAACATTATAGCTGTAGTTCATACCACCAATTAATTTACACACAGCTTCAATCTGGTAGCGATGATAATTGTACACAGGAACCAGTACATCTTCCAGTTTCGACATGGGTACCGATTCTTTGATGGCATTTTCAGAGAACTGGTCCAGTGCTTTCTGACGTACCTGCATCACAGCTTTTAATTCATCAGTAACATCTTTACCATTGTCCCATAAATGAGCGTAAGGGTGAAATCCGCCAGCAGCACGTGCATCGGCATCAGCAATAAACAATAATCCCTGCTTTGTATTTTCTTCTAATATTTTTTTTAATCCATCATTTTCGTTGATGCCATCCGGAAAATCCTGGTAACCATAGATGATGGCACGCTTATCCCATTCTCCAATTTCATTGGTATATACTTTAGTGAAATCAATTTCTCCCTTACTGTTTACAAAAACATTCGGATGCGGATAATCCATTACCGAACCACGATTGTTATGGCTTGAAGCATAATTGTGCTGTAAGCCAAGTGTATGGCCAATTTCATGTGCAGATAACTGACGAAGGCGTTGCAGTGCGGCTTCACGCATAGTAGCAGGAACAGGCTTGCCGGTTTCATAAGGTGATAATAAACCGGTGAAAATAAGATGATCCTGCCGCACACGTAATGAGCCCAATGTAACCTGCCCTTTAATGATTTCACCGGTGCGTGGGTCGGTAACTGAGGCGCCATAGCTCCATCCACGGGTTGAGCGATGCACCCAGTTGATCATATTGTAACGGATATCCATCGGGTCGGCATCATCGGGTAATACTTTTACAATAAAAGCATTGCGGTAGCCGGTGGCTTCAAAAGCCTGGTTCCACCAGCGTCCACCATCGAGTAGTGCAGAGCGGATAGGTTCGGGGGTTCCGTTATCGAGATAATATACAATGGGTTCAACAGGATCACTGATCGTAGCAGCAGGATCCTTTTTTTCGAGCCTGTGCCTTGAAATAAACATCTGTTCAATCGGTTCTGTAAAAGGGTTGCCGAAATCGAAATAAGAAATACCAAAATAACCACTGCGTATATCGTGTTTACGGGGTTTATACTTTTTATCGGGAAGTTGTACAAATGAATGATGCATGCGAAGCGTAATGGCCTCACTGGAAGGTGTAACTGCATTCACATAACGGCCTGCATCGCTGCCACCGGTAAAAGTAATGCTCGCCTCAAACTCACTGTTTAAAGGGAAATTTCGGGTATTGGCAAGGAAGATGGCCGAGCGAGATTCATTAAAAGTATAAGTACCCTGGCGCATGCCACGTATTTTATCAACCACGCCATGAGCATCTCTCAGGAAAAAAGAAGTGGCATCAACAAGTACTTTATCACCTTCATCCTCATCGATGGTGAAACCTGCAATAGTAGACTGAGCAAAAGATTCCTGTACCGCCTCTCTTTCTTTTTCATCGTTTGAAACTGCACGATAACGGTAATTGGGTTGTACCATCAACAGTTTCTTACCAACTTTATGAAAGTAAACAATACGTGTGGCACCTAACTGACCCCGGTCAAGACCAATATCATTCGAGCCAAGTCCGGCAGGTAAAGAGTTAACGTATAAAAATTCCTGGTTGAGTTTGTCAACCTGTAACCAGATCTTACCGGTATTGGCATCCCACCAGAAAGTGAAATAGCCATCATACCGTTTCATGTTTTTTGTTTTGTCGGCAATTTTTGATGAAGTGTTTTGTGCCTGAATACTGCAAATGAGTAAACAGGAAACAGCCAGTAACCAGGTGCGCATGTATGAAAGTTTTGGTTAGAAAAGATTTGGGTTGGAACCCGTATAAAGATATTTTAAAAGAAATTATTCCGGGTCAGGTTCTGAAAATAAAAAATCCTGTTACTCAAGGTAACAGGATTTATATAAAAGTTGTAAAAGCTGAATTAAGCGTTAAAAGGGATTTCAGGATTGCTTGGCGCTGCTGGTGCTTCAACAGGGGCAGGAGCAGGTGCTGGAACAGCTACAGGGGCTGGTGCCGGTTTAGCAGCTGCTCTCTTTTTTTGTGCTGCTTTTTTCTTGGCGGCTGGTTTTTTTGCAGCAGGTTTTTTAGCTGCGGCCTTTTTTTTCGGCGCTGCTTTTTTTGCTGCTACTTTTTTCTTTGGCGCTGTTTTTTTCTTAGCAGCTGCTTTCTTTTTTGGCGCCGCTTTTTTCTTGGCTGCTTTCTTTACTGCTTTTTTAACGGCTGTTTTTTTCTTAGGGGCTGCTTTCTTTTTTGCTGCTGCTTTTTTCTTTGGAGCAACTTTCTTAGCAGACTTTTTTACTGCTTTCTTTGCAGGTTTTTTTGCAACTTTTTTAGGAGCTGCGTTTTTTGAGGCTTTCTTTTTAGCTTTTGCCATGATGGTATTAGTTTGTTGTTGTAAATGATGAGGTATGAAAGTTAGAAAATTATTTGTGAATTAAAATGAATAGTTACACTAAAAAATTTTAACGGGCAATGCACATTTTATTCCGACACTTCTAAAAGACTCAGTTTCCCATCCATAGTGGCCGCTAATATCCTCGTGCTGCTAAGCATATTTACTGTGTTCACCATTGAATTGTCGATCTTATACACCCATTTCTTTTCTTTTTTAACAGGGTCAATGGCATATACACGACCGCTTTTGGTGCCAAATACAACGGTGTTCTGCTTTTCAATGAGCATTGAAGGTACATGCTCATAGCCAAAACCACAGTCGATCTTCCAGGCCACAGCCTGCTTTTCGCGTGATGTAGGGAATGCAACAATAAAATCGTTCATGGTTTTACCATAGATCCATAGTCCGTTTTCAGATATTCCGATCGATTCTCTTACAGTGGCTTCATTGTTTCTCCATAAAGTGGTTCCTGTAACAATATCAATGGCTGTGAGGTATCGGTCGGGGGCCACAATATATACTATACCATCTTTTACAACCGGAATACAGGCTGCTGGTGAATAATTGCGTACAGTAGATCCGTTGTTCCATTTCCAGTTGAGCTTACCCGTTTTCAGGTTCAAAGCATACAGGTGACGATCCCAGGCACCAAACAGAACCTGGTTTCCATGAATAACGGGGGTGCTCATAACTGGCCCCTCCAACTCTGTAAACTGCCAGATTTCTTTGCCCGAATTCAGATCAATTGCCCTGAAACCATGATCACTGGCGCCTATATATACAGTTCCATCTTTAATTAAAGGCGATCCAAGCACGGCAGCATTGGCTTTATACTTCCATAATAGTTTGCCTTTCATGGCATCGAAACAGTACACCAGTCCATCACCAGCGCCAACAACCATCTTCTGTTGATCAATAGCAGGAGAAGAAAATACGGAACCACCTGTTTGATAGGCCCATTTCTTTTTACCTGTTTTCAAATCAATAGCCGTGATATTACCCAGGCTATTGCCAAAAAATACCAAACGGCCATTGGTTCCGGGTGTGGAAATTACATTAGCCTCTGAACTGTATAGCCATTTTAATTTAACCTGTGGGAAGCTGTCATTTACAGTATAGGAAGGACGCAGGTTTGCGGGACTCTTCTGGTAGGTATGTTTTTGAATCTTTAAACCTGTCCAGGAGCCCAGTGTCTGCCAACCGGGTCTTCTTTCTGAAAAAAGAATGGAATCTGTTCTTACATCAACGAGGTTATATCCGCCAATGTCAGCTTTTGCCCGCAGGTTGGAGCGACCCATTACTGCCGGAATACCTTCGAAATTCATGGCACGGTTGGCATGTCCATGACCACATAAAGCAGCAATGGTATTTTTTTGTTTGAGCCGGTCAATGGCTTCATACCAGTTGTCTAAACCATTGTTGAGCGGATAATGATTGAGGAAGATAACCGGCTGATCGGCATCTGTTTTATTCAGTTCCTTATCCAGCCAGTTAACTGCATCACGTGGTATATGTCCATCACTCATACGAACATATGGCCCCGAGGCACAACCAATAAAGCGGATACCATTATAAGTGAAAACAAACTTATCGTACCCGAATACTTCCGCAAACGCAACACCTCCACTTTCACTCCAGCCGGTATCGTGGTTACCGGGTATGATGTAATAAGGCACTTTCAACTCATCGAGGATGGCCCTGGCTTTTTTAATTTCTTCTGTGGTACCCAGCTTGGTAATATCGCCGGTTAATACCACAAAGGCAATATCTGTCATCTGGTTAATATCGGCTACTGTTCTTCTCAGGTCCTCTTCGGCACTGCCATTTGGAGAGCCGATATGTGTATCGGAAATAAAAGCAAAACGAAAGGGCTTTATCTGGGCTCTTGTTTGAATAGTAAAACAAAGCAACAGGCAAAAGACTAAATATTTCATAGTGGGAAATTACAGACAATATAAACGAAACTCATATCTGTAAGCTTTATATTATTACTACATTTAACAGGCGTTATCACTCGTTCAGTATAAGTATTGATTGTATTTAGGCACTTGGGGAATATTTTAAAGAATAGCATGAAAAAATTAATCTGGTGTGATGCTGATGTATATGGGCAACTGGCTGTATGGATATTTTCCTTACTGCCATTTATCTTTTTCTTGCCTTCTGCGCTAAGAAAAAATGATTTCTTTATGTTACTGATGATACATGGATTGGGTCTCCTGATCATAGGCTTATGGCAATTTACCAGCACCATCATCAACTTTTTATTGACTGAAAAGGAGCGCAAAACTTATTTCCGAAACAATGCTTTATTGGGATTATTATTAGGAGGGCTATTTTTTCTATGGGCATTTTACAGCGATTTTGATCTTCAGCTTCCTGCTGGAAAAGATTATTATAAATATGTACTGGCTATGTATTTCGTTCTGATCGATGTTATAATAATACGTTACTGGCGTTACCTTATTAGCTACTATAAAGCGTTAAACCATGCCTAAAAAAACCATTGTACTGGGAGCATCAGAAAACCCGGCCCGTTATAGTTTTCTTGCGGTAAACAGACTTCGTGCCAATGGACACCCGGTAGTGGCCATTGGAAACAAAAAAGGACTGATAGGAGATACTTCCATTATTACCGAACATCCGGCCGAAGAGGGAACAGATACCGTAACACTCTATCTCAACTCACAATTGCAACAACAGTATTACGACTATATTCTTTCATTGAAACCCAAGAGAATCATCTTCAATCCCGGTACAGAGAACGAAGAGCTGGAAGCACTCGCCAAAGAAAAAGGTATAGAGCCCGTAGAAGCCTGTACACTGGTGCTTTTAAGTACAGGTCAATATTAAATGTAACCCTGCCCGGGATTTAAATCCCGGGCAGGGTTACATTTATTATGGATATTAAAACCACCGCCGTGGGCGGTGGTCAGGAGTAAATGCGTTAGCTAGTATATTTGGGTATGCCGAAGTATCGTAAGCTATCCCACACATTTTATCACTGTACATATCATATAGTATGGACGCCGAAATATCGATTTAAGGTATTGAAAGATATGTTAGCAGATGCGGTAG
>JBMOKQ010000048.1:0-102319 GCA_049324295.1 Bacteroidota bacterium
AAAACCGTTCTTATCTTATTTATCAGAACTTAGCTATGCTACTTATTAAAGAGGCTAAACAGCTATACCTTGGTGATAGTGACCTGGAGGTTCACTTACAGAATAATGTATTTGCCATTGATGCTACCCATTGATTTATGCCTATCCACGTTTTATTGGGCTACTTTTCGCAGTACCAAAGGCGGGATCAAATTGCATACTCAATTGGATATTAAGACAGCCATCCCCGAATTTATCTTATTTACTACCGCATCAGTGCATGATGTAAATATGCTGGATGTTATTTCTTTTGAGCATTAACTTTTGGAAAGTTCCGAAACTTTCCAAAAGTTGCACAGAGGCCAGCTAATTATTTCTTATTCATCTCGCATATTCCTTCTACGCAGGGTGTTCCCCGATCGTCTCTCCAAAGGAGTCCTATGGACCCTCAATCACCGCAGGTGAAAGATTGGGTCCATAGGACTCCTTTGGAGGACGTTGCGGCAGAGGTTACACAGAAGCGGGCTGATTATTACTGAGCAATCTTGCATTTCATTCACTAACATAAACAGGTAACAATAAACAGTTACCATCTTCTTCCTAAAAAAAGACCCTTCGTCACAAATCCAATCTGCGATCGGAATGCTCCTCAGGGTGACGGTTTGTTTATATAAAAAAGCTGCTATGATTGGCTTTGCCAATCATAGCAGCTGCCCTCCTCACCTCTTGACCGTCACCCTGAGTAGCATTCCGACGATAGTCGGAAACTGCGACGAAGGGTCTCCATTCCTTCTTCGCAGGGTTTCCCGACGTCTCTCCAAAGGAGTCCTATGGACCCTCTATCACCGAAGGTGAAAGATCGGGTCCATAGGACTCCTTTGGAGGACATTGCGGCAGAGGTTACACAGAGGCGGGATAATAATTACTTAGCTCTCTGGCATAACACTAACCATCAACATACACAGATAAAAACGAATTGATATACGCTGGCTGTGTAGCAACGCAACGTCCCCATTTTAAAGCCTTTGGCTTGAGAGGGTCCATAGGACTCCTTTGGAGAGACGATGCGCGGAAACTCAAGCGCATAAAGTATGAAATTTACAATTTAGGCAGGGGAACTTTATGTTTAGCCAGTATCGTTTTCCACTGCGGCAGTTTCATTAACGACTCCAGATCCCGGTCGTTCAGCAAATGCGGGTAATCATTAAACCCTGCCGCCAGAGTTTTTTCCAGATAGTCCAGTGCCTTTGTTGTATTTCCTGATATTGAATAAAAACAGGCCATATTATGCAGGTTCCAGGAATAACGGTATTTATTACCCGCAGAACGTTCAACTATTCCCAGCATCATGTGTACAGATTCAGTTATATCGCCCGAGAAAAGTCTGGTGTAACAATATTGCACTGTATCTTTTTGAGCCATTGCCATTTCTGCTCCTTTTGCGAAATTGGCATTGGCAAGGTCGTTGTTCTTTAAATATTTTTTAAAAAGCCGGCCCAGTTCATAATATCCCATATATGCTTTAGGGCGGTATTTGATGTAAAGCTGGTAATCATTTTTTGCCCCTGTATAATCTCCAGCATTTGTTTTGTGACCTGCACGGGCATAAAGTACAGCAGCGGTGGAAATGGAATCGTTAAGATAAAGTTCCAGGGCTGTATTACAATCCTGAATGGCCGGCATAAATTTTTTCATATAACCGTACAGGGTTGATCTCAGTTGGAAATTCCATCCGCCGGCCGGGTCAAGTTCGATGGATTTATTAATATCTGCGAGTGAATTTTTATACTCAAGTATTGCACGATACATCAGTGACCGTTGACGGTATGTTTCAGACATATCTTTAGTGGCGGTATACAGAAGAATAGCATTACCGTAATCTCTTATTGCACGCTCATATTGACCCAGCGCTTCATAAATCTGGGCTCTTGTTTTATAAGCCAGTGCATTGTTGGGATCGGTATCAATTGATAAATTAATTGTTTCTAACCCCTCTTTCTTTTTGTCAAGATAATAAAACATTAACGCCTTGTTCCGGTATAATACGGATAAATCGCTTTTAGACGCTGCTGAAGTTCCCTTGTTAATAATTTCTATAGCCCTCGAATAAGCGGTAAGTGATTCCTCATACTTTAATTCAATAGATTTATTATACCCTTTTTGCCAATACACGAGGTAATTATCGGCATTGTAACTGAGGGCACGGTCAAACATGGCGTAGGAAGATTCATAATTACCCAGTTTCCACTGACAATCGCCTCTGTCTCTATATATTTTGGAAAGTAGTTCATAGTTACTGATGTGGGATACAGCTCTTGCATAATCTTCTTCTGCTTCTTTAAATTTTTTAAGGGTGTAATAAACATAGCCCCTGTTCCAGTAAACGAACCCTGTTTCAGTGTAATTGTAAGTAAGCGAATTGCTAAAATCATTAATAGCATCCGTATAATAACCCAGTTCCTGTTCGCAGCGTGCCAGATAGTAATAGGTAGAGCCTTTTTCTTTATTGTCAGCTTTGTAGTAATCATAATAATGAGTAATGGCCGACCGGTAATCGTTCATGGCAGCAGCGTAATTTACAAGACTAAAATAGCTGTCGGCCCTGATGAGGTATGACCTGGCATTTGTTTTTATACTTAACGCCTGTGTACATAATTCAACCGCCCTCCGATAGTTTTTATTTTTGGATTCCTGATTGGCCTGGTTGTTATATGTTTCAAAGTCCTGGGCCGAAACAACCACGGGTAAAAGCAAAAACAGGGTGATGATTCTGCGTTTCATATATTTTTTTTTGATTTTTTAAAATACGGTGAAGCCTTATCATTTTTAGGACATTACTAATATAGACTTTTTATTGGTCTCAGGCGATAGTGAAAACGATGCACTTGTTCCCCAACGTCTCCCTCTATCACCGAAGGTGAGACCTAACTTTTCCTTCTCCGCAGGGTGTTCCCCGCATTCTATCTTTATTTAAATGTTCCACACAGATGTTTCCCGTAGAGAGCGCTGCGATCACTTACTCATAGAAAAGTTAAGTAGAAAAAATTAATCCCGCATACCTTTCCGCACTTATACCAGAACCAAAAGCTTCCTGCTCCCCTCCCTTTTACCTCCCACTGCTTCCCCTTATTATTGGGCATCTATACAGGGGACTGATTATGTATTACAAGCAAATAAAGTCCATTCTTATCCCTATCAAAGCCCTATATAAGCCCTATATAAGCCCTATATAAGCCCACCTTATTAAGGGTGGTTGTATTTAGGGTTTAGAATGATTTTTTATTTATTTATGATATATTTTTAGTATATTCATGTAGCGAATTTCCCCCCTTTCAGCTACGGATTAAGTCTATTTCATCACTTAACAACTATAAGTATGGCCACACTTAAAAGCCTCACTGAGTTTGAGGGTACCATCGGGAACATTACCGCTTACAAACGTCGCGACAGCGATAAAACCTACCTGCGTACAAAAGGCGGTGCATCGAAAAAAAAGATCAAGAAGCACAAAGCCTTTGAACGAACCAGGGAGCTGAATGCCGAATGGAGTGGTTGCGCTAAAGCTGCCGCCCTTGTTCGTGATCTTTTATATAAACAACAGTCTGTTGTAGACTATAACCTTTCCGGCCCATTAACTGAGCATTAACTTTTGGAAAGTCCAAAGGACTCCATGAGAGTTCCGAAACTCCGAAGGAGTCCTTTGGACTTTCCAAAAGTTGCACAGAGGCAATCCAATTATTACTTAGCACACTCGCGTACAACTAACATACATACACAAGTAAAAAAGAATAATTACTTCTGGCCGTGTACCGCATATAAGCCTTTGCTATTAATGATTTATTCGAAATACGAATGCGGTTTAGATAACAATAGAACTATTTCTAATCATACCATTAGCCACATGCTGATGTATATCTTTATAACAAAGCAGGTTGTATGTTTATAAAGATCAATTTCGACGACACCTATTCAGAAGTATCTATTGCACCGGATATGAGCTGGATGATCTTTGAATCAGAAGATGAAAAACATAATTTAATATTGCTAAAAGTTAAGATTGAACCCCACCCCGATCCGCTTCTTCCAGGAGTGTTCAATCTTTGTTTTGGTCCACCTGATTCAACCGGCGAAATTGATGATAAAGCAAAGATCAGGCACTATGATGCCAATAAAATGTTTTCTACCATTTTAATCTTTGCACTTGCTTATCTGCAAACCAATCCCGTTACAATTGGTCTGGACGGCTCTAATGATGTGAGAGCCTATTTATATCATAGAATGTTTCTAACAAACCGCGTGTACCTTGAAGAATATTTTGATACAATTGGCGTTGACTGGTATGTTCGCCTGCTGCGTAACAGGATAGATGTAGAGCGGGATGCTGATGGTTATCCTTATTTTAAACCAAAAGCAGAACCATTTGATTATGAGCGTCCTCCCAGCAATTTATATCGGTATTATATGTTCAGGTTAACAAAAAACAAGTAAGTTTATTAGAAAATTGAATAGCTTTATAGTATGAAAAATACGGTACAGGCAAAAATTGATCACATGCGCAATCTTGCAACAAGCAGCAATGCTGTAAATCGCAATGATACTGTTATACGTGCATCAAAAAGTACCGACAGTCTCGGTAAAGCCGTACGAAACAAGAAAGAAGCAGACCAATTTATGGCTGATATGGAAGCCGCTTTTGAAGTGGCAAGCAAGAAGAAAAAATAAAAATCTTACGTCATACATATTCCCCTTTCTGAGCATTAACTTTTGGAAAGTCCAAAGGACTCCATGAGAGTTCCGAAACTCCGAAGGAGTCCTTTGGACTTTACAAAAGTTGCACTGAGGCCAGCTAATCATTAATCATCCATCGCGCATAACACTAACTGAAATACAAAGCCAACAACTAGTAGACACACCCTGGCTATGCTACACACAGGGGCACTCGTTCCTCGTAAACCCACCAGAGCACTAAAAATTCCCTTACCCCATAGGGGTAACACAAGGTAGCCCCATGCCCCATAGCGTTTCCATTACCCCAGAGGGGTAACAAATGCCAGAATGATACGAGCCCACATTTACAAATGATGTATCAAAAAATGGTGATGACAACAGGCACGAAACCTTATGCAATAGGTCATCGAAAAACAATTCCCTTTTATGCAGAAATATATTACCCCTCCGGGGTATGAAATGGCAGTCTCTTCTTTCTACGCAGGGTGTTCCTCGCAGATTCTGCGACAAACTTTTCATTTTTGTATAAAACACTGCAAAAACAAAAACATAGACTAACTTCTACTACCTTTTTATAAATCGCTAAACAGCCACCTTATTGTTATCACTATATATTTTTGGTAATTTGTAGCATGGCAAAAATCAATGTAAAAGATGCGGCAATTAACATCATCTCGGTTGATGGAAGAGATTATATTTCGCTTACTGATATGGCAAATGCCAAGGAAAGCGAAAGCCGTGCCGCCGACATTATCAAAAACTGGATAAGAACCCGTTACACACTTGAATTTCTGGGCACCTGGGAGTAAATTAACAATCCCCATTTTAAAGTGGTGGAATTTGACCACTTTAAAATGCAGGCAGGATTACCCAGTTTTGTAATGAGTGTTTCAGAATGGATTGAGAAAACTAATTCTATCGGAATTATCGTAAGAAAAGGCAAATATGGAGGCACTTTCGCCCATAAAGATATTGCCTTTGAATTCGGATCGGCTATCAGTGTACCTTTCAAACTCTATCTGATTACTGAATTTCAGCGTCTAAAAGAAGAAGAACAAAAATTAATTATCATATTCATACCGATGCTGTAAAAAATAACCTTATTCCCAAAGAATTATCATCAGCACAAACCTCTATTATTTATGCCAGTGAAGCAGATGTGCTAAATGTTGCCTTATTCGGAATGACTGCTAAACAATGGCGGGATGTTAACCCTGGATTAAAAGGTAATATCAGGGATTATGCCACCGTAAATGAACTGATATGCCTTTCAAATATGGAAAACCTGAATGCAGTTTTTATCAACGATATAATCCCGCAAAAAGAGAGACTTATTAAGCTAAATAAAATTGCCATTCAACAAATGAGTATTTTACAAGAAGTTGAAAAAAGAAATTTCTTGAAATAACACCCTCTCATATCCAGGCGTATATTACCCCTCCGGGGTAACGAAATGCATTATTCTACGGGGGCTACATTATTTAACCCCTCCGGGGTATGGAGTATTTTTTCTTCGCAGGGTGTTCCCCGCAGTGTTCAAAAAAAGATGGAAAAAGAAACAATACCGTAAAGCTAAATCAGTACTATTGTGAAACACTGTAAAGTTCTCTCAGTAATGAGCAGAACACTTGTAAAGTTATCCTAGTAATATCCTACCCAACTGTAAAGTTTTTTCAGTACAAGACAAGTACAAGACAAATTGTGAAAAACTATCTTTCTCGTATCTCTGTCGTATCTCTTTCCTATGATTCTAGTATCCCCCTCGTATCTCTGTCGTATCTCTCTCGTATCCCAATCATGAACCAGTCAGTACCCGGTCTATACCTTGCAGTATGTCGTTTCTACCTTTGTTCTTATTTCTGCCGTATCAGCTTCGGTGTTTCTTCGGAAATTCCCGAAGAAAACCCGACACATTCCCGAAGGAATGAGGCCATTTCCTGAAGCGGCCCCGAAGAACGCCACCCTTTTGAGGGTGTTTTACATTGGAAATAAATTATTTTTTGTTTACTATATTCTCATTGTCAGATGGTTAGCAAGGGTGGCATCACCCCCGCCACCCCTAATGCCCGTTTTTGTGTTATAGGTTTGCATTGCTACAGGAACCACTGCATATGAATAACTATTTTTGAAAGAACATAAAAACACAAGATGAAAAAAATACTGCTATTGACTTTTTGTACCGTTTGCCTCTCCACAGCGCTGTTATCGCAAACAGTGAATAAAGAACTCAGACATGTTGTTTTATTTGGCTGGAAAGACAAGGCGGATAGTGCCTCCATCAGCAAAGCAGTAGCGGCATTCAGGAAATTGCCCGATGAGATAAAAACCATACACAAATTTGAATGGGGCACGAATAATAGTCCTGAAAAGCTAAACAATGGTCTTACCCATTGTTTCTTACTCAGTTTCGCCAGCGAAAAAGATCGAGATGATTATTTAGTACATCCATCACATAAAGCATTTACAGCATTATTACCGGATATATTAGATAAGGTAACTGTATTGGATTACTGGGCGCAACAGTAAGTATGCCTGTTACTGTAAAAAACAAAAAAGAAGTTTACGCTGCTCTTTGTTCCCCGATCGTCTCTCCAAAGGAGTCCTATGGACCCTCTATCACCGCAGGTGAGAGATCGGGGATGTTGCGGCAGCGGTTACACAGAAGCAAGCTACTAATTACACAGTTCTCTGGCATAACACTCGCCAACATACACAGGTAACAACTAATAGATACACTCAGGCTGTGTAGCACACGCAACGTCCCCATTCTAAAGCCTTCGGCTTAAGAGGGTCCATAGGACTCCTTTGGAGAGACGATGCTGAGAAAAAAAGATTTTGGCTGCACCCATTTCTCTTTTAAAAAATGAGGGAGCGCATGCAAAGAATTATCATCATCAATAATGATAAAATTTTCAGGTGTATCATTTAACCGGAACCAGTTAACAATTTCATCTTTCCTGCTGAGCACACATGTGCGAAGTAGTAAGCATAACCGTGTCTTCTTCTGCCATCATTTGTTGAAGTGTACGGCTCGCCCTGGTACTAAATGCCGGGAACCCGTCATGCAAACATTCAGGGGCTTTCCAGCTTTTGGCAGGAACCATTACACCATGTATATCCAGGAAGAATAACATACCACAAAATTATGGTTTATTGCAGTAATTCTTCCAGTTCTGCTATATCAATATTGTTGTACTTCGCGTCTTGCGCATTCAACAGACATCTTTTGAATAAAACAATGTCAATGGAACACGGATTATCATGATTGTTATGATCTATCATGATAAATCATAACAATCATGATAATCCGTGTTCTATTTCTACGCTCCAATTTGAGTGATGACCGTTTACGGAGAGTACCGTAACAAATAAACTTATCCTCTATTAAACCCGGCTTCTTTCATTCTCTGTATCTTCCCTATTGATATGAGACATCTGTTCAAGTCTTTATTCCCTAAACGCTCTAACCAGCTTCAGTTTCGCTGGCAGCAACTGAAGTACGCCGGTATCAACCGAAGATTCAAGGAACAATACCCGGAAATACCAGTTCCTGATGCCTATACTTTATACGAATCTTATCAACTGAACTACAAAAAATATATGGAAGACGGTGAACTCACCGCAAATGAAATACTGAACAGCGTAAAAAAATATTTACCGGCAAACCCATCTATTTTAGACTGGGGCTGCGGACCGGCAAGAATTACCCGGCACTTAAAAAAGTTTTGTCCAACAGCTGTTGTATCAGGTTCAGATACCAATACAAATACTATTGCCTGGAACAGGGTCCATATAAAAGAGGTAAATTTTGTACCGCAAAATCATATACCTCCACTCCCCTTCACGAACGAGCAATTCAACCTGGTGATCGGTTTTTCGGTACTCACCCATATTCCTGCTGAAGCACAGCAAAGCTGGTTATCGGAATTACAGCGCATCCTCAAACCCAATGGCATTTTATGGATCAGCACACATGGCAATCATTTTATTGGGCAACTATCCAAAACAGGAAAACAGGAAATCAGGGAACAAGGTATATATAGTACTGATTTTCCGGTAGCAGGACACAGAATGATGAGCACCTACCACCACCCCGAAAAATTTAAGCAGCTACTGGAAGAAAAATTCAAACTACTTGAATACTACGATGGAGCAACATATCCGCTAAAGGCAGGAAGACAGGATCTGTGGGTTTTGAGGATGGCTGATGTAGGATTTTGAGAACCTCATTCCTAAAATCAGACATCCGCCATCCGCCATCTTACATCCTACATCCTACATCAAAATCATTTCTTCTGTTTCGCCAGCTTGCGTATTTCATCGAGTTTGGCGATGTATACACTGCGGCCATGTGTTCCCACCACAATTTCGCCATCTCTCGGATGCACCACTACATCATGCACCGGAATACTGTTGGGCATTCCTTTGTTCCACATCATGGAGCTATTACCGCCATCAATGGTTACATATAAACCACCATCGGTACCTACATACAAAATATTAGCATCTTCTGTATCTTCTTTCACCACATTTACCGGCTCGACTGGTAAATCTTTCATGATCTGTCTCCAGCTGGTACCATAATCATCACTCACATAAACATACGCTTCAAAATGATCGTTACGGTAACCATTTAACGATATATATACACGCGATTCACTGAAGGCACTGGCAGCTACACGGCTTACATATAAACCTTTGGGTAATTTTTTGTTGATGAGTGTCCAGGTATATCCCCCATCTTTTGATACCTGTATTTTACCATCATCAGAACCAACATAAATAAGTCCAAAACGCAATGGGCTTTCACTTATGGTGGTTAAGGTACCAAAAGGAACATCGCCCTGTTGTGGATTGCCGGTAAGATCGGCACTCATGGTAACAATACTATCTCCACGGTTCATGCTGCGGTGAAACTTGTTACTGCCATAATAAAATACATCCTGGTTATGACGGCTCAATAAAATAGGTGTCTGCCAGTTATAACGCAATGGCGTTTCACCCAGGTCGCGTGCCGGGCGTACACTTCTTCTTTCTCTTATGCCGATGGTTTGTCTGCTGTAAGCGCCAAACTGAAAACCGCTGTACACGGTTTTATTGTCTCTCCAGTCAACCTGTACCTGCATACCATCGCCACCGCCGATAGCTGTATAGGGGTTATGACCACTATCGTACCAATCGTAATTTTCACGAGTGGTGCTGGCACCAAACCAGGTACCATTATCCTGTAAACCACCATATACATTGTATGGACGCGCCATATCTACAGCAATATTGTAGAACTGTCCAACAGCCGGTGTATTGGCTTTAAACCAATGGTCGCCATTATCGTAAGTAATATTACATCCACCATCGTTACCATTGATCATATGACTGTCGCGTTTGGGATTGATCCACACATAGTGATGATCGGAGTGTACATTCTCTTTACCAATCTGTTTGAATGTGGCACCGCCATCGGTACTCATCAATAATCCAACACCTGTTAATACAATCTTTTTATCATCGGTAGGGCTTACCCATACTTTACCAAAATAATAACCGTAAGAACTATACAGGTTGGGTATGGCATTTTTATGTGTCATTTTCCATGTGGCACCGGCATCATCACTGCGGTATAACTGAGCACCATAGATCGGTGTTTCAAATAATGCGGTATTGGCATCGTACAGAAAATCCCAGATAACGGTGGGTGCCAGTATTCCGTTACTCACTGCTTCTTTGAGCGATGCGGCTGTGTATTTGGCAGGAATTCCATTACGGGGAAAACGAACAAATGCATTCAGTTTATTATCGTTGAGTGCAAGGAACTGCTCTTTGCTAAGATCCTTAAAATCGGCCAGTACATAACGGCTGGTATCTGTATTGGCCTGGCCTGCATTTGCAGGCTGGCGGAAATTATTATCTACCACTGCAAAAATGGTATTGGGGTTTGATGCATAGACCATGAGGCCGATTCTGCCCACACCATCACCATTAGGGAAACCGGAACCTTCTTTCGACATCAGCTGCCAGCTATCTCCGCCATCGGTACTTTTATAGATACCACTTGTTTTACCTCCTTCTTCAAAATTAGAAGCGGAACGGGTACGGTACCACATGGCAGCATACAGTTCATTGGGATTTTTAGGATTGATATCGAGGTCAACGGCACCGGTATTGGCATTGCTGGAAAGGGTTAGTTTCCATGATTTACCACCGTCCGTTGTTTTATATACCCCCCTGTCTTTATTGGGAGAATACAGGTGACCCAATACGGCCACCCATGCAGTATTAGGATCTGTTGGATGCAATTTAATTTCACCTATATGATGGCTTTCAGGCAAACCCAGATATTCCCAGTTCTTGCCATTATTGCTGGTCTTAAATACACCAATACCCGCATAACTGGAACGGCTGCTGTTTACCTCACCACTGCCCAGCCAGAGAGTACGTGTTTTCCAGTCCATGGCAATATCGCCAATGGTCATTATATCTTCAGCATCGAATATGGGGGTAAAACTCTGTCCATTATTGATGGTATGCCATAAACCACCCGATGCATATGCTACATAGAACTCGGTAGGATCTTCGGGATTTACTTCCATATCTACCACACGGCCACTCATTACGGTTGGACCGATATTACGGAAGCTGGTATTGTTTACCAGCGACTGTTGTTGCAACATCTTTCTTTGTTGAACGCCTTTCAAACGTACATTAGCAGACGTAGGCTTCACCTGTGCCACGCCAATAACGGACCATAGCAGGAAGCAGGCAGTTGTTAATTTTCTCATACTAAAGTAAATAGTTGGTAATTTGGGATGCCCAATTTAAACGATTATGCGTTTGATAGCAATACCATTGTTCATTTTCTTTTACCTCGTATCGGGTGCCCAATGTGTGAGTTTTAAACTTACTTCGAAACGCGACACCGTTAATTGCGTGGATAAAAATGGATGGAAACAGGGCCGCTGGAAAGTGGAAGTTCCTCCCATCAGGGGTGAGCGTGGTTATGAAGAAGAAGGCAGTTTTGTAAATGGAAAAAAAGAAGGTACCTGGCGCCGTTTTAACCTGATGGGTGATATGATTGCTATAGAAAATTATCGCTGGGGATTAAAAGACGGATCGAGCAAATACTTTACCATGACGGGTTTAGAGCGGGAAGAAAGCTGGCGTGCCATCAATCCGACCCGGCAATTCGATACTGTTGATGTACAGGATGTAAACGACCCCACTAAAGTGGAACAGGTAATTGTAAAAGTTACAGGCAATGCACTCAAACACGGCCGATGGCGCTTTTATGATCCTGTTACAGGACAAATTATAAGAACCGAAAACTGGTTTCTTGATCAGTTTGTAGAACCGGGCAAGGAACCCGGCAATCCCGAAAAAAAGGCAAAAAAAGCGGACAGCACGTCGGTGAAAAAGGACAGTGCATCGGTAAAGAATAAGCCCAAAGAGGTGATGGACTTTGAAAAAAAGAATTCAGGCAAGAAAAAGACCAGGGTGAGAGATGGGAGAACAGGAGGATGAGCCTGGGGCTTTGAGCTACGAGCTATGAGCCGCTAGCTTCCAGATGATAGAAGGTTGAATATCAAACTCCTGACTAAGCTGCTAGCAGCTGGAAGCTAGTAGCTAGAAGCCAAAATTGCCCTGCCCAGGCAACCTTCAACTCCCTACTTGCGTATACCCACTAATAATTGTAGATTAACAGAGAGGATTTCATCAACATATTGCTGCATTTTGCCCCGTGAGCACAATCAAATAATGACCCTGCTAACCGGTTGTAGGAATAACGACCGTAACTGTCAGCGTATGCTGTACCAGTGGTTATTCGATTATGCCCTGAAAATCAGTTATCGTTATATGCACCGGCAGGAAGAGGCGGAAGAAATGGTACATGAGGCATTCATTAAACTCTTTAAACATATTGATCGTTTTGAGGCCAGCCGCAAAGGCGATACAGAAGCTTTGCTGAAGGGTTGGTTCAAACGGATTATTGTGAATACCTGTATCGATCACCTGAGAAAAGTACAGTTGAATATCATTAGCATGGACAACCACCCGGAACAGGAAGGTTTTGCTGATGTACAGGAAACAGGGCTCGATAAAATGGCCTATGATGAAATTATTGATGCAATCAGGCAATTAACGCCGGTATACAGAACCGTATTCAATCTTTTTGTAATTGAAGGTTTGAGTCATGATGAAATTGCTCATGCATTGCAGATCAGTGTGGGCGCTTCCAAATCGAACCTGTCGAAAGCCAAAAACAACCTGAGGAAAATTATTTCAGAACAAAGAGGAATAAAAACATATGTCTAATCCGGGTAACGATAACACGCTCGAGCAACTGAGCCGTGAGGCTGCCGATGGGTATACCCCACCGGGCAATGCTTCCTGGGAGAAGATGGAAGCTGCATTGAACCAGGTGATGCCTGTACAGGAAAAGAAAAGACGTCGGTTTATTTTCTGGTGGATTTTCCCCATCCTGATTGCAGGTGCGGGCCTATTTTATATTACCATGCCCAAAACCAGTGAGTTGAGCACAAGGAACCCTGTTGTTACAGAAGAATCACCTGCTACTGCGAGCAGTAAAGAAAACAGCAAAAAAATTGAACCTTCGGCAATAAAAGAACCTGGCGCAACTGTTTCACAAAATGAGCATGCGAATGCTGTTGCTATTCCCGATTACCCGAAAAGCAGTGCTCTGCAGTATCATAAACATACAGAACAAAAGCTCACCCATATTTCTTCCGGGAACATAATAAACACTGCTATAACAGCAAAACAAACACAATCAAGTAGCAATACAGATGTTGCACAAAAAACAGCTATTGTACAGGAAGAAAAAGTTGTGACCCCGTTAACAAATTCCGGAACGGTAAAAAATAACTCAATAACAAATGCTGTAATTACCAACAATCAGCAGCAAGGTTTTATTATTCGTGCAACCGCCGATTCAGGCAACACCAAAATAACTGATGGTATCATTGAAAAAGCGGTCAACAATATTGATAGCGCCAGTAAAGACAATTTGAATACAAGCAACAATATACCCGCTGCCAAAAAAGCAGCCGACAGCAGGTTCAGCATTGCATTTATAGCAGGTGTGGATGCAAGCACGGTGAAATTTAAATATTCAGACAAAGCAGGTATTAATATTGGTGTACTTGCGGGTTATCATTTCAATAACCGCTGGTCGGTACATACAGGCGCACTGTTTACCAGAAAGAATTATTCAGTGGCAGGCGAAGATTTTACGGTTCCAAAAAACAGCTGGTTAGCCAATTATAAAATAAGTATAGTTGATGGGTATTGTAATATGTGGGAAGTTCCATTACTGTTACGTTACCAGTTTAATGGCAGTGGTACAGGTGGCTTTTTTGCGAGCGCCGGTTTGTCTTCCTATTTTATGACAAGGGAAAATTATAATTATACCTATTACTGGAACAGCCAACTTGTAACGCGCAATAACAACTACTCTACCGGCAACACGTATTTACTTTCCATTTTCAGGTTATCGGCCGGGTGGAGAAAATCTATCGGAAAAGGAACAAGTATACTTATTGAGCCTTATGCAGCCTTGCCACTTGGAGGTGTTGGATATGGCAGTATAAGGCTTAGCAGCTTTGGCCTGAATTTTTCTTTACAGATCAGGCAACCTTCAAAAAAGAAATAGCGTATATATACTATAAATGCTAAAACCAATCTATGATGCAGATACGTAAGTCAGCAGTAGTTATCCTCTCAATGGCAGCAACAGTAATCATTGTAATTGCCTGTAGTAAAGGAGGAGACAGTCCTTCTACCAACCCGCCGCCATCAGGAAACAGTTGTGCAACAAAAACAATAGTTGTTACGGCCAGTACTACCAATGCCGCAGGTTGTAGCGGAGGTTCCATTACTGCTTCTGCAACAGGCAGTACCGGTTTCACTTATAATATTGATGGGGGCGCCTTCCAGAGTTCAGGTACATTCAGTAATGTAACTGCCGGTGAGCATACCATTATTGCAAAAGATGGCGAAGGTTGTACCAAATCGGCATCAGTAACTGTTACGGCAAGCGCAAGTGGTTCTCTATTTGCAGCAGTAAAAGCAGTAATTATTGCCAATTGTAACAGCTGCCATACAGGCGCAGCGGCACAGGGTGGACAAAACTTCGGATCAGATTGCAATATCGTTAATGCTGCCGCACGTATTAAAGCCAGGGCAGTAGACGGCAACCCTTCTTTCATGCCACAGGGTGGACAGCTCAATGCTACCGATAAACAAAAAATTACTAACTGGGTTAATGCAGGTGGTAAATATAGTGACTGATAACGGGGCTCATTGTAAAAACCGATGCATTAGAAAGCAACCTGGCAAGAGGTTGCTTTTCTTTTTTTATCCTCTGTGTAAACTCTGTTTACTCAGAGAGGATATTAATATCCTTCCCGGGCAAACATTCGTTTGAAGTAGAAGAAATGATAATCGATACTGTTGGCCCAGTAATTTCGGTTATGTCCTCCATCCCTTTCAATGTATTCATGCGGAATTTTCATCGCCACCAATTTTTCGTGTAGCTGCCGGTTCACTTTCAGGAAAAAATCATCCACACCACAATCAATCATCATATTCAGTTGTCCCTTTGTAAGTGCATCCACCACATTGATCACGGAATAGTTATCCCAGTTTGCTGTATTGCTTTGCAGTTCTCCTAAAATATTTTTCAACTGCCAGTGATTTGGAAAAGGCCGCAGGTTTACCCCACCACAAATACTTCCAACATTGGCAAACAGATCGGGATGCTTGATGGCAAGGTAAAGCGCACCATGCCCCCCCATGCTATACCCCGATATAGCCCTCGCTTTTTTATCGGTAATAGTGGCATAATTTGAATCGATGTAGGGCACCAACTCTTTTGCTATATATGTATCGTACTTTACCAACGAATCTACGGGACTGTTGATATACCAACTGTTGAAGCCGCCATCCGGGCAAACAATAATCATACCCAGTTCATCTGCTGCTTTTATAATAGAAGGAACATCCTGTATCCATGATTTATAATTGCCGCTATGTCCATGCAGGAGATATACCACCGGATATTTTACTGCGGCTTGTGCATAATACTTCTGCGGTGTAATTACCACTGTTTTAATGGTTTTATTCATGCTTTTACTATATACAGCAACCGTATCAACAACGGAAGCTGTTACCAGGGCATCATTACCAAACAATAATAATTGAAGGATAAGGAGTCGTGCTATCTGTTTGTTCATAGAAACAATATTAACAAAAAAAGCCATCCCGCCAGAGGTGGGATGGCTTTTACTATTCATTGTAACCGGTTAATTTTTCTTCTGCTGTGCATGCTGCATCGGGTTCACACCCTGCGATTGTCCGCGGGCGGCACCACTCATTTTAAATAACTGGAACTTGCTTGGTTCTGCCACCGATGGCCATTTATTGTTTGTTTCATTCACATCAGCAGTTTCACGCATAGGATCCTGTTTAATGCTTACTGCTTTTTTCTTTGTCATGAAAACACGGGTTACTTTGTTTTCATTTTTTCTCCATATCTGTGCCGATAAACGCTGTGTTTCTTTGGTACCATCTTCAAAAGTAAATTCAACAATCAATGGCATTACCAAACCACCCTTATTGCTGAAAGTTACTTCATACAAATGCATGTCTTTATATTTGGCCTTTTCAGCTGCTGCTAACACTTCAGGATTCCCGAATAAAGGCATTGGTACCTTGATAACAGAATCATAAGGCTCCAGTCCACGGGCATATCTCCAGTAAAAATCGCGTAAAGAAGTATCGGCATCCGTCTGAAAAACAATACGCTTATCTTCACGGTTTCGTATTTTGGAAATGTCTTCAAAAACGTTTACCAGGGGTTTGTCTAAAGGCATTGTACCGCCTCCTCTTGTTCTTGCCTGCGGAACGGCATCTGCATCAAATACTGCATAACGAACGGTATCAATGGCTATATCGCAGGCTTCAATACTATAAAACCATCCGCGCCAGAACCAGTCGAGATCAACAGCACTGGCATCTTCCATGGTACGGAACAGATCGGCAGGTGTTGGATGTTTAAAGGCCCAGCGACGTGCATACTCACGGAATGCGAAATCGAAAAGCTCTCTTCCCATAATTGTTTCACGGAGTATATTCAAACCTGTAGCAGGTTTTGCATAGGCGTTCGGGCCAAACTGAATAATATTTTCACTATTGGTCATAATGGGCTCCAGTTGCTCTTTAGGCGATTTCATATAATCCACAATAGCCCAGGCCGGTCCGCGACGTGAAGGAAATTTATTGTCCCATAATTCTTCAGACAGGTATTGAACAAAGGTATTCAGCCCCTCATCCATCCAGCTCCACTGACGTTCATCACTATTAATAATCATCGGGAAGAAATTATGTCCCACTTCATGAATAATAACACCAATCATTCCATTTTTGGTGGCTTCACTGTAGGTTCCATCGGCATTGGTTCTGCCATAGTTGAAACAGATCATCGGGTATTCCATGCCATTGGCTGCTTCAATACTTTGTGCTACAGGGTATGGATAGGGAATAGAGAATTTAGAATAAGACTTTATGGTATGTGCCACTGCTTTGGTAGAAAACTTTCTGTACAAACCATAAGCTTCTTTACCATAACCACTCATACACATTATTTTCTTACCCTCTACATAAGCAGGCATAGCATCCCACACATATTTACGGCTCGAAGTCCATGCAAAGTCGCGAACATTGTCAGCTTTGTATATCCATACTTTTTTTTGAGTACTTTTACCCTGTTCTGCCTTTTTAGCTTCTTCTAATGTTACTATTTCTACAGGTTCAGTAGCTGTTTGGGCTTTGTTCCAGCGAAGTAGTTGTGCCCCTGTTAATACCTGTGCATAGTTCTGGCATTCACCTGTACTCAATACCACATGATCGGCAGGTACGGTTATCTGTACTGTATAGTTACCGAAAGTGAGCGCAAACTCTCCGCGACCTGTAAACTGCTGGTTCTGCCATCCCTGGAAATCGCTGTATACGCAAAGGCGTGGAAACCACTGTGCCATGGTGAAGAGATGATTACCATCCACCAGTTCATATCCGCCACGACCTCCTTTGGTCATACGATCTGCAATTTTATAGGACCAGTCGAGGTTGAAAACAAATTTCTGTCCGGGTTTTAGAGCAGCAGGCAGGTCAATACGCATCATGGTGTGGTTGATGGTATATTTCAGGTTTTTACCTGCAGCATCTGTAAGCTTGCTAATGATATGACCATAACCATTATCAGTTTTACGCTCTTCCATTGCATCGAGTGCGCTTACAGAGACCTGGCGAAGGTTACTGGCATCTTCATAACCCGCATTCTTCAATGAATTATGTTCATTTTCATCCAGCTGCAGCCATATATAGGTTAATACATCCGGAGAGTTGTTGTAATAAGTAACTGTTTCGCTCCCCTTTAATCGAAGGTTAGCTTCATCCAGTTCACACTTAATATTGTAATCGGCACGTTGCTGCCAGTATTTGGGGCCAGGAGCCCCACTTGCAGTTCGGTACTCATTCGGGGTAGGTAAAATAATACCCAACTGTTCAAACTTGTTGCCATGATTGGATGTTGGATTGTTCATAATATTCTGCGCTTGTGCAGACAACAGTAATACTGAACCCATGACCAGTAAAGCAATTTTTTTCATGTAGTAAAATTTATTGAGGAACACGTTCCAATGCCATTAAAAGTGCCACTGCAAATGCGCCCCCGCTTACATATAACAGGAACTCCCTGCGGCTGCATTTTAAAAGATTGACGAATATAAATGAAATGATTAAAATGGCAAGAACAATGACCAGTTGACCGGCTTCGAGCCCTACATTAAAGGAAAACAGTTCCCAAATAACGGAAGAATCCTTCCCCAGCATACTTTTGAGGTAATTACTAAAGCCCAGGCCATGTATTAATCCGAAAAATAATGCGAAGAAATAGATAAGGGGAAACCTTGCCTTAAATGTGAATTTTTTAACAAACCAATTACTGATAGCCGTTATTACAATTGTTACGGGTATCAGAAATTCAATCCAGGCTATGGAGTAGTTCACCACATTGAACACGCTTAATGCCAGGGTAATGGAATGACCGATAGTAAATGCCGTTACCAGGATCAATAATTTTTTCCAGTCTGTAAACTGGTAACGTACCGCCAGCGCCACAATAAACAAGATATGATCTACTCCGAGATTCCTGCCCACAATATGCTTAAACCCTACTTCAAAATAAGTGAGAAACTGATCCATAACTGAATTGCAAATTTATTAGGACATTTGTTGTTGATACAAGCCGGTTAGAAATGGTAAATATAATGATTCAATGGATGCTTACAGGTATGCTTTCAATGGCACATCCTTTTTTTATGTCGGTAATCGATATCAGCCATAATCCCAAAGAAGCTTCTCTGGAAATCAGTGTTCGTGTATTTAGTGATGACCTCGAAAAAACCCTGCAGCAATACAGTAAACAGAAAATCAATATCCTGAGCCAGCATCAAAATGAAAAAGCGATCATTGAAAAAACACTCCTGGCTTATATGACGGAACATCTGAAACTTTCTGTGAATGGTAAACCTGCCCGTTTTTTGCTGGTGGGTTATGAACAGCAAATGGAAAGCACCTGGTGTTATTTTGAAATTGATAAACAACCGGTGGTGAACCAGGTAGCCGTTGACTGCAGTCTTTTATATGATTATGAAACCAACCAGGTAAATATTGTTCATGTAAAATCGAAAGGTGTACAAAAAACCTATAAACTCGATTACCCGAAACGGGACATCTCATTTTCCTTTTAACCCTCTCTGCGTAAGTTCGGTTCCCTCTCGTTTTCTGCGGTGAACTTACACGAATATTCACTGCAGAGAACGAGAGAATACAGAGATGAGCGTAGGGTTATTTGCTGAGCGATACGAGTATTTTGTCGATGCGGTGCTGATCCATGTCTACGATCTCGAATTTGAACATTTTCCAGTCGAGGGTATCTCCTGTTACAGGTATTTTTTCCAGTTCATGTATGATAAAGCCTGCGAGTGTATTAAATTCGCTGTCGCCTTCCATCATCCATTCTGTTTTGCCGAAGTGGGCTAGAAAATCGTAGAAAGGAATCTGCGCATCTACGAGGAAGCTGCCATCGGCTCTTTCGGTGATTTCGTAGGCCTCGTCTTCTTCCTGTGGAATATCGCCCACAATGGCCTCAAGGATATCGTTCAGTGTAATCAATCCTAATACAGAACCATATTCATCCACAATAAAACAATGATGAATTTTTGTTTGTTTGAACTTCTCCAGTACCTGGTATGCGGTGTTGTTCTCGGGTACATACATGGCATCTTTCATCAGGTCGCTGATGGTGCTGCCTGCTTCAGCTGCAAAAAGATCTTTTAAAGAAACAACTCCTTTAATATGGTCAATATCTTTTTCGCAAACCGGATAAACAGAGTGCATGTTTTCCAACACTTCGTTATGTACGGCATGCACGGTATCTTCTACTTCCAGCCACACAATATCGCTGCGATGGGTCATGAGAGAAGTAATTTTTCTGTCGCTCAGGTGAAATACACGTTCAATGATTTCCTGTTCTGCTTCTTCAATGGTTCCCTGCTCTGTTCCCTCGCTAATGATGGCTTTAATTTCTTCCTCCGTTACCTGGTTATCATTTGGTTTCATGTTGAGCAAACGAATGATAACATGAGAAGACTTACTCAGCAACCAGATAAACGGATGAGTGACCCATGAAATAAAACGCATAGGGCCAGCCACTGATTTGGCAATACCTTCCGGGTTACTGAGACCAATTCTCTTGGGTACCAGTTCTCCCAGTACCAGCGACAAATAAGTAACAATGATTACTATAATAATGGTTGCCAGCGTACCGGCATAATCTTCATTGAGTCCATACCCCAATAACCAGGTTTGCAGCGGCTCTTTAAAAGTATCTCCTGAATAAATACCGGTTAACACACCCACAAGGGTAATACCTATTTGTATGGTAGAAAGAAAAGTATCGGGATGATTGGCCAGTTCCAATGCACGTTTGGCATCTGTATCTCCTTTTGCAGCCTGCACCTCCAGTCTTGCCTTACGGGCAGATACAAGGGCGATTTCTGCCATGGAAAAAAATCCATTCAGTATTATCAGACCCAGTATGATCAGAATTTCAGTCATAAATAATTTATAAGTTTCCGGGGCGACCATCAAGATCAACTACCACATATGGCACTGTTTCCTTTGCTCTTGTTTCGGGGTTCAGAAAAGGTAAGCTTAACATACTTACCCCATAATAGCTTCCCTCAAATATAGTATTCATGTTTGGAAAGCGTTGTTGCAGGTGGGAAAGACTTTCTTTCCGGGTAATCAGCACTTCATTCGGCTGCAATTGCAGACTATCGGTTTTACGCTGGAAAATATGGTTACCATAAAAGTGTAATGCCCTGCTTTCATCAATATTATACAGTATCACCTGTTCTTTATTGATCTTTTTCTCGTTCAGCAGTTTTGCCACTGTATTGCCAAACTGGTATTGTAACAAGTGCGGATAAAACCCGATCGCCAAAAACAGGTTCACTCCTATTACCGTAAATAATGCCATTTGCAAGAGTTGGTGAACGGCCTTGAATGGCTTGAAAAGAAGTACCAGGTAGAGAACCGATCCCAGCACGGCCAACAACTTGGTAATAAAAGTTATGTCGGGGAATGGCCAGAACATTAGTGCTACCGCTGCGGCCCATAGCAGAAAGAAAATAAACGCATGTACCCAGAAGAGTAGCTTTGTTAACCCTTTATGTTTGGCCTCAAACAATAGTTTATACACCGTTCTTGCTGCGATAACAGCTGCCAAAGGCAGTACCACGAAAATATAATGTGGTAACTGGGCCTGGCTTCGGGCAAGAATACAGTAAGTGATGATAAACCCACCCGCACTGATCCACTCCTGCTCTTCACTGATCCTGAACTTTTGTTGGAAGAGCCTTTTTATGGCAAAAAATAAACCGATTAGAAAAAAGAATATCCAGGGAAGAAAGCTCCAAAGCATATTTTCCAGCAGGAAAGTAAAATGATTCATTTCATTGAATACATTTTCCCCGGTATAACGCCCGAAGCTTTGTGTCCAGTAATAAAAACGCAATCCCGACTGTATGGCTCTTCCATGAAATACTTTACCGGGTTGCATATCGAACTGCTGGTACAGACCAATGCTCATAGGTAGCAGTAATATGGCCACGAGTATTAACCCTACAATATATTCCCACCTGAAAAACTGTTTCCAGTCCCTTTTCAATACAAAATGGGGTGCAAATGCAAATACCGGAACCATTAAAGCTATAGGGCCTTTTGTCATCATTCCACAGGCAATAGATGCAAATGCAAAAAGTAAATGTTTCCATTGATCCGATCGGTACCAGGCGGCCAGTTGCCAGATACTGAGCATTACCCAACCCATAAGCATAGTATCGCAACGTACATCATGTACCATAAGAAAAACGGCCTGTGAGGATGCAAGGATAATGGCTGCTAACTGTGCGATGGTTTTTTGATAAAAAAACAGTGTGAAGCGGTAAGTAGCATAAATACCTGCCAATAGCAGGATCACCGAAGGAATACGATAGGCCCAGTCGTATACACCAAATAGTTGAAGACTTATTGATGACAACCAGAATAACATGGGTGGTTTATCGAGGTAATCGAAGCCAAGATCATAAAGTTTGAGATAAGAACCATTCTCCATCATTTCGCGGCTCATGGAAGCATATTGTGCCGCATCAATATCGATCACAGGTATTTGCCACATGGAAATAATATATACTACCACACAAGCCGACAGTATTAAGCCGAATAATCGATTATTCATGAGGAGAAGATAAGGAGGATGGTTGATTAATACTGATCAACCCGATTTTCTGATTATAATATTTAGCAGTTATTGTTCCAATACCCATGCCTAGTAAAGCACCCACTAAAATATCAACAGGATAATGTACACCAACATATACCTGGGCATAACCGATGCTGGCCGCCCATACCAGTAACCACCTGCTCCACTTACCCATAAAATGCCTGGTGGTAAGAAACACAAACATGGCAAACCCAAAATGGTTGGTAGCATGTGATGAGGTAAAACTAAAACCACCGGAACAATGCTCCAGCAACAAACGCATTTTACCCACCAGTGCTTCTTCGTTACAGGGACGTATTCTTTCCACCCATTTTTTAATGAGTGAACTACTGGCCTGGTCGGTTAGGGTTACATTGATGATGGCGAACAATATCCATACCCAGCCTCGTTTGCCAAAATTCATCAGTGCAAATATGATCAGGAAAAGATAGAGAGGCACCCATAGTTCCGAATCGCGCCAGAGTGGCAAAATAGTATCCAGTACCGGGTGGGTAAATACCGTGTTGATTTTCAGGAACAACCAGGTATCCAGCTCAAGGATGCGGTTGAGTATGTTTTGAAAAAAAGATTGCAGGAAAATTTGATCAGCCATTATAAGATAAAGGTACTGTATGCCCGATGCTTTTCAAAAGATGGTGGTTAATAAAATTTTAACAATAAGACGCTTGCACAGGACAAACAAATAGTTTATTTTTCTACTATGAAAAAACTACTGCTGTTGGGTTGCTTTTCATTGTGTATCTCCGCAATATGGGGACAAGAGAGAAAATCTGCACCCGGATCGCTTCCTGCTGTAATGCATATGCAAGCGTACCTGGATAGTATAGAGAGGAAAAATGAGGCGCAGCTTAAAAAAACCCTGGACATGTTTAAGAACAAAAAAACAGTTTTAACAAATGATAACCTGGGGCTTACATTTATTTCACCTGGTTATATTCATAAGAATGTGATGCCGGTATTAGTACCAGGCAGCAACTATGTGTACAATATGCCCGGTACACATGCATTCGACAAATCAAAAGCAAAAGGGGGTGCTATTTTTGTAACAGAACAGCCGAATATTCTTAGTCTAAAAAAAGATTCGCCCATTAAAAAATAAATCAGTTTTTCCGCGCCAGTATAATCATTCGGGGTGAGCGCCGAACATCGTATCTACCCAACTGGTAGTTGCCGAATACTTCCTGTACCTGCATACCCTGGTAGGCCATCATATCGGTAAAATCGCCGAGTGAAAATTTGGCCACTCTTTCCGTATATAAATGCTGGGGAGACTTGTGTGTGGGATCTGTTACCTGTATCTGTTTAAAAAAATGTTCCTCATCCTGCCATTTGGTAATATGAAATGCCACATCGCCTGCTGTTGTGCGGAACGATTTTTCGAGGTGATCCTCTGCATAATGCACATTAAGGTAATCGATGATAAAATATCCGCCATGTTGTAAGCTCTGCGTAATGGTGCGGATAGCATTATCGTGTTCGCGCCGGGTTCTGAAATAACCGAAACTGGTAAAGAAATTAAATGCATAGTCGTAATAGTTTACCCTGAATGGTAAACGCATATCGTGCTGGTAAAAATGCAGGCGATCATGTTCTTCTTCTTTTGCCGCGCTGATGGATGCAGCAGAAAGATCAATACCTGTTACATCGAATCCCATATCGGCCAGTGCTTTGCTGTGCCGGCCCTTACCACAGGCAACATCGAGCATGGTAGCAGTGGGTGATGGATGTAAATAATGAATCAATGTATGGATAAAATCAAGCGCCTCCCGATCATCCCTGTGCTGGTATAATAAATGATAGTAATGAGAGTTAAACCAATCCTTAAACCACGCTTTATCCGGCATAAAAACACTTTGATAGAACAAAATTACAGCAAGCAGGCTTACAAAAATTGATTTATGTTTGCAGGCGCTAAAATCCCTGTCATGGCATTGATTAAAAGTATATCTGGCATTAGAGGAACAATTGGTGGAAAACCCGGTGATACATTAAGCCCTTTAGATGTGGTTCGTTTTACAGCAGCTTATGGCACCTGGTTATTAAAACAGTCTGGCAATAATAAAAAAATTGTTATTGGACGTGATGGACGCATCAGCGGAGAAATGGTTCAGCGCTTAGTAGTGAGTACCCTCAATGCTTTAGGGCTTGATGTTGTAGATCTTGGCTTAAGCACCACCCCTACTGTTGAAATGGCTGTTGTATTTGAAAAAGCAGCAGGTGGCATCATCCTCACAGCCAGCCATAATCCCAAAGAATGGAACGCTTTGAAATTGCTGAATGAAAAAGGAGAATTCATCAGCGGTACCGATGGTGCAGCTATGCTAGAGATTGCAGCAAAAGACGAATACGAATTTGTACATGTTGATAAACTGGGTAGCTACGCCATCAATGAACAGGCTTTACAGCAACATATAGATGCCGTACTGGCTTATCCGCTGGTAGATGTTGCCGCTATTAAAAAAGCAAAATTCAGCGTGGTACTCGATGCTATTAACAGTACGGGCGCTATTGCCGTTCCTGCTTTATTAAAATTACTCGGTGTAAAAGTTGCTGTATTGAACGGTGAAGTAACCGGACGTTTTGCACATAATCCTGAACCCTTACCTGAGCATCTTCGTGAACTTTGTAATGAAGTAGTAAAACAAAATGCCCACCTGGGTATTGCGGTTGACCCAGATGTGGATCGCCTTTGTTTTGTAAGTGAAGACGGTTCTTTATTTGGAGAAGAATATACACTGGTTGCCGTAGCCGATTATGTACTAAAAAACAGGAAGGGTAATACGGTAAGCAATATGTCATCGACCCGTGCGCTAAAAGATATAACCGTAAAACATGGCGGCACTTATACCCCCAGCGCTGTTGGTGAAGTAAATGTGGTTACCAAAATGAAAGCTGTTAATGCTGTTATCGGTGGTGAAGGTAATGGTGGCATTATTGTACCCGATCTTCATTATGGACGTGATGCATTGATCGGGATCGCATTATTCCTTACTCACCTGGCGAAAGAGAAAAAATCGGTTAAGCAACTGAGAAACACTTATCCGGATTATTTCATGAGTAAAAATAAAATAGAACTCACCGCCGGCTTCGATCTCAAAAAGATATTTGACCACATTAAAAAGAAATACAAACAACATCCTATCAACACTGAAGATGGTTTAAAGATAGAGTTTGAAACAGACTGGGTGCATCTTCGTACCAGCAATACCGAACCCATCATCCGCATTTACGCCGAAAGTAATTCAGAAACAGTTGCAGCAAATATTGCAGGGAAGCTGATTAAGGATATACAGGAAGTGCTCTGAGAATTCAAAAAACAAAAGTCGAAATTCAAAAAAATGAGATTTATTTCCGTTTTTGCTTTTTGAATTTTGACTTTTGACTTTTCATTACTTTTGCCACATGGAAAGGATATACCTCGATAACGCCGCTACTACCCCACTCGATCCTGTTGTACTTGAAGCAATGATGCCTTATCTGACGAATCAGTTTGGCAATCCTTCCTCTATTTACAGTTATGGCCGTGAGAGCCGTCTGGCGATTGAAAATGCGCGCAAATCGGTGGCTAAAATCCTGAATGCACACCCCGCTGAAATATTCTTTACCAGTGGTGGTACTGAAAGCAGTAATACTGCTATTACTGCTGCCGTACGCGACCTGGGTTGTAAGCATATTATTTCTTCTGTTATTGAACATCACGCTACTACACATACTGTTGAATATTTGTATCATACCGGTGAAGCAGCGCTGAGTTATGTAAAACTCTTACCCAATGGCCATATCGACCTGGAAGACCTGGAAAGGTTACTGGCCGAAAGTGAAGAAAAATGTCTGGTAACCTTAATGCATGCCAATAATGAAATTGGTAATATCCTCGATATACATGCAGTGGGTGAATTATGTAAACTCTATGGCGCCATTTTTCATAGCGATACGGTTCAGACTGTTGGGCATTTTCCATTCGACCTGCGTAATACACCGGTACATTTTATTACAGGCGCCAGCCATAAATTTCATGGACCAAAAGGTGTGGGGCTTTTATACATCAATGAAAATGTAAAGATCAAACCATTTGTGCATGGTGGCAGCCAGGAAAGAAATATGCGTGCCGGTACCGAAAACCTGTATGGTATTGTTGGTTTTGCCAAAGCACTGGAAATGGCTACAGAAAATTATGAGAAAGACAGTGTCTACATCAAAAGCCTGAAAGTGTATATGATGGAGCAGTTAAAGAAACATATTAAAGTTGTTTCTTTTAATGGTGATCCATTGGGCCGTTCATTATACACAGTAGTAAGCGTTAGTTTCCCGAAAACCGAAAAAAGTGAGATGATCCTTTTTAATCTCGATATCAATAATATTTGTGCCAGTGGTGGCAGTGCCTGTACCAGTGGTGCCGACCAGGGTTCGCATGTAATCAGGGCTATTAATAATAACCCCAACCAGGTTACCGTTCGTTTTTCTTTCTCCAAGACCAATACCAAAGAAGAGATTGACCGGGTAGTTGAGCAGTTAAAAGAAATGATTTAACCCCTGCCCCTATCCCATAAACATGTGATATTGGATAAATGGTACCCTTTTCAAACAGCGAAATAATAGTTTCATGTGTCCGGTATATAAACTAAACCATGAAACTAAAATTCTTATTTATTCTCTCTTTACTCAGCATAACAAGCCCGGGACTTTTTGCCCAGCAAAAGGATACTGATTTATCGGGACCTCCTGCCAAGACCATATTTGGCGAAATGGGTGGCCCTGGTCTTTTTTCTGCCAACTACGACCAGCGTTTTAAAGGACAAAAAGGATGGGGCTTTCGTGTGGGCATGGGTGGAATTGGTTTTATTACTTCCGGTGTATTTGCCATTCCTGTTGGATTTAATCATCTGTCGGGTAAAGATGGGCATTATCTGGAACTCGGTGCAGGCGCAAGTGCCATTACTGTTACCGATGGTGGGAACTTTTTTGAAAACAGCAGTTCCACCGTTTTTGGCTACCTGAATTTTGGGTATCGTTACCAACCGGAGAAAAAAGGTTTTACTGCAAGGGTATTTGTTTCGCCATTGATTACAGGTGCTGGTGTATTCCCTTTCTATGGAGGTATTTCTGCCGGTTTTAAATTCTAAATAAATTTGCTACAGAAAAATGTTATTGCATTTCTCAATGGAGGGATTCCGGGGGTTACACTGATGAAGAGAGGTACCATAGAGAAATGAGATAACAGCTATTGCGTAGCAGGTTATTGATAATTGTCTTCCTCCTCTTCTTCTTCACCAAGATCCATATCGCCGAGGTTCATCATGCTGCCGATGAGGTCTTTGAACGCTACTTTTCCTTCAATTGTTTTTTTGCTGATGAGTGAATAGGCTGCAAGTCCGTGTAACACAAATTCCATCAGCAAAGCCTGTTGTTTTTCATTGGCCTGTGGAAAATATTTTTTCACGAATGCATACAAGCCATCCACCTTATATAAAGCTTGTATACGTGTTTCATCTTTACTATCCATCAACAGATCAAGTTGATTACCTGCATCGAACCAGCGGATAATAGATATGTATGGGTTCTCCGGCTCTTTTTCTTCCGTCGATTTTTTTCCGGCCTGTCTTCTTTTTTTGCTTTGTTCAGGATTGGGAAAATAACTGATGAATTGTGAACGGATGGCCTTATCCAATAAATTCACGGCCACCTGGTATGGTCCCTCCTGTTCACCTTCATATACCAGTTCTATTTTTCCGGTGATAGCGGGAATAATTCCGTTAAGATCACTGATCCACACCTGTGTATGTTTTTCACCATGTATCAATGCCCTTCTTTCTGCTGTACTCGCTGCATTTTCATAGGCGGCAATTGTTAAGCGTGCACTCACGCCGCTTTTTTTATCTACGTATTCATTATTCCGCGCTTCGAATGCCACCTGCTCAATCAACCTTTTTACAAGGTCACTTATCTCTACCAGTGATGATTGCTCTTTACTGAGCCTTGCTTCCTGTTCTGTAATAGCAAGTGAGTGTTCAATTGTTTTGGGATAGTGCGTAAGTATCTGGCTCTGAATCCTGTCTTTCAAAGGTGTTACAATACTTCCCCGATTGGTATAGTCTTCGGGGTTAGCGGTAAATACAAAAAGTATATCGAGCGGCATACGTAGTTTAAACCCACGTATCTGAATATCACCTTCCTGTAAAATATTGAACAGCGCTACCTGTATGCGTGCCTGCAGATCGGGTAATTCGTTGATTACAAAAATACCTCTGTTGCTTCTTGGAATGATACCATAGTGTATCACTTTCTCATCTGCAAAACTGAGTTTCAGATTAGCCGCTTTTATGGGATCGATATCACCGATCAGATCGGCCACACTTACATCGGGTGTAGCCAGCTTTTCGCCATAGCGTTCACTGCGATGCAGCCATTTGATGGGTGTTTCATCTCCGTGTTCTGCAATGAGGTCTTTTGCAAATTTGCTTAAGGGTTGTAGTGGATCATCGTTGATCTCCGAACCTGCCACTACCGGGATATATTCATCCAGCAAATCCACCATCTGGCGCGCCATTCTTGTCTTGGCCTGGCCTCGTAGACCGAGGAACAGTATATTATGCTTACTGAGGATGGCCCTTTCCGTATCGGGAATAACAGAGTCTTCATACCCGATAATACCTGTAAAAGGTTCTTCCTTCTGCTGTATAGAGCGGATGAGATTAACTCTGATCTCTTCTTTTACAGACTTGGGTTTGTATCCACTTTTTTTGAGTTGTGCTAACGTATTAATGTCCTGAATCTGCATCATGCTTTATAAAATATAAAATCAAAAAACCTCTGCGTTACCTATGTATTCTCATTGGGTCAATATACCGTTCTTCTTTTACCGCTTTCAAAGTCCTTAAAAATAAAGGCTCCGAGTTTATCGAGGCTGGCAAAAAAAGCTTTCCCATTATTCATCTCCGTAAATTCCTGTACAAATTTCTGCAGGTAAGGATCAGATGCAATCATAAAAGTGGTGATGGGTATTTTCAGTTTCTTACACTGGGCCGCGAGGTTAATACAACGGTTCACTACTTTTCTATCGAGTCCGAAACTGTTTTTATAATAACGGCCACCGATTTTTAAACAGGTGGGTTTACCATCTGTGATCATGAAGATTTGTTTATTAGGGTTCTTTCTTCTTCTCAACAGATCCATCGCCAGTTCAAGACCGGCCACGGTATTGGTATGATAAGGCCCTACCTGCAAATAAGGCAGGTCCTTGATCTCAATACTCCAGGCATCATTACCAAACACTACAATATCTAATGTGTCTTTGGGATATTTAGTGGTGATAAGTTCACTTAATGCCATGGCTACTTTTTTGGCGGGTGTTATTCTGTCTTCACCATAGAGGATCATGGAATGAGATATATCGATCATTAGTACCGTGGATGTCTGTGTTTTAAAATCACTTTCCCTGATCTGCAAATCATCTTCCTGCATCGAAAAACCTTCTACCCCCCTATTGATCTGCGCATTGCGGATACTCTCGGTAAAATCTATCTGCTCCAGCATGTCTCCAAACTGGAAAGGTCTTGTATTGGGATTAATCTCATCGCCCTGTCCGGGTTTGAAAGTCTGATGGTTACCTTGTTTTGTTTTTTTGAGTTTACCGAATATCTCTTCCAGGCTTTTCTTTCGGATGGTTTGCTCCGATTTGGCGGTGATATTGAAATTACCGGTGGCAGGGTCCTCATTCATGTAACCGTTTTGTTTAAGGTCTTCGATAAAATTGCCCATGCCGTAATCATTATCGGTGAGCTGGTATTGTTTATCGAGTTCATTCAGCCATTGCAATGCTTCTGTAGCATCGCCATTGGTGTAGGTGAGTAATTGCATGAACAGGTTGAGCAATTGTTCAAACCTGCTCTGACTGTTTTCATTGGGATCAAAATGTATGAATCTATGTCCGATCATGTATATATGCAATTTAACAAAGAATGGCAGTGGATGGTTTGCGAGATAGGAAAGAAAAGCAGCCTTTTAATGCAATAGTACCATTACTGGCCGTATAACTACCCGTATTGGGGTGACTATGAGGTAAATTGAATAAAGAAGCTGAAGTAATAGGTGAATGCGGGATACTGTAACTTCAAGAAGTATTTTAATAACATCCCTTATGCAATTTTTATCCCTCGAACCTTTTGTTCCCTCCGGAGCTGATTTTGAAAAATCAAAACAGTTTTTTCTGGCATTGGGTTTTCATATTAACTGGTAGATATCTGATTATATCGGTTTTCAGAAAGATGATTGCCGTTTTATTTTACAGCATTTCAGCAATCAGGAATTTGCACAGAATTTTATGTTAAATGTAAAAGTAGATGATGTACTTGCATTCAGAAATGAAGTGATTGAAAAACAGTTACCCGAAAAATTCTGTATCCGAATTGGAGAAATTACCCAACAATCCTATGGCGCAGAATGCAATATTATTGATATAGCTGGTGTTTGCTGGCATTTTGTGGAGCAGTAAAAAAGGACCTCCATTATGGAGATCCTTTTCATATAGAAGAATTTGCGTTCCTTATTATTTCTGCGTTGTATCGGCAGCCATCATCTTCCCTGGAATCTGTAACCTGGGATTGTACATGGTTCCCATTTGCCCCACAGCCTGCAGGTAATTTTCTGCTGCACGTTTCTCCTGCTCCATTCCTTCTGCCTTACGGCCGGTTAATGATCTGTAGAAACGCAACTGCTGTTCCAGGTCTTTTTTCACAGAAGCCGATACTTTAGTGGCCAATGCAGTATCACCCGCCAGATATGCAGCTTCCAGGAATACCAGTGAGTTCCTGTTGTGCAGGTTACCACGGCTGGCCATTCCATAGGCAAAATTACTTCCCAGCATCATGCTGTCTACTTGTTTCAATACTTTACGCGCCTCTTCTTTTCTGTTTTTTGATGCAAGATCAATCGCCAGATCAGCGTATGCAGTGCGAATACTGTTCAGGTGCCTGCGGTTTTCTTCATCAAAATAAACACCCTTTACATTAGCATTACCAAACCTGAATTTGTTGGTTACTTTATCCAACATCCAGTTCGTATTTACTCTGTCGTTTTCTACAGGAACAAGGCGATAAGTCATACCATCTCTGCGCAGGAACCGATCTAAACCTAACCCATCTGTTTGCGGAGCGGTGAAATAAATAGGTCTCTGCCATTTATTCGCAGCAATTATATTCAGTACAGTAAGGTCATTTTTGTAGAGTTGTGTCTTCCCTATTTCAAAACGCATTTCACTTACAATACTGTCGGTTGCATTAGCCGTACCATTTTTAACAACGGCATCACGGTCCACAGGTACAGATAATTTTCTAACGGGGTAGCTATAATCATTCTGCTCATTGTCTTTACCTACATAATTTTTCATCAGATCGTACAGATCATAATACCTGTTCTCCGGAATATTCGGGTCGGGTCTGTATTCAATAAAATCACGTTTGCCGCCTTCAATCTGTTCTGCTGACCAGATAACATCGATCGGTGCACTTTCATTTACTTTATAACGAAGCTGGTTGATATACCAGTCGATACCCAACAGGCTATAGTTGATTACACGAACATCTCTTCTTATTCCTTCTACTTCCTGTGCATACCATAACGGATAGGTATCGTTATCACCAAATGTGAAAAGTATGGCATTGGGTGCGCAGCTTTCGAGGTAATCGCGGGCCAGATCGGGTGCCAATACTTTCTTACTACGGTCATGGTCATCCCACTCCTGCTGCGCCATTAATACGGGTACTGCCAGTAAACAGATAAATGTGGCCAGTATAGCTGATGCCGCAGCCTGTTTTACAGCTTTACCTAACCAGTCTCTTACCTTCAGTACACCAATACCAATCCAAACAGCAAAAGCATAGAAACTGCCTACATAGGCATAGTCACGCTCACGTGGCTGGTAACCCGGCTGATTCAGGTATAATACGATGGCAAAACCGGTGAAGAAGAACATCAGGAAATTCACCCCGAAATCATCTCCACGTTTTTTCAGGTGGTAAAACAATCCAATCAATCCGAGAATCAATGGTAAAGCAAAAAGCGTGTTGTTAGCTTTATTGTTCTTCAGACTATCAGGCATCATGCTCTGATTGCCATAAAATATTTTGTCTATCAGGGGAATACCAGTAATCCAATTACCGTCTCTCACATTACCTAAAAAGAGCCCCTGGTTATCGTTTTGTTTACCGGCAAAGTTCCACATGAAGTAGCGGAAATACATCCAGTTCATCTGGTACTGCAGGAAGAATTTAATATTGTCAACCTGGTTGGGTTCACGTTCCCAGCTACCATCATTCATTCGGTTGATGCCAAGGAAGAATGCGTAGTAATCGGCATGGTTCTGGTCATTACTCATATCCCAAACACGGGGGAAAATCATTTTATCGGCAGCGGCAAATGCATATTTCCTGTCTTCACCCAACTCAATGTATTTATCTCTTGCCTTCTGATAACGCATACCTGTTACTTTGAGGTCAACAGGACGTGCGGTAAATTTCTGTCCATACAATAAAGGAAAATCTCCATACTGCTCACGACCCAGGTAACCCACAAGACTGATTGGATTATCTACATTGTACATGTCTACAGAAGGGTTTGCATTACTGCGGATCATGGTGGTTACATAAGTACTGTAACCAATGAGCATAAATGTTACACACCATAAACCCAAACGCAGGTATGCCCAGTTTTTGCGGGCTGCATATTTTAAACCATACCATATGAGTACGGCTACCAGTATAAAGAAGAATGCAAAACCAGAGAAGAATGGTAATCCAAAACCATTTACAAACCAGCGGTCAAATGTACCTGCAAATTTTACGGTGTACTGAATTACACCAACCTGTACGGCACCTGTAATAACACAGGCAAGTACAAAGAAGATATAGATACCACCATAAACAGTTTTTTTCTGTTTGTTGATGCCTTCAACCAGGAAAAGTAAACCAATGGCTACAGCAGTACCGAGTATCATTAACCCTGCCAGCGTACTGTCCATACCCGGGTTTCTCTCGGTTACGTCGGCATTGGCCATAATCAGCGCACCTATAAATGCCAGTACACCACCGATGGCCGTTAAACGGATAAACCATTTACGGATAATTGTATAATTAAAGTTTTCTCTTTTCCTGAAATAATACACCATTACAATGGCCGGAATGGTAAGAAGGTTCAATAAGTGAACACCGATTGACAATCCCATCATAAAGAAGATAAAAATGATCCAGCGGTCGGCCCCCGGTTCATCTGCATGGTTTTCCCATTTCAGCATGGCCCAGAATACAATGGCGGTAAAGAATGATGATAAGGCATATACCTCACCTTCTACTGCACTATACCAGAATGAATCGCTGAAAGTATAAGCAAGGGCACCTACTACCCCTGCACCCATAATGCTCCAGAGCTGACCCCTATTCAGTGTATCAGTTGTTTTTACATTTACTATTCTGCGTGCAAAATGGGTAATGGTCCAAAACAGGAACAGGATGGTAAAACCACTTGCCAGGGCGCTCATGATATTCACGGCTTTGGAAGCGGCCATCGGGTTATCACCAAAAACTACAATGAATAAACGACCCAGTATTACGAATAATGGGGCGCCGGGAGGGTGCGGTATCTGTAAGCGGTAACAACTGCTCACAAACTCACCACAATCCCAGAAACTGCCTCCGGGCTCTGCGGTTAAAACATACACGGTACAGGCAATAAAACATACTACCCAACCCACCAAATTATTAATACGGGTAAACTGCATATTGGTTTTGGTTTTTAAGACTGGCAAACATACCTTATTAATCCTAAAATTGAAAATGATGAGACCCGTTTCCATTTTTTTAAGAAAATGTTATACAACAGGAAGTTATATATGGAAACTCCGGGGTGAAAACCGTTTAAATACTGATATGGCATTACAGCTTGTAACCATTTCCATTTATGTAAGAAAATCATCGTAATTCCCTTTACTGCCTATCTTCATACAAACGATAAAATTATGCTGAAATATCTTCTAATAGCCTCTAGCCTGACCCTCGTATCATTTATACCGCTAAAAGAGGAGAAACCGCTTCCCTCAGACCCGGCCCTGTTTAAAGAAATATACCTGGCCGACAGTCTGATGTTTGATGCCCTTAACCGGCAGGATCTGGATGGTATAATGTCTTTTTTCGATAAGGACCTTGAATTTTACCACGACAAAGGCGGACTTGATAACTGGGAGCAAACCAAAGTAAAAACAGCCGCACTGTTTAAAAATAATAGGAACAATAATTTCAGGCGCACCCTCATCCCCGGCAGTCTGGAAGTATATCCTGTTCCTGGTTACGGTGCCATTGAAAGTTGTTTACACCGTTTCTGCCATTTAGAAAACGGGAAAGATGATTGCGGCACTTTTAAAAATGTAATGGTCTGGAAAAAAACGGATGCGGGTTGGAAAGTGACAAGGGTGTTGAGTTATGACCATTAGGCTGACAGACCATAGTTGATGGTATATAATGCGAATCAGGGGTTGAAAATGGTCAAAGGAGGTATAATGAAGTAAAAGCAAAGAGCGTTTTAGTAATGTGTTCGAAGCAAAACTAATAGCTCTACCATTTTCAACTTCTGTTACTCCTCGTTCCTATCTCTGTTCCTTCTCCGCGGAGGTTTATGCAGTAACCAGGGCCAAAGACCTGGTTTTTCGTTTTGTAAAAGTGTAAGACCCATTAACCTATACAAAAGCCCTCTAATACCTCACACCTAACCCCTCACCCCAAAGGCTCTCCCGGGGAGGAATTGAGGAGGCAAAGAGGAAGCAATGAGGAGGCAATGAGGAGACGGCCCGTTATAACCCGCACCAGATAAGGATCGTTAGTTCAAATCCGAGGAAGCAATGAGGAGAAATAGACTATCGACTCAATAAAATTGGGGGTTCCACGGGGTGCTCCGAGGAAGCAATGAGGAGAAGAAAATGCTGAACCCTTGATTGTATTGCATTATAGGCGACAAAAAATTAAATTCCGAGAAGAAATTACCAGTTATCCCTGCTTTTCGTAGAGGCTGTCCCAGGTTTTCCCGAAGCGCGTCACATTTCCGATGTTCCACGGTTTTGGGGAGTTAGTTTTGTATGATCAGTTGCGAAAAACGTTTTTAGCTGTAAGCTACAAATGCGAATCACCTGTTGAACGGTGTTGGTCTGGCATAGGGGGAGGTGGGTACCGGATGCTGGGTTTCAGGCGTTAGTTAGGTGTTGGGTTTTCAAATTGGCTGCTTACCATAAACCTCCTCCTGCTATCCAGTACCCAGCTACTAATTGCTCAATGCTTGATTCGCATATATAGTATTGTTTATTTATTTTCTATTTAAGAGCCTGTTAAAATTAAATTATACTTATTTTTCTTAAAAGTGATATACGAACCATATGTTCCCGTTATGCCATTAGTTAAATTTAATTCTGACTGGGTACTTACTATTACCCATTAGCTAGTCACCATTTCGCTTATGAAAAAAACATATCTACTTACTTTCCTTTTGCTCTGTTTTTACATAGGCACCACACAGACTTTTTCAAAAAAATGGTCGGTTGCTGCATTTGCACAAATCAGTGATGCCAGGTACGATAAAGTTGCCCGGCAGAATGCCGTGGGTATTGGTGCAGGTATTAAAATAAATTATCGTCTTAATCAACAAATCGGGTTATTGTTTGAAGCGAACTCATCCTATTTTGGTGGAACAAGGGAGTTAATCATTATAAACGGCGAACATTATCGACCCAAAGACGGGTTAAGCAGTATTCATGCTGGATTGCAATACCGTTTGTTTTTTCCACTGCAAATGGCCAGCAGCTTTGGTCCTTCTTTTTCTTTGGGAAATACTGATTGGGGTTTCAGGCAAAGTCTACTGCTGTCTTTTACTAAAAAAGAGCATCTCTGGCTCAGGTTTAGCTTTGACCATGTGTTCCAGGATAAAAAATTGATCAACAGTGATTTTGGTTATCTGGGTTATGCATTAGTGGTAAGGTTGTTTTAGCGTGAGTAGTGAGTAGTCAGTAAAAGCAACTGCCCCATTCACTACTGACTACTCACTACTCACTATAATGCTCTAAACTGAATAACGAATATGTTGCCCTCTCCTTCCCTGCTTTCGTAAGTCAGTTCTATAAAACCCAGGGGTCTGTATTCAAGCCATAATAAAACAATAACCAAGGCAGTAGAATCAGCAGAATGGCGTGAAATATTCTCTGTTCCAGGGAAAATTTTTCCGCAGAACCGATCCACCTGTTACAGATATGTTTTTTTACAAGGACAAGCATGTTTAAAAATCAGGGCTTACCTTCTTCTAAGTTATTAAACAAAAAGCATTTTGCCAGCAATGAATGAATGATCAGCCAAACGCTGAAACTATTTTTCAGAACTCAGCATTAAAATAATGATTATCAGACTTTTATTAGTCTAATTAAATATACTTGAAACCTTAACTCCTGTTAGCTTCAATTCCTTATTCCTTACTACCTTTGCAGCCCATGAGTCAGAAACGTAGCGTTGCATTTCACACATTAGGCTGTAAGCTGAATTTTTCAGAGACGTCAACCCTTTCCAGGATGATGGAACAGGAAGGCTTTGAGAAAAAAGGGTTTGATGAACCGGCCGATGTATATGTAATCAACACCTGCTCCGTTACCGATAATGCAGATAAAGAATGCCGCCAGTTAGTTCGCCGTATACAAAGACGAAGCCCTGAAAGTTTTGTGGTAATCACAGGCTGTTATGCACAATTGAAACCCAAGGAAATTGCAGAGATACCCGGTGTTGATCTTGTGCTTGGCGCCGCAGAGAAATTTAATATTGCGCAACATATCAGCGAACTATCAAAAGGTGACCCTGCACGTATTTGTAGTTGCGATATTGATGATGTAAGTGGTTTCAATGCTTCTTTTTCACAAAACGACCGTACCCGTACTTTTTTAAAAGTGCAGGATGGTTGTGATTATAATTGTTCTTTCTGCACCATTCCCATGGCTCGTGGTAAAAGCCGCAGTGACAGCATTGAGAATGTATTGAAACATGCACGGCAACTGGCAGCAGACGGTGTTAAAGAAATTGTGCTGACAGGCGTAAACCTCGGCGACTTTGGAAAAGGGCCCGATGGCGGCCGTCACCAGGAAGATTTTTATGGCTTGATCCGGGAACTGGATATAATAAGTGGCATTGAACGTTACCGCATTTCTTCCATAGAGCCCAACCTGCTTACCAACGATATTATTGCATTTGTAGCCAACAGCGATAAGTTCATGCCGCATTTTCATATTCCTTTACAAAGCGGAAGCAATGAGATTCTGGGTCTGATGCGCCGTCGCTATAAAAGAGAATTGTATGCAGAAAGGGTACAGCTCATCAAAACATTAATGCCCCATTGTGCCATTGGTGTAGATGTAATTGTTGGTTTTCCTGGCGAAACAGATGAATATTTCAAGGAAACATTTGACTTTCTTCATGCGCTTGATATTTCTTACCTGCATGTATTTACCTATTCAGAACGTGATCATACCAAAGCGCTGGATATTGAACCTGTAATTCCCATCCAGATACGTAATGTAAGAAATAAAATACTGCGTAATCTTTCTTACATGAAAATGCAATACTTTACCGAACAACACAATGGGCAAAACAGGAAAGTATTGTTTGAAGCTTTTGAAAAGAATGGAATGATGGAAGGTTATACCGATAACTATATCCGCATTACAACACCTTACAGAAAAGAGTGGGCGAATGAAGTGGTGGAGTGGAAGCTATAGGAGCTACGAGCTATGAGCCGCGAGCTTCTAGCTGCTAGTAAACACTATTATGATCCTATAATTTATGTGTAATCTGTAATTATAATTTGCAAGTTCTATGCTAGAAGCTCGCGGCTCGCAGCCTAAAGCTCATAGCTTTCTTACATTACTGATAAATACTCCGCAGGAAACTCCACCACCATTACCTGTCCGAGACTTTCGAGTTTTACATAGACTTTTTTCTTGCCGCCTCTTATTACGGTTCCTTTATTACCCATGAATACGCCATGGTTCACTTTGATCTTCATCTCATTCTGAAAACCTTCTTCCGAGAGAATGGCGATGCTGGCATCTTTTTCAGCGAGGTATTTCTTAATGGTATCTACCTCATCATCTTTAATAATGGCGGGCTTACCGAGATAATGCACAAAATTCAGTACTCCATCTGTCATCAGCACTTTTGTTTTTTCATCAGGTGCAATTCTCACAAATACATATGACTTAAACAGCGGATCCTCAATGATTTTTTTCCGGTCGCTCCACTGGCGTTCTACTTTCTGAAGGGGGCACCAGCTTTCAATTCCTTTCCTGATCAGTACTGAATCTATTTTTTTTTCCCATCTTGGCTTGGTATAAAGGGCATACCATTTTTTTTCTGGTTCCATCTCTCACATAGTTTAGCTAAAAAAACAGGCGATTCTAACGAATCACCTGCAAATGTAATATATAAACTTCTCTCTGCAGCTTTCTCAGACTTCTCCTTTCGCCGGGAACATATTTAGTTAACAGCTGCGGTGGCTTTGGTAATTTCTGTTGCCAGACCTCCCAGTACTTTAATCGTTTCGCCGATATGCATATCTGTTTTCAGCGAACGCAACCATGCCTGGTAACGCTCCCCTTTATTCTTATCGGGGTTATTAAAGAACTTGTCCTTATCAACTTCCGTCGGTGCCACATTCATTTCCTGGCTCAATCTCAGCAATGTAGTATTCTGGTTTACAGTTGATCGTATTCTTTTTTGAAGGTCGCGATACTTATTAATATTCAGACTCGCAGGCTTATCATTCAGCTTCGACAACCATACCAGGTTATCTCTTAAAAGATTGAGGGAAGCATTCTTTTTTACACGCTCATTTTCAGTTTGAATAACAAGGTCATGCCCGTAGTCTTTGTGCCAGGTAAGATAAGTTGCTTTATTGATCTGGTCCCAGGGCAAGGCATTCGGCACATCTTTTTCCCTGATCTTTAGATATTCATAAGAATCGGGCAATACGATATCGGGTTCAATCCCTTTTAATTGTGTGGATCCACCGTTGATACGATAGAACATCTGGAACGTAAGTTTTACGGCGCCCATATCTGTTCTGCCGCTGTTCATATCTACAATATTACCAAAAGGAACAGTTTTCTGTACAGTTCCTTTACCATAGGTTGATGTGCTGCCAATAACCACCCCTCTCCTGTAATCCTGGATAGCTCCTGCAAAAATTTCACTGGCCGATGCACTCAGTTCATTTACCAACACCGCCAATGGTCCATCGTACAATGTACCCGGACGCTGATCGCCATACACATTGGCCTTCCCATCTCTGTCGCGTACCTGTACAACCGGTCCCTGGTTAATAAAGAGTCCAACCATCTGTATTACTTCATACAATGAGCCGCCTCCATTATTGCGCAGGTCCATTACAAGACCTTGTATATTTTCTTTTTTGAGTTTTACAATTTCTTTGGCTACATCTTTCGCACATCTATTTCCATTCTCGCGTTCATAGTCGGCATAAAATTCAGGGAGCCATATATAACCAATCTTTTTACCTCCCTCTTCCACCACTGCACTGCGTGCAAAAGTTTCATCGAGTACAATTTCATCACGCTGCATGGCGATTACTTTAATGGTTCCATCTGATTTCTTTACAGTAAGCCGTACTTCTGTTCCTTTATTTCCTCTGATGAGTTTTACCACATCTTCTGTAGCAAAGCCTGCTACATCTACCGGCTCTGCTGCACCCTGTGCTACTTTTAATACTACATCATTCACTGCCAGTTCACCCGACTTCCACGCAGCTCCTCCGGGTTGAACCGATGCGATCTTCACACCAAAATCATCTTCTGTAAGCTGTGCACCAATTCCATAAAAACGGCCACTCATCTGTTCGTCAAAAGATCTTTTTTCTACCGGTGCAAAATAATCGGTATGCGGATCCATTAAACTGGTAACAGAATTAATAAATGTATTAAAACGCTGTTCTTCTTTTACCGTATTCTTGATCCTGTCGAAACGTTTGTTCATGGCTTTCAGCACCACTGTTCTTGCTTCTGCTTCAAGTTCGGTATCGGTCTTTACCTGGAAATCTTTTTTCCCTTTATTCTGTTCTCTTTGTTCTACGAGGTCTGCATATCTTTCCAGTGTATAATATTTAAGTAATTTTCTCCAACGATCTTTTTGCTCTGCTTCATTGGCAGCATAGGACTGCTTGGAACCGTCGAGTATGGCGTTTTCTTCTTTCGTAAAATCAAATGGCTGTGCCAGTATGTCTTTGTATAAAGCTGTTACTTCTGTTAGTCTTTTTTCATAAATCACACCTACTGCAGGTGCAAAACGGATATCTGCGCCTTTGATCTCATCATCTAATGTAAGTTCATATTTCTGCAGGGCATTTATATCTGACTGCATGAAGAAACTTTTATCGCCGTCCAGTTCATCGAGGAATTTCCGAAAGAGTTTTTTGGAAAAATCGTTGTTTATATTTTTTGGGCTGTAATGTTGCGTCTCAAGTAATGAACCTACTGCCGATAATAAACGCTGTCGTTGTGATAAAACTGTATCTGTTCCGCCACCGGTATACCTGAACGCAAAGAACAGCCCGCCGAACAATACCGCGGCGAGGAGAACCAAACCTTTTCTACTCTTCATAAAATCCTTTATTTTTTGCATGATACTCTCCAAAAATAACTGAAAAGCCCGATCAGTAACACAGGCTTTTCAGCAATTAACAAAGGTTTTGATGAACAGCTGACCGAAAAAAACAGCGGATTCTTATATGAAAAATGTTCAATTACCCCTATTTTTGCACTCCAATAAAAACGGAGAGCGTAGCTCAGTTGGTTAGAGCGTCAGTTTGTGGCACTGAAGGCCGTGGGTTCGAGACCCATCGTTCTCCCTGGTAAAACCTATAAGCTGGTACCTTATAGGTTTTTAAATTTTTATACATGAGCTACTCATTAATCCTCATTCCGCTTATTTCTGCATTTATTGGTTGGTTCACTAACTGGATCGCCATTAAAATGCTGTTTCATCCCCGTGAGCCCCGCAAAATACTTGGCATTACTTTTCATGGCATTTTTCCCAAAAGACAACAACAGTTTGCTGAAAAACTGGGCAAACTGGTGAGCCAGGAACTACTTTCTTTCAGCGACATTGAAAAAAAGATTACCAGCCCCGGGAATATTCAACAACTGATGCCGGTGGTAGAAGAACATATTGACCAGTTCCTGCGAAAAAAACTGGCCGATGAAATGCCCATTATCAGCATGTTTATCGGTGAAAATACGATTCAGCAGCTGAAATCGGTTTTTATGAAAGAACTGGAAACTCTTTTTCCCTTAATCATGCAGCGATATATGGGAAATCTGCAACAGGAGCTTGATCTTGAACGTATTGTAATAGACAAAGTAGCTGGTTTTTCTACCGACAAACTGGAAAGTATCCTGGTATCAATAATGGCAAAAGAGTTTCGTTTTATTGAAATTCTGGGTGGTATCCTGGGCTTTATTATTGGTTTAGTACAAGTATTTATCAGCCTTATTGCCTGATACGCCGAATTAAACGCGGGTATCACCGACAACCCATCCTTTCAGGGGTACGGAGCTTCAAACTTTACCCATTCAAAATTGTCATACTACCGTCTGTGTAATGAAAAAAATTCAAACAAAGATAACGTTGCAACTTTGCATTAGTATAATTCAACATAAAAACATGAGTAAATTATTAACCAGTTTGGTTTGCATTCTTCTTTCCTCTTCCCTTTTTGCACAGTTTCCTCCGGGAGGCAGGATGGGTGGTGGTAATGCCACTAATTTCAATATAGGGCATTTTTATGGTAAAATTGTTGACAGTAAAACCAATAAAGGAATTGAGGGTGTTACCGTTCAAATTACCGGTAACCGTTTTGATACAGGGGCAAAAAAGATGGTTCAGGCTGTATTAAATACTCAGATTACCCGCGCCAATGGCGATTTTAGTTTTGAAAACCTACCTGTATTTGGTGATTTTAAACTGAAATTCAGTGCTTTAGGTTATGCAGCATTGGAAAAAAAGGTATCATTTGGTATTAAAATGCCTGCTCGTGGCGAAGGCGCACAGGCTGGTGGTGGTATGCAACAAATGGCCGGTATGACCGATAAAGACCTGGGTAATATTAAAATGGAGCAAGATGCCACCGACCTGGGAAATGTAACAGTAACTTCTACTGCTAAACCACAGTTTGAAATGGGCATCGACAGAAAGATATTTAATGTTGATAAAAACCTGGTGAGTGCCGGTCAGACAGCCACCGAGATCATGAAGAATATTCCTGCATTGAATGTGGATATAGACGGTAATGTGACTTTGAGAAATGCGGCTCCAACGATCTTTATTGATGGCCGTCCAACTACCGTTACTTTAGATCAGCTTCCGGCCGATATTATTGATAAGGTAGAATTAATTACTAATCCTTCTGCAAAATTTGATGCATCAGGTGGCAATGCAGGCATCCTGAATATTGTGTTGAAAAAGAATAAAAAAGTAGGTTACAACGGTGGTATCAGAACCGGAATCGATTCACGTGCAAAGTTTAACCTGGGTGGAGACATTAATATCCGTCAGAATAAAGTGAATGCATTTCTGAGTGCTAATTTTAACCAGCGTAAATCTATTTCGAACAATTTTACAGACAGAAATAACCTGTTTACGACACCAAGTGCTGTTAAAACCACAGGTAAAAGCACAAATGAAGGATATTTTGGTTTTTTCCGGGGAGGTTTCGACTTTTTGGTTGATAACAGAAATACAGTTTCAATAGCAGCCAACTACAACAGAGGCCAGTTTGATAATGTGAATACACAGAGAGTTGATTCTACAATACAAAACAGCTTTACTTCTTATAATCAGATTCAGAATAACAGTCGCTCTAATTTCAAAAACTTGGGAACACAGCTAAGCTACAAACATAATTTTGCGCGTAATGGAGAAAACATATCTGCAGATGTTAACTTCAATTCCAGCAAAAATAACAATGTTGCCTATACCAGTACTAGTACATTCCAATCAGATAATTCCATTAAATTTCCTGCGCTGTTGCAACAAACAATGGGTAATGGCACCAATAAGTTTTATACTTTCCAGACCGACTATGAAAACCCTTTAAGTGATGACAGTAAGCTGGAATTGGGAGGTCGTGCAGCTTTCCGAGATTTTGGCAATACCAGCAACCAGTTCAGGTATGATTACAGCAGTGGTAAATATACACTGGTGCCGTCTATCAGCAACCGATATAAATTTAATGACCAGGTATTTGCAGCTTATGCTACTTACAGCTTTAAAATAAAAAAATTCAGTTACCAGTTAGGCTTACGTGCCGAGAGTTCTAATTATACCGGTACACTGCTTAAAACAACAGGTGCCGACTCTTCTCAGTTCAAAGTAGATTTTCCTTTGAGCCTATTTCCAAGCGCATTTATCACATATAAAGTAAGTGACAAGGAAGATTTACAGATGAACTATTCACGCCGTGTTAACAGACCTAATTTCTTTCAGTTAATGCCTTTTCCTGACTATTCCGATCCTCAGAATATAAACATAGGCAATGCCGGATTAAAACCTGAGTTTACCAACTCATTCGAAGTTTCTTATAATAACGCTTATAAGCGTGGTGCTAATTTTCTGGTTACTGCATTCTTTAAATACAGTACAAATCTGATTACCCGTTATTCCTATACAGGTAAAAATGAGTTGAACCCCACTGATACCACTCCTGTATTCTATAATTCTTACATCAATGCAGACAACAGCATTACATACGGGCTCGAAGCAAGCAATAAAATACCTGTGACCAAGTGGTGGGATCTTACATTGAACGCAAATCTTTTCAGTGCTAAAATCAATGCAACCATACCCGGACAAAACATTAATAACGATGCCCGTATAAGTTGGTTTGTTAAAATGAATAGTAGTTTTAAACTAACGAAAAAAATATCTGTGCAGTTCAGTGGTGATTACCAGGCGAAAACCGTATTACCTCCGGGCGGCAGCGGCGGCGGTCATCGTGGTATGATGTGGGGAGGTGGTATGCAGGGTACCGCACAGGGTTATAACCTGCCCCGTTACGGATTTGACTTGGCCATCCGTAAAGAATGGACCTGGAAAAATGGAAAGAGTGGTATTTTAACACTGAGCATGAACGATATTTTCCGTACCCAGCTATTCCAGTCTTATTCGGAAAGTAATTTATTCCAGCAAACCAGTCAGCGGAGAAGAGACCCACAGGTTCTACGTCTGAATTTCAATTTCCGTTTTGGTAAGTTTGATGCCGCTCTATTCAAGCGTAAAAACACCAAAGCCGATCAGGGTGGCGGAATGGATATGATGCAGCAGTAAAAAAGAGAAATATTCAACAAAGAAACGCCCAATGTTCACTTAAACATTGGGCGTTCTTTATTTACTTGAACATTGAATATTCGATATTTCTCTGTTCCTCTGTTCTCCTATCTGTTCTTCCCAGTCAGCATGGGCACAAAAGAAAATTCTTCAAAAGCTTCTTCCTGCAGGGCGCCGTCTTCTAGTTTGGTGAGGCGCAGCATACGCTGGTTTTCGCCTTCATCAACAGGTAATACCATTATACCACCTGTTTTTAGTTGTGCCACCAGTTTTGGAGGAATAAAAGGAGCAGCAGCTGTGATTAGTATTTTATCGTAGGGCTGAAATGCAGGAAGTCCTTCAAACCCATCACCAAAAAAGAATTTGAGGTTAGGATAACGTGTCTTGAACACAAATGAAGTATGCTGATCGTACAATTTTTTTTGTCTTTCAATGGTATATACTTTGGCACCCATCTCTGCAAGTACAGATGACTGGTATATGCTTCCGGTTCCTATCTCCAATACTTTCTCCAGTTGCTTTACTTTAAGCAACTGGGTCTGGTAAGCTACGGTATAGGGTTGCGAAATGGTTTGCCCTTCTCCAATAGGAAAGGCACGATCCTCATACGCTATTTTATCAAAAGCAGAATCGAGAAAAAAGTGACGTGGAATATTATTCATTGCCTCCAGCACTGCTTCATCGGTAATACCTTTTTCACGCAGTAACTGAATTAATTGTCTCCGCAGTCCTTTATGCTGATAAGTATCGTCGAATTTTGGTTTCATAAGCGGATACGAATATAATATTTCCGTAAGGGTTGGAAAGACAACTGTGTAAAGAATTTCGTATCAGAATAATTACCCACATGCCAGGTTTTCTCTGCATTCTTCTTGCTCTGCGGTAATATTTTACCTTAGAGCAAGAAGAATGCAGCGTTTACACAAGAGTTTTACTGCAAATTCATATCTGCGATAATGCGTTTTACTTTTTCCTGTAAAACAGCATACTGAACATCGAATGATGCTTTGTCTTTTAGTGTTGTATTTACGCTGAAATAAAATTTAATTTTCGGTTCTGTTCCGGATGGACGTGCCGATATTTTACTTCCATCTTCAGTGATGAATTGTAACACATTGCTTTTAGGCAGTGCAATTGTCCAGCTTTCCCCCGTAATCAGGTTTTTACCGGTTTGTAATTCATAATCCAGCAGTTGCACCACTTTTGCGCCATCAATGGTAACCGGTGGTTGCTGTCGATAGTTTTCCATCATGGCAGCAATTTCTTTCTGGCCATTCATCCCCTTTTTGGTAATACTGATCAGGTTCTCATAATAAAAACCATATTGTATATACAGTTCAATCATTTTATCGAACAGCGTTCTTCCCTTTGCTTTTTCATAGGCAGCCATTTCACACATCAAAGCCACTGCACTAACGGCATCTTTATCACGTATTCTATCGCCAATCATTAAACCAAAACTTTCTTCTCCACCTATTACATAGTTTTCCTTTCCTTCTTTTTCCTTGATCAGCTCTGCGATCCACTTAAACCCAGTGAGTACATTGTAACAGGCCACATTGTTTCGTTTAGCAACCTGGTTAATCATTTGTGTGGTTACTATAGTAGAAATAACCATATCATTCGGAGCAGCAATACCTTTGGTTTTTCTAGCTTCCATCATATAAGCAAAAGCCAGTACGGCCGTCTGGTTACCATTCATCAGTACCCATTCCCCTTTATGATTCTTCACACCAATACCTACCCTGTCTGCATCAGGATCTGTTCCCAATAAAATATCAGCATCAAGTTCTTTTGCTTTTTGCAACCCAATGCTCATGGTTTCACTTTCTTCCGGATTCGGGTATACTACGGTTGGAAAATTACCATCGGGTATGGATTGTTCTTCCACAACTGTTACATTGGTAAAGCCAAATGTTTTTAATACCTCCGGCACCAGTGTAATGCCTGTTCCATGAATGGGTGTATACACTATCTTAAGATCATGTTGCTGCGAAATGATATCGGGGTACACACTTAACTGCTTCACCATATCAATATATGCCTGATCCATTTCGGCTCCCAGTAATGTAATATTGGCTTCTCCACCCTCCCATTTCACATCATCAACATTGGTAATGGCTTCCACTTCTTTGATTACATTTTTATCGTGGGGCGGCACCAGCTGTCCACCATCGTTCCAATATGCTTTATAGCCATTGTATTCTTTTGGATTGTGTGATGCGGTACATACCACACCTCCCTGGCAACCCAGATGCCTGATGGCAAAACTTAATTCAGGAGTGGGTCTTAATGCTTCAAACAGGAATACTTTTATTCCGTTTGCAGCAAACACATTTGCCGTAGTTTCAGCAAAAAAACGACTGTTATTACGGCTGTCATGACCAATAGCTACTTTAATTTCCTTGTCTGTGTGGGTCTTCTTCAGGTAATTAGCAAAACCTTGTGTGGCCATGCCAATGGTGTATTTATTCACCCGGTTGGTACCTACCCCCATGATACCCCGCAAGCCCCCTGTTCCAAATTCAAGGTTACGGTAAAAAGCATCCGCCAGTTCATCAGGCTGTATTTTCTGCATGTTGCGGATGATATCTTTTGTGGCCACATCATAATTTCCATTGAGCCAGCTATTCACTTTTTCTGATATGACAGCATCCATAATTGATCAATTTTTTACTTGTGTTAATTGAATATAACAAGTTTCGGGAACTTTTTATTCATTTTCCCTGCAGCATTCTCCTGCAACTAAAAAATTTTCAGGAAATATAAGCACCCTCTACCTGCCCGTCTTTCACCTCCACCTGTATATGGTCTTGTATGGTAGTAGCAACAGATAATCCTACAAAATCTGGTTTTACCGGAAAGAGTTTATGCATTCTTTCCACCAACACCAGTGTTTGTATGGTTTTAGGATGATACTGCAGTAAAGGTTTTAATGCATACAACAAGGTTTTACCACTGTTCGTAACATCGTCGGCAATAACTACATGAACCCCGTTGAGATTTGTTGCTGTATTGATTTCCACCTCATGTGGCATGGTTTTATCGAGCGATAATGATGCCGTCTGAATATCATTGGAAATATATTGCCGGAGATAGCCCGCAATTTGTTCAGCAATTACGGTGCCGCTGTTACGTATACCCAGTACAACAACCTTTGTAAGGTCTCCATTTAATTGTTCCGCCAGTTCAAGAGCCATCCGGTGCATTTTACGTGCCGATGCCGTTTTATCGAGGATATAATTACGTTCAGACATGAATTGGGTTTATACCTCAAATGTAATAACAATAAAAGCAATCAACAATCATCGGGTCAAAGAGTCAAAACTGTTATCTTAGCATCATCAAGCCTTGCTTATGCAGTATATCCAGCAAATTTTATTCGTTGCAGTTTCTGGGGTATCTATCTGGTTGTTTGCGCACAAAATCGGGGAGATACGCCGCAATATTCTTCTCGGAAAAGATGAAAACCTGAACGATAACCCCTCCCTTCGCTGGAAAAATCTTTTATTACTGGCTTTCGGACAAAAAAAGATGTTCTCCAATCCCCTGGTGGCCATCATGCACTTTGTTATTTATGCAGGCTTTCTCATTATTAACCTTGAAGTATTAGAGATTGTATTGGATGGTATTTTAGGCAGTCACCGTTTATTTGCCGCAGCATTGGGTTCTTTGTACAATTGGCTCATCAACGCATTTGAGTTCCTTGCTGCAGGGGTAATACTGGTTTGTATTATTTTCCTGAGTCGCAGAAATATCATCAAACTAAAGCGTTTTATCAATAAGGACTTGAATGGCTGGCCCCGTTCCGATGCCAATTATATTCTTTTCACAGAGATTATTCTGATGGGCCTGTTTCTTACCATGAATGCTACGGACCAGGTTTTACAGCAGAGAGGCAACAGTCATTACCCTGCAACAGGACAATTATATTTTTCAGGTTTACTCAGTACAGCATTCAGCGGTTTGAATGATGGAACACTGGTTATCATTGAACGTACCTGCTGGTGGTTGCATATTGTGGGCATTTTTGCTTTTCTTAATTACTTACCGTATTCGAAACACCTGCATATTATGCTGGCTTTCCCCAATGCTTATTATGCAAGATTGGAAGTACCCGGCAAAATGAAAAACATGCCCAGTGTACAAAATGAAGTCTTATACGCCATGCAACCGGAGCTGGCACCTGCCGATGCCGCGCCACCTGCCCGTTTTGGAGCAAAAGATATTTTCGATCTGAGCTGGAAAAACCTCATGGATGCTTATAGCTGTACAGAATGTGGCCGTTGTACCGCTGCATGCCCGGCCAATACCACGGGGAAATTATTAAGTCCAAGAAAAATAATGATGGCCACCCGCGACCGTATGGAAGACGTGGGTAAAAACATCAACAGCAATAAACAGTTTACAGACGACAACAAATCATTATTACATGATTATATTTCTGTTGAAGAGTTAAGAGCCTGCACCACCTGTAATGCCTGCGTGGAAGAATGCCCCGTAAGCATCTCTCCACTGGAAATCATTCTTGAGCTTCGCCGCTCCCTCATTATGGAGGAAAGCAATGCGCCGCAGGAATGGAACGGCATGTTCAGTAATACAGAAAATAATTTTGCTCCCTGGAAGTTTTCGCCAGACGAAAGAGACCAGTGGGCAAGGTGAAAAAATAAGGAATAAGAAATAAGGAACATGGAATGAGAAAATAGGGCATCCTACTTTCTCATTTCTTATTACATGTTTCTTATTTCTTATTTCATCACACCTCATGTCATTTTAAATCAATCTCCATGCTCCTTTCTCCTTTTCCATTTTCAATTACTGATTTCAACGATATAGCGCCTGAAATTCACCAGGGTATTACGGGGTTTGCGGAATGGAGAATAACTAAAAGAGATGATATCCGTATCAGGCTGGTTACATATTCTCCGGAATATTTTGCCGATCACTGGTGCAGTAAGGGACATATCATTTTTTGTGTAGAGGGAGAAATGGAAACAGAACTGGATAATGGACAAAAGCATATCCTGAAAAAAGGTCAAATGTACACAGTGGGCGACCAGTCAGATGCCCATCGCACTTATTCAAAAGAAGGTTGTACGCTTTTTATTGTAGACTGATTATATCCATGGCTTATAAACCATTCGGTATAACTGAATCAATGCAGTTATGATAAAAATAACCCCCATTATCTGATTGAGTGTTTTATTACTGGTATTGTTCTTTTTTACCAGCCAATTACCACCATGAATGTAGAGTGCAAGTCCACCGATAGTACCTAACCCCGCTCCTGCTGTAAATATATTGTAGGCTTCGGGGGTTACCGGTAGCACTTTTGTCTGAATCATGGTAGAGGTCCATAAAAACCAGAATGGTATCTGGATGGGGTTAAGTGCACTCATCATGAGCCCCAGTAGAAAGCGGTGTAATTTATTATCCAGGATCACTGATTTTTTTTCTTCCCGCTGTTTCCTGGCAACGATAAAAGAGAAGATACCAAGAAACAGGAACAATACAACGGTTACCCAACCCAATGCCACAAACCAGGTACGGTGTTGTACCACCCAATACATGCCCGTAAGAGCGAAACGCAGGTAAAGCATTTCTACAATAGCCACCCCAATAGCAAATAACCATGCTTTTTTTAACCCCTCCTGAATAGCAATCTGTGTTGAGGTAATACTCGTGTTCCCCAAAGGAAGCTGTCCAAGAAAACTGATTACTGCGGCGATAAAAAAAATATAGGTCATATGGCAACTCGATCCTGCAATAATAGTAATAGCTGGTGAATAATAATATCTGCTCATGAAATAAGCGTCCTCACAATCTGCTAAAAAGAGCTTTTTCATTTACATTCGTAAAAACTTTTGCTATGAAGGTGATGACCATGGCTGAAATGGCAATGAAGGGGGAAAGCCCTGAAGTATTATTCTGGGTAGGTTGCGCAGGCAGCTTCGATCAGCGGGCGCAGAAGATAACAAAGGCATTTGCCAGTATACTCGATAAAGTGGGGTTTAGTTATGCCATACTTGGAAAAGAGGAAGCATGTACCGGCGACCCTGCCCGCAGAGCCGGTAATGAGTTCCTGTTCCAGATGATGGCCTATCAGAATATACAAGTATTGAATGGATATGGCATTAAAAAAATTGTAACTACCTGCCCGCACTGTTTTAACACCCTTAAAAATGAATACCCGGAACTGGGTGGAAATTACGAAGTAATACATCACACTACACTATTACAGCAATTAATAGATGAGGGCCGTATTAAATTAAAAGAAGGCGGTATTTTTAAAGGGAAGAAAATTTCATTTCACGACAGCTGTTATTTGGGTCGTGCCAATAATATTTATGATGCACCCCGTAAGGTACTCGAAGCATTGGATGCCGAACTGGTTGAAATGAAACGCTGCCGCAGCAAAGGACTCTGTTGTGGTGCCGGTGGTGCACAAATGTTCAAAGAAGATGAACCCGGCGACAAACGCATTAATATTGAAAGAACAGATGAGGCGCTTGCTACCGGTGCAGGTTTTATTGCCGCGGCCTGCCCATTTTGCAATACTATGATGACGGACGGTGTAAAGAACCGTGAAAAAGAACAGGAAGTTGCAGTATTAGATGTGGCCGAGATGGTGGCACAGAGCATGGAGAGTGATGGCTGATGTAGGATGTAGGATGTAAGATATGATGGATAAGAAAAGAAATTGGTAATCTATAATTGTAAGTATCGTCATTCTGTCAAAAAATTCTTCAAATCCTACATCATCCATCCGCCATCAGCTTCCTATCTTTGCAGAATGAATATGAACTATCAATCTTTTATTCCTGCTGATTTTCAACCGGGTTCCCGTGTATGGGTGTATCAATCATCACGCCTATTCCTGATCAGTGAAGCATTTGAAATTGAAAATATCCTGAAAACATTTACAGACAATTGGCTGAGTCATGGCACACCCGTAAAAGGTTATGCCAATCTCTTATTTGGCCAGCTCCTTGTTTTTATAGCAGATGAAACAGCTACTGGTGTGAGTGGTTGTAGCACAGATAGTTCTGTAAGGGTAGTAAAACAGATTGAGGAACAATTTAAGGTAAGCATGTTCGACAGACAACAACTTGCTTTCGTGGTAAAAGATAAAATACAACTGATACCACTGGCTCAGTTTAGTTATGCATTAGAGAATAATTTTATTGGCGCTGATACGCTTTACTTCAATAACCTGGTGGCTACCAAAGAAGAATTGATGAAAAACTGGCTGATCCCTGTAAAAGAAAGCTGGTTGAAGACAAGAATGAAAACGCTTTCCAACTAAGCCTGATTTTTTTCATAATAGCTATCCCCAAAGAAAGAAATTATCATGGTGAGGTTAGTGCGTATCTAAAAAAAATCATTTGAAGCTTTATTAATCGCAAGGCCTCTGATTGTTTTTCGACACTTTGAATCATTGACGTGATTATACGTTTAGAGGGACGCGCATTCAATACCCTGTCTAACACCGCATCGCCTAAAAACTCTTCATATCCATCACGCATTGATTTCAAATACTCTTCATACGTAATACTAGGAAAAATAAAGTCACTGCCACAGTTATGCTTATTTACATATTGAATCAAATTTCTGGTTTCTAAAGAAAGTTTTTTGAGTAGATCGAAAATGAGTTACCAGATGTTCTATTTCATCTTTCTTTGATACGCTTTGTTGATAGGTGACAATAGCTATAACTGTACCGATTATTCCTGTACTAATACCGAGTGTTTCCATTTCCATTCCTACAAACTACACAGTCTATTTTATATATACAAGGCTACTTGAGACATTAAAGATTCTTTAGTTACATTTCTCAGTTTATATTCGGGTTGAGTATTCAACTACAAATCTTTATCACTCATCCTTTTTTTGCTTTCTGCAAAGCCGTTTTTTTATCCTTCTCACTCAGTTTCGATTTCTGTACCACCCTGTTTAACTGGTAGCTTACCGATAAGCGGAAATTGCGGGTATTACTGGAATTAAAACTCTCGAGGTTAAAATTTGCTCCGTAAGTGTACGTAGTATAACGCTGGGCCGTAAAGGGATTTATTGCATTAAAATTTACAACCAGTCTACGGTCAAAAAAACGATGTTGCACACCGAAGTTCATGTTCACATTGCTCCTGCTCTTGCCCTGCGGATTGGCAAAATTATTGAATCGTACACTTCCTTCAAAAGTCAACACATTACTGGGTGTAAAAGTATAATGGAAACTGTTGTAAAAACTGTTTCCATTGCGGTATTTGTACAATGTTTTTTCGGCCGCACTATAACGATTCATAGTATAACCCATACTCGTATTCATGCGCCATTGACGACTAATGGTGTAACCGCCCCATATACTCACTTCATATTCTTTTCTGTCTGCAATGTTAAGCCAGCTTAATTCGGTTTTACCACCACCAGCCAGGTTGCGGATAGAGTTAAATACATCTCTCAGTTTATTATACCCAACAGATGTATTGATATAATATTTACCCTTGATCCAGCTAATTGTCCAGTCGAAATTATCAGACAATGTGGGCCTGAGGTAAGGATTTCCAAAACGGAGGTTATACGGGTCACTATAATCCACATTCGGATTCAGTTCACCAATACCCGGTCTGCGTATGGTTGCCCTGTATACAATTGAGGTGCTTAGTGTTTTATTAAACTCTTTCCTCAAACTAAAATTGGGTAACAGGTTCCAGTAGCCATTGTTTACATTGGTACTGTTCCCTTTAAAAAAAGTAAAACTCATTGCGGTATGTTCGGCCTGCACGCCCATATTCAGCCGCCAGCCTTTGTTAAGCTGTAACCCAAAACCAGCTCTTGCTGTGAAGATATCCTGACGAAATTCAAAATCATTACTCAGCAAGTCATTAGATATGAAAAGACTGTCAGACTTTCGAAGAAAATTTGTGTTCAGCGTGTTGTGAAAATAAGAACGGTTATATGTAACTCCTGTTGAAAAATTACTCCCCTTTTTCTTTAGTGGTTTATTATAATCAATACGGCCAGAAACAGATCGGTTATAATTATCAAAGAATTGCGACTGCGTTGAATCTATGCCTGTAGGAGACATATCAGGCCGAAGGAATTTCTGGAAAAAACCTCGGTCATTATTATTCTTATTGAAATTTACATTAAGGATAATCCTTATAAACTCAGCAGGATTTTTTGCTCTATGGGTATATGATACCAATGCATTTTGACCATAAGCTTCCCCATCACTTTTGTTCGTACGGATGCTGTAACGGTACATCTGTTTATCTTTATTAATATTGCTAAAAGTGCTGTTACTTGCATTATCGTAATAATTAAGGTTACCCTGGTACGTAATATTTAATTGATTTCTTCTATTCAGTTCAAAATCACTTTGTACACGCAGATTAGGACGAAGGTTTCTGTTTTCAAATGCCCCGGTAGTATTAAAATAATTTATAGAATCTTTATAAATATTTTCCCTCATGGAGTAACTGTTTCCGGTGAGCATACTACCACCAACACCTGCTGTAATATTTAAAGAAAAAGATTGTGTTCTATAACTCGCATTCAGTGCAATATTACCCTCTCCTCTTGTACCTCCACTTACCGTTGTTCTTCCCACCCAACCTATCTTTCCTTTTTTGGTAACAATGTTAATTACACCACCTGTTTCTGTTGCATACTGTGGTGGTGGATTGATCATGATTTCAATTTTTTCTATACTGCTTCCCGGCAGACTTTCTAACAGATCCTGCAACTGTTGTGCATTGAGTTCTGTAGGTTTGTCATCAATCAATATTTTAGGCTCTTTTCCTTTCAATAATATTTTTCCTGTAGGATCATTGTTAATCAGTGGCATGTTCTTTAATAATTCGGCCGTAGTAGCGCCACCACTCAAAGCACTCTCTCCAACATTATAGATAATTTTATCATCCTTGTTTTCAATCAGGGGTTTCTCTGCATAAACAATCACTTCATTCAATGCACTAGCGGCATCATTCAGTTTAACATCACCAAGATTAAAATCGTATCGTTCAGGGCGAAGGTTAATACTGTCGATCCTTGTTTCAGCAAAACCTACCATGTTCACCAATAAGCAATAGTATCCCAGTGCGAGTTTACTAAATTCAAATGCACCGTTTTTATCTGCTATGTCACTTAATCTTTTTGATGTATCTGACAGGAGCTGCAACTGTACACTGGCAAATGCGAGTGGCTTTCCTGTTTTAGCCTCCAAAACATTACCAATAATGAGCCCCAGCTGAGCACTGGGCTTTTCTTCTTTTTTTTGTGCGATAATTGTAGGGGTAATCAATAAGACTAACCACAATAAGTAAATTCTCAAGATTTATCGATTGCTAAAGAACAAAATAAAGATTATTAGGTTATAATCTGCAGGAAATTAGATAATTGGTTCTATATCGCGGAAAATAGCGGAATAGGCCATTTTACCGCCTCGCATTATATTCGCAGTAGTTTAAAAACACAATAACAGAAATGTACATAATATACGGCATACCTAATTGCGACACCGTAAAAAAAGTGTTGAACTGGATGAACGAAAGAAAAATAAATTATCAGTTCCATGATTATAAAACCGTGGGCATCACCGCAAAAGAATTAAAAAACTGGTGTGAACAGGTGGGATGGGAAACCATTTTCAATAAACGATCCACTACTTATAAGGAACTGTCTCCGGCAATACAAGCCTCTGTAACCAGCGCTATTAAAGCCATTCCACTTATGATGGAACATACCAGTATTATAAAACGTCCGGTTATCACCAAAGGCAATAAGGTAATATTGGTAGGGTTTGATGCAAAGAAATACGAAGAGTTAGTTCATAGCTAATGGCTTATAGTCCATAGCGAGGAAGGCTTTACCATGAACTATTAGCTATGAACCATAAGTTATAAACTATTTGGTATTCGCTACCAGCTATTTCAGCAACTCCTTCAACTTCTGTTGCAGATACTGCTCACGAAGGTCGCGGGCAATAATTTTTCCATCGGGATCAATCAGCATATTAGCAGGAATACTTTGAATGCGATATAACTGTGCTGCGGCATTGTTCCAGAATTGTAAATCGCTTACATGGGTCCAGGTTAAGCTATCTGCTTTAATGGCTTGCAACCAGCTACTACGATCCCGATCAAGTGAAACTCCCAATACAGTAAAATTTTTGTCTTTATACGTATTGTAGGCCAATACCACATTCGGGTTTTCCATTCTGCAGGGGCGGCACCAACTGGCCCAGAAATCGACCAGTACATATTTCCCTTTGAATGAAGATAATTTTATAGGATTCCCATCTACATCATTTTGTGTAAAGTCGAGCGCCTGTGTACCTATGCGCCCTACTTTGGCATCAGCAATCAGTTTAGCAACTGTTTCTGAATAAAACCCTTTTTGAGCAATTGGTTGAAGTTCATTATACCGTGCTTCCAATTCATTGATATTTTCATACAATGGACTTACCGCAAATAATACGAAGGGACTGACAGGAGATTCAGGGTTACTTTTTACATAACTGGCTGCATCAGCAAGCAGGATTGCTTTGTATTGATTGAATACCCCAATCAGCGAGTCTCTTTTTTGAGGTTGAGCCGACTGATTGATTACCGAAGCAAGGCCGTTTAGTTTATCTTTTGTAGGGTTGAATTTCATCCTGAAACGTTCATAATCTTTTTGAACTGCAGACCCCATAACAACAGCTTCATTTAGCTTTGTCATCTCACCATCTAAAATAACGGCATCATTACCGATAAACATATCCAGCACGTCTTTCTTTCCTGCAAAACCAATTTGCACCAGTTCAGGATGTACCAGTTTTCCTTTTAGTTTAAACTGTCCGTTCTGAGCCGTAGCTGTGGCAATGGTTTGCCCGGTTACTCCATTGATAAGGAAGACGGTGGTATTATTGGCAAGCCCTTTTAATGTGGCTTTTATTTCATATTCACTGGTTCCCACCTGTGCCACCAGGGCTAAAGGCATGAACAACAAAAAAAGGAAATGTTTCATATTTATCTTGAGTGTCTTTTTTTCAATATATCTATCACCAACCCTAAGTTATGACCTTTGGCGTTAAGCAAAAGTAAATAATGGAAAAGAAGGTCTGCGGCTTCATTCAGAAAGAGTTCTGTATTATTGTCTTTGGCCTCAATAACCAGTTCCACTGCTTCTTCCCCTACTTTCTGGGCCACTTTATTGATTCCTTTCGAGAATAATTTAGCCACATAAGATTCATCGGGTGATGCCTGTTTACGAAGACGGATAATATCTTCCAGGTATAACAGAAAATCTTCGCTGTGATTTCTTTCGCTCCAGCAGGTATCGGCACCTGTATGGCAAACCGGGCCCAATGGATGAGCCTGAATAAGCAACGTATCATTGTCGCAGTCAGCAGTTATACTTTTTAGTTCAAGAAAATTACCGCTCTCTTCCCCTTTTGTCCAGAGCCTTTTTTTACTTCGACTATAAAAAGTAACCTTACCGGACTCTTCTGTTTTAGTCAGTGCCTCCTGGTTCATAAAACCAAGCATCAGCACTTTGTGTGTATGATAATCCTGCACAATCGCCGGCACCAACCCATCTGAATATTTCGCAAAATCTACTTTCATACAATAATCATTAATCGGTTCTTACAATGTGAGCAACTTTTGAGGCTTGGCAGTTAGCCTTTAGCTATTAGCATGTATAAAGCGTTTGGTAGCTAATAAAAGATTACGGCCACCCAAACCTTTACCTTGATCCCCTTTCCTCTCCTTATTTCTTGTTCCTTGTTCCCTGTTTCTTATTTCTTATTTCCTCACCCTTACTCTTTCCTCCGCAAGATACTCTTTCAACTCGGGTATCCCGATCTCTTTAAAATGAAAAATACTGGCGGCAAGAGCAGCATCGGCTTTTCCTTTTGTAAAAACATCTTTAAAATGTTCCATTGTACCACCACCACCAGAGGCAATCACCGGAACAGGTAAGCTGCCGGCAAGTTCAGCCGTTATATCAAGTGCAAAACCTTGTTTGGTGCCATCGTGATTCATCGAGGTAAGCAATATTTCACCCGCACCAAGATCAACTGCCTGTCTGGCCCAATCTGTACATAAGGTATCTGTTTTTACCCTGCCCCCATTCAGGTACACATACCACTGACCATCTGCCTCCTGTTTGGTATCTATTGCAAGTACCACACACTGGGCGCCAAATTCTTTAGACAAGTCGGCTATCAGTTGCGGATTTTTATAGGCAGCCGTATTAACTGATATCTTGTCTGCCCCATGTTGCAGCAATACCTGTACATCTTCCACACTACTAATACCTCCTCCCACTGTAAAAGGTATATTGATATTCTGAGAGATACGGTTCACCAGTTCACTCAATGTTTTCCGCTTTTCATTGGTAGCGGTTATATCGAGAAATACCAGTTCATCGGCTCCGGTTTTGGCATACAATGCACCCAATTCAACCGGGTCGCCCGCATCACGGATATTTTCAAAATTGATACCTTTTACCGTACGACCATCTTTTATATCAAGACAGGGTATAATTCTTTTTGTCAGCATCTTGGTTAATTAATCGCTTTATGTTATGACCCCGGCGTAATTCTGTTAACGCTCATTATTCGGAATGAATTTATCTGTTAAAATCTGACAGCTCTTTTAAACTGATCCTGTTTTCATAGATGGCTTTACCTACAATAGCACCTGAACAACCTGCTTCAAGCAATAGTTCAAGATCTTTCATATTACTTACACCCCCACTTGCAATAAAATGTAGCGAAGGAAATTTTTCGAGTATCTGTTTATACAAAATAACAGAGGGCCCCTCCAATTTACCATCTTTGCTTACATCGGTACAGAACAGTTGTTGTATACCATGGTTCATGTATTTTTCAATAAAATCATAAATCCATATACCTGTTGTTTCCAGCCAGCCTGCTACTGCAATTTTTTCATCTTTTACATCGGCACCTAACAGGAATTTTTCGGCGCCATATTTTTTTATCCATTCTACAAAAACAGCTTCTTCTTTTACTGCAAGACTGCCAATAGTAGCATAGGCGGCTCCTGAACTGAATACTACAGAAAGGTCTTCTTTCTTTTTAATACCTCCGCCAAAATCAATTACCAGGGATGTTTTAGCAGTTAATTGCTCTAATACTTTCCAGTTTTTCACAGCACCTGCTTTTGCACCATCCAGATCTACCAGGTGAAGTCTTTGCAAGCCTGCATCCTGGAACTGCAACGCTACTTCCAGTGGATATTCATTGTAAATTGTTTTCTGATTATAATCACCCTGGGTAAGTCGTACACACTTCCCATCAATAATGTCTATGGCCGGAATAATTTGCATGATATTTCAATCAGATCTTTAAAAAATTAGTCAATATTTTTTCGCCTACTGCTGCACTTTTTTCAGGGTGAAACTGAACGCCATAAAAATTATCTCTGTGCAATGCTGAGCTATAGGGTTGTACATAATCTGTAGTAGCAATGGTGTGTTCACCCTTTGCGGCATAATAGCCGTGTACAAAATAACAGTAGCTGTTTTCCTCAACCGCGTCGAATAAGGATGTTTTCAAACCGGCAATAGTATTCCATCCAATTTGTGGCACTTTTAATCCATCCCCTGGTTGTGGTTTGAACTGCTTTACTTCTTCCTCAAAAATATTCAGACAGGCCGTATCATTTTCTTCTGAATATTTACACATGAGTTGCATACCCAGACAAATACCCAATACGGGCTGTTGCAGACGGGTAATAAGCTGATCCAGCCTGCGCTCTTTCAGGTATTGCATAGCAGTACTTGCTTCTCCCACTCCGGGAAAAATTACTTTATCGGCTGCGGCAATATGCTCGTGATCATCGGTAACTGTTGCCGTTGCACCTATACGTTCCAATGCATAACGAACCGACTGAATGTTCCCCGCATTGTATTTAATGATTACCAGGTTCATAATTATCTCAATACCTGTTCCAGGAATTCTTTTGTTGTTGTTTGAATATCTGTTCCCTGCTCCAATGCTTTAATATAAGCCGACCCTATAATGGCTCCATTTGCATATTTACTGGCAGCATCAAAGGTAGTTTTGTCTTTAATGCCAAAACCTACCAGTATGGGATTCTGCAGCTTAAGGTTCTGCAATTTTTTCAGGTAAGCTTCCACCAGGCTAAAGTCTTTATCATTACCTGTTGTTGCCGATGAACTTACTGCATATAAAAAGCCTGTACTCAATGTATCGAGCTTTTTAATTCTCTCCTCGCTGGTTTCGGGTGTAACCAGGAAAATAAAATCAAGTCCATACTGTTTTATGATCGATCCGTAAATTGTTTCGTATTCATATTCCGGGAGATCGGGAAGTATCAATCCATCTACACCAACGGCAGCGGCATCTTTACAGAATCGTTCAAAACCATATTGCAATACGGGGTTCATATACCCCATTAATATCAGCGGAATATCTGTTTTGGATCTTACCTCTTTTAACTGCTCAAATAATACTGCAATACTCATTCCATTCTGTAATGCAATGGTACTACTGGCCTGTATTACAGGTCCATCTGCCAGCGGGTCACTATATGGCATACCGAGTTCAATCAAATCGGCCCCGTTTTTTTCAAGTGCCAAAATAATATTGGTTGTATCTGTCAACTGCGGATAACCTGCTGTGCAATACACATTCAGTATCCTTTTTCTTTTTTGCTTAAATAAGTGTTGTATCCTGCTCATTTGTTTCTGCTGAACTTTATAAATGTTGCATATAAGTTGCCAGGTCCTTATCTCCTCTTCCACTAAGACAAATTACCACACGGTCCGCAGCTTTCAGATTCAATTTATGTAATGCTGCAAATGCATGTGCCGTTTCAAGTGCCGGGATAATACCTTCTGTTTTGCTTACATGAAAAGCTGCTTCTAAAGCTTCCTCATCCGTTGCACTTAAAAAAATGGCCCTGCCTGTTTCAAAAAGATTGGCATGTAATGGACCAATACCCGGATAATCGAGTCCTGCAGAAATACTGTGCGGCTCTGTTACCTGCCCGTCTGCCGTTTGCATGAGTAAACTCTTACTGCCATGCAAAATACCCGGCTTACCCAACTGGGTAGTTGCGGCACTCCTACCACTGTTTACACCATGCCCCGCAGCTTCCACCGCCACGAGCTGTACAGATATTTCATCAAGAAAATGATAAAATGCACCTGCCGCATTACTGCCACCGCCAACACAGGCAATGACATGTGTGGGCAATTCCGATCCTGTCTTTTCTTTTAACTGCTCTCTGGTTTCTTTACTGATGATACTTTGAAATTTCGCCACCATATCAGGATATGGATGTGGCCCCACAACACTACCAATAATATAATGCGTGTCGTTCGGGTTATTAATCCAGTCGCGTATGGCTTCATTGGTGGCATCTTTTAATGTTTTACTGCCACTGGTTGCGGGGATTACGGTTGCACCCAGCATCTTCATCCTTGCCACATTGGGCGCCTGGCGCTCTATATCTTTCTCACCCATATAAACAATACACTGTATTCCTTTCAAGGCACAAACCGTTGCAGTGGCCACACCATGCTGCCCTGCACCTGTTTCGGCTATGATTCTTGTTTTACCCAATCGCTGTGCCAGTAATATCTGTCCGATGGTGTTGTTTATTTTATGTGCGCCGGTATGACAAAGGTCTTCTCTTTTTAAAAAAATAGCAGCCCCGCTTTCTTTACTTAATCTTTCTGCATGAAACAATGGTGTTGGGCGCCCCACATAATCTTTTAGCAGTGTTTCAAACCCGGATATAAATTCCGGGTCGTTCATAATAGTGAGGTATTGTTCCCTCAGTTCTGCCACATTATGATGTAACATTTCGGGAATATAAGCTCCTCCGAACTGTCCGTAATAACCCTGTATATCTGGTTGCTGATAACTGGTTGTCATTTATAATTGTTTTATTGCCTTCACAAATTTTTCAATTGCCTGCATATCCTTTAAACCTGGTATTGTTTCAAACTTGCTGTTTACATCGATGGAAAAAAGATCTTTTGCCACCGGGTTTTTTACAAATCCGGCCAGTTCATCTGCATCTCCCGGACCGATTCCCCCGCTCAGAAAAAATGGTTTATTGATGTTAAGTGCTTTGAGCATTGACCAGTTAAACTTTTTACCTGTTCCTCCATAACCCATTCCATCAGTATCAAACAAAAACATATCGGCTATTTCCTGGTAGTCTTTTATCTTCCATAATACCTGGTCATCTTCGCGCAACCTGAATGCTTTGATAACACCTACATAGTCTGCCACTTTCTCGCAATATTTCGGGGTTTCATCACCATGCAATTGCACAAGGTGCAAACCACAATCATCCACTGTTTGTAACAATTCTTCTACCGGAGCGTTCACAAACACACCTACTTTATTGATATGCTGTCCTTTTATTCTTTTTATTTCAGGTCTTGGCATATGCCTGAATACATAACGGGGCGATTTGGGGTAGAATATAAACCCGGCAAATTCAACACCCATGGCATCCAGTTGCATTACTTGTTCGGTATTGGTCATACCGCAGACCTTAACTCGCATGTTAGCTTGCTTTTAGTTGATGTACAAAATCAGCAAAAGCAATCGAAGGCACCGGTTCTTTCATGAAATTTTCCCCGATCAGGAAACCTGAGAACCCGGCATTGCGTAAAGTTACGATAGTATCCACATTACTGATCCCACTTTCTGCGATGGCCGGTTTGCCTGCAGGTATATGACCAATCAGTTCAAGTGAAGTACGAATATCTACTTCGAAAGTTTTCAGGTTACGGTTGTTTACGCCTACCATATCTACCATATCGCTGATATGCGCCAGTTCTTCCTGGTTATGAATCTCCAGCAACACTTCCAGCCCCAGGCCTTTGGCGCAGGCTCCCAATTCATTTACCTGCTGAACTGTTAAACAAGCGGCTATCAGCAGTATTATATCTGCCCCCATGGCTTTGGCTTCATAGACCTGGTATTCATCAATCATAAAATCTTTCCGGAGAATGGGCACTTTGTTGAATCTTGCTTTTTCAAGATCAGCAGTACTGCCACCGAAAAATTCAGTATCTGTAAGCACCGAAATGCCCGAAGCATGTTCCGCATAAGCTTTTGTAACTTCTTCTACTGTTGCATCGGCATTGATCATTCCTTTTGAAGGAGATTTTCTTTTATACTCGGCAATGATGCCGGTTCGGGTATTATCGGCCAGGAAATTCACCAGCGAATAAACCGGTCTTGTAAAATGAATTTGCTGCTCCAATACACTTACAGGTGTAGTTATGCTACGCTGCTCCACTTCTTTTCTTTTCTGTGCAACTATGGTGTCCAGTATATTCATTTTATTGCAGGTTGATTAATTTTTCCAATGCCATATATGCTTTTTTGCTCTCCAGACTTTCTACTGCTGTGGCATATGCGTTTTCATAATTATTATATTTCCCGGTACAATACAGTGCCATAGCAGCATTGGCCAATACAACGGCATTCTGTGCCCAGCTTCCTTCTCCTTTTATAATACGGGTAAACAATTTAGCCGCTTCTTCTACGGTATTGCCTCCGTAAATATCTTCTGCCGTTACCATTCGCTTACCCAATTGTTCGGGTGTCATAATTTTTTCTCCTTCGTTGGTAATGACTTTGGTATCGTTGGTTAATGATATTTCATCATAACCATCAAGACTGTGAATAACAGTAAATGCTTTACCCGTTTCCTGTAATAGGTAATTATAAATCCTGGCCATTTCAAGATTATATACACCTACCAGCTGATAGGCAGGTGCAGCGGGGTTTACCATTGGCCCGAGCATATTAAAGAAGGTACGTACCCCAAGATTCTTGCGGATGGGGGCCACTACTTTTAATGCCGGATGAAATAAAGGTGCATGAAGGAAACAAATATTTGCAGCATCAAGTTCTTGCTTTAACTGACCTGCATCATTCTTAAACCGGTAACCCAATTGTTCCATCACATTCGATGCACCGCTTACTGATGACGCTCCGTAGTTACCGTGTTTAGCTACCTGCTGACCGGCACCTGCTACAATGAAACAAGACAGGGTTGAAATATTGAATGTGTTTTTTCCATCACCCCCGGTTCCTACAATATCCATTACATCATGACCATTCATATCTACTTTCACCGAAAGCTCCAATAATGCATCCCTGAATCCCTGCAATTCTTCAATCGTAATGCTACGCATTAAGAAGACCGTAATAAAGGATGCAATTTCTGATTCATTGAACTGTCCGGCAGACATCTGCAGTAATACTTCTTTTGCCTTTGCCCGGCCCAATGTTTTATGCTCAAATAAATATTGTAATAGTTTTTTCATATTCAGAAAGTCAAAATTCAAAAATCTCCGAAGGAGTCCTTCGGACAAAATTCAAAAGCCTGTTATTGGTTAAGCCAGTTACGTATCATCTTTTCACCGTCTGGTGTTAACACACTTTCAGGATGAAATTGCACACCTTGTACATCATAGGTTTTATGTTGTAATGCCATGATATAATTATGCTGATCTCTTGCAGTGACTTCCAGTTCCGCAGGAAAATTTTCGTCATTAATTACCCAGCTATGATAGCGACCTACGATCAGTTCTTTATCAAATCCCTGGAAAACGCTATTCACTTGTAGCTTGCGGCTTATCGCCTGAAGCTGAATAGGAGTAGCCACGCCATGATATACTGTACTGAGGTTAGTTAAACTGCCTCCAAAAGCTTCTCCAATAGCCTGATGACCCAGGCAAACACCTAATATAGATTTAGAGGGAGCATATTCTTTTATTAAAGACAATAACAATCCTGCTTCCACGGGTACGCCCGGACCCGGTGATAAAATTATTTTATCGAAGGCGTTTACTTCTTCAAGCGTTATCTGGTCATTTCTTTTCACAGTTACTTTACCATGAATAATTTTCTCTACCAGGTGTACCAGGTTATACGTAAATGAATCGTAATTATCGAAAACAAGGATGTTCATTTTTTGATCTTTGTCCGAAGGACTCCTTCGGAGATTTTTGATTTGTTGATTTTTAAATTCCTCTTTCTTTCAGGTTTCAGGCAGTTCCTATATTCTCTGCTATACCGATAGCCGTTTTCAGTGCATTTAATTTATTGTTTACTTCCTGCAATTCGCTTTCAGGGTCAGATGCGGCTACTACACCGGCACCTGCCTGGTAATAAAGTGTATTGTTTCTGCTGAGGAATGTGCGGATCATGATAGCATGATTACAACTTCCATTAAAACCCATAAAACCAATGGCGCCACCATAGTAACTGCGTGCAGTTGGTTCGTAACCATCAATCAGTTCCATCGCTTTGAATTTAGGTGCGCCGCTCAATGTTCCCGCTGGAAAAGTTTGTGCAAGTATGGCAAAGGGATTATGGCCGGCAGCAACTTTTCCCCTCACTTCACTCACCAGGTGAATTACATGACTATAGTATTGCACCTGCCTGTATTGACTTACTTCCACATCTGAACAGGCCCTGCTCAGATCGTTACGGGCAAGATCAACCAGCATTACATGCTCTGCATTTTCTTTGGCATCATCGAGTAGTTTGGCGGCCATCTGCTGATCTGTTTCATCATCACCCGTTCTTTTAAAAGTACCTGCAATAGGGTGAACAATGGCCTTACCCTGTTGTATTATCAACTGTGCCTCCGGAGATGACCCCATCAGTTTGTATTCTCCATAATCGAAAAAGAATAAATAAGGCGATGGATTAACTGTTCGCAAAGCCCTGTACACATTAAATTCATCGCCTGTAAATGATTGCTGGAAACGGCGGCTCAATACAATCTGGAACACATCTCCACGTAAACAGCTCTGTATTCCTTTCTGCACCATTACGCGGTAATCTTCATCCGTCATATTGGATGTTTCTGTTCCTCTGGCTTTGAAAGGATAAACAGGTACATCTTTACTCCTGATCAGTGATTCTACTACTGCCAATTCAGATTCAACAGCATCGATCCTGTTTTCACAGATGAATAATTCATCTTTAAAATGATTGAATACAATTACGTATTGGTATAACCGGTATCGCATCAGGGGAATGACTGCATTTTCTGATGCGGGTGTTTTTAACTGAATCGTATCAAAAAAAACAACTGCATCAAAACAACTGTATCCGAAAAGGCCTTGAGCAAAACCTGCTTCTTTTTCAGTTGCCGGCTGTATCTCAAAACGCTGCATAAAATCCCAAAGCTGGGCAGGTACTTTTGAGGTATCACTGATCTGCATTTTTTCCGGTTGCTGTGCCGGCAGTTTTATTTCCATTGTTTCTGCCGAACGTATTTCAACACCTGCAATGGCATTGATGCAGATAAAGGAGTAGCTGTTATCCGCCGCATGATGATCGGTACTTTCCAATAAAATAGTATCCCGAAACCTGTCGCGGATACGCAGGTAAATACCAACCGGCGTATATACATCTGCCAGCATTTTTTTTACACTCGTCTGAATCTTGATCTTTTTCATGTTTCTTTTTTGAACCCTGTCATGGTACCAACAAAAAACCCCGACAATGACTGTCGGGGTTTCTGAATATGATTCATACAGTATTGGCTACGCCATTACAATCCCCGATTGGAGTTTGAATGCCACCACCACTGAATATTGATTGTACTTTTCATTTCGTTGCAAAAATGAGGGAGTTGTAGTTTACAAACAAATTTTTTTTCTGTCATAGTTTGGTATTTTGAGGAAAACCGAAGCCAGGTGATCATATTTCGTTATCTATTGGTTCTCATATCGCTCATTGCCAGCCTTACCGGAACCGCAACACAAACAACTGATAGTTTTATACTTATTAAAGCCGACCGCCTGTTTGATGGTGAGCAAATGCATACAGGATGGGGTGTTTTAGTACAGGGTAAAACAATCATGGCCGTTGGTACGCTGGAAAACCTGCCAAAACAGGTTCCATATAAAACGCTCGACCTGAAGGGAAAAACCATACTTCCCGGTTTGATTGAAGGGCACTCTCACCTGCTTTTACACCCATATAATGAAACCAAGTGGGACATACAGGTACTCGAAGAGTCTGATGCCGAAAGAATAGCCAGGGCAGTTGGTCATGCCCGCGCAACTCTAATGGCAGGATTTACCACCGTAAGAGATTTAGGAACTGAAGGAGCTGGTTATGCAGATGTTGGTTTGAAAGCTTCTATTGAAAAAGGAATAATACCCGGTCCCAGGATGCTCATTGCTACCAAAGCCATTGTTGCCAGTGGAAGTTATGGCCCGAAAACGGGCAACCTGAACCATCAAATTATAAAGGGTGCCGCAGAAGCAGATGGCGTGGAAGGACTTACAAAAGAAATCAGGCAGCAGATAGGTAATGGCGCCGATCTGATAAAAGTATACGCTGATTACAGATGGGGGCCTGGTAAAACACCTGCACCTACTTTTACACTGGATGAGTTACGTAAAGCCGTTGAAGTAAGTGCAAGTTCAGGCAGACAGGTGGTGGCGCATGCCAGTACCATTGAAGGAATGAAGAGAGCGGCACTCGCAGGCGTAAGCAGCATTGAACATGGTGATTATGGTAATAATGACGTTTTTGATTTAATGCTTAAAAACAAAGTAGCTCTCTGCCCCACACTTAGTGCCGCAGAAGCCACTGCAACATATGATGGCTGGAAAAAAGGAACGATGCCGCCTACTGATCGGATAGCTGCCAAGAAAAAAAGTTTTCAGCTTGCCCTGAAAAAAGCAGTCACCATTTGTTTTGGCGGCGATGTAGGTGTATTTGCACATGGCGATAATGTTCGCGAAATGGAGCTGATGGTGGAATATGGCATGCAGCCCATCAACGTACTTAAATCTGCCACTTCTGTGAATGCAAATGTATTTGCTGTGGGGAATAAAACCGGGCGGCTGCAAAAAGGATTACTGGCAGATATTATTGCTGTAGAAGGGAACCCCATCGATAATATTTCAGTAATGCGAAAAATAGTCATGGTAATGAAAGAAGGAAAAATTTATCTCCAACCATAAATCAGGCTCCAATGCGTACTATATTAAAATTATTTCTTTCCGGTATTTTGTTTTTTTGGACAGGCCCGGCATTCAGCAACGACAACAACAACAACAACAACCCCGATGCTATTATTGGCACCTGGCTGAATGCTTCCGGGAAAGGCCATATCCAGATTTATAAACAGGGAAATAAGTATTTTGGCAAACTGGTATGGCTGAAAGAACCTAACGATGAGCAGGGCAATCCAAAAATGGATACAAAAAATCCAAATACAACACTTAAGACCAAACCATTGATCGGATCCATCATACTTCGCGATTTTGTGTTTGATGAAGACGAATGGAACAGCGGAAGAATTTATGACCCTCAAAACGGTAAGGACTATAAATGTTTTCTGCGCTTAAAATATCCCAAAACATTGAATGTAAGAGGTTATATTGGCGTTTCATTACTTGGCAGAACAGAAACATGGACGCGTATAAACTGATCAATATTGAGTAAAGAAATACTGATATTGCCCCCCCATCTTATTGAAGAAGCTAAATGGAATAACTGTATAGAAAACAGTCCCCACGGTCTGATATATGCGCAATACGATTACTTAGATAATATCTGCGACCATTGGCATGGAATTGTTGTGGGCGATTATGAGGCCATCATGGCTTTACCCTGGAGAAAAAAATATGGTTTCAGGTATTATTATACCCCGCCATTTATTCAGCAATTAGGCATAATGGGCAATACAGATGCTGTTGATTATGACTTGCTGACACGCAAAATCAGGCAGTTTGCATGGTATGGCAATCTTCACCTCAATTTCAGCAATCACAGACTGGCTTCGGCATTAAAAGCAAAAAACAAAACCAATTTCATCATCAATCTTACTAATGGATATGCTGATATACAGGCAGCATACAGTACCGACCTGAAACAAATATTACATAAAAGCAGCCCTGGTTTTTTATTGACCCGGAATGACGATTATCTGTCTGCCATTGAATCGTATAAAAAGAACTATGCGGCCCGAATGCCACATATAAGCGAGGATGAATTCTCAAGATTCACCATCATGTGCAAACAACTGAACATAAATAATGCATGCATTGTAAGATCAATTCATAATGAGAAAGGAGTGATGCTGTCTAATGCTTTGCTTTTAAAAGACAATAAACGAATTTATCACCTTTTGAATACCACAACCCCGGAAGGAAGATTAAGACACGGTAATCATTGGCTGATTGACCAGATTTTACAGGAATTCAGCGGCCGGGATTTATTATTTGATTTTGAAGGATCTGAACTGGAAGGTGTAAAAGCTTTTTACAAAAAATTCGGCGGACATATTCAGCCCTATTTTCAATATAAGAGAAATGTATTGACAGGGCTTTAAGTTATTCTGTGAGATGTTATCATCTGTTCGGCAATCAGTAAATCTACAGGTCTTGTAATTTTAATATTAGTGTGTTCACCTTCTATTAAGTAAATCTCTTTTCCCGAGGCTTCTACAACTGTTGCCTCATCTGTAAACCTTTCTTCGTATGGCTTATCAAAAGCCGGAATAAGTATTTCACTCAGAAAAGTTTGTGGAGTCTGTATGATCCGAACTCTATTCCTATCGATTACTTCATGATGATTTTCCTGCACGATCCTGATACTGTCTGTTGCAGCAATTGCAGGAATGGCAGTTCCCTTTTCAAGCGCCTGTTCGTAACAGCGTTTGATAAGGTCACTTGTCACAAAACAGCGAACCCCATCATGCACAAATACGACAGATTGTTCTTGTATAAGCGCAAGCCCATTTTTTACTGACTGGTAACGACTATCGCCCCCTTTAGTAATGCTTACACGTGTTCCCGCATGTAAATCAGCCACTATTTCGTTTCCGGCTTTGATGTGCATCTCCGGTAATACCAATATTATTTTAAGGTCTGACCAGGTATCAAGAAAACGTTGAACGGTATAATAAAGCAATGGTTTCCCTTGTAATAACAGGAATTGTTTGGGTGTAGAAGTGCCCATTCTCTGACCGGTTCCCCCGGCTACAATAACAGCAATTTTTTGCATGATGGTTTCTCTAAAAAAAGAGGGCTACAAATGTAGCCCCTCCTTTTCTCATGTGTATCAGTTCTAACCAAATATAATTATTTATAAATAAAAACCTCATTTCTACCCTTACTATTTTTTGCGCCACGGTACATCCCTGCACTGTTAAAAACCATAGCAGCATTGCCTTCTGCATCTACACCAATCATACCGCCTTCACCTTCCAGCTTCATCAGTTTATCATGTACCACTACTTCCATAGCTTCCTGTAAACTCATCCCTTTATATTCCATCAGGCAGCTCACATCATAAGCCGCTACTGTTCTGATAAACATTTCACCATGGCCCGTGCAGCTGATGGCACATGTTTTATTATTGGCATAGGTACCACTACCAATAAGTGGACTGTCGCCAATACGTCCGTATTTCTTATTTGTCATACCGCCTGTAGATGTTGCCCCTGCAATATTTCCTTTACTGTCGCATGCCACAGCGCCAACGGTACCAAATTTTTTATCCCGCATCAGTTCATCCAGGTGATGGTTGGTGTGATCTAGTGAATAATTATCGGAGTCACGGATGGCTTTCCACTGATCGTACCTGAACTGTGAGAAAAAATATTCATCAGGCTCCAGTTTTATACCCTGTTTAATGGCAAAATCGTTGGCACCTTTACCACTCAGAAATACATGGTTACTATTACGCATTACTTCGGTGGCCAGTTCAATCGGGTTCCTTACATTCCTGATAGCAGCTACGGCCCCTGCCGCCAGAGTGGTTCCGTCCATGATAGCTGCATCCATTTCCTGTAACCCTTTTTTTGTAAACACTGATCCGCGTCCTGCATTAAAAAGCACATTATCCTCCAATGCCACGATTGCAGCTTTTACGGCATTTATAGCAGTTCCACCCTGTTCCAGTACAGCATAACTTACATCCAATGCCTGCTGTAAGCCGGCCTGGTAGGCCTGCTCTAGTTCGGGGGTCATATCTTCTTTCAAAATAGTTCCTGCCCCACCGTGTACTACGATCGTGAAATGCGCTGTCATAACTCAATTTTAAAACACCCGAAATTAGACATTTACAAAACTGAGAATATCGAATTGTTTGGCTGAAACATTAGATATGATTTAATGATCCGGGGAGAATGGTGAATGATCATGGGACAAGCTTCTAGCTTCTAGAAGTCAAATGCAACTACGTCTATGTTTATTGTACCGTTTAAAAAAAGTCCAAAATACAGTAAAGGGAAATGTTACTGACTACTCACTTTTCACCCCTCCCCCCAACATTAACCTTTATTTATACCCCAAAAGTGGATTACTGCATGGTTGTGGATGTAATTTTCAACATTATTCATCACCGAAAGGCTTCGTTGTACATTTATGGGTAATTACACTACCATGACCATTGATTTTGAAAAAGAGAAGAATATAAAAGCTTCAGTTGTTACCGCTGCCATTTGCGGGCTGCTGTTCCTTCTTTTTTTCTTTTTACAATGGAGCCTTCCCCAGATACCTGCTCCTGATTATGGAGAGGGCATTGAAGTAAACCTTGGCAACAGTGAAACAGGTTTGGGCGATGTTGCCCCGCAAATTCCTGGTGAACCCGCTCAAACTGAAGACATCAAAACAAGTCCGGTTGCATCTGCTCCTGTAAGCAGCCAGGCAAATATTACTGGAGATGAAAATGAAGCAGATGACGCCCCTGTAGTAAATAAAACAGTGACAAAACCGGCAACGAAACCGGTAAGTGATATAAAACCTGCAATTACAAAACCTGCCACAACAAACAATACTACTCCTACCCCTCCGGCTCCAAAACCCAAAGCTGTATTTACGGGTGGTACCACTACCGGCACCGGCGGCAATCGTGCCGATAGTTATAATGGCATTCGTAACCAGGGTATTGCCGGAGGTAAGGGCGACCAGGGAAATCCGAATGGCAACCCTAATTCCGACAGCTATACCGGTAATGCAGCAAGTGGTAACGGAGGTGCCGGTGGCAGCGGCGGTGTAAGCATACGTAATGGGCTCAATGGTCGCAGAATTACAAGACTTCCTTCTTTTGAAGATGATTTTAACGAAAACGCAAAAGTTGCGGTCGACATAACCGTTGATAAATCCGGGAATGTAACCGTTGCTGTTGTAAACCCACGTGGCACCACTACAACCAATCAGAATATACGAAGTATAGCCCTGAGAAAAGCGCGTTCCTTAAAATTAAATGCAGGCACTGCCGAAGAACAAACGGGCACATTGGTGTTTAGCTTTAAGCTAAGAGGATAAGGAACAGAGAAATAAGAAATAAGAAATAGGAAATAAGGAATGAAAAAGTAGGTATGGTCAATTTACTGTACTTAAGTAATCACACTTTGGACATTCCTTATTCTTTATTCCTTATTTCATATTTCTTATTCCCCTGTTTCTTATTATCTTTTCTCCTTTCCTTTGCATCCTGTTATGAACTACACAGAAACGCTTGATTATTTGTTTGCCAAACTGCCTATGTTCAGCAGATTGGGAGCAGCGGCATATAAGAAGGATCTTACCAATACCATTCGTTTGTGTGAAGCATTAGGAAATCCGCAACAACAGTTTAAATCTATTCATATTGCAGGTACGAATGGAAAAGGTTCTACCAGTCATATGCTGGCGGCCATTTTACAAACGGGTGGATATAAAACCGGTTTGTACACTTCTCCTCACCTGAAAGACTTTCGTGAAAGAATAAAGGTTGACGGAGCAATGTGTTCTGAAGAATTTGTAGTTCGGTTTACAAAGCGTATCAAACCTTTGATTGAAACCATAGAACCTTCTTTTTTTGAAATTACAGTGGCCATGGCTTTTACATGGTTTGCAGAACAGCATGTAGATATCGCTGTAATAGAAACAGGCCTGGGCGGAAGACTAGACAGTACCAATATTATTGAGCCCGAACTGAGCATTATCACCAATATTGGCTGGGATCACATGAATATGCTGGGGAACAGTTTAGCTGAAATTGCAGCAGAGAAAGCCGGTATCATCAAAAAAAATATTCCTGTTGTCATCGGTGAATGGTTACCTGAAACGAAACCGGTTTTTGAAAAACAATATGCGACCGTCAATAATGATGTTGATACAGTTCCTCCATTTGTATCTGCATCTGAGGAGCGATGGGTGAGCGATTGGCAGTATGAGCATCAGTTGCTCGAAGTAACCGTGGCTCATCATTTATCAGATGACCGGCATACCTATCGGCTGGATCTTACCGGTATTTATCAGCTCAAAAACCTGTTAACAGTGCTTGCTGCCACACATGAGCTGGAGAAAAAAGGATGGAACTGTAATACCTCCATTGTACAAAAAGCCCTGTTACACGTAAAAAAGAAAACCGGCTTGCATGGACGATGGGAACTGATTCACCAACATCCTTCCGTTATATTAGATGTTGGGCATAATGCAGATGGCATTAAAGCCATCCGTCAGCAATTGGAACATTGCTCCTATCAGCACTTACATATCATCATTGGTATGGTAAAAGATAAAGATATTGATGCAGTGCTGGCTTTATTACCAAAACATGCTTCCTATCATTTTACACAGGCGCAAATACCACGGGCATTAAATGCAATGAGTCTTCAGCAAAAGGCCGCTTCATTCGGATTAAAAGGAAATGTTTATGCTGATGTAAATATTGCTTTAAAAGAAGTCATGGCAAAAGCCGACCCAAACGACCTCATACTTATTTGCGGAAGTGTCTTCCTTGTAGGCGAAGTGATTATTAGTGAGTAGTGACTACTACTCACTAATAATCACTTCCAACAATCGTTAACCAGTTAAGTTTAATAAGTGCTTCATAGATAGGCCCAAGTTGCACCCCATGCTGCATTTTATTTTCGTGGAGTAACCGGAGAAACTCAGATTTTGAGAACAGCATCACATCAATATCTTCAAATGCATCAAAATTTTTCTTCTCTCCAGGCACAGCATTTTTTGCGAGATAGAAATAGGCTGTATTATCATTGATTGCAGGATTTGGCGCCAGCTTGCATAAGAATTCAACTTCAGCAGAATGATACCCTGTTTCTTCCTGCATTTCACGAATAGCAGCGTGCATGGGATCTTCACCCTTATCAATTACTCCACCCGGTAATTCAAACGTAACCTGATCAACCGGGTAACGGTATTGCCGAACCAGTACAATTTTTTCATCTTCAGTAACCACTACTATATTGGCCCAGTTGGGCAATTCAACAATATAATAAGGCTCAATCACCCTTCCGTCGGGGAAGCGGCATGTATCGGCACGAAGCTGCAGCCACCGATCTGTGTAAACTGTATGGGAATTCATTTTCTCCCAGCGAAGATCTCTCATCATTTACCATCCTTTATTGGCACGCAAGGTAGTAATATGTGCGGTATGATGACGACCGTGCCATGCATACATCCCCAGCAAGAACCAAAGTGTCATTTCACGTCCATGTTCAGGGTGTGTAATCTTTCTTTCCCATTGTTCCGGTGAAAGGTCTTTGATCGTTGCCAGCAGGCGTTGGTGTACGCCATGAAGAATTGTAGTAGACACATTAATGGGTACAGTATTTACATCTGCAAGCTGGGCCCATTCATTTTCTTCATAGGGTTTAATTGTAGGATTATTCTCCGTTAAACCCAGCCTGAACCGAATAAACGCATTCATATGGCTGTCGGCAATATGATGTACCAGTTGCTGAACTGTCCAGCCACCATCGCGGTATGGTGTATTCAGTTGTGCGGCATCAAGGTTAAGGATGGCACGTTCCACTTCTTCGGGTAAAAACTGAATATCGGCCAGCCACTCTTTTTTTTGTTGTTCCGAATAAGGCTGTGGCTGGTACTTACCAATCGGATAACGTGGGTCTGTAGTCATATTCAATGGTCAATGGTCAATGGTGCAACTCAGTTGTGTGTACGTTTATTGTTCCCACAAATGCTAATTGCTGCTTGTTACTTACTTTCTGATTTCTTGTTTCTTATTTCCTATTTCTTGTCTCCTGTTTCTTGTTTCTTATTTCCTATTTCTTATTCTTTTCAAGCTCCTTCTCTCAACAAATGCCCTGTCAATTGAATAAATACATCTTCCAGGTTGGCTTTCTTTACCTCTTTTGGTTTTTCGAAGCCGCTGGCAACGAGTTCATCGATCAGTTTATCGGGTGAATTGAGGGCGATGATATTGCCTTTATCAACAATTGCAACCCGGTCACACAAAATCTCTGCTTCATCCATATAATGCGTGGTGATGATAACGGTTGTTCCCCTGTCTCTTATCTGCTTGATGAGGTCCCACAAATTTCTCCTGGCCTGCGGATCAAGACCTGTTGTAGGCTCATCAAGGAAAATAATTTTTGGTGAATTAATCAGCGTGGTGGCAATCGAAAATCTTTGTTTCTGTCCACCACTCAGATCCTTGTATTTGGCTTTGGCTTTATCGCGAAGATTCACCGTATCAAGAAAAGCCATCGGATCAATTGACTGATTGTATAACCCCGCAAATAATTCCAGCAATTCAACCAAGTTAAGTCCCGGGTAGTAACCCGAGGCTTGTAATTGTACCCCAATAACTTTTTTAATCTCATTGGGCTGTTTATCAAGATTGAACCCATTCACCCAAACCTCACCGCTTGTTTTCTCTCTTAACGTTTCAATGATTTCAAGTGTTGTGGATTTACCGGCACCATTAGGACCAAGCAACCCGAATATTTCACCCTCAAGTACCTCAAAACTGAGTCCTTTTACAGCCTCAAAATCACCATATTTTTTGTGCAGGTTTTTTACCTGTATAATAGGTTTTGCCATACTCAGAATTTATACACGAGTCCGGCCTGCTGTTGTGCAAGACCAATTCCCAGAGATGCTTTATTATGTCGTTGGTTGAATAATATAACAGCCGATTGTAAATGTCGCTGACTTTGCATTAAGAGGTATCCGCTTGTTAGGGTTGAAGCAAACCCACCACCAATCAATGCCCAACCAAGGCCCTTCTGGTCATCAGATGAAACACGGCTGATACCAAAAATCAAAGCAAAGCTACCCACTACTCCTAATACCTGTCCTGTTATTTTATTAGACTGATGTTTTCCATATAACCTGATTAATTCCTGATCACGGGTACGGTAGAACAATTGCATAAACTCCTTACTACCCCTGTATAAAGTATCGCGGTAAAAAATGCTGTTGGGTTTGGGGTTCGTAATGTAATGCATACGGCCTGACTCCAGCCTCTGTTGAGCAGATAAATCCCGTACAATTAAAAGTACTAGAAAACAAAAAAACAATCGCATAAAAGAAGATAAAATAATGAATATTGAATATTGAAGTTAATACATAATTTAATCATTCAATATTGGTTATTCATTATTCAAATGGCTCTCCAGTTCTGTCATCATTTCACTGCTGCCAATGAACAAGGGTGTACGCTGGTGAAGTTCTGTAGGTTGTACATCGAGGATACGCTGTTTCCCGTTGGTGGCTTTACCACCTGCCACTTCAAGGATAAAAGCGAAAGGATTGGCTTCATACAGTAAACGCAGTTTGCCTTTGGGTTTATCTGTAGTACCGGGATACATAAAAATACCTCCCTTGATCAGGTTCCTGTGAACATCGGCCACCATACTTCCAATATAACGTTGTGTGTATGGTCCGCCTGTTTCCCTGGTTTTACGCTGGCAGGCATCAATATATTTTCTCACATTAAGATCGTACTGGAAAAAATTTCCGTGATTTACTGAGTAAAATTTACCTGCCGGCGGACATTTAATATCCGGGTGACTCAGGCAGAATTCACCAATCGCCGGATCAAGCGTAAATCCGTTTACACCTCTACGTGTAGCATATACAAACATGGTACTCGATCCATAAATAACATAACCTGCAGCTACCTGGCGGTTACCCGGTTGCAGGAAGTCTTCTTTCACACAGGGTTTTCCCCTTTCGCTTACACGACGATATACACTAAAGATGGTGCCTATAGAAACATTCACATCAATATTACCGCTACCATCCAGCGGATCGAACATCACCACATACTTGCTCTGGTTACTTACCTCATCATTAAATACAACAAAATCATCCAGTTCTTCACTGCCGATACCCGCACAACTAATACCATGCTGCAATACACCCATAAACTGGTTATTGGCATATATATCGAGCTTTTTTACATCTTCTCCCTGAACGTTAATGGTTCCGGCATCGCCGAGTATATCAACAAGACCGGCTTTGTTTACTTCTACGTTTACACGTTTGGCGGCAAGGCCAATATCACGAAGTAAACTACTGAGTTCACCGGTTGCAGTAGGAAATTGTCTTAATTGTTGTAATGTAAATTCATCGAGTGTGAGAATTCTTCTATTGACTGTCATATGCAGGGCGATCGTTTGGGCGAAGGTATTTAATTTGGGAATGTGCTAATTTGGAAATTTGTCCAAAGGACTCCTATGGAGGAAATGAAGAAAGTTTAGTTTAATGTGTAAATCTTACATGCTAGAACTCCCCATTTTCAAATTCTCAAATTGTCAAATTTTCAAATTATTTCCTCATAAATAACTGCGTAAAAAACACAATCCCTTTACTATCGCGATACGCTCCTATTCCCGTGAGGGTATAATCACCTTCAATGTTTTTGCGGTGCCCGGGACTATTGATCCAACCATCTACTACTTCTTTGGCGGAAAGTTGTCCATACGCCACATTTTCTGCCGCAGCCCTCATGGTGCCTTCTTTTTTTGATATGGTGGCGATGCGTTGTTCAAAACCATTATGACTGAAAGCTGTTTTTTTCAGGGCCATATTCTTACTGTGTAATGCTGCCTGCTGGTTGGCAATTTCAAGAGTGGATAACGCTCCCAGACCTTTCTTTTTTCTATAAGCATTGATATGATACAGAATAGCTGCTGTCATATCCGCGGCATTGAAACTTTTCTCCGTTTTAGCTGTGCTATTACCAGCGGGGCTGATATTCCTGGTGCAGGAAAAAAGCAATACAGGAACCAATAACACCAATAAAAAACTACATCTTTTAAACATTACGATTATTTTAAGTTCTCTTAATCCTACCCTGCGAAAACTCCCTGTTCTGCGGTGAACATTCGAGTAAATTCACCGCAGAACAGGAGATAGCAGAGGTTTCGCAGAGATATTTCTTGATATGGAGGCAACAACTGTACCAAATACACTTGGCCTGATAAAAGAAATGTAAAAAAACGTCACCTCTCTTCCTTCACATCTTATGTACAGTCTCTTCTACGAAATAAGTCAAAACCGCTAACTTAGAACTTCACAACACCGTTAAAATTTTCATACATGTATAAACTATCCCTCGGTCTTTCCCTTGTTGGAATGACTGTATTTGCCGCCTGCTCCACCAGTGTTGATCCGGAAGACGGTCTCGCGGCATTTAATGCCGACAGCCTTAAACAGCACGTAAGTGTACTATCATCTGATTCGTTCATGGGCCGCAAACCCTTTACTGAAGGCGAAACCAAAACCATCAATTATCTAACCACACAGTTTGCTGCCGCTGGCCTGGAGGCCGGTAACGGTAATAGTTTTGTTCAGGATGTGCCAATGGTTAGTTTGCTGGCACAGGCAACCCCTTCAATGGAAGTAAGTTCAGCAAAAGGAAAATTCAGTCTTAAAGCTTTTGATGATTATATTATCTGGACCGACAAAGCCGATTCAGTGCAAACACTCGATCAATCTGAACTGGTATTCGCTGGTTATGGTGTTGTGGCACCCGAATACAACTGGAACGATTATGAAGGATTAGATGTAAAAGGCAAAGTGGTATTGGTAATGGTTAACGACCCGGGATTCTGGGTGGCCGATACCAGTTTATTCAAAGGCAAAACCATGACTTATTATGGCCGCTGGACCTATAAATTTGAAGAAGCCGCCCGCCAGGGTGCCAAAGGTTGCCTGATTATACACAATACCGAAGCCGCTAGTTATCCATTCAGTGTACAGCAAAACAGTTTCAACACATCAAGACTGCAACTCGATACCAGAGGTATGGATGTTAAAAACTGCGATGTAATTGGATGGGTAACCGAAAAAACAGCAAACCGGTTATTTACTGCAGCAGGCTTTGATTCTACCCTGCTGAAAAAAGCCAATATACCCGGTTTTAAAGCAATACCACTGAACCTGAATGTATCTACCAGCATGAAAGTACAGGCCACTTATAAAAAATCGTACAATGTCATCGGTAAAATAACCGGCACCAAAAGACCCGATGAAGTAATTATTTATACCGCACACTGGGATCATCTTGGTATTGGCAGACCCGATGCAACAGGTGATTCTATTTACAATGGCGCACTCGACAATGCCACAGGTACTGCCGGTTTATTTGAACTGATCCGTGCATTCAAAAGCATGAAAAAACAGCCGGAAAGAACCATTATTTTCCTTGCTGTTACTGCTGAAGAACAGGGTTTATTGGGCTCTGCTTATTATGCACAGAATCCGATATACCCTGCTGCAAAAACCATTGCCAATATTAATATGGATGGACTCAATCGCTTTGAACCTACCAAAGACATTGTAATTGTTGGCGAAGGACAGTCTGAGCTGGAAGATTACCTGAAAGAAGCGGTTGAAAAAACCGGTGGTTATATTTCTTATGACTCACACCCTGAAGCGGGTTATTATTATCGTTCCGATCATTTCAACTTTGCCAAAGCCGGTATACCGGCTTTATATGTAAGCACCGGTATTGATGTAATAAAAAAGGGAAAAGCATTCGGACAGAAACTGGAAGATGATTATACCGATAAACACTATCATCAGCCCTCCGATGGCTACGATCCCGTCACCTGGAGCATGAGCGGGGCCATCAATGATTTAAAATGGTTATTCCAGGTAGGAAAAAAACTGGCATTTGAAACCCATATGCCGAAATGGAAAGCGGGGTCGGAGTTCAGGGCGAAGAGGGAGAAGCAATAATTTGAAAATTTGAAAATGTGCTAATTTGAAAATGAAAGGAGTTTTTTGCTGAGCAAAAAACATGCTTCACTTTAGAATGAACTATAAAATGAGAGATATTTCATTTTCAAATTTCCTCCATAGGAGTCCTTCGGACAAATTAGCACATTTTCAAATTGTTCTCCCCTAGTTTTGCAATTAAGAATTAACAGCGCATGAAAGTATTTAAGTTTGGTGGTGCCAGTGTAAATAGTGTTGATCGTATTAAGAACCTGGCATCTATTGTAGAACGGTACAGAGAAGAACAACTGGTTATTATTATTTCTGCCATGGGTAAAACCACCAATGCGTTGGAAAAAGTGGTAGAGGCTTTTTACGCCGGTAAAAAAGAAGAGGCATTACAGCTGTTTGAAATCGTCAAAAATCAGCATCTTACTACTGCCAAATATTTATTGGTTACACATTATAATGGCTGCGCAGAACAACTCAACGATTTTTTTACAGAAGTAGAATGGTTACTGCATGATAAACCCGTTCGCGAATTCGACTATTATTATGACCAGGTAGTTTGCGTGGGTGAATTACTCAGCACCTGTATTATCAGTCATTTCCTGAACCAGGAAAAAATCGGCAACCAATGGCTCGATGTGCGTGATATCATTCGTACGGATGATAATTTCAGGGATGCGGGTGTTGACTGGAACTATACCGCTGAAAAAACTACACAGGCCTGGGAATCTGTACCAGCCGGCAAAAATATGCTGATTACACAGGGTTTTATTGGCTCAACCGATGAAAATGAAAGTACTACTTTAGGAAGAGAGGGCAGTGATTATACAGCGGCACTTTTTGCAAACATGCTCAATGCCGAGAGTTTAACCATCTGGAAAGATGTGGAAGCTGTAATGAATGCCGACCCCAAACAGTTTCCGGATGCACAACTCATCAGCGAACTGAATTTTAATGAAGTAATTGAAATGGCTTTTTACGGTGCGCAGGTCATTCACCCCAAAACCATAAAACCCCTGCAGAACAAGGGTATTCCCATGTATGTAAAATGTTTTCTCGATCCTTCACTGCCGGGAACCTTTATTCATAAAAAAAACATCAAGGGCCTGCCTCCTATCATCGTAATAAAAGAAAAACAGTTGCTTGTACATCTTAACAGCCGCGACTTCTCTTTTATGGGTGAAGAACCTATGCGGCAGTTGTATGGCATATTCGCACAAACCCGTGTACGCCCCAATCTTATTCAAACCGGCGCCATTGGTGTACAGATTTGTATGGATGACAAGCAAGACAAAACCGACCAGTTCGCATCGCAGGCAAGTAGTTTATTCGATGTTCAACTGGAAAAAGACCTCCACCTACTCACCATCCGCCACTACAACGAAGCCCTGGTAAATAAAATGCTGGAAGGAAAGGAGGTTGTTCTAATGCAAAAAACGAATGAAACCATTCAGATACTCTATAAATAATTTGAAAATTTGAAAGTGTGCTAATTTGAAAATGACATCCCTTTTTCAAGTAGTACCTTCCAAAATGAAACAGTATTTTTTTGCGCAGCAAAAACTACTCCTGTCATTTTCAAATTTTCAAATTCTCAAATTTTCAAATTAGCGCCCGGCACGTCCCGCGCCTCTAAACCTCGGCTGCCAGTATTTTTCGTTGAGATCACTGATCATAACACCGCCGCTGGTGGCTGCATGTACAAATTTGTTATTGAGCAGGTAAACACCCACATGCGTAATATCTTTTTTGCGGCCCGATGTATGAAAGAATACAAGATCACCTTCCTGTAAATCGGCCAGGTCTATTTTTTCGCTGTTGTCGAATTGTTCCTGTGCTGTACGTGGTAAAGTAGTATTGAATACATCACGCATTAATACCTGTGTAAAAGCAGAACAGTCTATACAATCTGTTGAACTACCACCCATACAGTATTTTGTTCCCCACCATTTATCAATGGTTTCAAGTAAAAGGATATTGGTGAGTTTTTCAACAGTGGCATCAATGATCACTGCATATTTTAACTGCAGATAACCGGCACGTTCTATATTAAAACTGCTCATATCACGGCCGGCAGATGCCGTTTTATTCTTACCCGCCCCTGCGGCCGCAGCCGCATTGGTATTACTTGTTTTATGCCGACTGGTAACAGCAGCACCTGGTGTTACTTCAATACCATCCAGGAACTCCCGCTGTTGGGTAGTAGCCGTTGTTTTAGCAGGAGCCGTTTTTGCAGTTGAATTATCCCTCGACGTAAGTTTACTGAGCGACTTACAACCCGCCAGTACAAATACCGATAACATACCTATTGAAAAAACGATCCTGTTCATCATAAGATTTGCAATATAAACCCCCATCCTTTTCAGCCCAAGAATTGAGTATAAGTTTTATCGTTTAAACCCCAACTGCACAAATGTGGAAAACCCTCCGTGCCACTCTGTGTTCAACTCTGTGTAACTCTCTGTGGTTATATGTTAATTTTTTTAAACCACAGAGTTTCACAGAGTATGGCACGGAGTTACACAGAGAAGCAGTTGGGCGGATTCCCTTTCACGTCTCACCTCTCACGAAAATGTGGAAAACCAACCCTTCCCAAAACGCCCCAAAATCAGGACATTTGTCGTTCGGAAAATCGGGTAAGGTAGTATCCAAAAAATCCCCATAGGGGAGGGGTACTATGGACAGCCATCCGACATCTAACATCCGACATCCTCCTTATGGTTTTCTCGCACTTACACGTTCATACCCAATATTCTTTACTCGATGGTGCTGCTGCCATTGACAGTCTATACAAAAAAGCTGCCAAAGATAATATGCCCGCACTCGCCATTACCGATCACGGAAATATGTTCGGGGCATTTGAATTTGTGAGCCAGGCATGGAAGAACACCAAAGTAATTGGTAAAGATGAAAACGGAAAAGACATACTGGCCCCCCAGGTAAAACCAATTGTGGGTTGCGAATTTTATGTGGTGAAGGATCGTCATATCAAAACTTTTACCAAAGAAGTAAAAGATGAACGCTATCACCAGGTATTGCTGGCAAAAAATAAAAAAGGATATGAGAACCTCGTAAAACTTACCTCACTGGGTTTTATTGAAGGGATGTACAGCAAATATCCCCGTATTGATAAAGAACTGATTGAGCAATACCACGAAGGATTAATTGCCACTACCTGTTGTATTGGCGCCTATGTGCCACAAACCATATTACACGACGGAGAAGAAAAAGGAGAACAGGAATTTAAATGGTGGCTCGATTTGTTTGGTGAAGATTATTATATCGAACTGCAAAGACACAATATCAAAGAGCAGGAACTCATTAACCAGTCATTGCTGAAATTCGCGAAGAAATACAATGTGCCGGTTATTGCCACCAATGATAGTCATTATGTTGATAAAGACGATGCCAACGCACATGATATACTGCTTTGTATTAATACTGGTGAAAAACAGAGTACACCCGGTTTTGATGATTTTGTGAATGATGAAATACAGATCAAAAACCGTCGTTTTAAATTTCCCAACGACCAGTTTTATTTTAAGACCACGCAGGAAATGGAAAAATTATTCAGCGATATTCCCGAATCGCTGGATAATACCAACAGGATCGTTGACAAAATAGAAGTGCTGAACCTGAAGAAAGATATTCTGTTACCCGCCTTCCCTATTCCACCATCGTTTCAGATACATACCGATGCCAACCTGAACCAGTGGGAATACCTGAAACATATTACTATGGAAGGCGCTAAAATGCGCTACTCCGATCTCACACCGGAAATACAGGAAAGAATAGATTTTGAACTATTCACCATTAAAACCATGGGGTTTGCCGGTTACTTTCTCATTGTAAGTGATTTTATTAAAGCAGGTCGTGAACTGGGTGTATTTGTAGGGCCGGGTCGTGGTTCTGCTGCAGGAAGTGTGGTAGCCTATTGTATCGGCATCACCAATATCGATCCCATTAAATACAATCTACTGTTTGAGCGTTTCCTGAATCCGGATCGTAAGAGCATGCCCGATATAGATACCGACTTTGATGACGAAGGGCGTCAGAAAGTAATTGATTATGTAGTGTCGAAATATGGGAAGCAACAGGTTGCACAGATTGTTACTTATGGTACCATGGCCGCTAAAATGAGTATTAAAGATGTGGCCCGAGTTCTTGATCTTCCACTGGCAGAAAGCAATATGCTCGCCAAACTGGTACCAGATAAACCCGGTACCGAACTGGGTCGTGTATTACATGCACCACTGACTGTAAAAGAAGGTGAAAAATCGCTTGAAGAAAAAGAAGCCTACCAGCAGGAAGACATTGAGAATGTAAAAAAACTGAGAGAAATATACAATGGTACCGATATCCGTGCACAGGTATTAAAAGAAGCAGAACGACTGGAAGGCTCAGTGAGAAATACGGGTATCCACGCAGCAGGTATCATCATTGCTCCGAAGGATCTTACAGAACTCATTCCTGTAGCCACGGCAAAAGATTCTGATCTCTGGGTTACACAAATTGAAGGAAGTATTATTGAAGATGCAGGCGTAATTAAAATGGACTTCCTGGGTCTGAAGACCCTATCTATTTTAAAAACGGCACTGGAACTCATCAAACAGAATCATGGTATTGATATTGATCTGGATACCATACCACTGAATGATGAAAAAACATTGCATCTCTACCAGCGCGGAGAAACCAATGCCACATTCCAGTTTGAAAGTGTAGGGATGCAGAAATACCTGCGCGACCTGAAACCCGATAAATTTGATGACCTGATTGCCATGAACGCCTTGTACCGTCCGGGCCCTATTGCCTACATCCCCAAATTTATTGATCGTAAACATGGCCGTGAAGCAGTAAGTTACGATGTTCCTGAAATGGAAGAATACCTTGCTGAAACCTATGGTATTACTGTATACCAGGAGCAGGTGATGTTGCTGAGCCAGAGCCTTGGCGGTTTTACCAAAGGCGATGCAGACGTACTCCGTAAAGCTATGGGTAAAAAACAGAAAGCGGTACTGGATAAAATGAAGAAACAGTTTATTGATGGTGCGTCTGCAAAAGGACACCCCGCCGATAAACTCGAAAAAATATGGACCGACTGGGAGGCTTTCGCACAATATGCATTCAATAAATCGCATTCAACCTGTTATGCATTCGTAGCTTACCAGACCGCTTATTTAAAAGCACATTACCCCGGAGAATATATGTCGGCCGTACTCAACCATGCGGGCAGTATTGAAAAGATTACCTTCTTTATGGAAGAGTGCAAACGCATGGGCATAAAAGTATTGGGACCCGATATCAATGAATCACTGAAAGGTTTTGCGGTGAATAAAAATGGAGAAATACGTTTTGGTTTGGGGGGATTAAAGGGGGTAGGCGAAGCAGCAGTAGAAAATATTATTGCAGAAAGAGAAAAAAATGGCTGGTATAAAGATGTGTTTGATTTCAGCAAACGGGTAGTACAAAAAAGTGTCAATAAAAAGTCACTGGAGAGCCTTGCCTATTCCGGCGCCTTCGACTGTTTCCCTGAATTTCACCGCGCTCAATATTTTCATGTAGGCGATGGAGATAAATTATCGGGGCTCGAAAAAATTATTCAGTATGGACAGGCCAACCAGACCGCTTCTGCTGCCAGTGCCAATACATTGTTTGGCGATATGACTTCTGCCATGCAGGTACCTGTTCCCAAAATTGCCACTGTTGAACCCTGGACGCTTACCGAATTACTCGATCATGAAAAAGATGTAACGGGTATGTTCATGAGTGGTCACCCGCTGGATCATTTTAAATTTGAATTGAAATATTACGGCATTACCAGTATCAGTGATTTTAATGAGATCAAAGAAACACTGCATCTGCAACCCAATCCGGGCAAACAGTTGCGTGTGGCGGGGTTGGTGATTGATGTGCAACACCGGGTAACCAAAACCGGTAAAAACTTTGGTTCCTTTATCATTGAAGATTTTAGCGGAAAAACGGATTTTATTTTATGGAGCGAAGATTATATCAAATTCCAGAACTACCTGGAAAAGGGACAGAACATATTACTCACCGGTTTCTTCCGTTCACGTTATAACCAGCCGAATAATTTTGAGTTCAAGATCAATGTGATGTCATTGCTGGAAACGGTGAAACAAAATTTAACCCGCAGCATTGAAATAAGCATGCAACCCGCGGCATTAACACCCGATTTTGTTTCTTTCATAGATAAAAATGTAAGAGAGTTCCCGGGCAAATCTTCCTTGCGTTTCACCTTGTATGAGCCAAGAGAGCAATTAAAAGTAAGTCTCTACACATTAGAAAAAGGTTTTCTGATGAATGAAGACATGGCGAATTTCCTGCTCGACAATCCAGACATTGAAGTAAGCGTAGGTTTAGTTGGATAATACTCCGTGAAACTCTCCATAGGAGTCCTTTGAACTGTGCAGTACTCCGTGTAACTCCGTGGTAACAAAACCACAGAGTTGCACGGAGTCAGTGGTATTATTATCTGCCACTGAGAGCACAGAAAAACACAGAAAGGGATTTATATTATTTTACGCTTTACTGGTATATTTCTTAACTCAGATCGCCTGCCCAAAAGTAAGCAGGTTATGATCCGGATCAAGAAGTGCGAATTCTTTTTGTCCCCAGGGCTTTTCTGCCAGTGCTGCATTGGGGTGAATGGCCACACCGTTTTTTTGCAATGACTGATACAGGGTATCAATATCATTTGTTCTGATATATACCTGCCCGTAATTCGCAAGCGGATCGAGTGTAGCGAAAGAGAAGAAATGAATTTCGATGGCATCTTTCCGAATAATGAGATAATCGCCATAATCTGCATCTTCTGTAAAGCCTAATTGCTGAATGTAGTATTCTTTTTTTTACGCATCGTCTCCCACTCACGCCGAAGGCGCGAGATTGGGGACGGTGCGTTGCTGCACGTTTTGGGTGTATCACATAGCTGTTATCCGTGCCTGTTGGTTACTGTAATGAAGCAGCTAAGTAAATACTAACATGCTCCTGTGTAACCTCTGCTACAACGTCCCCGATCTTTCACCTGCGGTGATAGAGGGAGACGTCGGAGAACAAACTTTTGGAAAGTTTCGGAACTTTCCAAAAGTTATCACTCACTACCAGTCCAGATAATACTATTTTTCTTCAGCAGTAGCCGGACTGATAGTGGTGGATATCTCTGTTATTTTGGTAACAGGAAATCCACCTTTTTGTGCATGTTCCTTAATCAGTTTTTCGTCTTTTGCCTGGTAAACACAGAATATTTTATTCCCGGTTACGTAACTCTGTATCCATTTAATCTGTGGTCCCATAGCCGTTAGTACAGTACATGATTTTTGTGAAATCCCTTTTAACTCAGTTGCAGTTAAAGCACCTGCACCAGGAATATCTCTTTCAATAAGAAACAGTTTCAATTTATCCTGTTTAGGATCTGATTTTTGTAAAGTGGTCGACTGGTTTTGGGCAGAACCGTTTAGCTGGAGTACAACAAAGACAATGAAAAAAAAGAGACGGAGATAAATAATGGCTTGTTTCATACAATATGATTTTGGATGTTATAGATAAATCAAAAGTATTATAATAGCCGGCACCCCACTATCTCATTTCTTGCAAAAAATAGTAAATTTCTTGCATCAGGATATTAAAAGTAATGAACAATATTCATGAGGAGTAAGACCAAAACGTTCCTTAAAACATTTGGTAAAATATGAGGGACTATTAAATCCATTCTCAAAAGCTACATCAGCAATATGCCGGACACCTTTCTGTAATTGTTGCTTTGCTTTTTCCAATCTGAAAGACCGCAAAAAATCATTAGGTGAAAAACCTGTTATTGCCATCATTTTACGGTACAATTGTGAATGACTTAATGCCAATGATTTTGCAAAATCATCTAACTGTAAACCTGGTTCTTTATACCTGCCTTCTATAATACTGATTATATGTCCTATCAATTTTTCATCAGAGGCTGATAATATACATATGGGTATTTCAGGTATTAATTCTCTTTCATCAAGCAAGCTTTCTCGTACTATGTTGGTGATACGTATTGGAAACTTTTGTTCGAAGAAACATAAATATTGAAGTGTAGCCAGTGCATCCCCAAAAAAATGATCATGACGAGCAACCGGCTCACCAGCATGCAAGGCGATGGAATAAGGCAGTTTGTCAGTGAGTAAAGCATAAATATCAGAAGCTGTCAGCAATGCTTCCCGTGCACTCTTAAAAGACCCTATCACCCCCTCTTTAGTTTGTAATGCTATTCTGCCACCCCTATCCACTATCTGTTCATTTATCCGCAAGATAAATTTTTGTAATTTATGCTCAGCTACTGCCCCCTGCTGATAGCGGATCAATAATTGATCAGGTAACCCAATCATCATCATAATTCGGAAAGAAGGCTCATCTATAAGAAGTAACCCGTTATCCGTAAGCTGCGCGTTCTCCGGATCCGTAATTCTACCCAGGAAAGACCGAACAAGATCAGGTTCTACCTCAATAATTTTGTGGGGAATAAGACCATGTGATTTAGTATGCAATTCATATACTACTTCTTTGGATGGAGCATCTATGAGACAGAATACTTGTCCTTTTTGTTCATCCACCCAGTAAGTTAAACAGGTACAATTATGATCTTTCTGTAAATACACATCCCTGCTATGAGCATCAGCTACATCTTTTGCATTTACGCCGGGTACAATATGGAGATCCATGTATAATGGCATATCGGTGTTTGCACGAAGTAAAATAATAAATAACTATTATAAATTCTTCCAAACGATTACCGAAATATTAAATGTTGCCCCATTCGAATAATTTTACTAGAATTTGGCAATTCAGTTCTTTCTAATCAAATGTTCTCCATTCATTGATTTGCGGACGACAATAGAAAGCAAAAGATGTAACTATTTCAATTAATCAAATTACAAAAAATATTACATATTAACAAATCCAGGTATCTGGATCAATTAGCAGCAACCTCTTTTCATGCCCCCCTGTCAGGTTTCTCCTGCCCTAACGTCATTAATAACAGTGGTGGAAAAGTAAAAAAGGAGCAGAGAAAGATCATTGGGCTTAAAATTAACATCCTTTGTTCTACGCATCGTCTCTCCAAAGGAATATGAGTGAACTATACGGCATCAATGCGACATTAATGCGACAACTATGCGTGAACTATTAGCCCAATAACAGGCAATGAACTGATTATCAGTTAACAATAATAAGAAACAAGGTAAAGGCAGTGAGTGCTTTATTTTAGGCATTTTATCACAGAATCTGTTCTACGCATCGTCTCCCACTCACGCTGAAGGCGCGAGATTGGGGACGGTGCGTTGCTGCACGTTTTGGGTGTATCAAATAGCTGTTATCCGTGCCTGTTGATTACCGTAATGAAACAGTTAAGTAAATACTAACATGCTACTGTGTAACCGCTGCCGCAACGTCCCCAATCTTTCACCTGCGGTGATAGAGGGGGTTCATACTTCTAATATAGGACAGGTTTTTCGGGTAGAAAGACTTTAAAATTTGTATTAGGTGTATGGAAAATGGAATTGCAAATACACATTTTTACAAACCCTGAAAATAAAAAAGAATGGGTAATGGTTCCGCACTCGGAAATAGTAGAAGGTTATTCATTCTTTGATTATGTTTCTAACGGAAGTAGGGTTTTAACGCCTGATACATTCGCTCCTTCAAATTCACATTCTCACACTGAATTACCACACTAATGTTTCCTAAATCGTCTTTTATAAACGCATCTATATGTCCATTAGCAGCCGTGAACTCATCGTTAAAATCTTCCAAGATGTTTTGGATGTTATGCGAGTTAACTTTTGGAAAGTTCCGAAACTTTCCAAAAGTTTTGCATAGGGTCTGAGTAATAGCTTTTGAAAAGTTCCAGAACTTTTCAAAAGCTATCCAGCACAAACATTTAGCACGTTATTGTGATGAAACAGCATACAGGTATAATCTTAGAGAAATAAAAGATACCGAACGCTTCGCCCTTTCGCTACAAAATTCAGCAGGTAGGCTAACATGGGATAATCTTACAAAAAAAGAAGAAGCCCCAACCAATACCCAACCCGTATGGCTAACTAAACGTCAAGAATGGATGGAAGCTAACAAAAACCGTCCGGGAAGATAAAATCAGTACCTTAGTATGGCTATGGATAAAAAGCCCGCTAAGAAGCCTAAAACCACCAAAAAACCTACTGCCTCTAAATCTAATTTGTCATTTGAAGAAATGATGAAACTGGCGGCTACTACTGTTGTAAAAAAGAAGAAATGAAACGGAAGCAGCCCCAAACTATACAACAAATAATAACAGCTTTTGAATGTTACGCTTTGGGAGATATAAAACACAATTCATCAAAGCCTATTGCTGCATTTATTTTAAGTATGTGCTTTATAGACAACTTAGCGTTTTTTAGATATTCAGACAATGATGTTGCGAAAAAAGATAGACCAGATTTATTTATTGATAACTACATGAAAGAATATGGTGGATTTGGTTTTTATAAATTAGCAAGACATTCAGTTGTTCATTTTTATACGTCAGAGGGAAGATTTGATATTGACAACAAAGGATTTGAAACATCCCCTCATGAAAAAATAGACAATGTTTATTACATCAATACAGACGTTCTAATATTATGTTTAGAAAAAGCATTTGAGAAATTTAAAGGCGAACTTTTAACAGTTGGCTCTCCTGCAAATATTAACGCTTTGGATAGATCGACAACTCATCCCGTACTGGTTGATACGGAGGTTCAACGAATGAGCCTATCTGCTCAAAAAAAGTAGTTTCTTCATACCACTCCTCTCCATGTCTTCCCCAAACACCTCCATCAAAATAAGCAACCTCCCATTTACAAAGGGGAGGCTTTACCCAATAAAAACCAACAGTAAGGTTCATGTATCCCTCGCTAACACAGGACTTGTTGTTAATAATAATTTTGACAACTACTTAGTCCTATATTATAAGGAGTTGCCATAGAGGGAGACGATGCGCCGAACTTCTCGCTTCTGTTCTACGCATCGTCTCCCACTCACGCTGAAGGCGCGAGATTGGGGACGGTGCGTTGCTGCACGTTTTGGGTGTATCACATAGCTGTTATCCGTGCCTGTTGGTTACTGTAATGAAGCAGCTAAGTAAATACTAACATGCTCCTGTGTAACCTCTGCGCAACGTCCCTTCGTGCCTCAGGAGACGATGCGCCGAACTTCTCTCAGACACAAGACCTTGCGGAGAAGAAAAAAGTTAACGCACAGTGGTGAGAAGAAGTGAATAGTAGCTTGCTCCTGTGTAACCTCTGTGCAAAGGAGTCCTATGGACCTTCGTACCTCAGGAGACGATGCGTCGAACCTCTTTTGAATGGAAGACCTTGCGAAGAAGGAAGCGGAATACGCCTAAGTAGTATTTACGTTGATAAAACGTGAAAGCTGATGTGTAGTAACCAGGCTGCTTTGTTTATGCACACGCTTCGGAGATAAAGAAAACTTTTGGAAAGTTTCGGAACTTTCCAAAAGTTAACGCACAGCTGCGCAACGCCCTCCAAAGGAGTCCTATGGACCTTCGTGCCTCAGGAGACGATGTGCGGAAACTCTTTTAAATGTAATACCTTACTTTTCGATAAAAGGAATAAGTACACTCTTCGGAGAAGGAAGACGATGCGCCGAACCTCTTTAGGATACAAGACCTTGCGAAGAAGAAAATATACTTCTTAAAACGTTCCAGACAAAGTCCTCTACGGGATACATCTGAGCCAAACTTCTCTCTTAATCAGAACACGCTTCGGAGAAAGAAAAAACAATATTAGACGATTGTCGTTTTTGTCGTCAGTTCTTTTACTTGCAGTTCAAGAGATTTTAATATTATAACATCTGTCTGAAAACTAAATAGCCTACTACTGCCTGCATCTTTTGTTTGGATTACAATCTTTGTCGGGTAATTCTTCCCAATTGAAGCTCTTTCTAATTTTTCAATTGCATCTTCTATAGTTTCGTAATCACTTTGAATTTTAACAGGCACGGGCATTCCTTCAGAATACTCTTTCAAAAAACCGTCAATCCCTGAATTTCTTTGAACAGGAAATGCATTGATATTTTGAAGTATCGCTAACTCTTTTTCTGTTTTTTCTAAATAGTCACTAATCCCTTTATTTAATAATGTTGATTCAGAAATTATCATTTCCTCGAGTCTACTATTTGTTAGTTCTACAGCATCTATTGAGATATCAATGCCTAAAAATTGTCTTTTCAAAGATTTTGCAGAAACGCAAGTTGTCCCACTTCCACAAAATGGATCTAATACCAAATCACCCTCATCTGTCGCAATGTTTATTATTTGATTTAATAACAAAACTGGTTTCTGCGTGGGATAACCTGTTCTTTCTTTTGCTTTTGGATTTAAATATGGGATTTCCCAAACGTCAGATAAGGGGACACCTTTTTTTTCTTTTCCAAGGATTACTGTTCCATTTTCATCTTTTTTGTAAACAGATTTTCCATTTTCATCTCGTTCTCGATCCTGTAAAATTTGGTCGAGATTGGTAGTAGCAGAATAGTCTGTATAAAGAGTATTGAACTTGAAATTTTCTGTTTTTGAGTAGAAAAAAATTATTTGATGTGAATTTAAAAGGCCTTTTTTTGCATTTGACCAACGTTTATACGACCAAACAATTTCGCTTTGAAAATTTTCTTTCCCAAATACTTTGTCTAAAATCACCCTGATATTATGTGAAGCTATCTTGTCGCAATGCAAGAAAACACTTCCTGTGTTCTTTAAAATTCTCTTACATTGAACTAGTGTTTTTTCAATTAGGCTTAAATACTCTTCTAAAGATTCAAATTTATCATCGAATGCGTATGTTTTAGTATTCTCCCTATTCGTTAAAGAATGCTTTTTTTGAGTAAAAAATGGAGGGTCGAAATAAACTAAATCAATTTTATTGGCATCAATTTCTTGAAGCCGATCAATACAATTGCCGTGAAGAATTTTATTAGTTTCCATTTTCGGGTGTTCTTTCGTTTGCAATCTGCGTCAAAATAGTTTTTAGGTCAACACCTGAATATGTTTTTAGATATTCCCATGCCCTATCGCCATCATAATACTCACCCTGAACACCAGCATAAAGTGTTTTTAGAGTTTCTTGGATTTTCATAGCTTGCACTCTTTGAGGATAGTAAAACATAATACGGATTGGCTTATGGCCATGCTCACGAATTACTTGCACTCTCGTATGTTCTTTTGTAATATGATCTCCATCAGTTGTGGCGTCTCTCCATTTAACCTCAATAGCATCGCTCCCGTTAAGAAAATCTATTTCAAAGGTTTTAGGTCGTTGACCGTTTGTATTTTTAACTCTAGTCTTTATTCCTTCGGGGTATTTAAAATTTAAGCATAATGCTGCAGCTTCTTCTAAAAATGAACCAGCATATTTGTAAAGGAATCGCCCAACATTCTGATATTCATCAATTGATTGGCCTTCTTTTGAAGTAATGCCTAGAACTCTATAAATTAGATAATGAGAAGTGTCGTCAGCTTTCATTTCCTCTTTTCGAAGAGCGATTTGTTCATTTAAAGTAGCAGAATACATTTCTGCTAATACTTTTATTTTTTTTATTAATTCGTCCATTTATTGCTTTAATCTACTATGTTGTAAAAGTACATTTTATTTCTAGTGATGGGTCGCTAATACAATGACGCCTTACTCCCGAATTTCCTCACTACCCCCCTCAACTTTAGAACGATTTCTACATCCATTTTCACACATTATTAAAATTAATCATTTTTTTTAATCATAAAACACTTCACATTTGCTTGATCTAAGTAAGTGTCAGCTCCCTCGTCGCTGCGCTCTCCATAGGAGTCTCCAAAGGAGTTCTATGAACCTTCGATCCTCGGGATGACCGCTTGTGCCCCCCTGTCAGGTTCCCCCTGCCCTAACGTCATTAATAACAGTGGTGGAAAAGTCAAAGGGGCAGAGAAGGGGGTTTGGCCTAAATTTGGAGTCCTTTAGAGCTATGAGCCGCGAGCTGTGAGCTTCGAGTTTTTGGTTCAGGGAATAACAGACAAACTGGTTTTAAAAGCTCGAAGCTCATAGCCCACAGCTCACAGCCAACAAAAACAATAAACATCTAAAAATAAAAACAATGGCTTTAGAATTAACAGATGCGAATTTCCAGTCAAACGTACTGGATAGTGATAAACTGACCGTAGTAGATTTCTGGGCTGAATGGTGTGGCCCCTGTCGCGCCATCGGACCCGTTATTGAAGAACTGGCCAAAGATTATGACGGTAAAATAAATGTAGGTAAAGTGAATGTTGACCATAACCCTAACCTGAGTGTTAACTATGGTATTACTTCTATTCCTGCCATCCTCTTCATTAAAGGTGGTCAGATTGTTGACAAACAAATTGGTGCAGTGCCTAAGTCGGTGCTGGATAAGAAGATTCAGGCGCATTTGTAGGAGCTGTTAGCCTTTAGCTATTAGCAGTTAGCTTTTAGAGGCTTTTACCAATATGTTATACAAAAAAAGAAACCGGCTTCATAGTCGGTTTCTTTTTTTGTATAATTTCTACATTCATTTCAGTAGCGAACTGCTAATAGCTAACAGCTAAAAGCTAACAGCCCTAATACGCCGCATTCGCCACATCTGCTGCATTGTGCTTATGCCTGAATAGTATGCCAAAAAAGATGGCTATGAACAGGGCGTAGATGGCGAAGACCATCCAGATGCCGGGCCAGTCTTTACTGCCATCGGGCAGCAGGTAAAATTGATCTATCATCCAGCCGCTCAGTATGCTTCCCATAATGGCGCCGAAGCCATTGGTCATCATCATAAATAATCCCTGTGCCGATGAGCGTATTTCCGGTTCTATCGTCGTTTCTACAAACAGGGATCCGGAGATATTAAAGAAATCGAATGCCATTCCGTACACAATATTCGAAAGGATAATCATCCACAGCAATCCTTCCGGGTTACCAAAGGAGAACAGACCGAACCTTAATACCCAGGCAAACATAGATATCAGCATCACTTTTTTAATGCCAAACTTTTTCATAAAGAAGGGAATGGCCAGAATAAACAGTGTTTCAGATATCTGCGATATAGAGATGATGATGGTTGAATATTCCACCACAAAAGAGTCTTTATACTGTTCTATTTTTTCGAAATCTTTCAGGTAGGTATCGCCATACATATTGGTAAGCTGCAGGGCGGCTCCCAAAAACATAGAGAACAGGAAGAAAATGGCCATTTTGTAATTACCCAGCAGTTTAAAGGCCCGCAAACCCAGGTTATCGATCCAGGAGCCCTTTCCCTTTCCTTTGTTCTCCGGCGCACATTTGGGCAGGAACAAGGCATAAATACCCAGCACCACGGCAAATACACCCGCTATATAAAACTGGTTGGCGTTGATGGCATGTCCGGTTACAGATGCAATCTGTTCACCAAAAGCCTTACCTGCCTCCCAGGGCGATTTCGGATCGCTGATGAGGTTGGTGAGCCACATGGCCGCAATAAAACCAATGGTGCCCCATACACGGATGGGTGGAAATACTTTTACCACATCCTGCCGGTTGTCTATTAAAATACGGTACGACAGCGAGTTGGATAAGGAGATGGTTGGCATATAAAAACACATACTCGCCAATAATACCCAGAAGAATGTGTCGGGCACATCAATTAATGGCAATACAAATAGCGTGATACCATATAGAATGTGTAGAATAGAATAGAGTTTTTCGGCATTCATCCACCTGTCGGCTATAATACCTACAAGGGCGGGCATGATCAATGAGCCCAGACCCAGGGTGGAAAAAACGGCCCCAAACTGTGCGCCTGTCCAGTTTTTAAACCCAAACCCATAAGAACCCAGGGTGGTTAGCCATGCACCCCATATAAAAAATTGCAAAAAACTTAAAATCGTCAGTCTTAGTTTTATTGGCATAGATTATTCAGTTAGTCATAAATCTGATGAATGCCCTGCTGTTGCTACGGCATGACCAACGAATCTATATAAAAAAGCTGAACTTGTGGCTGTTGGCTGTTAGCCATTAGCTAATGGCTAACTACTCTTTAGCTGGCAGCCAGCAGCTCTCCTACAACACCAATATCCCTGCTGCCTGAATCACAATCTCCTTCTTGGGTTCGGTGATTTTGGCAATTTCTTCTTTGCTTTTACCTGCATCTTCCGCAAAATGCTTCAGTTGTTTTACAGAAGTGGTGGTTTGGGTGGCCACACCATCAATAACTATTTTCTTACCGTTAAGGATTACGGGAACAGCAAATTTGTGGTCCTTCATACGCACCATCATATTACCATTGGGCAACTGAACCTTGATCCAGCAACCTTCTTTCTGGCATACTTCTGTAACTACGCCTACAATTTTGGCATCGTGTGGCTTTCCCTCTTCTTTGGTGGCCATAACTTTTACAAACTCTTCTATAGATACTGCATTGTCGGCAGTAGTAGCTTTACCAAATTTGGCACCGGGTTCTGCGGGTACCTGTGGGGGTTGGGCCTGAACAAGCATAAACGCACACAATGCAACTGCTAAACTGAATAACTTTTTCATATTATTTTGATGATTTGTTGTGTGAATAAAGAATAATTGAACAATGAAAATACAAACGACGAAAATAATAAAAGCTGGCGCCGGTCATAATAATTCGTTTAATGTTAAATCCAATTACTACAGACCGGCTTTCCGGAATATTTCGAGTATATCATCCTCAATCACCATCGGCCGCATCGGCGGCACATTGGCACCACCCGTATTACCAACAGGTATCTTACCCACAAACGACTTTACTCCCCCTACCAGTAAACGGGGAATTTGTCCGATCACTTCTTTAACACTCTTGATCTTACACCCAAATACCAGCATTTTCCAATGTACCTGGGTATGCGCATAAGGATACGCCTGCCCAATTACATGCGCCCGCTCTAACTGGCGCCATGCTTCTGTAAGATCCTTTTGTTTTATGGCAGTGGCATATGCCTCCAGAGATTGTCTGAAATAAGGTACCAATGTTTTAGGCATGCCGGTATAGAATTTCATGTTCCTGCTTTTACTAAGTACCCCATAAGAATTAAATTATACTTTCTTTTTCGAAAAACATAGTACGAGCTACCCGTACCTGTTGTGCTATTGTTTACATTTAATTCTGATGGGGTACTTATACTAAATTATATTTTCTTTTGCTGCTTATGCTCACCAGTTGCTCAGGTATTTACAGTTAATTTTATTCAACAAACAAACCTGTATCCATGTCATCGCTTTTCGGAAAAATTATCAACAGTACTCCCGATATCAATGATCCTAATTTTGAAAATACCCCAATACTGGTTGTGGAACACAACGACAGGGGAGCCGTTGGATTTATAGCACATCTGCCATTGATGAAAAAACTGAATGAGCTGACAGAATTTATCAGCTACCCCCCTATTCCGTTATACATTGGAGGACCTGTTGACCAGGAGCAGCTTTTCTTTTTACACCGTCGCCCGGATCTGATTGAAGCTGGTCTTGCAATTAAAGACGGAGTATATTATGGTGGCGATTTTCAACAGGTACTTTTCCATCTCAAAAAAGGCAACTTATCCGAACAGGATATTCGTTTACTGATTGGTTATGCAGGATGGGATCCCGGACAATTAGAAGAAGAAATAAAAGAAGGAAGCTGGAGCATATCGGAGCTGCCTGCTTCCACTATTTTTATCTAAACTTATGCATCCAGTAAAGCCTGTATATCGAATTTCTGCATTTTTAAAAATGCCTGAATAACCCTGGGGCCTTTTTCAGGATCGGACATCAGTTTAGCCAAAACAGACGGAACAACCTGCCAGGAAACCCCATACCTGTCCGCCAGCCAGCCACACATATCATAACGTCCGCCCGCTCCAAGTCTTTCCCAGAAATAATCAATTTCCTGCTGTTCATCGCATTCTATTACAAATGAATTACCCGGTGTAAAATCGTAATCATGATGCATGGTACTGCTCATGGCATTCATGATACATCCGTTGAGTTTGAATTGTGTAAATAATAAAGCACCATCCGGCAACCCACTACCCGGTGGATGTGCCATCTCCATCAGGTACATACTATTGGGGAAGCTGCCCATATAGTATTCCCTTGCTTCCTTCACCATTCCCATTTTTTCATTTACAAATAATAAATTGGGAACAATTTTCTGGGCGTTATTAATTTCCTCCACATCGAGTTGCCAATTAACACCAAACCTGTCCTGCACCCAGGCATAACGCGCGCTCCAGTCATATTTATCAAGTGGCATCAATACACTGCCTCCATCTTTCAGGGTTTCGTATAAACGATTGATCTCTTCTACCCCATTACAATACACGAAATAAGAAACCGCAGGCGTGGTTTTGTATTTGGAACCACCATTGAGTAACATAAAAATCAATCCACCCACTTTAAACCTTGTTACAATTGGATTTGATTCAAGTATGCTGGCATTATTAAAAGTTTCGCAATAAAATGCGGCAGCTTCCGCGGCATTGTTATTGAACCATATACAGGGATAAATGGGCTTTGACATAAAGTGTATGATTAAACAGTTAAAAGAGTTGTATTGAGTCTGGTAAAAATAGAGGGCATCTATTTTCTTCCTAAATCTAATACTGTTTCAACATAAAAAAAGACCGTTCATAAATGAACGGTCTTTCAATATAGTATTCAGAAAGAATTTAACTCAGTTTCTCTACCTGCATATAATTGAGTTCCACAGGTGTAGAACGACCGAAGATTTTTACGGTCACTTTCAGTTTTTTCTTTTCGTCGTTTACTTCTTCAATCACACCATTGAAATCGTTGAAAGGACCTTCAATGATTTTAATGGTTTCGCCGATGATAAATGGTTCGCTCATGGTTGCTCCCTGGTCGTTCATTTCATCTACCTTACCCAGCATTTTATTTACTTCACTTTTACGCAATGAAATGATATTGCCTTTTGAGCCTTTACCATCGGTAAGAAAATGCATTACGTTACTGATATTGCTGATATGCTGAACAATATCATCATTCAGTTTACCATTCAGTACTTCCATCATCACATAACCGGGAAAATAGTTTTTTTCGCGCATTACTTTTTTACCATTCTGCACTTTATACACTTTCTCCATGGGAAGGAATATCTGTTTGATGATTTCCTGCCAGCCACTGCGAATAATATCTTTATCCAGGTATTCTTTCACCTTACGCTCTTTACCACTCACCACGCGCAATACATACCATTTGGTATTTTCCGGCTGATTGGTTTCAGTGGTTTCAACAGCGTTATTATCTACTACTGATGCTTCCATGTTCTCTTACTTGAATAATGAGTAAATCAACTTCAGCAACTGGTTGCTGGAAAAGTCCATCACCCAAACCATCGCGGTGATGATTACGGTAGCTACCAGGACAATAACAGTGCTTTGCTGGAGCTGTAACCAGGTTGGCCAGGTTACTTTCTCCATCAGCTCACGATAGCTTTCTTTGAAGTATGTAGCGATTTTGTTCACTTGTATAATTTGAAAATTTGAAAATTTGAAAATTTGAAAATGATATACTCCTGTGGAGAGAAATTTGAGTTTGAAAATACCAGTTCTCTATTTTCTGTTGCGAAGCAATAGAAAAAACCTCATTTTCAAATTTTCAAATTATCTAATTTTCAAATTATTCGCACGGGCACTAGGATTCGAACCCAGATCAAAGGTTTTGGAGACCTCTATACTAACCGTTGTACTATGCCCGTATTTCCCCTACCCTAAAGGGCTTTGAGGTTTTTTTATTAACTACAAAGTACTTAGAGGACTAAGTACTTTGTAGTTATAAAGGTAATAAACTTTTTCCAACATCCCCTTAACATCCCCTTCAGGGGAACAGAGGGGAAGGAGCTTATTTAACGATTTCAGTAACCTGACCGGCACCTACGGTACGTCCACCTTCGCGGATAGCGAATTTCAGACCTTTTTCCATAGCGATCGGCTGGATCAGTTTTACAGTAAGACCGATGTTATCACCAGGCATTACCATTTCTGTTCCTTCAGGTAAAGTACACTCACCAGTTACATCCGTAGTACGGAAGTAGAACTGAGGACGGTACTTGTTGAAGAATGGAGTGTGACGTCCACCTTCTTCTTTGCTCAGTACATAAACCTCACCTTTGAAGTCAGTGTGTGGAGTGATAGAACCTGGCTTACAGATTACCATACCACGACGGATATCTTTTTTCTCAATACCGCGGAGCAGCAGACCGGCGTTATCACCTGCCTGACCTTCATCCAACAGTTTTTTGAACATTTCAACACCAGTTACGGTAGAAGTCAGTGGAGATTCCATCAGACCTACGATCTCAACACCTTCACCTACTTTAATGATACCACGCTCGATACGACCTGTTGCTACAGTACCACGACCTGTGATAGAGAATACGTCTTCCACAGACATCAGGAATGGCATATCGATTGGACGGGGAGGCAGTGGAATATAAGTATCAACTGCATCCATCAGTTCGTCAACTTTAGCAACCCATTTTGCTTCACCAGCAAGAGCGCCAGTTGCAGAACCCTGAATGATTGGAGTGTTATCACCATCGAAACCGTATGAAGTTAACAGTTCGCGGATCTCCATTTCAACCAGTTCAAGTAATTCAGCATCATCAACAAGGTCAACCTTGTTCATGAATACTACAATACGAGGTACACCTACCTGGCGGGCCAGCAGGATGTGCTCTTTGGTTTGTGGCATCGGACCATCAGTCGCAGCCACAACCAGGATAGCACCGTCCATCTGGGCAGCACCGGTAATCATATTTTTCACATAGTCAGCGTGACCAGGACAGTCAACGTGCGCATAGTGACGATTTGCAGTTTGATATTCTACGTGTGCTGTATTGATGGTGATACCACGCTCTTTTTCTTCAGGAGCGCCATCAATCTCATCATACTTCTTAGCCTGTGCCAGACCTTTCTTAGATAAGATGTCCGTAATGGCAGCAGTCAGGGTGGTTTTACCGTGGTCAACGTGACCAATGGTACCAACGTTTACGTGAGGTTTCTCCCTCTTAAAGGTCTCTTTAGACATTTTTATCGGTTTTTAGTTGTGTTTTAAAAATTTGAGGCTTTCGCCGTTTGTTAAACTATTTATTATCCGCCCGACGGATCACTTTTCCTGCGCTTCTTGAGCCGTTAGTGAGAATCGGACTCACGACCTCTTCCCTACCAAGGAAGTGCTCTACCACTGAGCTACAACGGCTTTTTAATCTCTTTAGCTGTTGTTTTTTCTTTTCCTAAAAAAGAACTTCACGACCTTCCCGATTGCATCGGGATGCTCTACCACTGAGCCCTGTCTGCCGACAGGCAGGTACAACGGCTTTTTAATCTCTTTAGCTGTTGTTTTTTCTTTTCCTAAAAAAAGAACTTCACGACCTTCCCGATTGCATCGGGATGCTCTACCACTGAGCCCTGTCTGCCGACAGGCAGGTACAACGGCTTTTTAATCTCTTTAGCTGTTGTTTTTTCTTTTCCTAAAAAAAGAACTTCACGACCTTCCCGATTGCATCGGGATGCTCTACCACTGAGCCCTGTCTGCCGACAGGCAGGTACAACGGCTTTTTACAACTCTTTAAGCTGTTGTTTTTAAAGAACTTAAAATGAGCGGGAGACCAGGCTCGAACTGGCCACCTATAGCTTGGAAGGCTATCGCTCTACCAAATGAGCTACTCCCGCTTGTTAATTTGAAAATTTGAGAATTTGAAAATTTGAAAATGTTTTTAAACACTTCGTGTTTTTTAAATTATCAGGTTTCAAATATTTTAAAAGAACTTACTAAAATCAACAATCCGATCATTTTCAAATTTTCAAATTCTCAAATTTTCAAATTGTCCTGTGGGCAGAGTAGGGTTCGAACCTACGTACTCGTGAGAGAACAGATTTACAGTCTGTCGCCTTTAACCACTCGGCCATCTGCCCTTATTTTTTTTCCTGTCCTGTTACAGGGAAGAAAAGAAATAATTTTTGAGCCGAAGATGGGACTCGAACCCGCGACCTGCTGATTACAAATCAGCTGCTCTACCAGCTGAGCTACTTCGGCTTGTTTTGTTTACCTATTTATCCAGTGGTATTTCGTTTAAAGGTCCGCGACCTTCCCGATTCCTTCGGGATGCTCTACCAGCTGAGCTACTTCGGCTTGTTTTGTTTACCTATTTATCCAGTGGTATTTCGTTTAAAGGTCCGCGACCTTCCCGATTCCTTCGGGATGCTCTACCAACTGAGCTACTTCGGCTTGTT
>JBMOKQ010000049.1:0-46794 GCA_049324295.1 Bacteroidota bacterium
TAGCAGCCTGGCAGGAAGATCGTAATAATAAAGAAGCCAAAATTAATTGGCAGTTTACCAATGATAAAGCAAGGGTTAAACTAAAAAAACTGTATCCGACAATATTATCTTGACATGACACTAGTATTGACCATTCACTATTCACAACACACTATTTCCTACCTTAGCTTCATGAGTAAGAAGTTATTTCTGCTGGATGCATTTGCACTGATTTTTCGTGCTTATTATGCATTGATCCGAAACCCACGCATTACTTCCAAGGGAAGAAACACCAACGCACAGTTTGGTTTTACCAATACTTTGTTTGATCTCATCAACAAAGAAAAGCCAACCCACCTGGCCGTATGTTTCGATACACATGCCCCAACCGAAAGGCATACAGATTTTGCAGACTACAAAGCCAATCGCCAGGAGGCTCCGGAAGATTTACTGGAATCTATTCCCGATATACAACGCATTATTCGTGCATTCAATATTCCCGTAGTGGAAATGGATGGATATGAGGCCGATGACGTAATTGGCACCGTATCCTGGCAGGCAGCCGATAAAGGGTATGAAGTATATATGGTTACGCCCGACAAAGATTATGGTCAGTTATTGATTCACCCCAACGTATACATTTATAAGCCACCTGCTTTTGGTAACCCGGCCGAGATTATGGATGCCGCTAAAATTTGTGAGCGCTGGGATATTCAGCGTGTGGAACAGGTGGTGGATATGCTTGGGCTCATGGGCGATGCGGTGGATAATATTCCGGGTATTCCGGGCGTTGGAGAAAAAACAGCGGCCAAACTTTTAAAAGAATATGATACACTTGAAAATGTTTTGGCCAATGCCGATAAAATAAAAGGTGCATTGGGCGAGAAAGTAAGAAACGCCGTTGATCTGGCCGTTATGAGTAAAAAACTGGCCACCATTATTACCAATGTTCCCGTTGAATTTCATGAAGAAGATTATCGGCTAAAAGAATGGAACAGGGAAGAACTCACAGAAGTATTTACGGAACTTGAATTTAAAACACTTGGCAAACGCATATTAGGCGAAGACTTCAATGCGTTTCATGCAGCACCAAAGGGTGTTCAGACCGATTTATTTGGTAATGCTGTAGCGGCACCAAAAGCTTCGGGCAAATCAGCAAAACAGGGTGAAAAAACAGAAACGGAAAAACTGCCTGTTAGCGGTCCCGAAACAGAGCAGCTTGGGTTGATAGCAGAAAAAAACATCAACAATACGCCCCATCATTATCATTTGATACAGGGCGAAGCGGCCATCGGTGAATTAATTACAACACTACTGGAACAATCAGAGATTTGTTTTGATACAGAGACAACAGGAACCGATGCCAATAATGTAGAACTGGTTGGACTGAGTTTTTCTTATAAAGCAGGTGAAGGGTATTATGTACCTTGCTCAACCAACCAGGAAGAAGTAAAAAAACAACTTCAGTTATTTCAACCCTTGTTTGAAAAAGAATCCATCACCTGGGTCGGACAAAATACCAAATACGACCTTCTTGTATTAAAATGGTATGGCATTGAAATAAAAGGACAATTATTTGATACCATGCTTGCCCATTACCTCATTGAACCCGAGGGCAGAAGAAGCATGGATCTGCTGAGTGCACAATACCTCGGTTATGAGCCGGTACATATTGAAGAACTGATTGGTAAGAAAGGAAAAAGCCAGGGAAGCATGAGAGATGTAGAATTGGAGAAGATAAAAGAATACGCAGCGGAAGATGCCGATATTACATTTCAACTCAAACAGGTTTTTGTTCCGCTGCTGAAGGAAAAAGAAGTTCAACCCGTTTTCAACAATGTAGAGAATCCGCTGGTACGTGTTCTGACCGATATGGAATTTGAAGGTGTAAAGATTGATGTTGATTTTCTGAAGCAATACAGCAAAGAACTGGAAACAGAAGCCAAACGATGTGAGGAAAGTGTGTATGCACAGGCAGAAGTGCGTTTTAACCTGGCATCACCCAAACAATTGGGCGAAGTATTGTTTGAAAAACTAAAACTTGATCCCAAAGCGAAAAAAACAAAAACGGGTCAGTATGCAACGGGTGAAGATGTGTTATTAAAGCTGGCGAATCAACACAAGATTGTAGACGATATCCTGGGTTTCCGTGAATTAACCAAACTCAAATCAACCTATGTAGATGCGTTGCCCGAAATGATCAATCCAAAAACGGGTCGGGTGCATACCAGTTATGCGCAAGCAGTGGCTGTAACGGGAAGGTTGAGCAGCAATAATCCGAACCTGCAGAATATACCCATCAGAACATCGCGGGGAAGAGAGATCAGGAAAGCGTTTATTCCAAGAGAAGAGGGCCGTGTATTACTCAGTGCCGACTATTCACAAATTGAATTGCGTATTGTGGCCGCTATCAGTGGCGACCCAAATATGTGTGAGGCTTTCAAACAACATAAAGATATTCATACGGCCACGGCATCAAAAGTGTATGCTGTTGCAGAAGCCGATGTAACCAAGGAAATGCGTTATAAGGCCAAGAGTGTAAACTTTGGTATCATTTACGGACAAGGGGCTTTCGGACTTGCAGATAACCTGGGTATCAGCAGAACAGAAGCCAAAGAAATTATTGATAACTATAAAAAAGAGTTTCCGAATATCCAGCGTTATATGGATGAGCAGATAAACTTTGCCAAAGAGAATGGTTATGTACAAACACTGGCAGGAAGAAAACGCTGGTTAAAAGATATCAATAGCAGCAATTTTACTGTACGTGGTTTTGCGGAACGAAATGCCATCAATTCACCCATACAGGGAACGGCAGCTGATATGATAAAGCTGGCGATGATAAAAATTCACAACGAAATGAAAACCGGCAGCTGGCAATCGAAAATGATTTTACAGGTACATGATGAATTAGTATTTGATGCTGTGGCGAGTGAAGTAGATTCATTAAAAGAGCTTATCATCCGCTGTATGACCACCGCCATGCCCCTGCCGCATGAAGTACCGGTAGAAGCAGAAGTGGGAATGGGAAGCAACTGGCTTGAAGCGCACTAGGAAAATAACAGAGGAACAGAGAAATATCGAATATCCAACTTCGAAGTTGAATATTCGATATTGATTATTCAATATTTCAATCCGCCAACTTTGAACCCGAACGAAGCAACCATACACAAATTCTACACTGCATTTCAGCAGCTTGATTATGCAACCATGCAATCCTGTTATCACCCGGAAGCAGTATTCAGTGATCCTGTGTTTGGTTTGCTGGATGTATATGAGGTAAAAGCCATGTGGGAAATGCTATGCACCAGGGCAAAAGATTTTTCACTTACTTATGGCAATATTCAATTGCTGGATGATGAATACACAACTACTGATTGGAAGGCCATTTATATTTTTTCGCAAACAGGCAGAAAAGTAGAGAACCATATAAAAGCGTATATGCGTTTTAAAGACGGACTCATCATCGAACATTCCGATGCCTTTTCCATCTATCGCTGGATCAAACAGGCTTTTGGGCCAACGGGATGGCTGTTGGGCTGGTCGGGCTATTTCCACAAAAAACTGCAACTGAAAGCAAAAATTGGACTCAAAAGATTTATGGAGCAATAAAGAATAGACCGGTAGTCGGAAAGTCCGAGGACCTTGTTCTGTTTTTCTGTGTCTCCTGTGGCATAATAAATTGCCACAGGAGACACAGAAATATACAGAAGGAATTAAAAAAGCGATGAATATACTACTATCCATCGCTTTTGAATTTTGCTTTTTTACTTTTTAATTTCTTACCTGTTCATCGAAGCCAGGAACTCTTCATTGTCTTTTGTTCCCCTCATTCGCTTCAGCAATTCATTCATGGCTTCTTCGGTATTCATATCGTTGATATAAAGACGCAGGATATTCATACGCTGTAATACTTCTTTATCCAGTAACAGGTCATCGCGGCGTGTTGAAGAAGCCACAAGGTCAATGGCAGGGAAGATGCGTTTGTTCGCCAGTCTGCGATCAAGCTGCAGTTCCATATTACCTGTACCTTTGAACTCTTCAAAAATTACCTCATCCATTTTACTACCTGTTTCAATCAGTGCGGTAGCGAGAATGGTGAGTGAACCGCCATGTTCAATTTTACGTGCGGCACCAAAGAATTGTTTGGGTTTCTGCATGGCATTGGCTTCCACACCACCACTCAATACTTTACCACTGGCGGGGGCAACGGTATTGTGAGCACGTGCCAGACGTGTGATGGAATCTAAAAGAATAATCACATCGTGACCACACTCAACCAGTCTTTTTGCTTTTTGTAAAGCGATGGTAGAAACTTTTACGTGTTTTTCAGCGGGCTCATCGAAAGTAGAAGCAATTACTTCTGCTTTAACGCTGCGCTCCATATCGGTCACCTCTTCCGGACGTTCATCAATCAATACCACCATCAGGTAACATTCGGGGTGATTGGCAGCAATGGCATTGGCCACTTCTTTCAGCAACATGGTTTTACCCACTTTGGGCTGTGCCACAATCAATCCACGCTGACCCTTACCAATTGGGGTAAACAGATCCATGATACGTGTGCTGTAATTATTGGGTGTGGTAAAGAGGTTTAGTTTTTCATAAGGGAACAAGGGGGTCAGGTAATCGAAAGGAACACGGTCACGAACTTCATCCGGACGTTTTCCATTGATATGATCCACTTTCAGTAAGGCGAAATATTTTTCTCCTTCTTTGGGCGGACGAACCGCACCCTGAACAGTATCACCTGTTTTCAAACCAAATAATTTGATCTGGGACGGTGATACATATACATCATCGGGAGAAGACAAATAGTTATAATCAGAAGAACGAAGGAAGCCATAACCATCGGGCATCATTTCCAGAACACCTTCACCAAGGATTACACCTTCAAATTCAATATTAAAATTGGGTTCTTTTTTATGCTGACGTTGTTGCTGTTGAACAGGCACTTCCTGTGGCAGACCGGCTTCGGTAGCCTGTTCAGCTTCTGTTGTATGGGTTGCAGATGCTTGAGCAGCTATTTCTTCTGTTGTGGTCTCTTCCGTTTTTTCGTTACGCGCTTTTTTAACGGGACCACGTTTGGGCGCAGCTTTTTCAGGAGCATCTTCCATTACTTCGGCTTCTTCGGTTCCATTAGCGGTTTTAACGGTAACAGGCTTACGGGGACGCGCCGTTTTTTTCTTCGGATCATCTTTCGATTCACTGGCCTGAACAGCCTGGTTGTCGAGAATCTTGTAAATAAGGCCCTGTTTATCGAGCTTTTTGGCACCCGAAATCTTCAACTGCTCTGCTATATCAAGCAGCTCGGGCAATACCATGTCGTTTAATTGCAGAATATCGTACATAAACTCTATTGATGGAAAAATTCAAATTATCATCGTTCAAAATCCAGTCTAAGGGAAATGTAAGCTCAGATCGGAAAAACTTGGGTATTGTTAATTGATTGGAAGAGGGTAAACTGATGTGTCAAGAGCGAAAGAAGGACCAAATCAGCTTGTTTTCCGATGCAATGTTAAGCGAAAAAAATCAAAAACAAAACAAAAAATTCATTTATGATGCTTTCAGGAAGAACTGATTTTAGCCACAGATTCGCAGATTTCGATGCCATAATCTGCGAATCTGTGGCTAAAATATCAGCGATCAAATTATATGATACTGGCCTAATCTACGGTCTTATCATCCGGAAACTGTGTTTTATCAACGATTTTGCTGATGATCTGGTCGAGTTCCTGGGCACTCATTCTTAAATACTGTAATATTTGATCATTCTCCTCAACGGTTTTCAACTTAAAATCCATCAGATCGGAAAGTCCGATGATATTGGCAACGGGTCTGCGTATTTCGTGCGACTGTATTTTCGCGATCTCTTTCAGGGCTTCCACATGTTTCTGAATTTGTAGTTCCTGCTCTTTGCGATTGGTGATATTGATGGAGGCAATAACCACTCCCGATAGTTCGCCATTTTCATCAAAAAGGCCATAATACCGGCGGAGGAACCAGCGTTTTTCGCCATCGGGGTATTCTACAAGATGCTCATGTGTAACGGTGGCCTTACTTTCAGACAGCATACGTCCATGTTCCGCGCCAATATTTTTATATTCCTCTTCGTAATAGTTGGTTAATTTATCGCCAATTTCAAAAGGTTTGCCAAACATTTTAATAGCATGTTGCTGTGCACGTTTGTTGGCATACCTGATCTGAAAATCTTTGCTGATATAAATCAGTATATTATCGGAACTGTTGATAATTGATTGCAGTGTTTTTTCAGAAGCCGCAATCTGGTCGCGCTTATGTTTCAGCTCGGTAATATCTTTTGAAATGCCTACAACATGGGTAATATTTCCTTCTTCATCTTTAATAGGAAAAAGCTCACTCAAACTTGCGCTATCGTCCTCAAAATCCTCCTCAAAGCTAATGCTGTGGCCCTTTTCAACACATTCAATGAAACGTAACCTGATGGCATCAACAATAGTGGTACGAAGCATATCTTTAAGCTCCTTACCAACCACAGATGCTTCTGTTACCCCAAATTTTTTGAGATAAGCCGGGTTAACATATTCCATAACAAACTCTTTACCGCATGTCTGTACGCGTACAATAAACACAGCATCTGTGGTAAGTTCAATCAACGACTGGAACAATGACGGGTTGATCATGTGGTTTGGATATGGAGTAATAAAGCGTTTAAAAGTAGGGAATTTAAAAGCCAAATCAACAGAAATTTAGCTGCGGGCTATGGGCTATGAGTCACGGGTGAAAATGATTTTCTTCTCACGGCCCATAGCTCGCAGCTCGTAGCCCTCCTTATAAAGCTTCTACCCTATCTTTGCCCTCAAATCAAGCAAGAGCAAGCAATGTTTAACAACAGAACAAGAATTAAAGACCTGCTGAGCAGCGGTCAGACCGGGCAAGACATTACAGTGATGGGTTGGGTGCGTACTTTTCGTAACAACCAGTTTATTGCATTGAACGACGGAAGTACCAATAATAATTTACAGGTTGTAACAGAACTGGGTTTACTGGAAGATGCAACACTGAAACGTATTACAACAGGCGCATCATTAAAAGTAACAGGAACAGTGGCGCCATCGCCGGGAAAGGGCCAGACCGTAGAACTGAAAGCCAAAACGCTGGAGATTCTGGGTGATAGTGATGCAGAGAAGTTTCCGCTTCAACCTAAAAAACACAGTCTTGAATTTTTACGCGAGATAGCGCACCTGCGTTTCCGTACCAATACATTCGGGGCAGTATTCCGTATCAGGCATTCGCTGGCATTTGCAGTACATAAATTTTTTAACGAAAAGGGTTTTGTATATCTGCATACACCCATCATCACATCGAGCGATGCAGAAGGTGCGGGTGAAATGTTTCGTGTAACTACATTACCATTCGATAATCCGCCACGCAAAGAAGACGGCAGTATTGATTTTACAGAAGATTTTTTTGGCAAGAGTACCAACCTCACTGTTAGCGGACAATTGGAAGGAGAACTGGGTGCCATGGCATTTAGTGAAATCTATACGTTTGGCCCAACGTTCCGTGCAGAGAATTCCAATACAACCCGCCACCTGGCTGAGTTCTGGATGATTGAACCCGAAATGGCCTTTCATGATATTGAAGACAATATGAACCTGGCCGAAGAGTTCATTCAATACCTGATTAAATATGTAATGGAACATAACGCAGAGGATCTTGCATTCCTCGATCAGCGATTGGCGGAAGAAGAAAAACAGAAACCACAGAATGAGCGCCAGGAATTTGGTTTGCTGGAGAAACTGACATTTGTGGTTGACAATAAATTTGAACGTATTACGTATACAGAAGCCATTCAGATATTGCTCAACTCACCACACTACAAGAAAAAGAAATTCAAGTTCGATGTAAAGTGGGGTATTGATATGCAGAGTGAACATGAAAGATATTTAGTTGAAAAACATTTCAAGAAACCTGTTATTGTAACAGGCTATCCTGCCGCCATTAAAGCATTTTATATGCGACTGAATGATGGATGCGAACCAGGTAAAGAAACCGTAGCCGCTATGGATATTCTTGCCCCGGGTATTGGCGAAATTGTGGGAGGATCGCAAAGAGAAGAACGTCTTGAAAAACTGGAAGCCCGTATGCAGGCCATGCATATACCACTGGAAGAAATGAGCTGGTACCTCGATACCCGCCGTTTCGGAACCGTACCTCATGCCGGCTTTGGTCTTGGCTTTGAGCGTATGGTACAGTTTGTAACAGGCATGACGAATATCCGAGATGTCATTGCATTTGCAAGAACGCCGAAGAATTGTGAGTTTTAGAAAGCTGTTAGCTTCTAGCTGCAAGAAGAAAGAATATCTCCTACTAGCAGCTAGAAGCTAACAGCTAACAGCTTCCTAAATCACAACTTCGTAGCTTTATAAACCTTCACCACCCCATCATTCTCACTACTCACTACTAAGAGACTCTGATTGATAGGGCTTTTAGATGCGGGGATGAATAATATACCTTCGGGAGCATCACCGGTTTTAATCATTTTCAGAAATACAGGTGCGGTAGGAATGCTTACATCATAAATAGCAATAGCATCTGCTCTTTCAAGACCCACGAAGGCAATTTGTTTGTTGCCTACTTTTCCAAGTGTGATGGCTTCGGGTTCAACAGATTTATCATCGCTTCTTCTATCATCGTAAACGGCAAGGTCTTTAGCTCTTACATCGAGTTCATTTTTACTATCAAACACCAGTGAACCGTTCGATGCATCCCAAACACTGAAAGAGCGGGCGCCCATGCTGTAAATAGCATCGTAGTCACCATCGTTATCGGTGTCGCCATCGGTGGTGAGTATATTCAGACGCCCCAGTTGTGCATCTGTTTTTAAAGTAGTGGCATTGGGGAAAGCAGTAGCATCAAGATTAACAGCAGAGAGTCTTTTAAAATCTGTAAAGGCAGTGTACTCTCTTGAATCTCCTTCATTGGCTGTAAACAAATAGGTTTTACCATTATAAGAAAGATTGGCAATGGCATCGGGCATATAAATACCAAAGATTTTCCATGGTGTAAAAGCAATGCTGTTGTCGCGGTCAGATACATCGGTTGCATTAGCAGTCTGGTTAAAATCTTTATAACCCAACGGCATAATGCTGGTAATGGTTTTTGAAATCAGGTCAATACCTGCAATGGCATTCGCTTCCTGCAGGGTAACCCAGGCTGTTTTAGAATCGGATGAAACGGTAATATATTCAGGCTCTATATCGTTCAGGAAATTTTTATTCAGACCACTGATACGAAGACCCTTTGCTTTTAATGTTGTTTGTTGGCTGGTAAAAGCAGAAAAATTAAGTGTTGTAACTGCATAATTATTCTCTACACTGATAATAGAAATGCTTCCTTCCGGATCGGTCGAATATGTTGTATTGGGTTCTCCTTCATTAGCGGTAAGAATAAATTTACCATTGGGACTATAGACAACCATATCGGGCAGGGCGCCAACGGTAATTATTTTTTCTTCTGCATAAGTGCCGGTATTAAATACCACCACTTTACCGCTTTCCTGTTTATTAACTGATTCAATAGCGGCGGCAAGTTTTCCATTACTAATATCAACACTATTAACATAACCGCCATACGGGGCCATGCTGATAGCATGTATAACAGTAATGGCGGCAGGATCAGCCATATTAATCACATCAATTTTATTGGTGCTACCGTTATTAACGGCAAACAATCTTTTGGTGGCGGGGTCGTAAGTGGTTATTTCAGCAGCATCTGCGCCGCCCAGGTTCAAAGAAGTAATTGCTGAATAAGACGAAGGATCTTCGTTAACAATGGGTTCAACCGGGTAGGTATCGGTTTTTTTACAGGCAACAAAAACAAGTAAGCAAAATGCAATTGTGGTATTTCTCATAAGCGTCTGGTTTTTGATGTAAAACTGAACCGGACAGATGATGGAATTATTATGCAGCCATTACCTAATTGTTATTGACCCTCCATAAAATAGGCAAAAAAACCCGCGATGGTGTGGATTATATGTGAAAACCCCCTATTTTTGCTGCCCCGAAAGGGAAGAGTAAGTTTCAAGTTACAGGCTTCAAGCCACAAGTTAAATCTTGTACCTTGTTTCTTTGTTCTTGAATCTCCAAAGGAGTCCCTCGGACTTCACCGAAGGTGCGGTAGCTCAGTCGGTAGAGCAAAGGACTGAAAATCCTTGTGTCGCCGGTTCGATCCCGGCCCACACCACGAAGACCTCAGTTCGCCTTTGGCGAATTGAGGTTTTTTGTTTTTTGGGTTGACCACCAATAATTTCTTAGAAAAATAACAATGAACCTTTGTTTTAAATTTGATACATCTATACATCTCACCTGGTAATGCGGAGAATAGTTGCCTTATTGTCCGCAAATTGTGCGGACAATAAGCTGAGTTTTGGAGAATAAGCCGTATATTCGCTGTACAAAATGCGGAGAATAGCACATGTATATCCACGAACATACCAACTGGCCTCAGTTTACCTGGATCAGCGAAAGAGTATCTACACGGTTAGCTGAAATACGGTATAAGCAGGGGAAGCTGTTGGGCAAAATGGAGACCCTTGGTTTTTCAATGCGTGAAGAAGCCGTTTTAGAAACCCTTACCCTTGATGTGCTAAAGTCTAGTGAAATAGAAGGTGAAATGCTTGACGCTGCTCAGGTACGCTCCTCTATTGCCAAACATTTGGGTATTGATTTGGCAGGCGCGGTTATTGTTGATAGAAATGTAGAGGGAGTGGTAGAAATGATGCTCGATGCTACTCAGCATTATGCACAGCCACTTACGGCAGAACGTTTATTTGGCTGGCAGGCAGCATTGTTTCCTGCTGGCAGAAGCGGGTTGTACAAAATAACAACAGGAGCCTGGCGAACAGGTGAAAACGGTCCGATGCAGGTAGTATCTGGTGCCATTGGCAAAGAGACTGTTCATTTTCAGGCACCTGATGCAAATAAAGTTGCTGCAGAAATGGAGGCGTTTATTACATGGTTCAATAATAAACAAAATATAGACCCCGTCCTGAAATCAGCTATTGCTCATTTATGGTTTGTAACCATCCATCCTTTTGCAGATGGTAATGGCAGAATAGCCAGGGCCATTGCCGATATGCAGCTTTCACGTGCCGATGAAACCGCTCAGCGTTTTTATAGTATGTCGTCGCAAATACGGCAGGAGCGTAATATGTATTACAGCATGTTGGAAAACACACAGAAAAGCGACCTTGATATTACAGAATGGTTAGAGTGGTTTTTTAGTTGTTTAGAAAGAACGATTGATAACGTAGAAAACACATTGCAAAAAGTGAATCGCAAGGTGAAATTCTGGAAAAATGCAGCCGACATTGAACTCAACAGTCGTCAACGGCTTATGCTTAATAAACTGCTTGATGGTTTTGAGGGTAAACTGAATAGTTCTAAATGGGCAAAAATTACCAAAGCATCTCCCGACACTTCTTTGCGCGATATCACAGACCTTATTAATAAGGGTATATTGGTGAAAAGTATTATGGGCGGAAGGAGTACGAATTATCAGTTGAACTTGTTGTAGACTGAAAATCCTTGTGTCGCCGGTTCGATCCCGGCCCACACCACGAAGACCCCGGTTTGCTGAAAGCAGGTCGGGGTTTTTTGTTTTGTTTTGGTTGCGGTTTATGCAACCAATGAGTAGGATTAAGTTCCAGATACTGCGGAGGTTTATATTGCTGTTCATCATAACACAAACCTACATCAGTAAAACCCGCTTAAGGGATGGCGGGGGTGGCACCACCCCTTCCAACACACTGATAATAAAATCATAGTAAACAAAAAATAATTTATTTCCAATGTAAAACACCCTCAAAAGGGTGGCGTTTTTCGGGGCCGCTTCAGGAAATGGCCTCATTCCTTCGGGAATGCGTCGGGTTTTCTTCGGGAATTTCCGAAGAAACACCGAAGCTGATACGGCAGAAATAAGAACAAAGGTAGAAACGACATACTGCAAGGTATAGACCGGGTACTGACTGGTTCAGGATTGGGATACGAGAGAGATACGACAGAGATACGAGGGGGATACTAGAATCATAGGAAAGAGATACGACAGAGATACGAGAAAGATAGTTGTCTTGTACAATGTCTTGTACTGAAAAAACTTTACAGTTAAAAATGCAAAAGGACAGGAAGGTGTATATGAAGATATGATTCGCCGTAAACCCAATGATCCCCAATGGTTCAAGGGAGGTTTGTATCACGATAATATGCCGCTGAATGTACCAGCTTACTGGTTTGTGTCGTGGTACGATGTATCATCGGCGCCCAATATCGCACTCTTTAATCATGCACGTAAAGCGGCGAAAGATAAGGCCACAGCCGATAACCAGTATTTAGTGATTGCACCTGTATTACACTGTTCTTACAAACGCGCCACAGAAAATACCATTGTGGGTGAAAGAAGTGTGGGCGATGCAAGACTGAATTATGATGAACTTACCTGGGGTTGGTTTGATATGCTATTGAAAGGCGAGAAAAATGATTTCAAAGAGAAACAGCCAAGGGTGCGTTATTATACCATGGGCAGCAATAAATGGCAGCAGTCTGAAACATTTCCTCCTGCCAATACAGAAATGCAAAACTTCTACCTGGCGAGTGCCGGAAAAGCCAATACCAGAAATGGCGATGGCCAGTTGAGCAGTGCCATACCAAAAAAAGATAAGCCAGATGCATTTACCTACGATCCCATGAACCCTGTTCCATCTTATGGTGGTAATGTGTGTTGCACGGGTAATGCAGTAACGGGCGGTTCATTCGATCAGTCGAAAATGGAACTGCGCGATGATATTCTGGTATACACATCCGATGAACTGAAAGAAGGAGTGGAAGTAACCGGTTTTATTGAATCTACTTTATATGTTTCATCAACCGGTCCGGATACAGATATCACCATTAAACTGATTGATGTGCACCCCGATGGTAAAGCCTATAATCTTGATGAAACCATTCAACGTTTGCGTTACAGGGAAGGGTATGATAAAGAAGTGTGGATGGAAAAAGGTAAAGTGTATAAAGTGGATCTCACTCCCATGGTAACCAGTAATTTTTTTGCAGCCGGCCATCGCATACGCATTGAAGTAACCAGCAGCAATTTTCCGCGCTTCGATAGAAACATGAATACAGGCGGAAAAAATTATGATGAAGCAACAGGTATTAAAGTAGAAAACAAAATTCACCATTCGGCACAATATCCTTCGGTGATTAAGTTGCCGGTGGTGAAGAAATAAAACAGACAGTTTATCTTGGGTGTTCAAATTAGGATACTTGAAACAAAAAAAAACACAACAGTTTTTTGCACATCAATACCCGTCGTGGTTAATCAATCATCCCCGGTGGATACACTTTGTGTATGCGCTTAACTACTTCTTACAACTCAGAAAATGGCATATAACAAGAAGACTAAAGAAATTGCTCGCGTCAGAAACAGAACCATTTTATTTACTGGATGCCGGATGCGGAGAGGGGCAGTTTTTATTTCCGTATGCTACTAAGTACAGCAGATCGTATTTTAAAGGGATAGACCGTGCAAAAACGAATATTGATTTTGGCAACAGGTATATAGAAACCAGCGGGCTTAATCATGTTTCATTTGAGGAAACAGAAATGGAACAACTGAGTGAAAGAGAGCAGTATGATATTGTTTTATGTATTTCGGTATTGCCTTACAGCAGGAATGATGGCGTAGCGCTAACCTGTTTGTATAATGCCATGAAAGCAGGCGCTTGTTTATTGTTATATGTTCCGGTAAATAATAAAACGGTACTTCCTTTTTATAAAAAAATTACACAGCGTTATGAGAATTATGAAACGATTCAGCAAAACCAGCGTGTTTATACAAAACCGGAAATAGTTCAGCTGTTACACTATTGTAGTTTGGAAGTAACAGAAATAAAAAATACATACGGATTCTTTGGTATACTGAGTAATGAACTGTTAAATACTCATTTCATCCTTTTCAATGCATATTCTTTTCCTTTTAAAATAATAATATCTATCACACTGCTGGTCTTTTATCCCCTGATACTGCTTTGCATGATACTGGACTTTATTTTACCCGTTCGCTCTGGTAACGGATTAATGATAGTGGCAAGGAAATCAGTTGCCGTGCCCTAGTGTGCTAACAACAGAAGAACAGCCTGCTCTGAATTTACTGAACAGAGAAATAGCCAATAGCCAATTTCGAAATTGGCTATTGGCTATTTCTCTGTTCCTCTGTTGCTCAGAACATCCTATACTTTCTTTACCTTCATCACTCAAACTGCACATATGAAACAAAGGATCACTCGTTCATTATTATTTTTATCTTTCGCTGCGGTACTTATTATTGTAACCGCATTCACCCATAAGAAAACAGTGGCAACAGATCAGGATATTATCGGTCGTTGGGATCTTACCGTAAACATGGGCGACCGTATTGCACCATCATGGCTCGAGGTAAGATTATCAGGCATACAAACACTGGTCGGTCAGTTTGTGGCCGATGGCGGAAGTGCCAGACCTATTGCACAGGTTAAAGTAAAAGAGGGTAAAATTCATTTTTCCATTCCGGCACAGTGGGAACGTACAGATAAGGAAATGGTTTTTGAGGCAACACTTGAAAATGATCAGCTTAAAGGAACCATTTATGCCAGTAATGGAAGAACCTATGCCGTTACCGGCGAACGAGCGCCGTTGTTAAAAAGAGATAAGCCGGTGGTATGGGGTAAGCCTGTTCACCTGCTGAATAAAACCAACCTAGACGGATGGGTGGCACAGGGAAAAAACAACCAGTGGCAAAATATGAATGGCGTACTCACCAGTTCTAAATCGGGGAGTAACCTGATGACTACAGCAAAGTTTACCGATTTTAAATTGCATGTAGAGTTTCGTTATCCTGCAGGAAGCAACAGCGGTGTTTACCTGCGTGGCAGATATGAGGTACAGGTAGAAGATAATGCCGGAAAAGAACCTTCATCAGTCTATTTCGGCGGAGTTTATGGTTTTCTTACCCCTAATGAAATGGCCGCAAAACCTGCAGGTGAATGGCAGCATTTTGATATTACACTTATCGGCAGAAGGGTAACAGTTGTTGCCAACGGGAAAGCCATTATTGTAGATCAGATAATACCGGGCATAACAGGCGGCGCCATCGATAGTAAAGAAGGAGAACCCGGCCCCATTTTATTACAGGGCGATCATGGTCCGGTTGAATACAGGAATATTATCATCACACCGGCAAAATAGAACAGATATTTTGAGGAGGGGGCCGGAAATTGAAAGTCGGGAAGTCCGAAACTCCCAAAGAAAGGGCTTAGACTTTGTTGTTAGCTCCTGTGTAAGTTCTTACGTCATACAGGGTCATGCAAGGACTTACACGGAAGTCATATCAACATACACCCCCTCTTTCCGTCTTCCGGACTTTTCCGACTTCCCGGCTTATATTTAACCAGCCAACACCAACTGCCATGAATAAGAAACTTGCCTTATGGTCCATCACTGTAGGTTTGGGTGGACTTTTATTCGGATTAGATGTAGCAGTAATATCCGGAGCAGAAAAAGCCATTCAGCGTTTATGGAACCTCAGCAACTGGATGCACGGAACCGCAATAGCCATGGCTTTATATGGAACTGTTTTTGGAGCGGCATTGGGTAATATTCCTGCAAACCGTATTGGCAGAAAAAAAACATTATTCTGGATTGGTATTGTTTTTCTGCTTACATCTGTTGGTGCTGCACTTGCACAGGACGTATATAGTTTTATGTTTTTTAGGTTTGTGAGTGGACTCAGCATCGGTGCCTCATCGGTTGTGGCACCGGTATATATTGCTGAAATAGCGCCGCCGAAATACCGTGGCCGAATGGTTATTTCTTTTCAGTTAAATGTAGTGGCGGGTATTATGCTGGCTTACTTTTCAAATTACCTGTTACAGGGAGCAGGCGGTGAAGAAGACTGGCGTTGGATGTTAGGAGTGGTGGCAGTTCCATCATTATTGTTTTCTGTACTCATGTTGTTTACACCCGAAACACCACGGTGGTTAGTATTGTATAAGAATGATACGGCTGCGGCTAAACGCGTATTATCATTAACAGGGGAAGCAACAGATGAAATGATTGAAACCATCAGGCGATCGGTATCGGCAACAAAAGAAAAACTCTTTTCAAAAAAATTCTTTACCCCGCTATTGCTGGCATTTCTCATTGCATTCTTTAACCAGATGTCTGGTATTAACGCCATTATTTATTTCGCACCCAAAGTATTTGAAATGGCAGGTATTGAAAGAAGCGGTGCATTGTTATCAACGGTAGGAATAGGTGCCGTGAATCTGCTGTTCACCATAACAGGCTGGTACCTGATTGATCGTTTTGGAAGAAGGATGCTCATGTATATTGGCTCCCTTGGTTATATAGTTTCGCTTACGCTGATCGCAGTTTCCTTTAACAGCGACGATAAGAGCATGATCATTTATTATGTATTTCTCTTTATTGCGGCACATGCCGTAGGACAGGGTGCCGTTATATGGGTGTTTTTGTCGGAGCTTTTTCCTAATTCGGTAAGAGCAAATGGTACCTCTTTTGGCTGTCTTACACATTGGGTTTTTGCTGCACTGGTGGCACAGGTTTTTCCTTTCTTTGCAGCCAATGTTGCCGGCAGTTATATTTTCGGCTTTTTTGCATTCATGATGGTTTTACAGCTGTTGTATGTATGGAAAATGATGCCCGAAACAAAAGGCGTGGCTTTGGAAGATATGGACAAGAGCATTGTTTTACACTAACCAGTTGTGCTATTATTATATGTAGAAATATAGGTACGAATAAAAAACTATATAGCACGAGCCAGTTAAAATAAATAATTTGGCGATGATATACTTGTTTGCACTAAACCTAAAAATCATCATTAATACCAGTCGAAACTACATAAGCAAAACCATTAAGTATTAGCGATAGCCTCTCATTCCAAGGTAATACAACGCTTTTTCTTGGTTTTGCTTTTCAGCCTCATATACTTTAGGCATATCGTAAGTTACTGATTGCCCCATCAAGGTGAACATAGCTGAATTATTGTAAAGCCTAACCCTAAACCGATTTTCTTTAACATCAATAGATAATCGGGTATTTGCGTTTAGAGCGATTCTGGCTATTCCTGGTTTTGCGGTAAACACAAATGATATTTCCGTGGTAATATTTCCAGAAGTTCTGTCTTCATCTACTTTTACTGCTTTATAATTAGTACTTTTTATTAAAGCTGATTTAACAAGATTGAAAACTTTTGTTTGGTCATTAATACTATCAATATAAAAAACCTTTTCATAAACAATTTCACCATCCTTGTACGGAATTTTTAAAAAAGTAGAATCTTCTTGCGAAAATGAAAAAAGTGGTATCAAAAATATTATAGTAATAATGCGATACATATTTGACTGTTATTTTGTATAATGTTAATTATTGGTCTGTATCTTTTTTTGGCGGCGGAACTTTTAATAAGCCTTTTAGTTGTTGGTCGAATTCGCTTTCCGTTGATTCGGTATTTTTAATCTCCCATTCATCAGGCAAGGAATTAGTAGCTTTTATTTGTCCGATTACTTTACTAAATGTTGTGTCGTAATCTCGGTCTTTAATAACCTTGTATTTGTTGTACTCACCTTCTGCAAATTTATCCGCTACATCTTTTCTTACTGAACCAGCATTTGTTAATACATTATATTCATTGAATCTTAAAAAAGCATCTAACCTATTCTCCCAATCTTTCATCTTCATTAGCCTATTTCTTTCGGCTTGCAATTCAGCATAGTCTAAGAAGAAATTGACTAGCGTATTTAGTTTTCTTAGTTCATCGGCATCTAAGTAATTTTTTGCGACAGTGACATCCGATTTCTGTATTGCGCCATCTTTTTTTACATTTTTCCAGTTTTTTAAATTCATATTGGGAAGCCTCGCATCCGCTCTTGATTTAATTATTTCGGCAGATGTTTGACCAACTATCGCATACTCTAATTTATTTTGGACTTTTGCGAAGAAACTTACCGTATCGGGTGAGTTCTTATCATAGTCAACACTCGTTGAGTATAAGTCACGAACCTTCTCATAAAACATTTTTTCGGATGCCCTTATTTCACGAATTCTTTCTAAGAGTTCTTTGAAATAATCCTTCCCAAATAATCTATTACCCTGCTTTAATCTTTCATCATCAAGCACAAACCCCTTTTGTAGATATTCCTTTAAGATTCTTGTAGACCATTTCCTAAATTGAGTGGCTTGATATGAGTTAACGCGGTATCCAACCGCTATAATCATATCTAGATTATAGAACTCAACAGTCCTTTTGACCTCTCGATTGCCTTCTTTTTGAACTATTTCCATTTTGGAAAGAGTTGCGTTCTGCTCTAATTCCTGTTCGTTATAAATATGGCTAATATGTTTTGATATGGCGGGAACCTCAACGTTAAAAACGTCAGCCATGCCTTTTTGGGTCGTCCATACGGTCTCCTCTCCTAATATAACTTGCACACTTATTTTACCATCCATCCCATGATAAAATAGGAAATCAGAACTTCTATCTAAATCTTCCATGATTAATTTATTAAGTCATTGTAAGTTAAACGTTTGTTTGCAACCGCAGAAAGAACAAGGTCAAAGCGACTTTGAGTATTCATATCCCTTGTATTAAAACGAAGAGTAAATTCGTTAACATAGGACTGTAAGTGTGCTTTGCTTACCCAATGGTAAATACCATCAATACCACGCTTTAAATGACTCCAAAAGTTCTCTATGCTATTTGTATGAGCCATTTGATTAATATACTCCTTTGCTCCATGATTAACGGTTAAATGCTCGAAATCAAACTTCAAATCTTTATATGCTGTGTATTCATCTGTCATTACGGTGCTGTCCTGTTTAACTACATTCTTAACTAATGGCAGTATAGTTTCTTTATTAGGATTAGGAACAACAATAGCAACTACATTACCGTTTCTTTCTTTCATACCCAATACAGGCTGCTTTTCGTGTACAGTTCCGCCCGCAGGTGTTTTTGTTTTCTTATTACTATGCTTATTCTTTGATTCTCTACCTACAAAGGTTTCATCTACTTCAACGAGATTACCCAATGTGTCTTGAAAGTTAGGATGGTCAAAAGCATAACGCAAGCGGTGTAATAAAAACCACGCAGACTTTTGTGTAACTGAAATATCTTTTGCAAGTTGGTGTGATGAGATGCCTTTCTTGTGCGAAGAGAACACATACAGGGCTAAAAACCATTTCTGCAATGGTATTTTAGTATTATCGAATATAGACCCAGTACGAACATTAAAGTATTTGCCTGTGTTTTTACACTTATACTTATTACCCGCACATTTATAAACCTTTGAAGTAGGGTCAAACGGAGAAACGGGGTTTCCGTTCCAACTCAATCTTTCTAAATGGTCAATGCAGCTTTGCTCTGTTGGAAACGCTTTCAGTAAATCAAAAATGCTCTTAAATTCAGGAAACATATATTTCATTTGTGGTGTAAACATATGCTCACTGTTTTACATTCCCCAATTATTTGGTGTAAAAATATATATCATTACCAATAATTTTTAATCAGTCCCTGTGGACGGGCCTTATTGGAATCGGTGTCAAGCGCAGCAAAGACAGATCAGATCATCCGCCTCAGGCGGAGATCTGATCAGAGGCCAATGCAGCCCGGTAACAGGGACAGGGCCATTCGGGCCGGGAGTAAAAAAATGAGTTTTGAAGAGTAGGGTGATTGATTTTTAATAGTACACTCTGTTTACACTAATGTAGCGAACAAGAAGACTGTTTTGTTGTTTAATACCACAGAAAAACAGGCAATATGTTCAACAGACTGATACAAACCATTCTCTTATCTTGTTCACTACTTGTTTTGGCAAATGCGCAAACCAGCAAACAAGGGGGTGCTCACAGGTACTATTAGCGACAAAAACTCACAAAGACCTGTTATTGGTGCAACCGTTCTGATAAATTCAACAACATTAATTGTTTTATCAGATACCGCTGGTATGTTTCGTTTCAATGAAATTTTACCTGGAACATATAATATTACGATCAATAGCCTGGGTTATAAAACAATATCACTCAATAATCTGCTCGTTACCAATGGTAATATTAATGTGGTATCTGTTGAGATGGAACCAATGGGAACTGTATTATCAGATGTAACGGTAACCGGACGTAGAAATACAGCCCGTGCTGCAAGTATTGAAACGCCATTGAGTGTGCAGCGTATGACCATTGAAGAAATTAAAAGAAACCCCGGTGGTAATTTCGATGTAAGTAAAGTAATACAGTCGCTGCCGGGAGTAGGCGGTGGTGTGGGAGGAGGAGGTTTCAGAAACGATATCATCATTCGTGGCGGTGCACCAAATGAGAATGTATACTATCTCGACGGAATAGAAATACCCGTGATCAATCACTTCGGTAAACAGGGTAGTGGCGGTGGTCCGCAAGGGATCCTGAACGCAAATTTTATTGAAGAGGTAAAGCTCAGTTCCAGTGCTTTCGATGCTCGCTATGATAATGCGTTGAGCAGTGTGTTACAATTCAAACAAAAATCAGGCAACGATAAAAGAATACAGGGTAATGTGATCCTGAGTGCTACCGAACTGGCATTGACACTCGATGGCCCATTCAGTAAAAAAACAACTTACCTCGCATCGGTAAGAAGAAGTTATTTGCAGTTGTTGTTCCAGGCAATTGATTTACCCATCAGACCCAATTACTGGGATCTCCAGTTTAAAACCACCACAAAGATTAATCCCACAACCACGCTGAGTTTCCTCGGACTTGGTGCCATTGATGAGTTCAGGTTTGCGGCACCAAAAAAAGCAACACCCGAAAAACTATACATCATCAACAGTAACCCCGGCATCAACCAATGGAACTATACTTTTGGTGTAAGTTTAAAAAAACTGACCGCAAAAGGATTCTGGAACCTGGCATTGAGCAGGAACACGCTTAATAATTCAGTAGAGAAATTTGAAGACAATGAAAATCCAAGTCAGGCCACACAGACATTATTTACCGACAGCCGCGAAACAGAAAACAAACTACGCTTTGATGTTACCAGTAATACAGGCGGATGGAAAATAAGTTATGGAGCCGTATTGCAGTATGTTGATTTTATAAATCGCTTCGAAAATCTCTATCGTAAAGAGTTGCGCGACCAGAACGGAAATATTATTCAGCCCGAAGTACGCATCAATGCCAATAGCAATATTGATTTTATCCGGTATGGTGCTTTTTTACAGGCAGGAAGAAAATACTCAACGACCGTGTTGCTTTCAGCGCAGGTATTCGAATGGATGCCAATAGCTTATCAAACAGCGAATCAAATCCGTTGCAGCAATTATCGCCACGTGTATCTGTAAGTTATGCACTGGCACCAAAATGGAACCTGAACGCAAGTGTGGGTTCTTACTATAAACTTCCCTCCTATACATAACTGGCGTTTATGCGTGCGGGTATAAAAAATTCAGGTAATTATATTCAAAGTACACATTATACAGGTGGAGTTGAATACCTGCCATCGGGCAGTTTTCGGTTAACTGTAGAAGGTTTTTACAAATGGTACAGCAGCTACCCGGTAAGTATTACAGAAGGAATAAGCCTGGCCAATAAAGGAACAGATTTTGGCAGTATTGGTAATGAAGCTATTATTCAAAACGGGAAAGGAAGGGCTTATGGTATGGAAATTTTTATGCAGAAAAAACTGACTAAACGTTTCTTTGGCATACTCAGCTATACTTTATATAAATCTGAATTTACCAACAGTGCGGGTAATTATTTACCGGCAGGTTGGGATAATGGTCAGCTCTTAAGCATAACCATGGGTTATAAATTACCATGCAACTGGGAGCTTGGTTTAAAATTCTGTTACCAGGGAGCTGCTCCGTTAACGCCATTTGATCTTGCTGCTTCACAACTTAATTACCTCAGTATCGGAACAGGTGTTCTCGATTATTCAAAATACAATGCCAACCGTTTACCGGCATTTAACGCCAGCGATATTCGTATCGATAAAAAATGGAACTATAAAAAAACCACGCTCAACCTTTTTATTGATATCACTAACTGGTATGGTGCCACAGTAAGCGGAATGCCACAATATACTTTTCAGCGGACTGCCGATAACAAAGCATTTCTTACTACCAATGGCCAACCCATTGCAGCCAATGGAAGCAATGCCATACCTTTAATTTTATCTAATGCCGAAGTACAGGTAACACCAACATTCGGACTGATTGTTGAATTTTAAATCCCGGGCAAGGATGGGATAAAGGCGTTTTGCAGGATCATTTTTTTAATCGTTAAACTATGACCCGTAAAAAAAGTCAAACGGTTTTAATTCATATGAGAAACCTCCTGTTCATAATTGTGGGCATACTTTGTATTCCGGCCTGTAAAAAAGCAGTAACACCGATACCGGGTACAGATACGGCTACTTTATATTTTCCTGCTACAGGTTCTTCTAACTGGGAAACAACTTCTCCTTCATCATTGGGCTGGAATGAGACGGGTTTAAATGATGTGTACACATACCTGCAGCAGAAAAATACCAAAGCTTTTATCATCCTTAAAAAAGGAAAAATTGTAGCCGAAAAATATTTCGGAACATTTACTGCAGACAGTAACTGGTACTGGGCATCGGCCGGAAAAACCATGACCGCTTTTTTAGTGGGCATAGCACAGGAACAGGGAAAGCTTAATATCAATAACAAAACATCACAGTATCTCGGAACAGGATGGACCTCACTCCCACTGGAAAAAGAAAACCTGATTACGGTGAAACACCAGCTTACTATGACATCGGGTCTGAACGATGGAGTTGCAGATGTTGATTGTACATTACCCGCTTGTTTGCAATACAAGGCAGATGCCGGTTCAAGATGGGCCTATCATAATGCGGCGTATACATTGTTGGATAAAGTAGTGGAAAATGCAACGAACACAAGTTATAACACTTATTTCCAGCAGAAAATAAGAGATCGTATTGGTATGAATGGTGTATGGATGAGGGTGGGTTATAATAATGTGTATTTCAGTACGGCAAGAAGCATGGCCCGTTTTGGTTTGTTAATGCTGGCCAAAGGAAAATGGGACGAGATAAAAGTGCTTGCTGACAGTAATTATATAAATACACAGATTAACAGTACACAAAGTCTTAACCCTTCTTATGGCTACCTCACCTGGCTCAACGGGAAAGGGTTTTATATGATGCCTACCGTACAGTTTTTGTTTACGGGTAACCTTGTTCCCAATGCACCGGCAGATACCTATGCAGCATTAGGTAAAAATGATCAGAAAATTTATGTGGTTCCTTCACAACAATTGGTAGTCATTAGAATGGGTGAATCGGCAGGACAAACACAACTGGCGGTATCGAGTTTTGATAATGAGTTGTGGGGTAAGCTGAAAGCGGCGGCTGTATTTTAATTTTTATAAGCTACCCAAACAAGATCACCTTTCTGTATGCCGGGTTTGTCTGTATGAATAATCAATGATTGCTGCCCATTAGTTACCGTTACCGACCAGTAGGCACCACAAAAAAGTACCTGGGTCACCACACAGTCTACAGCACTTTCATGAGCGTTGGTAAACAATAATTGTTCGGGTCTGATAAATAAAACAGCTGACGGATCGTTTAATCCCCATTTTGTTTTGAAAGGATGATAAACGCCTTTTAAAAGACTGTATGAACCGAATAATCCGGCTACATATTCATCGGCAGGGTGTTGGTAAATATGCCGGGGAGAGCCATGTTGAATTAACTGCCCATTTTTTAATACCATAATTTCATCGGCCCAGCTTAATGTATCTACAGGATCATGTGATACCATGATACAGGTAATTTTTAGCTGATTACTGATGGCATGTAATACCGCATTGATATTTTTTTTCTGTAGCAGATCAAGATTCGAGAAAGGCTCGTCAAGCAATAATAGTTCAGGCACACCTACGAGCAGTTTTGCCAATGCAATTCTTTGTCTTTCACCACCGGAGAGCGCATCGTTTTTCCGGTTCATCAAATGATCAAGCTTACAAACATGGTATAACTGTGCAGCTGATTCTGCTGACAACAGGTTTTTATAATTTAACAGCTCATGAACTTTGTAATTGTTGCGTAACTCAAAATCCTGGGAGAGATAAGCAATTCCGGGATGACCAGGCAATAAGGTTACGGGCGGGCTCCATACTCTTTTGTTTTTGAAAAAAATACTGCCGGCATCGGGTGCAATATGTCCGGCAATCATACGCAGCAGCGTACTTTTTCCGGATCCTGTTTCACCTACAATCGCCAGCTTTTTCTGCGAAGACAATTGAAAGCTGATGGGATGTACAATAAGGTTACCGGCTTCCGATTTACTCACCGCTTCAACCCTCAATAAATTTTCTGTATGCTGATTCATTCTCGCTTGCTCCATGACCGCCGTGAAAGTAAATAAAAATCGCCGCACAACTTCCTATCACTTTGTCTCTTGTTTCTTGCTCCCTGGTTCTTCAGGAATAAGTGGCTCTCTGTAAGCGATCGTTAATGGATCTTCCCAAACCCTTATCGGGAAAGCGTTCTGTAATAATAATATCAAGTTGCTCCTGATCAAGACGGTGCATGGCCGCATATAAATTGGAAGCTGCTTCTTCGAGGGAACCGGATGCGGATAAAATTTCCTGGAAAACAATATCTTCTCCTTTCATGGACTGATTAAAAACCATCAGACCAATTTTTTTTCCTGCATGTTCTCTTACACTCTTTTCAATATCAGTACTCAGTATGGTAGGTGTAGAAGGAGCATAATGTCTTAACAACATACCCGGCGCATCGGGTGTTTCTTCATCGCGGATATATTCCTGTAAGGGGCCGGTAATTTTTTCAATTTCTTCAATGGCCAGTGAGCCATACCGATATACAATGGCACCCTCTTCATTAAAACCAATGATGGTAGATTCAATACCACTGGTGCAGGGGCCGCCATCGAGTATAAAAGGAAAATCGTCTTTAAAATAATTGGCTACATGTGCCGCTGTAGTTGGACTGATACTACCAAACGGATTGGCGCTTGGTGCGGCCAGCGGAAAAGAAAGTTGTTGTAATAAAGACAGGGTAAGCGCATGATTGGGTACGCGAACTGCTACGGTTCTCTTACCCGCTGTAATAAGATCGGGTACACTGTCTTTTTTAGGGAGCAATAAGGTAAGTGGTCCGGGCCAGAACTTGTCGGCAAGTGCTTTTGCTATTGCCGGTACTTCTTTTGCCACTTCATTTATTGCAGCTGCATTTGGCAGATGAACAATCAGCGGATTAAATAAGGGACGTTGCTTGATACTAAAAATGCTACGAATAGCTTTCTCACTATAAATATTACCCGACAGTCCATACACCGTTTCTGTAGGAATAGCAGCAACTTCTTCTTGTGAAAGACTATCGGCTACAACATTGATGTTTTGAGTAATGATTGGCATAGTGGCTGTGAGCTGTGAGCCATGAGCTTCGAGCTACAGGTCGCAAGCTACAAGTAATTTTAATAAAGTTCAAGCTACAAGTCCCGAGAAACAAGTGAATTTGGTAATAATACAAACCAATCGTAAAAGTCTTGTACAACTCAAAGCTCATTGCTCAAAGCTCATAGCATTATCACAGATTAAGCACACTATTACTGCTTCCAAAACTATTCTCTACTTCTCCATCTGCTTCAGCTTCGTTGATCCATTCAGCTTCGTTGAGGAGATAGCGAAACTCGTGTTGTGATGACTTCGGTAATTGTAATTCGGCGGTAAAACTGCCGTCTTTTTTCTTTTTCATGGTAACAGGATTATTCCAATCACCATTTAGTCCGAGTATAGAAGCGGTTTCAATATCCTGTACATCCAGGTTAAATTTTACTTTACAGTAGTCTTTTGTTTTGTAGATGGTTTTCTGAATCATGGTTGGTTGTTTGCTTGCCCTTAATACCGGAATCGGGCAATGGTAACCCATGAGGAAGCTGCGAGCTACGAGCTTTGAGCCGCGAGCAGATGCTCCGGGAAGCTATTAGCTGTTAGCTTTTAGCTGATGCCCCAAGTAAGGAAAATGCAACATTATATGATGAAATCCTCAATTCACGAGTATTAGCTAGCAGCTAGCGGCTCGTAGCTCGCAGCCCCTCCCTAATCCCCCTTATACAACCCTTTCTCACAAGCATACGCTACCAGGCCGGCAATACTTTTTACGCGCATTTTCTGCATGATACGGGTGCGGTGACCCTCAACGGTGCGCTGACTGATGTATAAACTACGGGCAACATCTTTACTGGTACCGCCTTCGCAGATTAACCGGATGATGTCTTTTTCCCTTTCTGTAAACACCACGAGGTGGTTGCGGTAACCGGTATGGTATTTTTCAATAAGATCGGTAACCTGTCTGCTGCTTTCCTGGCAGAAATAAGGACGGTTTTCATAAACAGCTTCAATGGCCTCCAGTATTTCTTTTTTACCTACGCCTTTGGTGAGATAACCAATGGCACCGGCTTCCAGCATTTCCATAATATGGGTTTCATGACTGAAAACCGAGAGGGCAATGATACGGCGCGATAACTGGCGTTTACAAAGTTCCTTAACGGCCATCACCCCATCCATAACCGGCATCGATACATCTACCAGTATTACATCGGGTCTTAACTGATGTGCCAGCGTTAGCAGCTCAACCCCATTGGATGCTTCTCCGATGATGTGGAGGAAACGAACGTCTTCCAGGATTTTTTTCAAACCCTTCCGGAAAATCACATGATCATCGGCGATCATGAGTTTAATTTTTTGTTGTTCCATACAGGCTTTATTCATACCTGTGTGAAATAAGCAAAGCACATCGTTTCTGCTAATGTGGAAAATACTCTATTTGAGGTGGGAAATACTCTTTTTTACAAGTTCCAGGCGCTTTTTCTCACTACCTGGGGATCTTGAATTTGTGAAACAGCTCTTCCGGCGAAAGTTCCAATCCCTGTGAAATACTGAATAAAGTAGTAAGCGCAATATCTACTTTACCCTTCTCAATGCGTTGTAAATGACTGTATTCCATGTCGCAGGCGAGTGCAAGCTGATGAATACTCAGCCCACGCTCTTTTCTGATCTGTGTCAGATGTTTGCCAAATGCTTCTTTCGCGGAATCCCTGTCCATGGGCTGACAAGGTCAATGGAATCGGTAATAATTATGGCATATGATCATATGCCAGTTGGTTTTCTTCCTAATTTTAGGATCAGAACAGGTAGTATGATTAAAATCCCTTCGTCTTCAAACATTCAACTGGTTGGCATATCACAAAAAGTAGGTCATAAAATCCTCTATGCACTGGCGCGCAGCGTAGCGGTGGAACAACTGGCCAGACAAAAAAACAGGCTTCCCTTCAACCAGAAAAAGAAAAACGGTAAAAACAGCAGCAAACATATATAAAGATGATCAACTTATTCACGACCGTATTTCAAACCCGCCCCAACTGATTAACTTGCGCCCATGCAAGAGTACCTGAATGGATTGAATGAACCCCAGCGCGAAGCAGTTTCGCATATGAAGGGACCATTGATGATTGTGGCCGGCGCCGGTAGTGGTAAAACAAAAGTATTAACTACCCGCATTGCTCATCTGATGAACAATGGTGTGGATGCCTTTAATATACTCGCCCTCACTTTTACCAATAAGGCCGCCGCCGAAATGAAAGAACGGATTGAGCGGATACTGGGTAATGCAGAAGCACGTAATTTATATATCGGCACATTCCATAGTGTATTTGCGCGTATTCTGCGGGCAGAAGCACACCGCATGGGTTATCCCAACAGTTTTACCATCTACGATACCGACGACAGCCGCTCCGTTATTAAAACCGTAGTAAATGAACTGAACCTCGATGATAAACAGTATAAACCCAATATAGTAGGTAACCGTATTTCATCGGCCAAAAATGCATTGGTGGGTCCGGCAGAATATGCCACTGATTATTATATTCAGCAGGAAGACATGCGCGCCAACCGGCCAGCCATTGCACAGATATATGCCGCCTATGCCAACCGCTGTTTTAAAAACGGGGCGATGGATTTTGATGACCTGCTCCTGAAAATGTATGAGCTGCTCAAAAACTTCCCCGAAGTATTACACAAGTACCAGCATAAGTTTAAATACATCCTGATTGATGAGTACCAGGATACCAACCCCGTTCAGTACCAGATTACCAAACTGCTGGCAGCAGTGCATGAAAATATTTGCGTGGTGGGAGACGATGCACAGAGTATTTATAGTTTTCGTGGAGCCACCATCGAAAATATTTTACAGTTTCAGAAAGATTATGATGATGTAAAAGTGGTAAAACTCGAACAGAATTACCGCAGCAGCCAGAACATCATTCATGTAGCGAATGAAGTGATTAAAAACAACAAGGGACAGATTCCCAAAAACCTGTGGACAGAAAACAAGGAGGGTGAAAAAATTGTGCTGGTGCGTACTATGACCGATAATGATGAGGGACGTTTTGTGGCCGACTCTATACAGGAACAAAAGCTGCGCTATCATTTCTACAATAAAGATTTTGCCATTCTTTACCGTACCAATGCACAGAGCCGTTCATTTGAAGAAAGCCTGCGCAGAATGGGTATTGCCTATCGTATTTATGGAGGTGTAAGTTTCTACCAGCGTAAAGAGGTAAAAGATTTTCTTGCCTACCTCCGTGTTATTGCTAATACAAGAGACGAAGAAGCGCTGAAGCGCATCATCAATTACCCGGTACGTGGAATTGGAAAAACAACAATCGAAAAATGTGTGATTGCTGCCAATGAACAAAATATTTCGATGTATGAAGTAGTATCACGCGCAGCAGAGTTTGGTTTTAAAGCGGGTACACTGGAATCGTTACAGAACTTTCATACCATGATCCGCTATTTCCAGAGTATGCTCACCAACACCAATGCATATGATGTGGCGGTACAGGTAGGTAAACATACCAACCTGGTAAAAGAACTCTTTAATGATAAAACAACAGAGGGACTGGCGCGTTACGAAAACATACAGGAATTACTCAACTCTATTAAAGAGTGGACAGAAAGCCCCAGTAACGAAGACGGTGAGCTGGGCGATAAATCGCTGGGCTCTTACCTGCAGCAGATAACTTTACTGACCGATGCAGATGATGATAAGGGTGAACAGGATTCGGTGAAAATGATGACGATACATGCGGCCAAAGGACTTGAATTTGAATGTGTGTTTGTAGGCGGTGTAGAAGAAACATTGTTCCCGAGTGGAATGTCGATCAACACCCGTGAAGAACTGGAAGAAGAACGCAGGTTGTTTTATGTGGCGGTAACAAGGGCCAAACAAAAATTATGGCTCACTTATGCCAATGCGCGTTATCGTTTTGGTCAGTTGGTGCAGAATGATCCCAGCCGCTTTATTGAAGAAATGCCCGAACAGTATATCGATAAAACCTATGCCGGTGGTGGTGCCCGCAACAATGCCGGCAGCGATATGGGCAGTGCTTTTGAACGCATGCAACGCGGATTTGGTTTTGGTGGAAACAGTAATGCCGCCGCCGCCGAAAGAAAATATGGTCCGCCCCCAAGCCGTAAACCATCAGCGAAACCCGAATACCTGCCGGTACAACCCGTAGCACCTAAAGTGGTAACACATGTTCCATCTGCCGATTTTGTGGCGAGTGATACAGCTCAGTTACAGGCCGGACAAAAAGTAGAACACCAGAAATTTGGTTTTGGAACGGTGGCGAGTATAGAAGGTTCTGCACATAACCCAGTGGCTACTATTCTGTTTGAGAAGAATGGTGAGAAAAAAATTATGCTGAATTATGCAAAGCTGCGGATAGTATAAACAGAGAAATAGCCAACTTTAAAATTGGATATTTCTCTGTTCCTCTGTTCATTCCCCTCTATCTTTGTTCAGATATAAAATCGCCTTTTGAACACCATTCTCATTATTGACGACGAAGAAAAACTGCGGACTCTACTCTCAAGAATTATTTCATTGGAAGGGTTTGAAGTAATACAGGCAGGTAATGCAAAACTGGCGCTTAAAAAATTAGAACAGCAGGAAATTGATGTGGTACTCTGTGATGTAAAGCTGCCAGATGCCAATGGTGTTGAATTGTTGGCACAAATCAGGGAAAAATATCCATTAGTGGAAGTAGTGCTGTTAACAGCGTATGGTAATATTCCGGATAGTGTTAAGGCCATTAAAAATGGAGCCTTTGATTATATCACAAAAGGGGATGATAATAACCGTATCATACCATTACTCTACAAAGCAGTGGAAAAAGTGGCTTTATCGAAGCGCTTAATACAACTCGAAAAAAGACTGGGTAATAAATATTCATTTAACAGTATACTCGGTAAATCAAAAACCATAAAGCTGGCTATTGACGCAGCAGAACGGGTATCGGTAACCGACGCCACCGTATTGTTGAATGGAGAAACCGGAACCGGAAAAGAAGTATTTGCCCAGGCCATCCATAACAACAGCCATAGAAATAAGCAGCCATTTATTGCAGTGAATTGCGCTGCTTTCAGTAAAGAATTACTGGAAAACGAATTGTTCGGACATAAAGCAGGTGCTTTTACCGGCGCCATAAAAGACACGAAAGGCATTTTGGAAGAAGCCAATGGAGGAACAGTCTTTCTCGATGAGATTGGTGAAATGCCTATTGATCTTCAGGCCAAATTATTACGTGTGCTTGAAACGGGTCAGTTTCTAAAAGTAGGCGACAGCAAGTCTACGATAGTAAATCTTCGTATTATAGCCGCCACCAACCGTAACCTGCAAAACGAAATAAAACAAGGTCATTTCAGGGAAGATCTTTATTACAGGATATCAGTGTTCCAGATCTATTTACCTCCATTACGAGAGCGTATATCAGATATAGAAGAACTGGCTGTTTATTTTGTAACTCATTTTGCCGATAAGCTCAATAAAAAAAAGGTTCAATTATCAAAAGAATACCTGCATGCATTAGAGGCTCGTTCATGGAAGGGTAATATACGGGAACTTAAAAATGTGATTGAAAGAAGTATGATACTTGCGAATACTGATCTGTTAACACCCGAAACCCTGCCGTTAGATTTTCAGCAGGCAGTAACTGATGAAGAGAAGTCACTTTCTGCATTTGATTTAGCTTTTGCTGAAAAAATTCATATACAGAAAGTATTGAACCATACAAAAGGAAATAAAACAGAAGCGGCTAAATTGTTGAATATTGCATTAACAACCCTATACCGTAAAATTGATGAATACCAGATATCCTAAAAAAGCATACGGATTAATTGTAAGCAGTTTTATTGTATTCTCTGTTATACAAACAGGCTGTACAACCATAAAAAAAAGTGCATTGGAAGATTTGCCTGAGGGCAGATATGCGATTTCTGGAAAATCGGATCGTTCACTCCTGGCATTAGAGGATTCTTTCAATAAAGATTCGATAAAACATATTTATCTGTACCAGGAAGACTCTTTGTATTTTGTTTTGCCAGGTACATCAATAAAAGGAACCATTCGGTTGTTACCCGAAAAGAATCAGCAGTTGATCCTGTATAAATCGAGTTTTGATTTTGATGTTTTTACCACTCCGTTTAAATTCAGACCCGCTACTACGCTTCCTCAACAACTTAACACCAGTTTTAATGGGTCTTTTTATTTTGGTTATCGCAGAGACCGATACAGCATTAAAAATACACAACTATTTGGTGAAGTGTCAAGAGATCGTTTCACAAAAATGGGAGTTGGTATTGGCGCTTTTGTAGGAGTGGGATCAGCTTTTGTTAACCCAATCTCCATGCGCAATACGATCGACTATGAATACGATGCGGTAGCTATTGATTACGGATTAGCTGTTTTGCTGGGTATGCGAAATTTCAATACCGGTCTTTCTGTTGGATTTGACTTTCTGACAGATAAAAACCGAAAACAATGGGTATATCAGCATAAACCCTGGATAGGCATTTTTATTGGCCTGAACCTCAACTAAACTTTCAAAACGATAGTATCAGCCCTTTCAAAATGAAAGGGTTTTTTATTGGTCCGATCTGTCTTAAAAGAATAAACCCTTACTGCTATTGGGTTTTAACCTCACAAACCCATTTGGGTATGCCGATTGACACTACCTGGCATTGATGAATTATTGTAGTAAACAACAACCTACAATCTCAACACGTTAAAAACTAATATGCTTACCACCATTTTATCTTTTGCAGTAATTGCCTGTTTTCTGCTCTTCTTCAGATCCATTAATTATTTCGAAAAATTTTAAACCATGCTGTATCTATTCATTATTGCCATTGCGGTATTCTGTTACATGTGTTATGTACTGGTAAAACCCGAAAAATTCTGACCTGTCGTCTATAACAGGAATTAACTCATTTTAAAACGTTTAACCCTTCTATATGTATTCCGAAATTACAGGCATCGTCATCATGTTTGGTGCGAGTTTATTGCTGGCTGTTCCGTTAGGCAAATATATAGCTGCTGTATTTGCAGGTAACCGAACCATTCTCGACAGGGTAATGGGTCCGGCAGAACAATTGTTTTTCCGTTTTAGTGGTATCAATGCCAGTTGTGAAATGAACTGGAAACAACATATGGCGGCCATGTTATTCATTAACCTGGTATGGTTTTTACTCGGCATGTTTGTATTGATGAACCAAAGCTGGTTACCACTCAATCCGGATGCTAACCCGGGTATGAGTGCCGATCTTGCATTTAATACTTCCATTTCATTTGTAGTAAACTGTAATCTGCAACACTATTCCGGTGAAACAGGATTGAGTTATTTGGGCCAGCTATACCTCATGTTTTTACAATTCGTGAGTGCAGCAACGGGCATGGCCGCCGTAGTGGTTCTCTTTAAAGCATTTAAAGAAAAAGCAACTAACCAGTTAGGGAATTTCTACAACTACTTTGTAAAATCAATCACCAGAATTTTATTGCCTCTGTCAATAATAGTTGCCATTCTTTTTTTATTGAATGGTATGCCAATGGGCTTTGAAGGGAAAGACAGTTTTATAAGTATGCAGGGCGATACGGTGCAGGTATCAAGGGGTACTGTTGCAGCTTTTATACCCATAAAACACCTGGGTACAAATGGAGGTGGTTTTTTTGGAGCCAATAGTGCACATCCACTGGAGAACCCAAACTACTTCACCAATATTATTCAGATTATCGCACAACTAATCATTCCTTTAGCTATGATTTTTGCTTTTGGCTATTTTATCAAAAGGAAAAAACTATCGTGGATGATTTTTGGGGTGATGACAGTAGGCTTTCTTTTACTTGCAATACCCAATATTATCCTGGAAATAAATGGCAATCCAGCTCTCGCTAAAATGGGTATTAATAACAGCTTGGGAGCCATGGAAGGAAAAGAAGTTCGGTTTGGTGCCGCCGCATCGGGTTTCTGGAGCATTGTTACCACGGTTATTTCAACGGGTTCAGTAAATGCCATGCACGATAGTACCATGCCACTCAGCGGCATGAATGAAATGCTGGCCATGATGGTGAATAGTTTTTATGGAGGCTGTGGTGTAGGTCTGCTTAACTTTTTCATCTTTATTATACTGGCTGTTTTTATCAGTGGACTGATGGTGGGTCGTACACCGGAATTCATGGGAAAGAAAATAGAAGCACGCGAAATAAAAATTGCCATGATCATTGCCTTGTTGCACCCATTATTAATACTGGCAGGCACGGCATTATCCAGTTACCTCATTGTAAATAATCCGGAAGCATATGGAGCATGGCTGAATAATCCCGGCTACCATGGTTTTAGCGAAATGCTGTATGAGTTTACCTCTTCAGCTGCTAACAACGGTAGTGGTTTTGAAGGATTGGGTGATAATAATTTGTGGTGGAATATCAGTACCGGATTTGTGCTGTTGCTCGGACGATTCCTGCCTATTATAGGTCCGGTAGCAATTGCAGGGTTGCTGGCATCAAAAAAGCATATTCCTGAAAGCGCAGGTACATTGAAAACAGATACACTCACATTCGGCATCATGATTTTTGCTGTAATACTAATCATTACAGCATTATCGTTCTTCCCGGCATTGGCGCTCGGCCCGATCGCTGAATTTTTTACCATGATTTAAAATAACTAAGATGAAAAAAACTAATTCCAATACATTATTCCAAAAAGAACTCTTGACTGAGGCATTAAAAGGAGCTTTTACAAAACTCAGTCCTGTCAAAATGTTTCGTAACCCCGTTATGTTTATGGTATGGGTGGGTACATTGGTAATGGCAGGTGTAAGTATTTGGGTGGCTGCCGGCGAACAAAGCCAGGGTAGTTTGGTGTACAACCTTATTGTTACATCAATTCTTTTTCTCACACTCTTATTTGCCAATTTTGCAGAAGCTATTGCAGAAGCCAGGGGAAAGGCCCAGGCCAACAGCTTACGCAAAACAAGAGAAGAAACGCCTGCCAAATTAATACAGGCTGTTGGAGAAATGTTTGTAGGCGAAATAAAAATCATTCCATCCTCACAATTACAAAAAGAGGATCTTTTTATATGCGAAGCAGGAGATATTATTCCTTCAGACGGCGAAATAGTGGAAGGCCTGGCCACCATAGACGAAAGTGCCATTACAGGCGAAAGTGCACCGGTAATACGTGAAGCCGGTGGAGATAAAAGCAGTGTAACAGGCGGAACAAAAGTATTAAGCGATCGTATAGTGGTAAAAGTAACCACTGAACAGGGCAAAAGTTTTCTTGATAAAATGATTGCACTGGTAGAAGGTGCATCGAGACAGAAAACACCCAATGAAATAGCGCTTACTATTTTATTGGCAGGCTTTACACTGGTATTCATTATTGTAACCGTAACACTGAAACCCTTTGCCGATTATGCACAAACACCTATAACCATTGCTGCATTTATCTCTTTGTTTGTTTGTTTGATTCCAACCACGATCGGCGGATTGCTTTCTGCCATTGGTATAGCCGGTATGGATAGAGCACTCAGAGCAAACGTAATTACCAAAAGTGGTAAAGCAGTAGAAACAGCGGGTGATATTGATGTATTGCTCCTTGATAAAACAGGAACGATTACTATTGGAAACAGAAAAGCCACTCATTTTTATCCGGCAGAAGGAGTAGATGAAAAAAGGTTTATGAAAGCGGTGGTACTCAGTTCTATGTCTGATGATACACCCGAAGGAAAATCAATTATTGAACTGGCTGGAATACAAGCATCAACGTATAACATACAGCAACCACGATTTATCAAATTCACAGCAGAAACCAGGAGTTCGGGTATTGATTTTGAAGATACGCGTATCCGTAAAGGTGCGGCAGATGCTATTCGTGCGCTCTGTGAAAAAAGAGGTAATGTGTTTCCAGCTATTATTGACCAGCGTATTAAACAGATTTCAGGAAACGGGGGAACGCCTCTTGTAGTAGCAGAAAATGAACAGGTACTGGGTGTTATTGAATTGCAGGATATCATTAAACCCGGTATACAGGAACGTTTTGAGCGCTTGCGCAAAATGGGTATTAAAACAGTGATGGTAACAGGCGATAACCCGCTAACCGCCAAATACATTGCCGAAAAAGCGGGGGTGGATGATTTTATTGCCGAAGCGAAACCGGAAGACAAAATGAATTATATCCGCAAAGAACAATCAGAAGGCAGACTGGTAGCTATGATGGGCGATGGTACCAACGATGCACCCGCATTGGCACAGGCCGATGTAGGTGTGGCCATGAACAGTGGTACACAGGCCGCCAAAGAAGCAGGTAATATGGTTGATCTCGACAACGACCCCACCAAACTGATTGAAATTGTAGAGATCGGTAAACAGTTGCTCATGACAAGGGGTACGCTTACCACATTTAGTATTGCAAACGATGTGGCCAAATATTTTGCGATTGTACCGGCATTGTTTGTGGGTTCTATTCCTGCATTACAGGCATTGAATATTATGCGGTTAACAAGTCCGGCAACGGCTATTCTATCGGCAGTAATTTTTAATGCCGTCATTATTCCGTTATTGATACCGTTGGCATTGAAGGGTGTGGCTTATAAACCCATTGGTGCAAGCGCATTACTCAGACGTAACCTCTTCATTTATGGACTCGGTGGTATCATTGTACCCTTTATAGGCATTAAATTAATCGACATCATAGTATCCTTATTCTATTAACCACTCTCTGCGTAACCTCTGCGCCCTCCTTTCTCTGCGGTGAATTTTCACCGCAGAGAACAAGAGAAAACAGAGCTTACGCAGAGGAAAAATTATTTATGAAACAGCATTTTTTTCCAGCCATTAAATTAACCGTTGTATTACTGATTGTATTATCAGGTGTATATCCATTGATGATATGGGGTATAGCCAAACTCACACCACAGAAAGGAAGAGGAGAATTAATTGAAGCCAACGGTAAAAAATATTACAGCAATATCGGGCAGTTGTTTACAGACGATAAATATTTCTATAGCCGCCCGTCAGCAGTAAATTATAATGCAGCAGGTTCTGCTGGCAGTAATAAAGGGCCATCCAATCCAGGCTATCTTACTACAGTTCAGGCGAGGATCAACCGTTTTCTGCTGCACAATCCCGGTATCGATAAGAAAGATATTCCGGTTGACCTGGTAACGGCCAGCGGTAGTGGACTTGACCCCCATATTTCCGTAGCGGCAGCCGAAATACAGGTGAAACGAATATCAAAAATCCGAAGCATACCTGAGGCCAATCTACACGAACTGGTACGCACATATACCAATGAACCCCTATTAGGTCCGAAAACAGTAAATGTTTTACAATTAAATATTGCTTTAGATGAATTAAATTAACAACAAGATGAAAAAAGCAGTTTTAACGATCTGTAGCTTTTGTACATTGTTCGCAGCAGACGCACAGGAAAACAAGGAAACAAACCCATTAACAGTAAGCGGTTACCTGGAAACTTATTACGCTTATGATTTTGGTAAACCTGCATTACAAAACCGGCCCTCATTTATTTACTCACATAACCGTCATAATGAGTTTAACCTGAACCTCGGCATGCTGAAAGCAGCGTATCAAAAAAAAGGAATACGTGCCAACCTGGCTCTTGCAGCAGGTACTTATATGAATGCCAACCTTGCTGCAGAACCAGGCATATTGAAAAATATTTTTGAAGCCAATGCCGGCGTTAAAATAGCAAAGACATCCAATCTATGGATAGATGCAGGTATTTTTGCCTCACATATAGGTTTTGAAACTGCCATTGGTAAAGACTGCTGGACACTCACCAGGGGAATACTGGCCGATAACTCTCCTTATTACGAGTCGGGTGTAAAGCTTACTTATACATCGCCCAACGAAAAACTGGTTATGATCGGCTTATTGTTAAATGGCTGGCAGCGCATACAACGTGTACCGGGTAACAGAACTATTGGTATTGGTCACCAGATAACGTATAAACCCAGTGCAAAAGTTACATTGAACAGCAGCTCGTTTATTGGTAACGATAAACCGGACAGTATTAAACAGATGCGCTATTTCCATAATTTCTATGGTGTTTTTCAGTTGTCGGATGTATTTGCCATTACCACCGGCTTTGATATTGGTTTCGAACAAAAACAAAAAGGAAGCAGCCAATACAATACCTGGTACACACCGGTGCTGATGGCAAAAATAAATGCCGGTTCAAAGAACAGTGTTACAGCCAGGCTCGAATATTATAGCGATCCAAAAGCTGTAATCATTGCAACCGCAACACCCAATGGTTTTAAAACCTGGGGTTACTCGCTGAATTATGATCATACCATCAGCAGCCGGGCTTTATGGCGTATTGAAGCAAGGGGGTTTTCATCGAAAGACAGGATTTTTGAGAAGAATGGAAATATCTCCGGTAATAATTTCTTTATGTCCACCGCACTAGCCATTTCATTCTGATGCCAGATAAAGACCAGACAGTACAACAGTTTCTGAACCTGATTAAAAAATCGAAAAGGGGGAAGTTTAAAATTTATATCGGTATGAGCGCCGGTGTAGGTAAAACATATCGCATGTTACAGGAAGCACATGCATTGCTGAGAAACGGGATTGATGTTAAGATAGGATACATTGAAACCCATAACCGGAAAGAAACGCATGAACTGTTGAATGGCTTACCACTGATACCAAGACGTAAACTTTTTTATAAAGGGAAGGAACTGGAAGAGTTAGATGTACAGGCCGTAATCAACCTAAGGCCTGAAGTGGTGATTGTAGATGAGCTGGCACATACCAATATTGAAGGGAGCAAAAACGAAAAAAGATGGCAGGATGTACTTGAAATTATTGATGCAGGAATAAATGTTATCAGCGCTGTAAATATTCAACATATTGAAAGCCTGAATGAAGAAGTAAAACAGATAACAGGTGTAGAAGTAAGAGAGAGGGTACCGGATACTGTACTGGCACAGGCCGATGAAGTGGTAAATATTGATCTTACAGCAGATGAACTGGTGACGCGATTAAAGGAAGGTAAAATTTATGAACCCGCAAAAATTGAAACGGCTCTCAATAATTTTTTTAAAAGTGAGCATGTTCTTCAGCTTCGTGAACTGGCATTGAAAGAAGTGGCATCGCAGGTAGAAAGAAAAGTAGAAACGGAAATTACCAAAGCTAATGCTATCAAACATGAAAAATTCCTAGCCTGCATCAGTTCAAATGAGCAGACCGCTAAAACAGTGATCCGTAAAACGGCAAGACTGGCCAATTATTATAATAGCAAATGGTATGTACTCTATGTACAAATACCCGCTGAGGCCACCGATAAAATTCCATTGGATAAACAAAGACACCTGATCAATAATTTCAAATTAGCCACAGAGCTGGGGGCAGAAATTATTAAAGTAGAAAATGCAAATATTGCAAAAGCCATTATGGAACAATGCGATGAAAGACAGATCACCACCATTTGTATTGGCAAACCACATTTGAGCCTGTTCCGGCTTATTTTGGCCACCAATGTATTCAATGAGCTGCTGAAAAAATTGTCGAGCAGTGATATTGACCTTGTAATTTTAAGCTGATGAAAATTAAACAGAAACTGCAATTGGGTATGGGCCTGTTATTTGCCATGATACTATTACTGGCATTGCTCAGTGTTTTTTATATACACAGGCTGAGTAAGGATACAAAAAATATACTGGTAGCCAATTATAATACGCTTGATTATTCAAGGAAAATGCAGCTGGCACTGGATAACAATATCCTCTTACCCGAAAACCGGCAACTGTTTTCGCATAACCTTGCACTACAACAAAAAAATATTACCGAAACGGGGGAAGCAGAACTTACGACCAGCCTGGCAACCCATTTTGCTTTATTGCAACAAAACTTAAACGATTCACAACAGGTAAAAAATATCAGAAGAGATATTTCTAATATCATGCTGTTGAATATGCAGGCCATACAACGGAAAAATAAAGTGGCAGCAGGTACATCGGATAATTCTATTTTCTGGATCAGTATTATGGGTACCATCTGTTTCATTATTGCTTTTACACTGTTGTTTAACCTGCCGGGTAATATTGCAAACCCCGTAAGAGAATTAACAGTTAGTATCAGGGAAATCGCAGAGCGCAATTATTCGCGCAGGTTGCACTTCAGTAAAAAAGATGAATTTGGAGAACTGGCTGCATCTTTTAATACCATGGCAGAAAAACTGGAAGAATACCAGGCCAGCAGTGTGCAGAAATTACTGATTGAAAAGAAAAGAATTGAAACGCTGATCAATAATATGAACGACCCGGTTATAGGTCTTGATGAGAACATGAAAATTCTGTTCATGAATCATATGGCCCTTAAAATATCCGGGCTGAAATCAGAACAGGTGATAGGAAAATCTGTTGAGACACTGGCGTTACGCAACGACCTGATCCGCTCACTGGTACAGGAAACATATGAAAACAACAGGCAAAAGGAAACCACTAAACTGCCCGTAAAAATTTATGCCGATAACAAGGAAAGTTATTTTGCGAAAGAAATTATTCCCATTAAAATAATTCCTACGGGTGAGCAGATTGAAAAGTTGATAGGTACCGTCATCCTCCTGCAAAATATTACACCATATAAGGAGCTTGATTTTGCCAAAACAAATTTTATTGCTACTGTTTCGCATGAACTCAAAACACCTATTTCTTCTATACGCATGAGTCTCGATCTGTTAGAGAACAAGCAATTGGGCGAGCTTAACAGAGAACAAAAAAGCATGGTAGAAAGTATTAAAGAAGATACCACCCGCTTGTTAAAGATTACAGGTGAATTACTCAATATGACCCAGGTAGAAACCGGCTCTATTCAAATGTCGGTAATACCCGCTTCGGTACATGAAATAATTGACTATGCTATTAGTGCCAATAAGGTAGCTGCGGATGACAAGAAAATTGTTTTGGTAAGAGAAGTGCCGGACAATATTTCAGCGGTACTCGCCGATAAAGACAAAACTGCATGGGTACTCAATAACCTGGTATCTAATGCCATCCGGTACAGTTACGAAAATGCCAGCGTAACCATTGCAGCAAAAGAAGAAAATAACCGGATACGTTTTAGTGTTTCAGATACAGGTCAGGGTATTGAACCCAGATACATAGACCGTGTTTTCGACCGTTATTTCCGTATTCCCGGAACCAAAAAAGAAGGAACCGGTCTTGGGCTAAGTATCAGCAGGGAATTTATTGAAGCACAGGGAGGCAGAATGGAACTGGTATCTGAATATGGTAAGGGGAGTGAGTTTGCTTTTTATCTGGAGCAGAAAACAGAGAAATAAGGAATAAGAAATATGAAATAAGAAAGTAAGGAAAAATATCACTTCATTATTTCATATTTCTTATTTCTCTGTTTCACATCCTCCTCTCCTGTTTTCTAAACATTTGTTATCGTTTTATGCCTTGGTGCCCTGATAGCTTTGTAGGAAATAAAGCATCATGAAATTATTACCAGCATTTTTCATTTTTTTAAGCAGTACGGTTTCGGCGCAAACAATAGCCGATACGATTATCTGGCCTGCAAAATACCATCCCTCCAAAAGCCGGGTTTATGTACACAACGAAATTGAGATTAATGCAAAGCCGGCTGTTGTATGGAATATCCTGATCGATGCTTTGTAATGGGAAAGCTGGTATAAAGGAGCAAAAAATATACGTTTTGCAGATGCCAGTCAGCAGTATTTGCAATCCAATACAGTGATAAATTGGCAGACCATGGGATTATCATTCCGCTCTACCATCAAAGAATTTGAACCCTATCGCCTGCTTGCCTGGAAGTCGGTAAAGAAAAGCATACAAGGCTATCATGTATGGCTGATTATTCCCACGGCCAGTGGCTGTAGGGTCATTACCGATGAATCACAGAACGGCTGGCTTACTTTTTTGGAGAAAACTTTCCAACGCAAAAAACTAAAACGACTCCATGATGTTTGGTTGACAGAACTGAAAAGAAAAGCAGAGCGATAAAGAGAACAAGAAATAAGGAATGAGAAAGTAAAGGAGTATTCTATTTTCTGATTTCTGATTTCTTGTTTCTTATTCCTTATTTTTAAGTCATGACCGGCGCCAAATACCTCAAATACCTGAATCCGCTTACGCTGTTCGATACCAAGCGTACACGCGATATCTTTCATGTAAACCCTACTGTTATTCCCGAACGGGTGGAAGCCAGTGAGATAAAAGTGAATGTGTACGATTATTCAGCCACTGAATTTACGGAGACACAATTGAGCAATATAAAAGGCTGTTTTACCTATCGCGATAACAATCATATTTCATGGATCAATGTAGACGGTATCCGCAAAGCCGATGTGGAAGCGGTATGTAACCATTTTGGTATTCACTACCTCATTGTAGAAGATATTATGAGTGTAAGCCAGCGACCCAAGATGGATGAAATGGATAATGTACTGTTCTGCCTGCTCAACATGTTATACTTCAATGAACAGACAGGTGCCGTAGAAACAGAACAGATCAGTATTGTATTGGGTAAAGGTTTTGTATTGTCGTTCCAGGAAGATGCAGGAAGAGATGTATTCAACCCCATTCGCGATAAATTAAAACTGGCAGGTAGTAAACTCAGGATAAGCGGAGCCGATTATCTCTGTTATGCCATGCTCGATATGATTGTAGACAATTATTATATTGTAATGGAGAAACTGGGCGACAGGATTGAACAGCTGGAAGAAAGAATTATCCGCGGCAGTAATACGCGTACACTGGCGGTAATCAATAGTCTTCGAAAAGAGCTGATTGTACTGAAAAGAAATGTGAGCCCGGTAAGAGAACTCATCAATGGTTTTATACGCAGTGAAAATGAACTGCTCGAAGAAAGAACCACCAAGTATTTTAAAGACGTGTACGATCATATTCTGCAGGCCAATGACCTTGCAGAGAACTACCGCGATATGATGATGAACTTACAGGATCTTTACCTGAGTAATGTAAACCTGAAGACCAATGAAGTAATGAAGGTTATGGCCATTGTAACCTGTTTGCTGGCGCCTGCCACGGTAATCGGCGGTATCTTCGGAATGAACTTCGATCGTATTCCCTATCTCCACCACCAATACGGCTTCTTCATTGCCGTAGGCCTCATGCTAATAGTACCGGTTTGGATGCTGGTAGTGTTTAAAAGGAGAGGGTGGTTTTGAGAAAGGCTATGAGCCATGAGCTTCGAGCCATGAGTGTTATCAATTGCTCATAGCTCAGAGCCCGCAGCTCACAGCTTTCTCCTAGACTTTCACCAGTTTCCATTTTCCTCTCTTAAACAAAATCACACTCGTAATACTGATACAGGTTTCGGTGACTACGATGGCGATGAATACGCCGGTAGGACCTAGTTTGAGTACATAAGAGAGTAATAGGGCAAAAGGTATCTGGAAAATCCAGAACCAGAAAAGGTGTATCCAGGTAGGGGTGCGGCTGTCGCCGGCGCCGTTGAAGGCATTGATCATCACCATTCCCACGCCATAGAAAATATAACCCAGGCTCACGATACGTAGGGCAGCAGTAGCCGTACTACTTACATTGGGGTTCTGTGTAATGAGACCCACAAAAAATTCGGCGCCTGCTACAAAGAGTATGGAAACAAAAGCCATAAACACCGCGTTGTACCGCGCCGTTTTCCATACCGACTGTTCTGCTCGATCGGGTTGCCGGGCACCGAGGTTTTGCCCCACCAGTGTGGCTGCTGCATTACTCAAACCCCATGCGGGCATGAGGAAGAAGATAAGCAGCCGGATGGCAATGGTATAACCGGCAACGGCATCGCTGCCAAAACCGGTGATGATACGGGCCATTACAATCCAGCTGGCCGATGCAATGATGAACTGAAGGGTACCGGTAGAAGCAATATTGGCAATGGATTTAAGTATGACCGTATCGGGTACAAAATGTTTTTTGAGGATGCGTACAATACTTTTTCCTTTAAACAGATGGTACAACTGGTACAATACGCCAATACCACGTCCGGTAGTGGTGGCAATGGCTGCACCTGTTAAACCGAACTGGTTAATGAGTATGGGACAGAGAATAATATTGCAGATATTGGCAAGCCATAAACTTTTCATGGCCATGGCCGCATCGCCAGCACCACGGAAAATACCGTTAATAAGGAAGAGCAGCATGATTACAATATTACCGGTGAGCATAATACGGGTATAGTTGGTACCCATTTTCACCACCTGTTCATCGGCACCCATGAGTGCGAGTACATCGGCAGCAAAGAAAAGTCCTACAACACTAACCAGTATAGAAACACCTGCACAAAGCAGAAGTGCCTGCGCACCTGCGTGTGCGGCTTCTTCCTGATTTTTTTCACCTACTCTCCTGGCTACCATGGCAGTAGCGGCCATACTTAAACCGATGGCAATGGAATAGATAAGGGTGAGAAAAGATTCGGTTAAACCCACTGTTGCGGCGGCGCCGGCGCCGAGTTTACTTACAAAGAAAATGTCTACTACGGCAAAGACCGATTCCATGCACATTTCGAGTATCATGGGAATGGCCAGCATAAATACGGCTTTGCGTATGCTGCCCTGTGTAAAATCCTGGTGTTCGCTGTTGAGTGCTTCGCGGAAATAACTGAAAAAGCCCTTTTTAGGCGTATGTGTTGGTTGAATATTCGTCATTGTTGGAATAAGTTAAATAGAAAATCAATACGCTTTAAGCGTATGGTATAAGGGTTGCGAAGAAAATAGGGTAGCAGAATGATGGTTGCGTACCCTGCTTAGTTGTTCATAAAGCCGGTATTGGTTTACATATGCCCGGGCCATCATGTTGCCACGGGCGAAACAAAAATATCTTTTTTACCCGCAAACAGGTGTAAAAAATATGGATGAGTGGCAGAAAAAAAGCCATTCACCCGGCATTGCTGGGCCTGGTGGAAGCTTATTTTGGCGCCGGGGGGTGTTTGCTTAAGCGCGCTGCTGTTATGGCTATCGGTTACCGGTACGGGGTAGTATACGGCTTATTGCTGTTTAACTAACCAGGCAGGTTTGGCCCATAGTTGTCGCATTCCTTATAAGATATGGGGGAACAATGGGGTATCAATGCGTTATCAATGCGACAACTATGCGTGAACCACCTGAGCATAACGAAACAACAGGCAGATCATGAATGGGTCATTATAGCAGCAGACGGGGTGAATATTTTTACCTGGAAACAGCTTATTTAGTAAATTGAAGCTGTTTAATAACTAACAGTTTATTTGGTTTTCTGAAACCAAACCCTGAGCAATGCCCCTGGCCGCTGTGCCGGGGCGTTGTGTTTTTAAAATAATTGCAGCGTTTCATATACCAAAACCTGTCTTTTAACGTATATATAATCTGAAAGGTTCAACAGATAAGCTGTTGAATATCATAATACTATATCTTTAAAGCAAAGTTCAATATCCCCCAGGTGAGCTGTTTGAAAAAGATAATATCCAATAATGGTATGCCTGTGCGTGGAGTGCGGAGGGGAATTTCATTATTTAAAAAGTTCGTTTATATAATTCCTTTTTTCATACTTACACCGTTAGCTTTAAAAGCTCAACTAACCTTCGGAGGCACAATTAATACTGTTAAATGTCAAGTTTGGAGTGCACCTCATACGTTTACTGAAACCGCACCTGTAAACAATGAAGACTTCACTGAAGAATATCAATGGCAACGTTCTCAGGATAACACATTTCCTGGAGGTTCTACTACTAATTTATCTACTGCAAAACTTTTTACTGATAATGCAGATTTGGTAGGGACATGGTATTATAGAAGATTGGTTACCAGAGGGGGTGTTACTTTGGAAAGTAATATTGTTCAAATTGTTATGATGCCTAGTGTAAGCATCACTGGTACATTAACTGTTTGTCAAAATGCGTCAAGTCCTTCTTTAACGATAACAGCGGTAGGAGGTATTGCACCTTATACAATTACCTATAACCTTAATGGAGTTGCACAATCAGCAATAGCTACTACAACAGGCTCGGGTACTATGACGGGTACCGTAACTATTTCTGCTCCAACAAATGCGGCGGGAACTTTTACATATAGTCTTACTTCTGTTGTAGATGCAAATTCATTGTCGGAAACCTGTACCAACTCAAGTGTGAGTAGTGGCGCAACCATTACAGTATCTGCTTTACCTACTGCAACCATTTCGGCAAATACTTTAACTGCTTGTGAGAATACGGCAAGTACAACACCTACTGTTACTATAACGGGTGCCGGGGGTACCGCACCCTATACATTTACTTATACTGTGAATGGAGGATCAAACCTTACCGTAACTTCTACAGGAACAACAGCAACAATTACACCTCCGATAAATGTAGTTGGAAATATTGTATACCAGCTGGTTTCGGTACAGGAAAGCAGCGCAACAGCTTGTACAAATGCTCAAACATCTTCTGTAACAATAACAGTAAATGCCAAACCAGCATTTGTTAGTATCTCTCCTAATACCCCTACCATCTGTTATGGTGCCAACTTTTTCAATGTAACACTTACATATACAAATACCCCTACTGAGTATAAACTTGATTGGAGCCCGTCTGCTCTTACAGATGGTTTTACCAATGTGGCATATGCGTCAAATAATTTTACCTCGGGCTCGCCGTTAACGGTGGCTGTTCCTACTGCAACTGCTCAGGTAACTACTTATACGGGTACCTTAACTGTGAGAAATGCAAGTACCGGATGCGAAAGTGATCCGGGAACGGCGCCATTTCAGATTAATGCTTTACCAACGGCAACAATCACCCCAAGTGGTGCAACAACATTTTGTGCAGGTAACTCAGTTACCTTAAATGCAAATACAGGAGGAACGTTAAGTTATTTATGGAGTGATGCGTCAACGGCATCATCGGTCAGTAATATTACAACGAGCGGTACCTACTCGGTAACAGTAACGAATACGAGTACGGGGTGTTTTGCTACATCTACATCAACAACGGTTACAGTAAATGTATTGCCCGCTGCCACCATCACCCCAAGTGGTGCAACAACCTTTTGTGCAGGTGGTTCTGTAAATCTTACATCGAGTGCAGGTAACAGTTACTTATGGAGCAATGCTTCAAACGGCGCGTCTATTTCAAATATCACAACAAGTGGAACATATTCTGTAACGGTTACAGATGGAAATGGATGTCAGAATACCTCAACTCCAACTACAATAACGGTAAATGCTTTACCAACAGCCACGATTACCCCAAGTGGTGCAACAACCTTTTGTGCAGGAGGTTCTGTAAATCTTACATCGAGTGCCGGTAATAGTTATTTGTGGAGCAATGCTTCAACTGGTGCAGCTGTTTCAAATATCACAACAAGCG